>DATIPO010000394.1:0-1521 GCA_035471925.1 Acidobacteriota bacterium
TGCCGAGCGATCCCGGGGACGGTCGCCTCGCTTCCATGCGCACTCTGAAAGGGCCCAGTCAGGGCCCGGTGCATGTGGGGTTGCGATCTCGAGGGGCGCTGCAATCTCTGCGGCGGCCTTGCGGGGCAAGCCCTGCCTAGGGCCAAGTCACAGAACGCAGTCGCCCGCAAAAGGCATCCGTTTTTCGGGTCTTCGCTCAGCATCGGTTCATCTTTCATCCAGGATCCCGTCATATCCGAAGGGGGGGAATCCTCCTTTGGCTGCGGCTCAGGCGGCTTTCTGCTGCTGAGCGTTGTGGAGCGGCTCGTACACTTCGCCCGTGGCCCACAGGTGATGCATGAGCACCGCCAGCTTGCGGGCCACCGCCACCACGGCCACCTTCTTGGCCTTCTTGCCGCCCCCCTTGCGCTCCATCAGCTGTAGGCCCTGGCGGCGCAGGTCGCAGTCCTCGCCGAAGGGCCCCAGGATGTAGTGGGCGCAGCTGACCAGCAGGCAGCGCAGCACCCGGTCCCCGGCCTTGCTGATCCGAAGCTCCGGGTCCCGGCCCCCTGACTGGCAGCGCCGCGGGGCCAGGCCCAGGAACGGCCCCACCTGGCGGCTCTTGGCGAAGCGGCCGGCCCGCTCCAGCCGCAGCACGAAGGCCAGCGCCGTCACCGGCCCCACCCCCCGGATCTGCATCAGAACCCCCGTCTGGGGGTAGTCCCGCTCGCACTTGCCCTGCACCAGCTTGTCCATCTTCTGGATCCGGCGGCTCAGCTCGGCGACCGTCTCCAACAACGGCTCCAGGGCCTCGCGCAGCTCCTCCGGGATCTCCGGCCGGGCCTTGCGGGCGAACGATGCCGTCGAGCAGCCAGGCAGCCGCCGGCCCGTCTTCTTCACCGCCCCCCGGCAGCTGTTGACCAGGCCCGTACGGGCCTCCACCAGCCGCCGGCGCGCCTCCAAAAGCGTCCAGTCCGCCTGAACCTGCTCGCTGCGCACCTGCACCGGTGAAAGAAGCTGCGGGTCCACCCTCCCCAGGCGCGCCAGGTAGTCCGAGTCCACCTGGTCGCCCTTTCTCGGGTTCTCGTAGATCAGCCGGAGCTTGCGGCTGTTGGCCACGATCACCTCGTGGCCCAGGCTCCGCAGAAGGCGCGCCGCCCAGCCCGCATGCGTCCCTGTCTCCAATGCCACCCGGCAAGGGCTCAGCCGACCGAAAAACCGCTGCAGCCCCGCACTCGTGGTCGCCACCGGGCACGACTCAAGCTTGTTGCCCTCCGCGTCCAGCACCGTGACCCAGCTCTGCTTGTCGCCCAAATCCAAGCCCACTGTCAGACCGCTGGTCCCCTTGCTATAATCCTTCATGGTCAGAGCTCCTTTCGTTGTGGGGCATCGACCCCGTTAAAATTGGCAGACCATTATTCGGTACTGCGCTGACGAGGGGTTCTGACCTTCTCATCCCAATCTCTGTGGCTCCCCCTCCCTTTCCCCTACAAAAACATCGCGAACGTGGCGCCGGTCAGGTGCAGGTAGACGTTGACCTGT
>DATIPO010000395.1:0-1562 GCA_035471925.1 Acidobacteriota bacterium
GATCCGGTGACCTGGCCGGTCGCGCCCAAGAACTGTAATTCCATCGGGACTCCAACTTTCGAATCGATTTTGATGATAGACTAGCTTTGTCAGCCAATCTGACCAAAAGTGAAATCGGACCGGCTGCTGGCGGCCGAGCCAAAAGCCCTGACCGAAGTGCTGGCAGTGGTGCAGCGCGGTATTTCGACCTTCCTGATTCGGCGGGCTGGATTCACCGTCGCATCCGGCGCCAGGACGGGAGCGGCCACGCTGATCCAGCGCTTCGGTTCGGCCCTGAATCTAAACCCACACCTGCATATGCTGTTTCTCGACGGGGCCTACCAGTTCGGTGGCAACAAGGCCCGCTTCCACCGCGCCCGCCGTGCCACCAATGCCGATCTCACCCAACTCCTCGACACGCTTAGCCGGCGTATCGTCAGGGTGCTGGAGCGGCGTGGATTATTGATCGCAGATCCCGCCGATCCATCCCTGGAATTCGAGGCCGGCTCCAGCCTGGATCAGATCCAGGCCGCGTCCATCGCCTACCGGATTGCAATCGGCCCCCACGCGGGTCGCAAGGCCCTGACCCTCTACAGCGTGCCGCCGCTGGAGGCGGAGCCAACCATTCCGTTGCTTGCCCGGATGTACGGCTTCAGCCTGCATGCCGGTACCGTGTGTGAAGCCCATCAACGCAGCAAATTGGAACGGCTATGCCGCTACATAACCCGTCCACCAATCGCCACCAAACGCCTGACTGTCGATGGCCAGGGCCGGGTGGTGTACCGCTACAAGCGGCCGTTTCGGGATGGATCGACCCATGTGGTACTGGAACCGCTGGATTTCATTGCGCGGCTGGCGGCATTGGTTCCGAGACCACGCCTCAACCTGACCCGCTTCCACGGGATATTCGCACCCAACTTCAAGCACCGCCACAAGATCGTGCCCCGGCACCCACAACGCCGAGTTGACCATGACAAGCCATTGGCACCGATGAACTGGGCGCAACGCCTCAAGCGGGTATTTGCGATCGACATTGAGAAGTGCGCTGACTGCGGCGGGAAGTTGCGGGTGATTGCGTGTATCGAGGAACCATGGTTGATCCGCAAGATCCTGAGCCACGTTCAGCAGCGTGATGACCCGGCTGACTTCGACGCGCGCGGCCCACCGGACGGGGCGTTGGTAAGTTAGAGGCGAGCTGGAGATTGGGGCCCTGGCCCAGGGGCACGCTCGGCCTGCGGGGTGTGTGGACCGAATTCAGGGACCGCAACCAGCGGAAACATCCGCGAAAGGTAGCCGTGAAGTGCCCAAAGACGGGCCAGTGTGGGGTTGGCAGCAGCAAGATTTCATGCAGGCATACTTTCCAAATTCTCGAAAAATGTGCTTTATTCCCCTTATACGCGTAAGCCCGCTTGCGAATATTCGGGCCACCAATCACGCCCTGGTAGAGGCCGTACAGTACCATGGGGTCGCGGTCATAATTGGCCGGCAAAATCGTGTGCCGGATGTCATTCAGGCTTAGTGGCACACCGGCCACGTTGAGGACCTTCTGATCAAGGATGGACTTGCGCCCATTGAGTTCCTTT
>DATIPO010000396.1:0-2966 GCA_035471925.1 Acidobacteriota bacterium
TAGCCGGATGCGATGACGACTTCCTTTAGGTCAAGGTAGTGGTGGGGGTTCATCGGCTCGTCACCACCCCAGCGATGTAGCCGCCGACGGCACCAAACGTCAGCACCCGCCCGTTTGACCGCAGCTTCTTCCAAAAGGCGCGCTTGCGGTAGGCGGAATACTCCGCAGCCAATGCCGCCCTTTCGTCCGCCCGCGCCACGGCCATGCGCAGCCGCGCCTCAGCCAGAGTGCGAAGTTCCACATTCTCGTCCTTGAGCGCCCGGCTCTCGGCTTCGCTGGCATCCAAAGCAGACTGGCACGAGTCGATGGTCGCGGCGCTTTCTTCAGCCTGTCTTTGGCAGGCCGTCAGCGCCCGATTGGCTTCCTCGAAGTCGAGTTTGAAGCCGAGCATCAAGTCAGCCCCGCGCCGGTTCGTCTGATACACATCGGGGCCGGCCGCCCAGAAGTGGGCCTGGGGGTCTGCGTCTTCCAGTGCGTCGTCGATTCGCGCAGCCAGTTCGTCTTCGCTCAAATTCGGTATCTCGGCCTTGGCCTCGTCCAACTCGCGCCTAGCCTGCTCGGCTTCCCGGCGCATCCGCTCAGCCGTTGTGTTGGCTTGGGATAGGGCCGAGGCGAACTTGTCCTGGGCGGCGATGGCAGACTCGGCCAGAGCCTCGACCTTTTCGGCCAGCGCTTGGACGCGCTTGGCGGAAGCTTCCCCCTCGGCTGCGGCTGTCTCGGCGCGCACCTCGGCCGCCTTGCGGGCTTCGCGCTCCTGGCCGATGGTTGCGGAATGGCGCTCGATGCGGCGCTCCATCACCCACCAGCCCACGGCACCCAGGATGAGGGCGACGGCGATGATGGTGCCGCGGCTCCCGAGAAGGCTACTCAGCTTCATCTTCTTCCCTTACGCGGATGCCGGTCTTGTCCAGATCGGCGCCGGTGGCCTTGGCGACTTCCAGCGCCAGTACGTGAATTTCGTCGAGCGTCAGCTTGCCGTCCAGCAGCGCCTTGGCCACGGCCACCGTCAACTCGTTTTGGGGCAGGGTGATGGCGAACTCGTCCAGGCCAAAGCCAAGGTCCGAGGCGCCGTCCTGCACAATACGCCAAATCTCGGAGATGGAGACGATGCCGTCTTCCTGGGCCTTGTTGTACCAGGTGGCCACGCGGCCTGTGAGGGCCAGCAGTTTCATGGTGTTCATGGGGTTGTTCCTAGTAGTCGTTGCCAGAGTCAAACGTCGGCTCGTGAAGGCTCCGCGAGAAGGTCGAAGAGTTGGCCGTCAGGCCGGTGGCCACCTCGGTTTGCTGCCTTCCAAGAGCGGCCAGGTGCCGAACCATGGCGACCACTTCATCGGGAATGCTGGAGCTGCGGGGCGTCTTGTTCTCCCAGAACCTGAGGTTGACGGCGCCGGACACTTCCAGTTGCGCGATGCCGAGGTCGCGGATGGTCCTGGCCGCATCCAGCGACGGGTCATCGCTGCCGATGCGGAAGGCGAGTTCCGCAGTCGCCTCCTGCAACTCGACGGGGAAGGCGTTGGATGCGATAGCGCCCCCGTTGCGGTTGGTCAACCCTGTGCGCGGGAAAACCAGCGGCTGGCCGGGGTCTGTTGCCGCCCCCTGCCATGGGATGTGGATGCACAGCAAGGCCGTGGCTGCAACTAGCCTCTGATCCTTGCCCGTATCATCCAGACCGCCCCAAGACGTCGATGAATAGGGGCGGCCGGCGTGGTAGGCATCCGCGAAAGCGCGGGAGCAGAAGCTGTTGGCCGATGCGCTGGCCGGCGAGGAATCGACGGTAAGAGCCACCAGCTAGTCCTCTTGCAGGCTTTCGGCGGCTTCTCGCAGGGAATCAAGGAGCGCGGCGCCTTCCTCGGTCTCCGCATATTCGGCCACCCGCTGCTTCAAGTCATCGGCCTTGCCCTTGGCATCCAGCCCGGCCAGCGTCAGCAGGGCCTCGTTGTCGGCCTTCAGCCAGCGGCTCAGCGGCTTGAGGGTGCCGTCATCTTCTTGCGGATAGTCGAAAGTCACCTCTTCGTCCGAGTCCGGCTGTTCGGCGGCTTCGGACTCCCCAGCCTCGGAGGTTTCCTTCTCGACAGCAGGGGGTGGCGCCGCTTCGGGCGGAGCCTCGTCTTTCGGCTCCGGCTCAGGCGCTTCCGCGACCGGCTCATCCTCCTCGGTAGGCGGCTTGGCGCCGGGCGGCGGGAAGATGTCTTCGCGCAGGCGCAACGGCTTGCTCCTAGGCTCCGCGCCGGGCGGCCAAATGATTCTTTTTTCCCGCAGGAGGTTTTGAATCTGGCGGCTGGAAGGGTCGTCGGTGATCGTTTCACCGGCAGACCGCGCCTTACCCCGGAACTTGCGCAGCGGCTGTACTACGATGAATTCTTGCGTCGTCGCCATAGCATCTTTTCCTTTCGAGAAAGCGGCCAGCCGAGGGAGCCCTGCCGAAAGGCTCCCTCTCAGCCGTCGGGTTAGCCGATGACGGACGAAGCGAAGACGCCGTAGTCCGGGCCGACGATGACAGGCTGAGCCGCATCGACCACCTCGAACCAATCGCCGTGCTCCACCTCAGGCAGGCGGAGGGAGTTGACCATCATGCCCATGTCGGTGGGAACCTGCGGGTGCATCCGGCTCCATTGCAGGTAGTAGCCGCCCGAGGGCTGGTTCCTGGTCGGAGTGGAGCTGGGGTTGGCGTAGACCAGCAGGAAGCTCTTGCCGTCCGCGATGAAGGACATGGTGGTGACCGAACTGTCCTCGTTCTGCACCGCAATGTTGCGGGTTGAGCGGGCCTCCACGATGGTCATCAGGCCCATGATTCGGGCCACAAGGTCAAGCGTGGGGATGCCCAACTGGCTCTGCTGGATGCGGTTCTTGATGTCGCTGTGGTTGAGCAGCGTGACGGCCAAGTCGGTGCCGACCACCATCTTGTTGGGCTTGCGGCCCGTCAGGCGGCCGATCTCGTTGCAGAGATTCATCACGTCGGTCACCGG
>DATIPO010000397.1:0-1510 GCA_035471925.1 Acidobacteriota bacterium
TCTCTGAGGGCTTTGCCTTCTCGTCCTCGGCCCGCGCCTTCTCTTCGTCCAGAACCGGCTCCGAAGTCCAGCATTTGCTGCACCAGCGTCGGCCTGGGCGGTACTTCCATTTGTGGACGCATTTCAACGCTCGACCACCAACCTGTTGCGCCCCCTCAAGTCGGGGCGGACGTAGATGGCCTTGGCCACCTTCTCCCCCTGCATCTGCTGCCACAGGCGTATCAGGCGCGGAGTGATGTCGGGGCTGCAACGGAAGCACTGCTCTCCCCGGTCTAGGGCGCGGCGGGCTTTGGTGTAGGTGTGGGTGCTCACAAACCCTTTCCGGGGGACCACGGCTTGCCGTCGCGCTCTAAACACCGGGCCCTGTCGACACGGAGGCGGCGGCGTGGATTCATTGAGTACCGATACAGATCGGCCGCGTGGCGTTCGCAAAAATATCTGCTGCTGCCGTCTTCCCAGAAGCCTACTTCCTCAATCACCCCAGGGCCGCTGCACCCCTGCCTGAAGATGCCGTTTTCCGGATGGATATCGCGGCCTTCGAGATAGCACTTCACGACTCACCTCCCGGACCAATGAGCAACTTTTGGCGAATGGCCGGCAGAGCATCGCGATTGGCCTCGACCAACTGCCCCACCGTTTGCCCATCCTCAAGTTGAAGGTGGGTCGCAAGAACCTGGCTCAGCGGGAAGAAGGGGCCTGAAATCTCCACCAGCGACTTCAGGTAGTGGAAGACGGCCCGCTCAACCTGGCGAAGCAACTCCTCATCGCTCGCGTCGGCGTCCAGCACCCGCGCTGTGATGGTGTAGGGCGCCCCCTGATAGGCAAAGCGCAGTTGGACGGCTTGGCGGCCATTCATCTGTCCGCTGGTCCACTGCCAGTCCGTTATCTCGTACTTGGCCAAAAGTCGCTTTACATCTCCGTGGGTGTTGGCCGCAGTCGTCTTCGCATAGGGCGTCCGCGTCCACTCGCTGCGTGTCAACTTCTCGCTCATCCTCTATCCCTCTCTCTCAACCAAGGCACCGCCGCCCCGCGCACTAGGTCGATGAACTCGGGGCCGTCTGCCAAGTATTTCCGAATCGCTTCACAAGCATCCCTGCCGGCCTTTCGCCTGCCGTTGGCAATGTTCCATAGGGTGCCTTCGGGGATGCCGGTCTTGGCGCTCAACTTCGGCCAACTCCCTAGCTCCTCATAGAGCCGGGCCACCTGCACCGCTGCTTGCTCACTCGTCACGGCACTCTCCCAATTGCTCAGCAACGATTTCCCGGCGCGGGAAGGGCAATTTCACCGGGACATGAGACGGCATTTCCCACCGCGGCTTCCTGCGGCGCTGCCAGATGCCCAGGGCCACGACTGCGAGCGGGACGGCAATGACGTAGGCGGCGAGGGTGAGAAGGGTGGTCATTCGGCGTCTGGTTCCAGCTCTTTCTCTGAAGCTTCTAGCGCCTCGCAGAGTTCGCCCAGTACCTGCTCCGCATCCCGCATCCAGACATGGAAGGCGACGAAGCCAAGG
>DATIPO010000398.1:0-1517 GCA_035471925.1 Acidobacteriota bacterium
CGACCGCCGCGCCATCGCCCGCCACGGCATCAGCATCCAGCAAGTGCAGGACGTCATCGAAGTGGCCATCGGCGGACGCCGCATCACCACCACCGTGGAAGGCCGCGAGCGCTATCCCGTCCGGGTGCGCTATCTGCGCGAGCTGCGCGACGAGATCGAGTCGCTGGGACAGATCCTGGTCCCCACCGCCGAGGGCGCCCAAATTCCGCTGCGCGAGCTCACCGAGGTCCGCTATGTAAGGGGGCCCCAGTCGATCAAAAGCGAGGATGCCAAGCTGGTGGGATACGTCCTCTTCGACAAGGTCGAAAACCGCGCTGAAGTCGACGTGGTTGAGGAGGCCCGGGCTTACCTCGATTCGCGCATCGCCGAATTCGAGGAGGCCTACGCCGAACTGTCCCGCCGGCTGGGACGCCAGCCCACCGCCGAAGAGGCCGCTGGACTCCCCGGACTCAACTTGCGCGGGTGCCAGCGTCCGGCTTTCGCCGGAAGCTACCAGAACCAAGTCCGGGCCCGTCAGACGCTGCTGGTAGTGATCCCCTTGGCCTTGCTGGTCATTCTGCTCATCCTCCACCTGCAATTCCGCTCGCTGGCCACCACCCTGATGGTCTTCGCCGGAGTGGCGGTGGCCGCCTCGGGCGGTTTCTTCATGATCTGGCTTTACAACATCCCGTGGTTCATGGATATCGACATTCTGGGAACCAACCTGCGCCAGCTCTTCGGAATCCATACCGTCAACCTCTCGGTGGCGGTGTGGGTCGGCTTTATCGCGCTGTTCGGCATCGCCACCGACGACGGCGTGGTCATGGCCACTTACCTCAAGCAGAGCTTTGAGCGCAACACTCCTGCGACGCGCCGCGAAATCCGCGCCGCCGTCCTGGAGGCCGGCAACCGCCGCGTCCGCCCCTGTTTGATGACCACCGCCACCACCCTGTTGGCCCTCATCCCCGTCCTCACCTCGACCGGAAAAGGCTCCGACATCATGGTCCCTATGGCCATCCCGGTCTTCGGCGGAATGACGGTAGCCCTTCTGACCATGTTCGTCGTCCCCACCCTCTACTCCGCCTGGCAAGAGCGGCAACTCTAGTAGACCAAACGGGTCGGGACTGCGTGTGGGACCTAGCTATAGCTAGACTTTAGGTATCGTTTTGGAGTCAGGCCAACCGCCGACTCCATCACTCTACTTTTTCGAGAGCTCCTTCACTTCTTCCCACGGATACTCGAACCCGGCGTCGCCCAATCGGAGTCCGGCCGCCGCCCAGGCGTCCTGGCTTGCCTTTCGACCAAGATTCAGATACCACCTGCCCGTCTCTGACTCAAAGAACTCCAGGTATTGAGTAAGTTCGGCGTCGGTCGCTTGGCGGTATACGTAAAGCTGCGGCATCCAGCATCCGTTGGCGAGGTCTTCGCGCATTTGTTCGCGCGTCTCCTCAAGGTACTCCACCAATCGCTCCTTGCTCCAGCGTTCTTCGGGGGCACGGGAGCGGTTGAGAACGGCCTGCCGGGTGGCCACCATAGCG
>DATIPO010000399.1:0-1554 GCA_035471925.1 Acidobacteriota bacterium
GCCGTTGACCGGGCGTCAAGCAGGTTCGAACGAGTCGGCGCGTCAAACGGTCCGGCTCGACGCCCCGGGGGTGCAGCGCGGCAGCCAGCCGTGCGTCGAGTGAGCGGCCCGAGACATGGGTGACAGAACGTACCGGACACATGGGTAACACTTCGCCCCTGCGATCACAGGGGGGAAGTGAGGATGCCGTGGAGAGAGTGTTCGGTTATGGACCAGCGACTGCGTTTCGTGGCCCGTCTGTTGGAAGGCGAGCAGATGAGCCATCTGTGCCGGGAATTCGGCATCTCCCGGAAGACCGGCTACAAGATCTTCGGGCGCTACAAGGACCACGGCCTTGAGGGCTTGACCGACCGCTCACGGCGGCCGGCGCGCTACGCCAACCAGCTCCCGCACCAGCTGGAGACGACGATCGTCGAGCTGAAGCGCAACAAGCCCCACTGGGGCGCCCGCAAAATCCGGGAGATGATGGTGCGCCGCCTGGCCGGCGATGTCCGGATCCCGGCCAGAAGCACCATCCATGCCGTGCTCGACCGCCACGGCCTGGTCAAACGCAGAGGACCGAAGCGCCGCCGCGCCACCGGGACACCCCTGTCCCTGGGGCACAACCCGAACGATCTGTGGTGCGCCGACTACAAGGGCGAATTCAGGCTCGGCAACAGGCGCTACTGCTATCCGCTGACCGTCAGCGACCATGCCTCGCGCTACCTGCTGCTCTGCGAAGCCCTCGAATCAACCCGGGAAACCTTGGCTTTTACGGCTTTCGAGCAGCTGTTTCAGGAACGCGGATTGCCCGTCGCCATCCGCTCCGACAACGGCGTCCCCTTCGCCTCGCCCAACTCCCTCTTCAATTTGAGCAGGCTGTCCGTCTGGTGGCTCAGGCTCGGCATCCAGATCGAGCGCATTAAGCCGGGCCATCCCCAGCACAACGGCCGCCACGAGCGCATGCATTTGACCTTGAAGCGGGAGGCCACCCGCCCACCCGGCAGGAACAGCCTCCAGCAGCAGGCCAAGTTCGATGCCTTCGTCCAGGAGTTCAACACCGAGCGACCCCACCAGGCGCTCGCCATGAAATGCCCCGCCGAGGCCTACAGACCTTCAACCAAGCCCTATCGCGGCCTGCCCGACCTCAGCTACCCCTTCCACGATCGCGAGATCCTCGTCACCGCCTGCGGCCGCATCTGCCTGCACCGCAAAAAGATAAACCTCTCGACCGTCTTCGCTGGGCAGACCGTCGGAATCAGGGAAGTCGAAGACGGCGTTTGGCTCGTCTCCTTCATACACTATGATCTCGGATACATCGACTTGGAGCAGAAAACCTTGCAACCCCTCGACAACCCCTTCGGCCCAGGGTTGTCACCCATGTCTTAGGTACGATCCGTTACCTGTCTCTCCGGACCGGACAGTCGCGGCTTGGCTGGGGCGCCAGGACACTCACTAGGCTAGGCCAATTGTTGAGAAAATCCAAAAAGTTATTGCACCTGAAAGGGTTATGGGCTAGGTTATTGGGCTAGATTTTGGGCTAGATCGGCGGCAGAGTTAACGTTTTGTTCATAC
>DATIPO010000401.1:0-6057 GCA_035471925.1 Acidobacteriota bacterium
GGCCAGCAGGATTTTAAAACGAATCCTGCCATCGACATGCTCCAGGAAGAGTCGCCGCAACGCGGGACAGATCACACGGCAACGCCGGCAGGCTCCTCTTCAACCTCGATCTTGACGCCGCCCACCATGCGGGCGAAGAGGTTGTAGAAGGCTGCCGTAATCGCTCCTCCTATCATTCCGATGAGCCCGTAGAACACCGGCAGCGCGACGATGGCGCCCACTCCGAAAAGCAGATTGAGGAGGACGGCCTCCTCCCCTCCCGACTGCTGTGCCATGGCCGCGAAGCTGGCGCCCAGCAAAGCGAAAAGAGCGAAGAAGAAGCCGAAGATCAGTCCCATGGTGCCGTAGATGGCTCCGAAGATCTTGGCCACGGACCAGATGCCGAATCGCCTGATGATCATGGATTGCCTCCTGACGAGTTGTGAAAGATGAAGGAACTCTAGCGTTCCGCCGGCCTTCCGGCAACTCAGGGTTGGGACGTGACTCCAGCGGCCCGCCCGGAAACACCGGCTATCTTGATGGTCTGCCGGGGCCGTGCTACTTTCGGCTCATGAGTCCCGCCCAAGCTCCTACTAAGCGGCAGCTCCAGACCCCCTACCACCGGTTAGAGAGTCAGGCAGGCGGCCCGGTGCTCCACCGCGATCTGGCCGAGAAGGCCGTGCGCCGGCTGGGGATAGTGGCGCTGGTCTATGCGGCGGTCGATTCAGCTTACTTCATTCTGCCCCAGGTGCCAGTCGCCATGGCCGGCGTCCAGAGGTACGCCTCACTGCTCATGCTGGTCGTCTCGTTGGGGGTTTTTCTGGCCACCCGCTATCTCAAGTGGGATCCCTGGCTGATGCTCGATCTGGGGCTGTTATACGAAGTCGTCGGAGCGGTCGGAATCGAGATCTGGATTCTGCGTTGGCAGGGCGGCTGGTGGGAGGGAGCCGATACCATCTGGCTGCACGGCATTTCTTGGACCGGCGTCTGGATCGTCTGTTTCCCGCTTCTGGTTCCAACCACCAAAGGCAAGGCGCTGCTGGCGGCCTTGGCGGCGGCCTCGATGCGTCCTCTGATGCTCCTGATCGCATTATCTCGGGGCGCTCCCTGGCCGGAACTCGCTGAGGGCGCCATGTGGGTCGTTCCCAACTACATCTGCGTGGGCATCGCCATGGTTTCGGCTCACATCGTCCACAGTTTAGGCGCGGCGGTTTCGGAAGCCCGCCAGATGGGCAGCTATAAACTCGTGGAGCGGTTGGGGACGGGCGGCATGGGGGAGGTCTGGAGGGCCCGGCACGAGATGCTGGCGCGTCCGGCGGCAGTCAAGCTGATCCGTCCTGAAATGCTGGGGGTCAACGAGTCTCAGGGACGGCAGATGACGGCCCGCTTTGAGCGCGAAGCCCGTGCCACGGCCAGTCTCACCTCCCCCCACACGGTGGGCCTCTTCGACTTTGGAGTGGCTCGCGACGGCACCTTCTACTATGTCATGGAGTTGCTGCGGGGCTTGGACCTGGAAGCGCTCGTGCAACGCTTTGGTCCCCTCTCCGCAGGGCGGACGGTCCACCTGTTGCAGCAGGTCTGCGCTTCCCTGGCCGAGGCTCATTCCAAAGGGATCGTCCACCGCGACATCAAACCTGCCAACCTTTATGTGTGCAAGCTGGGCTTGGAGCACGATTTTGTCAAGGTCCTGGACTTCGGGCTGGTCAAGCGCATTCAAGCAGAGGATCATTCCACCGCCCTGACGCTGGAGAACACCGCTACCGGAACCCCGCAGTTCATGGCTCCCGAGATGGCCCTGGGCAAAGAGGTGGACGGGCGTGCCGATATCTACGCGCTGGGCTGCACGGCCTATTGGATGATGACCGGATGCTACGTCTTCGAAGGTGAAGGCGCTTTGCAGGTCATCATGGACCACATCCACACTTCGCCCGTTCCGCCCGGCCAGCGCACCGAGATGACTGTTCCCAAGGTCCTCGATGACCTGGTCATGCGTTGCCTGGCCAAAGACCCCGCCCAGCGGCCGCAAAGCGTGGAAGCACTCAGGCGCGACCTCGGTGAGGCCGCAATCGGCGAGTCCTGGAGCCCATCCGAAGCCGCCCGCTGGTGGCAGCTCCACCTGCCCGACTTATCTGCTTCATCCTCCTCGGCATAGGGTGGAAGCTGAAAGCTTCTTCCGGGGTTGAGGGATTAAAATGCCTCCCCGACCCGTCTCACTGGTCATGATCTTAGCCATACTCCTCGCCCTGGGGCTGCAGAGCCCTTCATTGCAGGTGCCTCCTTTCGTCGCCGAGGGGGATACCGCACATCTCACCCTCCGCTTTGCCCAACCTGTCCAGGACCCGGTAGAGCTGGAGGTTGTCGAGTTTCACTACTTCCAGCATCCGGAGCTGGCTCCCGTCGCAGACACCTGGCTGCACGAGCACCAGATGGCCCATCAGAGGGACGTGGAAGCCGGACGGGCGGAAGCCTACCGGCCAACTCTGGATGACCCCAAGGTGGCCCAGATCCTGCGCCAGACCCCGGCCAAGCGATTCGCCATGCAGCGACTCGACGACCGCACCTTCGGGCTGGACTGGAAAGCCACCCACGGACGGATCTATTTTCGGCCCGTACTCGGCTCGCAGCTTCTGGACGAAGTGGCCAGCACGCGCGTCCACTGCCGCCACGCCGATCTGCGGGCCGTCGAGCCGCTCAAGAAGATGGTGCGCGCGGTTCGGCTTCCCCTGAAACATGGGAACCTGTCGATGGCCGCCTCCGTACTTCAGCGCGTCCGCCAAGGGATGGAGCAAGGGCACAGCCTCTTCTTCATGCTTCGACATCATGAATTCGACGCCTCTGAGGTCGAGTCGGCTCTGGCTCGAGCCGAGCGCGAGGTCGCCGCCGGGAACGCCGCCCGGACGGTCCAAGCCGTCCAGGACTTGTCGGCGGCCCTCCAGCAGGCCGAAAGGCACTTCCGCCAAGCCGCTCTTGACCAGCAAGAA
Organism: Acidobacteriota bacterium; assembly: GCA_035471925.1. Taxonomy (GTDB): domain Bacteria; phylum Acidobacteriota; class UBA6911; order RPQK01; family DATIPO01; genus JANQFM01. The sequence goes on from DATIPO010000401.1 coordinate 2,961, forward strand.
GACGGTCTGCATGTCCGTCTCAGCGATATCGCCGGATTCGACTACGCCGCCGATCCGGCTACCCGAGTCTTCCTGCGGCCAGTCGACGACAGCGATGCCGCCTTGCAGTCGATCATCCATGGCGGTCCCGGCCATGGAGGACCTGCGGCGGGCATGGACCACAGCCAACACATGAAGGCTCTGGCACCCGACCTCGACCAACTGCTCCAGGGCGCCCGCGAACTCGAACGCGAAGAAGGCGCCTTCCTGGCGGGCTCGCTGAATGTCGACCAGCCACAGCTCTTGATCGTGATCTACGGTTCGGATGCCGCCTTCTACTGGACGGAGCGCCTCACCCCCTGAAAGGGCGCATTCAGAGAAAACTCATCCAATTCCCAGGATGCAGACAGGACTCTTCCCTTGCCCAGTCCTACCCTCGAGGCTGGAATTAAGGAGAGTTCTACATGTCTGACACCCGAGTTCTCGAAAAACAGCGATCACACGATTTCCTGCCGCTGCTCATCCTTTTAACAGCGGCTGTCTTATCAGGTTTGCCCACCGCGACGGCGGGTCAGAAGGACTGGCCCGTCTGGTTGGGCCCGAATCATAACGGAAGCACCGAGGCAACAGAGACCTTCGAGGCAGCGACCGGCCTGAAGGTGGTCTGGGAAAAGTCCATCGGTACCGGATACTCGGGCATCTCAGTCCTCGGAGACCGGCTGGTGACCATGGACTCCGACGGCGTTCGCGACTATGTTGTGTGTCTGGATGCCAGCTCTGGAGAGGAGCTGTGGCGGCAGCCGATCTGGGATGCTTACCCCGGTCGAGACGGCGCGGTCGACGGGCCTGTTTCAACGCCGGCGATCCACGCTGGCAAGGTGTTTGCTCTAGGCCCCTGGGGACACTTGCTGGCCCTCGATCTGGAAAACGGCAGGCGGGTCTGGTCAACTCATCTGGAGGACGATCTTCAGGCCGACCGGCCTAAATGGGGATTCACCTCCTCCCCGCTGGTGCTCGACAATCGGCTGTTCCTGGTTACCGGAGGAGAAGCCGGAAGAGCCCTCACCGCCTTCGACACGAGCAGTGGCGAAGTCGAGTGGAGAACAGGCGGCGGAATCACTGACTACCAGTCACCCCTCCCGGCAAAGCTGGCCGGACGCCAACAGATCGTGTATGCCACCAACCAAGCCATCCGGGGAGTCGATCCGGCCAGCGGAGACGAGCTTTGGAGCTTCGATCACGGCGGGCAGTACTTTTACAGGCGGATCATCAATCCTCTGATCATCCCCCCTGACCGCGTCTTCCTCAAGCACACGTCAATGGAGTCGATGCTGCTGAGGATCGGACGGGACGGTGAGTCCTTCAAAGCCGACAAGCTGTGGACGACGCCTCAAATCAAGCTCAACTACAACATTCCCGTGCACCACCAGGGCCACATCTATGGCCACAGCGGGAGGTTCCTGACCTGCGTCAATGCTGACGACGGCGCATTTGCCTGGAAGTCGAGGCCGCCTGGGGACGGGTTCTTGATCCTGGTGGGGGGGCATCTGGTGATCCTGACCAAGTCGGGCTCGATCCATGTCGCCAAGGCTTCGCCCGAGGCCTACCAGGAGGTGGCAGCCTTGCAGGTGTTCGAGCGCGATGTCTGGACGCCGCCGAGTTTCGCCAACGGATTGATTTACGGGCGCAGCTACTTCGGAAAGGTCGCTGCCGTGAAAGCGGTCGCCGCCGCCCAATTGGTCACCTCCGATTCACCGCCCTCTTCAGAGGCCCTGGATCTGACCATACCCCAATCGAACTTCGCCCAATTCGTGCGCAGGGTGGAATCGGCGGGCGACGGAGAAAAGGAAGCTCTGATCGACGGCTTCATGAAATCTCAAAAGCAGTTCCCGGTGATCGAAGGCGACCGATGGGCGCATATCGTTTATCGAGGCCAAGTGCGCGATCTGGTCCTGTTGGCCGATATGTTCGAGGCTGGCGAGCAGGTGCCGATGGAGCATATTGAGGGCACCGATTTCTACTATGCTTCGTTCGAACTGGAGCCTGACGCCTGGCTGGGCTATCGTTTTCTGAAGGACTTTGAGGAGACTCTGCCTGATCCCCTCAACCCCCGCAAAACGCCCTCGATCTTCGGGGGCGAAAGGTCTGAGCTGGTGATGCCCGAGAACTCCAGTCCCTCCCATTTGGCCGAGCCCAGCGGCCAACGGGGACGCCTGGAAAGTTTCGATCTGACCAGCCGGTTCTGGGCCTACGGCAGCCGCAAGGTTCAGATCTACTTGCCTCGCGGCTACGACGACGGTGACCAGAGGTATCCGGTTCTCTACATTCACTACGGCAGCCTGGCGATCAAGGGCGGCCTGATGACCAATACCCTCGACAATCTGATTGGAAAGACCGTCCGTCCTCTGATCGCCGTCTTTGTCGATCGGTTGACCCCCTACGAGTACGCCCGTTCGGAAAGAGGGCAGCACCTCAAGATGATGACGGAAGAACTCATCCCCCGAATCGACAGGACCTATCGGACCCTGGCCGAGCCTCAGTCGCGGGGCGTCCTGGGACACCTGGAAGCGGGCTACGGGGCAATCTACACTGCCTTCAAGCGTCCGGACGTCTTCGGCTTGGCGGCGGCCCAGTCGGCTTCGGAGGTCGGAGCCGGAGCTGAAGAACTCTTTGCGCTCATACCTGAGCGGGGACGCCTCGACCTGCAGCTTTACCTCGATTGGGGCCGCCGCGACTACAGGAACCCGTCCGTAGGACGCTTGACCGCCGACTTCAACCGCAAGCTGACCCAGTTGCTGCGTGATCGCGGTTACCAGGTGTCAGGAGGCGAGGTCAACGCCGGGACCGATTTCTTGAGCTGGAAACTGAGGAATGACAAGGTACTGGAAGCCCTTTTCCCGCTCAAGCAGGCCAACGGCAATCCGCCTTCCGCTTCCGGATCCTCCCAGAGGAGACGGTCGAATGCCGATCTCCCGCACAGGGCGCAGCCCGTCCAGCCGGCCGAAGTCCGGCGGCTGGTTTCCATGCTGGGTCTAAGGAGGGGCTCGGCGGTCGCGGATGTGGGTGCCGGCTACGGCCCCCTGGCCCTGCAACTGGCGCCGATTGTCGGAGAAGGCGG
>DATIPO010000402.1:0-4248 GCA_035471925.1 Acidobacteriota bacterium
GAGCCCCCGCACTGCTCCTCCACCCACCGCCGCCGTCGATCCACATCCTGGCGGCCATATCCTCCCTTGCGGTAGCGGGGCACCAACCCAGGGCTCCCGCCCCTCTTCCGACCGTCCTCAGCGCTCATGCCCGCCAGCTTAGCACGCTAACCCGGCAGGCATAGCTCCTGGATAGCGACTGCTTGGCAACTCCTTTCGAACAAAGGCCCGGGGCCTCCTCGGACATGATTCGCAATCGGCTCCGTCACTGTTGGGGGCAAGCCTGTGGATCTTCATCTTGCTGGTTCCTAGTCGCAGGAAACGCCGCCGTCCTGCGGAATCGTCAGGACCGCCCTTGCTGAGTAGTCCCCCCAAGCAATTGTCAGCTGGCAGGACGCCTCCTCGCACTGAGAAAAGTTAATCGCCAGTTCTTCCTGCCAGTCGTTTCCAGAAGACGTCGTCATCGGAATCGCGGCAAGATCCTCTCCTACGTCCCGAAGTTGAGGATGTGCGACATCCTGGACGCCATTGATGATCAGCGACCATTCTCCAGATCCGTCATGGCGCATAAACAAGGTGTAGTTGCCTTCGGGCACCAAGATCTGCCCGAGCATGATGGGACTCCTAACCTTTAGGAGCGTACTCATCCCCTTTCCCAAGCGCCAAACAAAGCCTGCGGGGACGGTCGAAAGATCCCGATCGCCGACGACCGGACGTCCATAGTCCACCCCGACAAGCAGTTGCCTGCAGTTCTCGATCATCGCCCGTCCACGGGCGCCCCTCGATAAGCGATGGATCTTGGCGCGCGGCTTCAATGAACTCTCCGAACAGCGCTTTGCATTCAGCACTAATGCTTTCTCTCGCAATCGGTGTTGAAAGCAGCTCAGCAACTCTGCCAAGGTAGTTGCGCACTTCTTCGGACAACGGAAGCCAAACAGGGAAGTTGATCGATACGCCGCTTGGACCGGGGAAAAGCACGATCTGGCAAAATTCGAACGGATCGGGAACTCCCGGCAAAAAGTTGAAGCTGCGACAGTTGACAAGCTCAAAGAAGGCGCCAGACGAATCAATGAGATTGATCGGATCGTTCAGCACATAGGAGTAACGGTTAGCCGACTGCGGGTGGAGAGGATTGCCCTGAACAGGGTCCACGCTGGACCAGCGACCGGAGGCGCCGGCATAGTAGCGGGCTCCAGCGTACATATTTTCGGACTCCGCGTCCTGCAGATGTCCCGTGAAGGTGTACTGATCGCTCCCGGAATTGGACGACTGCCACTCCTCGCCGAAGGGATAGTGGGACCAGGAGGCGTCCTGCGCGCCGCTCATATCGGTACGGGCCACCGGCGTGCCCAGGTGATTGAGGTGGAAAAAGCGGGTGGTGCCGCCAGAGTATTCGGCCAGCTTCCGGCCTCCCAGGAAGATGTGGAGCTTGCTCCAGCCGCTGACGTATTCGTAGCCCCAGAAGTAGTAGGTGGTGACTCCGCCCACCGTCTTCTTGACCCGGTTGCCCTGAGCGTCGTAGGCGTAGGTGGCCGTTCCCGAGTCCATGGAGACGATCTTGTTGTTGGCGTCGAAGGCGTAGGCATGCCGGGTGTCACCGAGCACGTTGCCGGCCTCGTCGTAGATCCAGGCCGTCGTGCGGTTGGAGGAGGCGTCCACTGCGGCCGAGTGGGTGGGCGGGGAGCCCTTGGTGGCCGTTTGCGGTGCCCACTTCATCAGTTCCTCGACGGAATAGATCGAGACGGAGAAGCGAGAACGGCACCTTCTTTGGTCCGCGTCATGAGGGCAAGGTGACTGCCATCGCCTGAGAAAGCGGCATCCGAAGCGATGGGGCCGGCGCCTCTCACCCACAACGCGATGTTCTCCACGACCGGCATCGTACCCGGATCGGCTGGCGGGATGGCCAACAGTACTGGGGATGCAATGTGCGGAAGAATCAAGTTCATCATCAGTTTTTGAATTAGCTTGCAGCGGATTGGCGCTTAGAGAAGAACCGCTCAGAATCCTTGATAGTAGGAGGGCTTTCCATCGCGATAGACAGCCCGGATCACTTTACCGCTTTTCAGACGGGAGAAGAACGCTTGCACTGGGGACTCCGGTTCCTCTGCTGGGGGGATCACCACAGGCGGCAGCGCGGACGGTAATTGCCCATCTCGGTTCAAAGGCGAGTGGTTCAATATCTCAACGCTGAGGGCGCCTTGACGTGGAAAATATTCGACAAGCGTCTCAAGAGTCTTCAAAAGCACTTCGTCCGAGTAGGAAGCTAGTTCAGGATGGAAAAAGTACCACCTATGACTTGCGGAGTCACAGTTCCTCGCATTCCGCAGGATCGCGATGCTCCAGATAAGTTCGAGCTCGCTTCCGAGAAGCGTATTCTTCAAAACATTCGTACCCGTCAGCGTCACCCATTGGGCAGCCCCGTCCTTTTGCAGATAAAAGAAGCTATTTTCACCCAGGCGGATGAACGTTGCCCTAGGCAGGTCCGGGTCAATATAAGTACCCCATTTGGGTCGGGCGGTGGGCGATGGCGGGATCTCTTCCTCCATTGTGCTCCAAGGCCGGAAGGGTGAGGGATCAGCCGTGAGAACCATAAAGGCGAACTTCGCGACCGGAAACTCCGCGTAGGGTCGAAGGTAGTCCTCAAGAAAAGCTCTTTCAAAACTAATTGGGGGTAGATGTCGCGTTCCAGCCCAAACTTGAATCTGACCGTCCTGCACGAGGCAGAATTCCTCTCTCTGCCCAAATTCCTCAGACCATGAGGAAGAGAGTGAGAGGAGGCTAAATAACAGAATGACCATCTATTCCTCCTTGGGGCAACCATCCTGAATGAATCTTTGAATTGCTTTGGACGCCTCGCCTTTCTTGAATTCCAACTTGAGTCTCTTCGCCAGTTCTGGGTCCGTCAGTCCAGTGATCACGTGAAGAAACTCATGGGTGGCAATGGCATCCTTAGTAAGCTCGTGTTTCTTCAAGTAGTCGGCATCAAAATACCTCGCGCCAAGTAAGACGAGTGGCTCAGTTGACGGTTGACCATTACGATACCCTGTTACTACAGTTGCAATAGTCCCCTCCGGTCGACGTGCAAAGTAGTCACCCAAAGTGCCGCCCCAGGGGTTTCCCTTACTTGTCTGAAGTCCATGTGCAACGAGTTGTAGGGCCAGCTCGGACCAAATCGACTCAGAGCGAACATCGTAGAATTGAACGCTAGCCACTTTGGTCTGCCATTTAGTATCAAACCCTGCAACTATGGTGGCGCAATCGCTGTGCTCTTTTAAGAAATCCTCTATGGATTTTCTGATTTGCTTGTTGCGAATCATATGGGCATCGACTTGTCCACTGCCATTAGAAGGGCGACCACCGTGCCCACCAGCTCCTGGGCCGCCAAAGCCTCCCCCGCCATAGCCCCTTTCTCGGGCGAAGTACGAGTCGCAGGAGCCCCAATACCCATGTACGATAAAGTGGCCGCCGTCCCATTCACCCGTCACAGTAACGGTGCAGACTGTCTGACCGACAACGGGCTGGTTGCCGTCCCGATCAATAAAATTGATCGGATCATCAAGAGCATAGGCAAAGCGGTTCAGGGTCTGAGGGAGGTCCGATGCTCCGCGGACGCTGTCTACTCCCAGCCAGCGTCCCCCCTCGCTGCTGAGGTAGCGGGCTCCGGCATATTCATTGCCCGACTCGCTGTCGCGCATGTGCCCTGAGAAGCGGTGCTGATCGTCCGAGGGCTCGCTGCTGGTCCACTCCTCTCCCAAGGGGTAATGGGTCCAGGAGGCGTCCTGCGCGCCGCTCATATTGGTGCGGGCCATCGGAGTGCCCAGGTGGTTGAGGTGGAAAAAGCGAGTAGTGCCTCCCGAGTACTCGGCCAGCTTCCGGCCTCCCAAGAAGATGTGGAACTTGCTCCAGCCGCTGACGTACTCGTGGCCCCAGAAGTAGTAGGTAATGGCGCCGCCGACCGTTTTCTTGACCCGGCTGCCCTGGGCGTCGTAGGCGTAAGTGGCCGTGCCCGAGTCCATGGAGACGATCTTGTTGTTGGCGTCGAAGGCATAGCTGTGGCGGGTGTCGCCGAGCACGTTGCCGGCTTCGTCGTAGCTCCAGGCCGTCATCCGGTTGGAGTAGGCGTCCACCGTAGCCGAATGAGTCGGCGGCGATCCCTTGGTGGCTGATTGCGAGAGGCGGTTGCCGTAGCGGTCGTAGCTGAACGAGAGACCCCAGTGCGGGCCCTGGGTTTCGGCCGTGGCCAGCCGGTAGAAACCGTCGTAGGCGTGG
>DATIPO010000403.1:0-1740 GCA_035471925.1 Acidobacteriota bacterium
AGGTGGCGGACGGCTGCTGAAGATGGATGACGCCTCGGTACGCTCAAAGGCCGACCGGGCGACGCAGTCAGCGCGGATGGATGCGGCCCGCAGCAGACCGGTGAAAAATGCATCTAGGCGGGCAGCGAGGCGCCTCATGCGTCGAGAGCGCTGGGGCGACTGACTTTGGTCTGACTTGTGCGTGAACCTGCCGGCCACCTCGTGGCCCTAGGCCAGGGCCGGGTCGCGTCGGTAGAGTTCGCGCACGATGTTCAGGTAGCAGCCGGTGCTGTCCCCTTCCCAGTAGTACTTGTGCATGCGGAAGCCGACGAAACTCAGCTTGTCCAACGTACCGTATTGGCCAAGAGGCGTGGGGCGGCCGTAGAGGAGATTCTTGTCGGGCCGCCGTATCTGGCTGTCGCCCAGTCCGACGCCGGCTTCGGTCGGCTGCGGTTGCGAGTCGGCGGCCTTTCGTCGCCAAGTTCCCGCAGGCTGGTCCAGGAAGTCCGAACTCAGAACATCGGCGGCTGAGTAGATGTTGACCCACAGTTTGGGAATCGTATCCTCGAGGCTCTTGCGGCCCTCGAAGTAATCGGGCCAATAGGTGCGAATGAAGTCAAACGGACAACCGATGGTCACCAAGCCTTCGACGCTGCGGAAGACCTCGGCTGGCTGATCGTATGGAAAAAGGGCATCCAGGGCGATGATGGAGCCGAAACTGTAGGCCACGACGTGGACCTTGCGGTATTCGTCCCCTTTTCTCCGATGTGGTTTAGGAGGGCCGCGAACTGGTCGGCCAAGGCCGACCGCCGCCGGTCGAAAGCCAGATACTGGCTGGCGGCCGCAATGCTGCGGCCAGAGTGTTCGATCCAGGTCTTGAGGTCGAATCTGAGGAACAGGCCGATGGCTGTTACCCATACCACAACCCACTGCATGGGACGGCTGACGCGGCCCAGGTAGCCGACCAATCCGGTCTGATCCTCCGCATTCTGTCCGCTCTGATCGGCGTCGCTTTGATTGCCGCCCGTCTGGCTGGACTCCTGGACGCCATCACCCATCTGGGCTTCCGCAACCGTTGCCACCGACCCCGCCGCGGCTCCAACGATGAGGAGGAAGTAGACGAAGAGGATGAAGTAGACCAGCATTCCGAAGCGTACCTGCCATTTGTCTGCCGACTTCTTGCTGCGGCGGCGGATCGACAAAAGCAGCCGCGGGGCGTTGGCGAGCAGAATCCAGAAGGTCCCCAGGAGGTGGTTTATGGGCCGCTTGGTCTGAAGGTCCGAGACCAGGGACTGCCTGTAGTCGAAACCGTAGAGATCAGCGATGGTCTGCGGCTGCGGCTCGTGATCCTGCCGGGAAATCGCCACCACTCTGGTCTTGTACTGAGATGTCTGGCCGTAATCTTCTTGGCTGCCTTCTTCAACCCTGAAAGCGGCTTCGGTAACCGCTTCCTGATCGAAGGCCGAGGCCAGGCGGCGGGCGGCCGAGTCGACCGACCTAGTGAGGTCTTCCTGCTGCAAGCCCGCCAAGAGGATGACCGCATCCTTAGCCATGTTCACCTCCTTGAAAGAGGAACGTCTGAAACCGGCGGATCCTGCCGGGTTGGCAAGGGTCCATCGCATCCATTCTGAAATGAGGAATTCAGTTCTTGCAGTCTAGTGCCGGCGGGAGCAGATGGCAAGCCAACCGGAGGGTAGCGCGGTCGTGACTTTCCGGCCCGGCGTCAGTGGGTTTATGGCCGGTTTCGCCGCTCTGTCCAGG
>DATIPO010000404.1:0-7988 GCA_035471925.1 Acidobacteriota bacterium
GGACTGCAGTCCGGCTGCTGCGACTTCATCCACATCCGCAACGTCTATCATCACTTCGAGAATCCTCCAGCCATGCTGGCCGACTTGGGCCGAGCCCTCAAGCCTGGCGGGCTGATCGGCATCATCGACTTCGACACTGACAACCACCTTTCCACTTCCAACGTGCCCGACATCCGCAAGAATCACGGCGTCGAAGCCGGCACGGTGGTCGAGGAAGTGAAGGCGCAAGGATTCGAGTTGGTCCGCAGGGTCAACGATTGGCAGGGGCGCGACAGCCGCTTCCTGCTGCTGTTTCGCAAGCACTGAGGAGGGCGGGGTCGCTATCGGGCCCAGAGCCGCTCAAGAAGCCTCCGGGCGGCTGACCGCCGGAGGTTGAAGGTCTGTAAGCGTCCGGATGTCCGAGAGGCGCCGGCGCGGAGAAAAACTCAGGGATGAAAGTGGTAACCGTGGTCGAGCTTCATCCGACTGGGACGATTCTCCGCGCCGGGGCTTCTCGGCTTTCTTTTTTCTAGGCCGTTTCCATCTCGCCTGAGAATCGCAACCGGCGAAGCCACGAGTGGAGCGAGAGCCACGACCGGCGGGACGTGGAGACTCCCGGCTCAAGGGCCATTCCTTCGATCTAGAAAATGCGGTGCAGGGTGATCTCGGCCAGGCCCACCGGGTATTCCAGGTTGAAGCGGTTGAGAATCTCGGGGTGCAGTTCGCCCAGGACTCCCTGAAGCTGCCCGTCGGTGGTGAAAGAAGCCACGCGTCCCGTTACGAAGGTGGGATGTTCGATGGCCTGATAGCGGCCTTCTTGTCCCATTTCGCGCAGCAGCGCGTCGACAGCGGTGCGGATGGCGGCGTAGCCGGCATCGGGTCCGATCTCCACCACCGCCAGACGCCGCTCTTCTGCCGTGCGGGTGGGCCCCTCGTCGTCCAAAGCCACCACGTTGTCGAGTTCGAAGAGGCGCAGGGGCACGGGGCGGCGGCGGTTCTCATAAAGCGCCTCCAACAGCCCCGTCAGCAAGTGGCTGCGAAGCACGTCATAGGCCTTCAGCTTGGGATTGCTGACCCGCGCAAAGCGCTCGGGGACATCCTGGCGCAAGCGCTCATAGTGGTTCTCGGCGGTGGTCAGAGGGAGGCTCATGATCTCGCTGTAGCCCAGTCCGATCATAACCTGACGGGCCCGTTGGCCCACCTGCTCCTCGGGCCGCGGCTCGCCAACGGTCATGGAGCGCACCAGGCGGGGCTCGATGTTGAGGTAGCCGTACCCGATGGCGATGTCCTCCAGAAGATCGACCATGTGGCGGATGTCGGTGCGGTAGGCGGGATATCTGACCAGGAAGCGATTGTCCTGCTTGGCGGAGGAGCCGGCCAGGGCTTCGATATCGAAACGCATGCGGCGCATGGAAGCCATCAGCGAGTCGGGATTGAGGGGCAGTCCCAGCCAGCGGCGGGCTTCCTCGAGATCGACTTCGCGTTGACGCGGCGTGAGGTCGGGCGAAGTGCGTTCTTGGCCGTCCTGCACTACCCTCACCGATTCGATCTCCCCTCCCAGCTCGGCCAGCGAGCAGATGAGAGTGTCGAGAGCCTTGACGGCGGCCGAGCGGCTGATCCCGGTGACATCGATGAAGACCCGCTTGGTGCCCACCTTGATGCGGGTTTCCTCGCTGTTGATGATAGGAGGCATGGAAAGCACCTGCCCTTTTTCGTCGCGTAAGACCGGGTAGCGGGGAAGGTGGGAGAGCAAATGGGCGTAGGCCTCGCCTTTGGGATGCTCTTCCAGAATCTGGCGACCGGTCATGGGCCGTCCGGGCATGCCCAAGGGAACGAAGGGCTCGCTGTCGGGATCGAGAGTCGTGTAGGTGATGTCTCCCTCTAGGGTTTCGAGGTCGTAGACGCCGATGGAGGCCAGCTTGCGGTCCCGTCCTACGCCCCAGTGCAGGTTCTCCTGCAGCTTCATGATGGCTACCAGGCTGGTTTCGTCCACCTCGGGCAGGGTCATCACGGCGCACTGGATGTAGGGGCGCACGTCCTCGGTGGAGGGGTCGACGGTGAGGCTCAGTCCCGAATCGCGGATGGGGTAGTCGGGCAATCCGGTGGTGATTTCCAGCGTCCCGTGCAGGGCTCGGGCCAGCCCCCCCACGTCGAAGAGATCAGGGCGGGCGGCCAGCAGGTCGAGGCGCACCACTTTGGAGGTCCCGGCCCGTTCAAAGGGGACCTCCGATTCATGTCCGCAGAAGTTGCAGGTCTTGACTTCTTCTTGTCCAAGCGGATTCTCCACCAGCGACCCGCAGTTGGGACAGCGGCTGCGGGTGATCTCGACCACTTCTTCCACGTCGCAGCCGATTTGTTCCAACGATTCGCTGACTTTCTCTGGGGGAAAGGGCTTGCCCAGGAGCCGGTTGAGCCATTCCAGATCAATGTTGACTATCGGCATAGGGCCACCTCTTCCAGAGTATCCAGGTTGGAGCGATAGAGTTCGCGGATGTCGTTGAGTCCGTAGCGCAGCATGGCCAGGCGTTCGATGCCCAGTCCCCAGGCCAGCACGGGATGCTTGCAGCCCAAGGGCTCGGTTACTTCAGGACGGAAGATGCCCGATCCGCCCATCTCCAGCCACTTGCCCCGCGATTCCATGTAGACCACTACGTCCACGCTGGGTTCGGTATAGGGGTAGAAGGCCGGTTTGAAGCGGACTTTGCCGAAGCCCATCTTGTGGTAGAAGGCCTGCAGGGTGCCCAGCAGCGTCGCCAAGTTGGCCTCTTCGTCGATGACGATGCCGTCGACCTGGTGAAAGACGGGCAGGTGCTTGTAGCTGATGGTTTCGTTGCGGAAGGTCCAGCCCACGGCGAAGAACTTTCCCGGAGGCTGCGGATGGGCGGCCAGCGCCCGGATGGTGGAAGCCGTGGTGTGGGTACGCAGCACCACGCGGCGGGAGGTCTCAGCGTCCCATTTGTATCCCCAGCCTTCCGAGCCGGTTTTCCAGCCGTCCTCGTGGGTGCGCTTGACCGGCTCCACCCATTTCTCTTCAGGCAGGTCGACCTTGCGGGGATGCTCCATGTAGAAGGTGTCCTGCATGTCGCGGGCGGGATGGTCCTGTGGCTGGAAAAGGGCGTCGAAGTTCCAGAAGGCCGACTCCACCATGGGCGACACCACTTCGCTGAAACCCATTTCCAGGAAGGCCCGTCGAGTCTCTTCCATGATCTTGCGCATGGGATGGATCTTGGCGGGATAGGCGGTTTCGGCCGGCAGCGTGACATCGTAGCGGCGCAAGGTGATGTCGCGCCAGGCGCCCGAGGTGATGTCATCGGAGGAGAGCGCGGTCTGCTCGCGCTTGACCTTGACCCGCTCTTCCTCCATCATGCGGCGCCCTTGATCGGTCAACGAGACCAGCCGTTGGGTTCGGTCCTTGATCTTGGCCAGTTCGTCGCGGTTGCCCAGCAGCTTCTCCACCCGCGCCGGATCGACTCCCCGGCTTTGCAGGTCGTCCAGGTAAACCGCGCCTCCGGCTTCAATCGCCAGCCGCAGCGCCTTTTCGTCGTCGTCTTGCTCCTCTAACGCCTGGTTGCCGAGATCGGTCAATTCGAGGGCCGCGCCCTGGTCGCTTTTGACCCTCTTCATCCAGCCCCGCATGGGACCGTACTTGAATACCTCGTTGGGAGGAAGCCCCCGCTTGTTGGCCCAACCGGCCAATTGACCGTTGGGGACCGGCTGGCCGCTTTCGGCCAAAAACTGCAACGCCTGACGCTCGGGCAGGCCCTTGGCCAGCACGGCCTCGGCCTGAGGATCGGCCACGAGTTCCTGACGTTCCCGTTCCTCCACCTTAAAATAGCCCTGCTGAGCGGCTTGCGTGGCGGCGGCGGTGACTTGAGACTGGTCGACGCCGGTGCGCTCCTCCAACTCGGCCACCTTGAGGGGACCGTCGGAGCCCAGCAACTGCTCCCATACGGCATAGGCGTTTTCATCGAGGATCAACTCGTTCTGCATTCAAGAGGAAGTACCAGAATGCGGGCGTCCAGGTCAAACGGGCCTTCCCGGAGGAAGCGAGTCGGGAGCCGATGAGCGGGCTTGACCTGATCCGCCGCGGTGGGCAGAATTATGGTTCTTGCGCCCTGCGCATCCAACAGACTGTGAGCATGTCAACGAACCGCAATCGAATCCTAGTCACCGGCGCAGCCGGATTCATCGGCTTCCATGTCAGCCGGCGGCTGCTGGAGGAGGGTCAGATGGTGGTCGGGGCCGATTCCTTCAGCGACTACTATGACCCACGGCTCAAAGAAGCCCGCCTGCAGCGCATTCTCGATGACCATCCGGGATTTCGCTGCCACAGGATCGACTTGGCGGATGCGGAGGCAACAGCGAAGCTATTCGAAGAGGGCGGCTTCACACATATCGTCCACCTGGCGGCACAGCCCGGAGTACGCTATTCGCTGGAGAATCCCAGGGCCTATCTCGACAGCAACCTCACCGCCTTCCTCAATGTCCTCGAGGGCTGTCGGAGGACCGATCCGCAACACTTGGTTTACGCCTCCTCCTCCTCGGTCTACGGCGCCAACCGCAAGCTGCCTTTTCGCGAGTCCGACGGTGTGGACCATCCCGTGTCTCTCTACGGTGTGACGAAGAAGTCCAACGAAGTTATGGCCCATTGCTACGCTCATCTCTATCGCATCCCGGCCACCGGGTTGCGCTTTTTTACGGTCTATGGGCCCTGGGGACGGCCCGACATGGCATTCTTCAAATTTACCCGCGCCATCCTGGCTGGAGAAGCAATCGACGTCTACAATCGAGGCCGCTTGCAGCGCGACTTCACTTTTGTTGACGACATCGTAGAGGGCATCACACGGGTGCTGCGGCAGCCGGCTCAGCCGGATCCTGAATGGAATGCCGAAAGACCCCGTCCCAATCTGAGCGACGCCCCCTTCCGCATCTACAACATCGGCAACGGACAGCCCGTTCCTCTGATGCGCTTCATTCATGCCATTGAAAAGGCGGTCGGGAAGAGCGCTCGCATCCGCTATCTTCCTATGCAAGCAGGGGACGTCCTGGAGACGGCGGCTGACATATCGCAACTAGAGAGAGACTTTGGATATTCCCCCAGTACCACAATCGAGGTTGGTATAGGTAGATTTGTCGACTGGTATCGCGAGTTCTACGGTGCTTGACGTGTACATTGTACGACCGTCACTGCCTCGTTACATTTCGCTATACTGACGGTTTCGGAGAATGAAGCTATGCGACAAACCACTCAGGCAAACTTAACGACTCCCTATGCGGGTCCTCTTGTCAATTTGATGGTGGCTGAGGCGCACCTGGAAGAGCTCAAGGCTCAGGCGGGGCGTCTGCCGTCCATCCAAATCTCAGACCGTGCCCTGTGCGACTTGGAGTTGCTTGCCACCGGCGCATTCTCTCCCCTCGACCGCTTCATGGGCCGAGAGGACTTCTTGCGGGTCGTGGACGAAATGCGGCTTTCCGACGGGACGCTCTTTCCTATTCCGGTCACCTTACCGGTTGAACGCAGTGCCCCAATCCGTCTGGATTCCCGTGTGGCGCTGCGCGACAGCAAGAACGACTTGGTGGCCGTCCTGACCGTGGAAGCAGTCTATGAATGGGACAAGCTTCGATGCGCAGAGAAGGTCTTTGGCACAACTGACCCTCATCATCCCCTGGTAGCCGAAATGCACCGTTGGGGGCCCCTGCAAATCTGCGGAGATCTGGACGTTCTCCGGCTCCCGAGCCACTACGACTTCCGGCCTCTGAGGCTGACGCCCCGCCAATGCCGTCAACGCTTGGCAGACAAGGGCCGCTCCAACGTCGTGGCCTTTCAAACCCGCAATCCGCTGCACCGAGTTCATGAAGAGCTAACCAAACGGGCTGCCCGGAAACTGGACGCGACGCTTCTGCTCCATCCCGTAGTAGGCATGACCAAGACGGGAGATGTTGATCACTTCACGCGTGTGCGCAGCTACAAGGCTCTAGCCGAGAACCACTACCGTGATGATGACATTCTGCTGGCGCTCTTGCCTTTGGCTATGCGAATGGCAGGCCCTCGTGAAGCGCTCTGGCACGCCCTTATTCGGCGCAACTACGGAGCCAACGCCATCATCATCGGCAGAGATCATGCCAGTCCGGGGAGGGACTCGAAAGGCGAGCCCTTCTACGGCCACTACGATGCCCAAGAACTGGTCTCGCAACATGAGGAGGAGATCGGGGTACGGATGGTTCCTTTCCAGCAGGTGGTCTATGTCCCCTCGGAGGGCCGCTATCGGGAAGCTCCAAAGGTCCCGAAAGGCGTGGAGACCGCCTCCCTGTCGGGAACTCAAGTGCGCGAGGATTACTTGAGCCGTGGACGCCGCCTGCCCGAATGGTTCACACGACCCGAAGTAGCTGAAATCCTTTCGGAAACCTATCCTCCCCGTGATCGCCAGGGATTCTGCGTCTGGTTCACGGGCCTCAGCGGTTCGGGAAAATCGACCACCGCCGAAGTCCTGACGACGCTACTCCTCGAGTCCGGGCGCCAAGTGACTGTGCTGGACGGCGACGTCGTAAGAACTCATCTTTCTAAGGGCTTGGGATTCTCCCGCGATGATCGCGACACGAATGTACGCCGCATCGGCTTCGTGGCGTCGGAAATCGTTCGCCACGGCGGGGCGGTGATCTGCGCCGCAGTGAGCCCCTACCGCTCGACCCGCAATGAAGTGAGGGCCATGATGGGCCCCGACCAGTTCGTCGAGGTTTACGTGGATACGCCTCTCGAGGTGTGCGAATCAAGAGACACCAAGGGAATGTATGCGCGGGCCCGCAGAGGCGAGATCCAAGGATTTACCGGTATCAATGATCCCTACGAATCGCCCCAGTCAGCTGAAATCCGCTTGGACACTGTCGGTGCCTTGCCCGAGGAGAACGCACGGCGCATCATCATACTGTTGAGTTCTCGCGGTTTTCTCACGGAACGGAACTGATGCCCGCTGCTGAGGACTGCACAAAACATTACCTGATCACCGGGGGAGCCGGGTTCATAGGCTCCCATCTAAGCGAAGCGCTGCTCCGAAGAGGCGATTCGGTAACTGTCATAGACGATCTGTCCACCGGACGATTCCAGAACATCAAGCACCTGGTGGAAGAATACGGCAAAGGACCTCAGAGCCGTTTCCGCTTCGCCATCGACTCCATAACCAACGAAACCGTCCTCGACCGCCTGGCCAGCGAATGCCATGCCGTCATCCACCTGGCAGCCGCCGTGGGAGTGCGGCTCATCCTGGACGAACCGGTACGCTCGATCGAAACCAACGTCCTAGGAACGGAAGCCGTCCTGAAGGCGGCTCTCCGCTATCGTGCAAAGATCTTGCTCGCCTCCACATCAGAGGTTTACGGGAAAGGGAATTCCGTGCCCTTCCGCGAAGGCGACGATGTTGTCATCGGCTCTACCATGCGCAGCCGCTGGGCCTACTCGGCCTCCAAAATGGTGGACGAGTTTCTTGCGCTGGCTTACTGGCGCAGCAAAGAACTGCCAGTGGTCATCTTTCGCCTCTTCAATACGGTGGGTCCCAGACAAACCGGACGCTATGGTATGGTGATTCCCCGCCTGATAGAGCAGGCTATCAAAGGTAAGCCGCTCACGGTATACGGCGACGGCAGCCAGACTCGCTGCTTTCTGCATGTGGCCGACGCCGTAGCCGCCATCCTCTGCTTGGCCGATTCGCCCGAGGCTATAGGGGGGGTCTTCAACGTTGGAGGCCTTGAGGAGCTCTCCATACAATCCTTGGCCGAGAAGATCCTCGCCAAGGTCGGTTCCAAGGAGGAGATCATTCGAATCCCCTACGAGGAAGCCTATCAGGCCGGGTTCGAAGACATGCGGAGGCGCGTACCGGACATCAGCCGGCTGCGCCAGACCGTCGGCTGGGAACCCCGGCGCACCCTCGATGACATCCTGACCGACACGATTAGAGATGTCCGCCGGAGGTTGCAGGGCTAATGTGAGGCCCGGATGAAGAGACGAACGCTTCCGC
>DATIPO010000405.1:0-4827 GCA_035471925.1 Acidobacteriota bacterium
ATTCGAGCTCATGTCGGTTCAACGCCTGCTCAAGGCTCTGGGCACCTATGCCTATCAGATCGTGGTGCGCGAGAACTTCATCTACGAGCAATACATCGGCGGCAGCCTCAAGCGCGCCCTCCTTTCAGCCGAAGCCCTAGGCGGATTGCCCCGCATCCGCCACTTGCTGGAAAACGAACTCGCCTAGGGATCCCTGCCATAGTCAAGTCCGGGCTCGCTGCAGGCAAGCCATTGACTGGCCCTCCTCCGCAGAGGCGGCGCGGAGCAAATTGCGCCGAATCTCAAAATCCAGTCGGCCCTCGCCGCAGGCAAGCCATGCGCCAGCCCTCCTCCGCAGAGGCAGCACAGGGCAGGGTTGCGCCTAAGCGACATGAACTGGTCCTTGGGATCCGTGGGATCTCGGAATCCAGTCGGGGCTCGCTGTAAGCGAGCCATAGTCTAGCCCAGGGTACAGCGAAGGAGCGCAGCGACCGAGCGGCACCCTGGGTTGAGCCCTTTAGCCAAACGAACCCTGGTAAGGGTGGAATAAGGAAACCAGCAGCTCAAACCGGACCCCCTGAGGCGCTCGGTTCGGACCTGTGGACGTGATACCATCTTTGACCCTAAAGATATGGATCTGAAGACTATGCAAACTCGAATTCTGGACGGAAAGAAAATCGGCCGCCAAATCCGTGACGAGGTGGGCCGTGAAATCGAAGCGAAGAACCTCTCTCCCGGCCTCTCGGTGATTCTGGCGGGAGACAACCCAGCCTCCAAAGTGTACGTCAAGAGCAAGACCAAAGCCTGCCAGGAACTGGGTATACGCGGAGAAAGCCTGCTCTTCGAGGACTCCATCACCACCGAGCAGCTTCTGGAAGTCATCGGCCGGCTCAACCAGGACGATCGGGTCGACGGCATTCTGGTGCAACTTCCCCTTCCCGCGCACGTCGATCAGAGGAAGGTGCTGGAAGCGGTAGATCCGGCCAAGGACGTGGACGGCTTTCATCCTATCAACGTGGGACGCCTCTGTATCGGCGACTTTACCCTGGCGCCCTGCACGCCCATGGGCATCATGGAAATGCTGAGGCGCGAGAACATCGAGGTGAAGGGAGCCAACGCCGTGGTCATCGGACGCAGCAACATCGTGGGCAAGCCCATGGGCCTGCTGCTGCTGCACAGTCATGCCACCGTCACCCTGTGCCACTCGCGGACCCGCAACTTGGCTGAAGTATGCAGCCGGGCCGATATCCTGGTCGCAGCCGTGGGACGCACCGCGCTGGTGACCCGTGAATTCGTAAAGGAAGGGGCCGCGGTGATCGACGTGGGCATGAACCGCATCGAAGATGAAGAACAAGCCAGAAGCCTCTTCGGTGAGGACTCGCCGCGTTTTCAGCGCTTCCAGGAGAAAGGATACGCCCTGGTGGGCGACGTTCATCCCCGTGATACGCTGGGACGCGCCGGCGCTCTGACGCCCGTGCCCGGGGGCGTGGGGCCGCTGACCATCGCCCACCTGGTGAAGAACACCTTGCTGGCTCATCAGGCCCGCCGTTCGTGAGCGGGCTTTCCCTGGGCCAAGCGGCAACGAAGTGACACAAAGGATCTGACAGGAGCGAGACATGATGCGCAGAATCGCCATCGGACTGCTGGCCATGGCAGCTCTGACCTGCTTGGCGCCAGCCGCCAATCTGACCCAAGTCGACGAGATCAAGACCCGCAAGGCACCCCTCTACGCCGCCATCCACACCCCTTCGGGGACCGTCTATATCACTTGCTTCGCCGACAGCGACGTGGTGGTCATGAAAGAAGCCAGCCGCCAAGCCGACACCAAGTTCTATGGCGGCTACGAACCGGTCGGCATCGCCGTCACTCCTTCTGGAGACAAGATCTTCGTGACCAACCGCAAAGGCCTGGTCAAAGTCATCGACACCCAGTCTCACCAGATCGTCGACGACATCAAGGTGGGCGGACGTCCCAGCAACATCACCATGTCGCCGGGAGGCCTGATCGCCTTCGTGACCAACTTCGGACGGGGCAAGATCGGACGCATCGACTTCATCGACACCTCCAGCCACCGCATCGTGGGCAGCCGCGATGTGGGCATCGCCCCCATGGCGGCCGCCGTCTCTCCTTTGGGCGACCGCCTCTTCGTGGCCTGTGCGGGCTCCAATGAAATCTGGGTCATCAATTCCAACACCCGCGAAGTCATCAAGCAGATCCCGGTGGGACTCAAGCCCAACGGACTGGCTTTTTCCAAAGACGGCGCCACCCTCTACGTCTCCAACGCCGACACCAACGACCTCTCGGTGATCGACGTCCTCGACCTCAGGGAAACCCGGCGCGTGCCGGTGGGAGAGAAGCCCTTCTCGATGACCGTCGATTCCCAGGGGCGCCTTTTCGTGGTCGAAAGCGGCCAAGGAATGCTCAGCCTCTACTCGCCTGAGCTGCAAAGGCTGGCTTCGGTCAAGGCCGGCAAGAAGCCCATCGACGTCGAGCTCTCAAGCGACGAACAATTCGCCTACGTCACCGACGAACGGGCCAATAAAGTGCGCGTCTTCAAGATCGACTGAGCCACTTCCCCGGACTGCAAGGCCGATTGGGCGTCCAGTCGGCGCTCATGTTTCCGTTCTCCCCGACCGATGGGTTAAGGAGGGCAGCACTGTGGTCGGGAAGAGGAGAGAAGCCGGTGGCTATAAGGCAGTTGGGCAAAATCGTCTCGGGCGGCCAAAGCGGCGTCGACCGGGCGGCTCTCGACCGCGCCTCAGAGGCCGGCTTGGCCCGCGGCGGCTGGTGTCCGCGCGGCCGGCGGGCCGAGGACGGGGCCATTGACCCGGCCTATCCCCTGCGTGAGACGCCCTCGGCCGAAAGCAGCCAACGCACCGAGTGGAACGTCCGCGATTCAGACGCCACCCTGGTCCTCACCTTGCCGCAAGCCCGCTCTCGGGGGACCGATCTGACCCTCGAAGTGGCCCGCAGGCAGGGGCGTCCCTGCCGCGTCGTCGATCTGGAGCGCCCTCCCAAGAAAAAAGCAATCAAAGAGTGGCTGAGAGCACATCAGGTCGGCATTCTTAATGTGGCCGGTCCTCGCGAAAGCGAGGCTCCCGGGGTATACGCGGCGGCTTCGCGTTTTCTGGAGCAGTTGCTGAATGTGGAGGAGAAATAAATTTTCTCTTGAACTTTTTCCTTTGGGCAGCGTCGTTTAGGATAGAGAGGCGGCTTGCCGGACCGGCCCCCGTCAGGGCTCGATGATTGAATATGCCGCCAAACAAACAGCAGATCACCTCTTATAGAGTGAGATCATGGCCAAGGACGGAAAAGACAAGTCCCAGACCCAATTGGTTCCCGCACGCCGGCGTAAAGCGCCGCCCCGCAAGTGGAACCTGACCGAGCAGGACAAGCGTTTCCTGCGCCGGTGCAATATCCGTCCCGAATAGGACGCACCCGCGTCCGGGACAGGGACGCGGACGATTGGGCAGGAAAGCGGCTGCTCCGGCGGCTTCGGAGATACGGATCGAAGTGCATAAAACCGTCGGCATACTTGGCGGAATGGGACCCGAAGCGGGATGTTCCTTTTACCGCCGACTGATCGAGCTCACACCCGCCCGCAAAGATCAAGAGCACCCCGACGTCATCCTCTACAGCGCCTGTGCTACGCCTGACCGCAGCGACTACCTGGCGGGGCGCGGGCCCTCTCCCGTCCCTGACCTGACCAAGGCCGTCGTCAACCTGCAGCAATGGGGCGCTCAAGTCATCGCCATCCCCTGCAACACCGCCCACTACTTCTTCAAGGAGATGCGCCAGGCGCTGGAGCCAAGCACCCGGCTGCTGCACATCGTGGACATCACCGCCCAAGGCGTTGTGGACGCGCTCGGTCGGGGAGGCCGGGCCGGAGTGCTGGGGACCCGCTCGACCGTCCGCTACCGACTTTATGAGAAGCCACTGGCCGACCGCGGGCTGGAACTGGTCTTACCCGACGCCCATATGCAGGAGAAGGTGCAGGAGAGCATCGACCTTCTCAAGGCCGGACACGACCATTTCCCACAGGCCGCTTCGCTCTTGCAGGAAGCTCTGGGAAACTTGGCCTCCCACGGGGCTCAGGCCGCGATCTTCGGCTGCACCGAACTGGGCTTGGTGGAAGACCGCCTCATGACCACCCTCAAGATCTTCGATTCGGTCGACTTGCTGGCCCGCGCCACCGTCCAGGCCGCTTTGCAGGAGCCGGCCCCCAGCCAAGCCAAAGCAGTAACGGCGGGAAATTGATTGCTTTCAGGGTTTAGTTGGCGCCTAGCGGTCTTTGTCTTCGGGAAGTTCTAGGATGCGGAGCAAGATCAGGCTGATGTTGTCGCGTCCGCCGGTGGCCTTGGCCTGAGCCAGCAGCCGGTCGGCGCAGGCTTCCAGTTCGTCTTCTTCCATGATTTCGGCAATTTCACGATCCGACAACTCGTCGCTCAAGCCGTCGCTGCAGAGGAGAAAGAGGTCGTCTTGGTGAAGCTGCACGGGGAAGACGTCGGGCTCCACCGTGGGCATGACACCCAGCGAACGGTCGAGCAGATTCTTGTGGGGATGTCGGCGCAATTGGTCTTTTTCCAGCATTCCCTGCTGGTAAAGACGGTAGACGGGGGAATGGTCGCTGCTGACCTGCTCCAGCCCCTCCCGCTGCGACCAGCGGTAGAGACGGCTGTCGCCCACGTGGACGAGCCAGCTTTGGGGAGAATCCAAGAGGAGGGCCGTGATGGTCGTGCCCATGCCGCGGTATTCGGGATTGCGCGCCTGAGACTCGAAAATGCTGCGGTTAGCCTCCTCCACGGCCTGCTGGAGCGCTTCCACGGGATTCTGCGGTTCCTTGCGGAC
>DATIPO010000406.1:0-10571 GCA_035471925.1 Acidobacteriota bacterium
AAGGCTCACGGCAAGCCGATCTTCGAACACTTGGCCGAGAATCCCGAGGAAGCGGCCATCTTCGACGCCGCCATGACCTGCATCCACGGAGGCGAAACCGACGCCGTGCTGGACGCCTACGACTTCGGCCCCTTCGGCACCCTGGCCGACATCGGCGGAGGCAACGGCTCGGCCTTGTCCAGCGCGCTCGAGCGGCACTCAGACCTCAACGGCATTCTCTTCGACCAGCCGCACGTCATCGAGCGAAACAGATCCGCCCTGATGGCAAACGGATTGGGCGATCGCTGCCGGTTCGTTGGGGGCAACTTCTTCGAGGCCATCCCCGCAGGGGCGGACGCCTACATGATGCGCCACATCATCCATGACTGGTACGATGAGCAGGCCACTCAGATCCTGCGCAACTGCCGCCGGGCCATCCCCGAAGACGGACGCCTGCTCATCGTCGAGGCCGTCATCTCGGAGGGCAACGGTCCCGACCCGGCCAAGCTCTTCGACATGGTCATGCTGATGGTCCCCGGAGGTCTGGAGCGCGACGAGGCCCACTACGCCCGCCTCCTGCGTCAAAGCGGCTTCAAACTGACCGACATCGTGCCCACCGAGTCGGTCGTCAGCGTCGTCGAAGCCCGCCCGGCGTGAAGCAAAGGCAGGACATGTCCGCCGGAGTGACTTCAACGTCGGCCTCCAATGAAAGGTACAGTCGCGCCACCTCCTGCGCTCCGCCCGAACCTGCCTGCATTCCCGGGTTCAGTCATGACGCCCTCTGGGCACTGCCGAGGTGCGGCTGGGCCGGAGGCTCACACAAATCGTGACCACCTCACGAAAGCCGAAGCTCTCCCGCCTCACTCCCACCTACTTGCGGAAGAGGACGCGATGATGGCTGCCCGTGTGCTCCATTCTCCCGTGGCCTCCATCACTCCATCCGCTGGGCGGGGACGGAGGCCAAGTGGGTGAGGGCGGTGTTTCCGAAGAGCTGCTGGCCGACCACGGGCTGGGTGGCACGGAGGCGGATGTAGCCTCCGGCTTGGCCTTCCGTGGCGGGCACCAGTTCCGTCAGCAGGCGGGAAAGGCGGGCGCCTTGGGGGAGGACGAAGCCGGTCGAGCCTGACAGGACGCCTTCAGCGGTGTAAACCTCGAGGGTGACCTGAGCGTTCTCGTCCGAGGGGTTGTAGAGGGCCAGGCCGGTGAAGAAGTCTTCCAGGTTGGCCAGGTGGCTAAAGACAGCCTCGCGGAAGGGAGCGCTTTCCAGGTTCAAGGCGCTGGCGAAGTCGAGGTCGTGGGGCTCTCCGAACAAGACGTTTCCGATGACGCCCGGTCCGTTGGCTTCGACTCGCAGCGATCCGGTGACCAGGACCGAAGGCGCAAAGGCGAAGAGCACGTCGACATCCTCGTCGAGGGCATCGCCCGCTTCCAGCGCCAAGTCGACGGGCTGGGCCAGCAGCGAACCGTTGTCGGCTACCGCTGTCAAGACGATGTGCCGCGCCTGGTCGGAGGTGTTGACCAGCTTCAGGTTGGTGAAGATGCCGGGCCCGTGGGCGAGCTGGGCCGAGAAGAGGGCGGTGGCCTCAGAGGGCGTGATGGCGTTGAAGGCCACCAGCGTTTCCGGTTCGCCCTCCAGGCGGATGATCTGGAAACCGATCAGGCTCCCCCGTTCCTGATCCACTTCGACCTTGATGTGGGCGCTGAGGTAGTCGACAGTGGAGTTCCTCTGCCGCAGTTCTTCGACCGTCGAGCCGTAAGCGGGAAGGTCGAAATGATAGACGCGGTCCTTGGGCCAGTTAGAGGGCGAGCGGACCGTTCCCGTGAGGGTCAGCTTCACCCGCACGGCATAGCCGTTGGGGTTGACAAGGTGCAGTTCGCTGCGGGGCGTCCGGCCGCGAAAACGGTTCTCGCCGCTCACGACACGGGGAAAGTAGAGGACCGGCGGGGGTTCGTTTTGGGCGACGGCGCCGTCCAGGCCGTCGCCGTGCTGGGTGAGGAAGAAACCTCCCGGCAGTGCCGGATTGTCTCCGCCCAGTTCGAACCACATGTTGCTCAGCGAGTATGGCCAGTTGAAGATCTCGCTTCCCAGCCTGCTCCATTGCTGCCCGCCCAACAGGTTGAGTTGCTGCCGGTTGTTGGGTATGGGATTGGGATCACCGTCCGCGGAGTAAGCGATCAGCCCCAATTGGACCGATTCGGGAACGGGGTTGGAAACAGCGAATCCCGTGAAACGCCGGTAGTCCTGCTCCACAAAAGGAAACACCCAGCGGACGGGCGAGCGCAGGTCTTCGGCCACGGGCGGCTGGACATGCGGACGGCTGTGCAGCTTCGAGAGGGGAAAGAGGACCACCTCGTCCCAAGTGCTGACCGCCATCTGGTCGCTTCCCCACATGAGAAAGCCGGTGGGAGGAGCGGCGTTTTCGATAAAGAAGTGGCCAACCCGCTCAAAGCTGGGAAGATGGAAAGCTTCGACGTGAAGCCGCCAGTCGCCGTAGCGCACTTTGCCGACATCGGAGAGGAAATAGACCAGACCTCGGTCCAGGTCGGGAACGATAAACTCAGCGGGCCAGTAGTCGCGGTCATAAGGATCGAAGGCGAAGCGTCCCAGTCTTTCCTCAGAGCGTCCGTCGATGACATCGCCTGAGGGCGTGAAGCAGAGGTCGTACTGGCAGCCCATCAGGTCGGTCAACTGGACCATCTGTGCCGCGCCTCGGGTCGAGGAGCGGAAATCGACACCCTCTTCATGGACTGCCACCTTCCCAAAATTCGGGAAGGCATACAGCGCCTGGCCGCTTGTGTCCCATTGGGCCCACCAGACTTGGTTTTCGAAGGGAAGCTCTCCCGTCGCTGCGTGGCGCTGCGCTGGTCCGTCGTAAACGGCAATCCCTTGGGGCACCAAGTCGGGGCCGGCACCGGGCCCGGCGGCACGAACCACCACGAACGACTCCGGGCGGCCAGGATAGGGCAGCACCTGGTTGACGCGGGTGGGGAGGCGTCCCCAACCCCAGTCATCTTCGGCGTAGAGGGGGACGCGCAGGTCGGGGGAGAGGTCCTGCAGGCGGACGCGCTGCACGGCCCATCCTGAATAGAGGCCGGCGTAAAGGAATTGGCCGTCATCTGAAATCGCCATCTGCCAAGGGTCGGAGCCGATCCAGACGGGGTCTCCCACCCGTCCGCTGACCGGGTCAATGGGCAGCAGGCTGTTGCCGATGGTCGAAGCCCAGTTGGGCGTGCTGGCCAGGATGCGGTTGCGCCGGGCGTCATAGACGATGGTGTTGTTCTCCAGCGGAATGCGGCGAAGTTCGTCGCTCAGAGGCTGCTGGGGCGGCCGCTGCCATGGGGACACGGGCCGGATGAGAGAGGTGGGGAAAAGCGTGATGAAGGGATATTCCGGTCCGTAGCCGCCCATCACCAGCACCGACCCGCACAGAAATGTCTGCTCAGGTGTCCAGGGAACCCGTACCTCAGAGGAATTGGCCACGAAGTCGCCCAGGCGGCGGAAGGTCCGCAGGTCGAACTCGGCCAGATAGAAGTCGTACCCTGAGCGGGAAGGGAAGTAGACGCGCTCTCGTGCCCAGTCGATGTCAAAGGATCTGGCAAAAAGAGCCTCAAAGCTGTAGTAACGTCCCTCTATGGACCGATTCGACGGGTCGACGACCCGGCCGTTGCTGGTGTAAAGGAGTCCGTCCCGGAAGAGCAGCTTGACGAGGAAGCCGAAATAAAGGCCTTTGTAGGGATCGGTCACGACTGAGATCCCCTCATCGTCGATGGCGAAGCCATAGAAATCGAATCCGGTGTCGGCGCTGTTGTGACCCCAGATCGTCGAGGAGTCGGCGCCGAAAGCGAAGCGGACGACCCCCAGTCCCGGTCCTGCTACTCGAGGACGCATGGCGTCCCCGTCGAAGACCGCCAGGACGGCTTGGTAGGGGCCGAGCCCGTTTTGCGCGACACTGGCCACGAAGGAGCCGGGGCGGTCGGGGAAGGGATGGATCTCCACGATGACCCGGTCCTCTACCCCGGACGGTGCGGTGGAGATGGTCAGATCGCGGGTAAACGTCCGCAGGTCGATGCGGGCGATCAGGCCCCCCACCAAGCCCGCGTAGAGGTAGCGTTCGTCATGCGTGATGGCCAGCGTCCAAGCATCGGCCTCCAAGGGCAGGGAAGCTCCGATGGCTCCAGAGAGGGGATTCACGATGGTCACGGTGCCGGGACGTTGTGCTGCTCTCTTGGCCACCGCTACGTAGAGCTGGTTGCGGCTTGGGGAATAGGCCATGGCGAAGCTGTCGAGAGGCACTGTCCGGACCGCTTGGGCCGCCAGGGGCGCCAGCCATGCCCACACAACGGCGGACGCGACAGTGGCTTTTAGTTTCATTGGGGTGATAAGAGCGTCGATGGGGCGGTCGGGACAACCGCCAAGGCATGCGAAGCGAACTTCCTCCTCGTCTCGTTCATGCGTCCGCCAATCGGGCGCCAAGACGAATACCCGCATATTATCGCCGAAGTCGATTCTGCCTTGCAAGAGAATTCTGTGTCAGTCGGGGCGAAGATGACCTTACGTTGACAGCGGGGCCGCTATATGTTGACTCGAAGCATAAAACTGAACTCGGCTCGTATCCTGTCCGTCCATGTCAAGATGAGCAGCACAGTTCAGAAGACAGCCCAGTACATTCACGGCTCCCGGCCGGAAGAACAGGAGCGGCTCTCGATTCTCAATGAAATCCTCAACGAGGACTATCTGCGTCAGATGGACTTGCAGCGCGGCCAGCGGGTGCTCGACGTGGGCAGCGGACTGGGACAGTTCGCCCAAATCATGGCCCGGATCGTGGCTCCCCAAGGAAAGGTGCTGGGCATTGAACGCGACCCTGACCAAATCGCCGCCGCCTCGCGGCTGTTAGACGCTGCTCAGCAGCAAGCTCAAGAGCCCATTCCGCTGGAATTTCGCCAAGGCGACGCTTTGGATATTCCGCTACAGGACGACGAGATCGAGTCTTTCGACGTGGTGCACGCCCGCTTTCTGCTCGAGCACGTGCCCAACCCCGCCGACATTATCGGGCAAATGGCGAAGGGCCTGCGTCCCGGAGGCCGGATCGTCCTCTCCGACGACGACCATTCCACCTTCAATCCCACACCCGAACCCGCCGGGTTTCCCGCACTGTGGCAGGCTTACTTGCGCTCCTACGACCGGCTGGGCAACGACCCCTTCGTGGGACGCCGCCTGGTGGCTCTGCTGCACGAGGCGGGGCTGAAGCAGGTCCGCAATTCCATCGTGTTTTTCGGCGGCTGCGCCCACCAGAGCGTCTTTCCCCTGGTGGCCGAGAACCTGATCGGCGTCCTGCTTGGCGCTCAAGAAACCATCCTCAAGGAATCCCTGCTCGACCCCGCCGTCTTCGAGGCCGCCATCGAGGGACTCCGCTCCTGGAAGCAAAGACCCGACGCCGCCTTGTGGTACGGCATCTGTTGGGCTGAAGGCGTCAAGCCCTCCTAGGCCGTCTCACCCGCACCTGGGGCCGATCGTCAGACGGCGTTGCCCTCTGTGTGCAGGACGCCGCTCGGCCAGGGGATGAACCGTCACTGTCTTGGGGCAAGCTGGGGCAAGCGGCTTGATTTTGCGGTATCATTATCGATACTATATAAGCTATGGCGAAAGTCGAGGACCTGCTGGCCAGAATCCGCTCGAATCCTAGCGGAGTGAAGTTTGTTCACCTGCGCAAGGTTTGTGACCACTATTTCGGGAAGCCTCGACACAGGGGTACAAGTCACTGCGTATACAGAACTCCCTGGAGAGGAAACCCGAGAGTCAACATCCAGAACCGCAAAGGCATGGCCAAACCCTATCAGGTCAGGCAGGTTTTGAGAGCCATAGACAGATTGGAGACCGAGAATGGAATTGAAGAATGACCGCTACAGCTACCGGGTAATCTGGTCGGAGGAAGACGGGGAGTATGTTGGTCTTTGTGCCGAATTCCAAAGCCTGAGCTGGCTGGCGGAGACACCGGAAAAGGCCCTCAAGGGGATTCGCAGTGTCGTTGCCGATGCGGTTGAGGACATGAAGGAAACGGGTGAAACTCCTCCCGAGCCGCTCGCGGGTAAGAGCTACAGCGGCCGTTTCCTCGTCCGCATCCCACCTGAACTCCACCGCCGTCTGGTCATCCAGGCTGCCGAAGAAGGCGTCAGCCTAAATCGTTTGGCAAGCCTGAAGCTGGCTAATTGATGACTCGAACAGCTATTG
This sequence comes from Acidobacteriota bacterium, assembly GCA_035471925.1. GTDB lineage: Bacteria > Acidobacteriota > UBA6911 > RPQK01 > DATIPO01 > JANQFM01. The sequence goes on from DATIPO010000406.1 coordinate 6,209, forward strand.
CCGCCTTTCGGTGGGGCCGTTAGGAAACCGTTGGGTATTCGTTGGCGTTTCGTCAGGACACTGCGCGGCGGGTGGCTTATGCTGTGGGCGACTTTGAATGCTTCAGGGGTGCTTGGGTGAGGCGAACCGCTCCAGGTCCGCTGAGAGAACCGGGGTGGATTCGGCCCCATCGAAAGGAGACCTATCATGTCAGATGCAATGGACTGCGGATTCGATTGGACCAAACCGGACATCAAGACCTTGACCTACGGATTCTCCACCGACGACGGCGGAACCTGGCAGCAACGGCCCGGCGCTTCGGACACCATTGACGCTTCCCACCCGATGTACTTCAGCTTTTTCGAGACGTCCGAATCGGATCCTTCCACCTTGACCATGAAGAACGTGGCCATTTCATTTCAGTGCAAAAACGGATCCGTCTTCGATCCGATTGTGGGCTGGGGGCCGGCCAAGAACGATTTCCAAAACGGGACCTTCAAGGTCGACGCCACCGGCCAAAAGGACGGCTGGAGCGCCGGGCTGCAACAGCGCGGCACAGCTTGGTCGCTGGGACCCTTTACCTTCAATCCCGACCTGCAAGAAACGACTTGCACCTACGAGGTCCGCATCGCCATCTCCGTCGAGGACGGGGACGAGACCCGCCGCTGGGCGGTGGATCCGACCCTTATCATCGGCGGACGCGAGTAGGACCGGTCCTGCTGCGTTGCCGCGCGGCTCCATGGCGCCATCAGAACCGTAATCAGCCCGGCGACGGCCAGCTCCTAAGGGTCAAGAACCGCAAGGTAGAGCAGCACCATAACGACGAGCAGCAGGGCCGTCGTCCAGATGAGCCATCGTCGGCGCTGGGCCGGGGACTGAATCTCGGCCAGGCGGCGGCGCAGCGCCTTCATCGAAGGGGGGCGCTCGCGGGGTTGGCGTGAGAGCATCCGCAGGACCAGCTTGCGCAGTCGGGACGGCACCTGGGAAGGGAAGTCGGCCTCGCGCGGCGGCGGGTCGGAGAGGATGGAAACCGCCGTCTCCACCGCCGTCTTTCCCTCAAAGGCATGGCGGCCGCAAAGGCATTCGTAGAGTATCAGTCCCAGCGAGAAAATATCTGAGCGGACGTCGAGGTCCTCATGCGAAGTGATCTGCTCCGGCGAACGGTAGGCATATTCGCCGGCCAGATCGCCGACTTCCGAGAGGGTGGTCGACCAGTCCTGGTCGGGGGCTTGAGAATGGGGCAGCCGCCGGGCTTGACCGAAGTCCATGATCTTGACCGAGCCCTCAGGCGTGATCATCAGGTTGGATGGACTGAGTCCGCGGTGCAGGATGCCACGTTGATGGGCCGCGTCCAGCGCCCGGCACAGTTCGTCGGCCAAGTGCAGGACCTCCTCGGGGGGGAGGCGATGCTCGGCTTGCAGGCGCTGCTGCAGGGTGCGTCCTTTCAGGTACTCCATGGCGATGTAAGGACGCCCCTGAAACTCTCCGCAGTCGAAGATGGAGCAGATGGCGGGATGCTGCAGCGAGGCCGCCACCCGCGCCTCGCGCAACATGCGGCGGACGGCCTTAGAGCTCTCTTGGGAGGGCGCCAGCAGCTTGAGCGCCACCCGCCGTCGAAGAACCCGGTCCCGGGCCAGGAAAACCTCGCCCATGCGCCCCTCTCCGACCTTGTCGATGATCTCGAAGCGCTCTTCTTGCCGACTCTCCTCCGGCTCACCTTGTGTCTCCTCTTCCCACTCCGCTTCGGCCAAAAGCCGGTAGCCCTTCTTGGGAATGGTTTGGATATAGGCGGGATCGCGCGGGTCGTCTCCCAAGGCCTTGCGCAGCTTGGCCACGGCGTTGCTGAGGGCCTCGTCGGAGACGAATGCGCCTCCCCACACCTGCTCGAGAAGCTCGTCGCGGCTGCACACCTGGCCCGCGTGGCGGATGAGATGGAGCAACAACTGAATCGCCCGAGGCTCAACCGACATGCGCTTGCCGCCCCGTTCCAGCAGATTCAGCTCAGGCCGGACGGTCCACTCTCCTACCCGTATCTCCTGTTGCAAGTCTCCGTTCCTTGGGTCACCTTTTTCGAGCTCTACTGCCGAGGAGAGTAACACCGGACCTTCGCTTCGGCAAAGACTTGAGTTAAACAACTTGACTTGCCTCTTTTGAGCGCCGTTTGGGAACCGTTGGCCATCGGTTTGACTTTCGTCAGGACATGACTTGGAGCTTGGCGCATGCTGGCAGACCAATTAAACGCTTCAGCGGACCTCGGATGAGGGCGGTCCCATCCAAGTCCCTGACTGGAACGGGGCCCGACTTAAGCCCCCAGATCAAGGAGACAGATCAATGGCAGACGCACTGGACTGCGGATTCGACTGGGCGAACTACCCTAGCATCATAACCTATGGGTTCGCCACCGACGATGGCGGAAGCTGGGAGCAGAGACCTGGCGCTTCGGACACCATCGACGCGCGTCATCAGTTGTATTTCAGCTTCTTCGAGACGTCCGAAACCGATCCTTCGACCATGCTGCTGAAGGAGGTGGAGATCACCTTCGAGTGCACTGAAGGGTCCATCTACAATCCCATCGGGGGGTGGGGAGCCCCAACCAACAAGACGCAGGAAAAGACCTACGAACTCGACGCCACTGGGCAGCCGAACGGCTGGAGCGCCGGACTGCAGCAACACGGGACCGGATGGTCGGTGGGTCCACTGACCTTCAACAGCGCCCTGCAGCGGTCCACCTGTACCTACGAGGTCAGCATTGCCATCACCTTTTCGGATGGAAGCACCACCCGCAGGTGGTTCATGGACCCGACTCTGATCATCGGCGGACGGGAATAGCGGGCACAATTACGCCGAAAAAACAGGAAGGAGACTTGACATGGCCGAACAAGGAATGGGATTTGGATTCAATTGGCTGAATCAGAGCGACTTGACTCTGGTTTATGGTTTCTCATCCAGTGCCGGAGGCTGGCACCACCAGCCGGGCCCGCCGGGCGCTCCGGACCGAGTTCCGCTAAGCGACAGCATGGCTTTCGCCTTCTGGGAGCTTTCCGAGACAACTGGCCCCACAGGACCCCCTGGCACCACCTCCTCGCTCGAGGTGGATGTCACCGTCACGATTGCCTACGATAGGGGTACCCCCTCGCCCTTCGTAGGGCAGGGCTGGAGCCCGGTCCAGGATCAACAGAATCAGATCCAGTATAGCCATCACTTTGCCAGTGGCGAAGGTGGTTGGGGACACAGCGCAGCCTTGCAGGATCAAGGGAGCCATTGGGCGTTGCCGGACTTCAATTTCAATAGTGCCCTGCAACCGACCGAGGAATACACCTACAAGGTCAGCGTCTCCCTGACGGCCCAGGATACCGACGATAGCGGGAGCCCTGTTGGGAGCCCTGTTACCTGGCAGGTCGATCCAACATTGATTATCGGCGGGCGGGAGTAGCGGAGGGGGCTAAACGGGGGGAGGGCTCTTATCGCTGGTCTTGGGCGGCCGCCCTGGTGACGATCCGATGGTAGCGGGGATCTTTGCGGATCTCAGCCAGTTCGGGATCGTTCTTGAGCATCTGCAAGGGATAGCCGGCCTGCAAGAGGCCCCCTAGCGATGCAAGAGCCTTCTCCCTCTCTCCGGCCAGTTCATCCGTCAGCAGCAGCAGATAGCGCAGTTGGACGTCACCTCCAACGGCCGAGTCGGGTACGGACTCGGCCACCTGCAGCGCTTCCTGCGACCGGCCTGACTTGGCCAGCGCCACGGCCAGTTGCACTATCAAGGTGGGATCCTCGGGAGTTTCCTCGAGCAGTTCGCGCATTTTCTGGATGGCGATCTGGAAAGCGTCCTCGGCCTTTTCAGCCGATTGAGGAAGCTGGCGGTAGGCGTCGCCGAGATTGGCCCAAATCAGATAGTCGCCGGCGCCCAGTTCAATAGCCTTCTCGTAGGCCGCCGCCGATTCGGCGTAAAGACCCCTGAAGAACTGAAGGGTCCCCAGGTTGGAGTAAGCGGCGGCTTCGGGCCGGATCTCCAGGGACTTCTGAAAATTGGCCGCGGCCCCCGAAAGGTCCCCCAGCAACATGAGAATTCCGCCCAGGTTGCGGTATCCGATGTGGCTGTCGGGACGCAGTTCGATGGTGCGCAGAAAGGCCTCCTGGGCCTCTTTGTAGCGGCCCGCGGTGTAGTGAATCGCGCCCAGTTCGGTGAGGGCGTCCCAGTAATCGGGATCTTCGGCTAAGGCTCTTTCGAAGAATCCCTGGGCGTCCTCGATGCGTTTTTGGGCCTGCCGCAGAAGTCCCATGGCATAAAGGGCCTTGGCATTGGAAGGATCCAGTTTGAGCGCTTGGTCAAGGTTCGCTTCGGACTCTTCCCAATTGCCCGCCGCCAACTCGGCCAACCCCCGGGACA
>DATIPO010000407.1:0-1594 GCA_035471925.1 Acidobacteriota bacterium
CATCGAAGGACTCAGCCAACTTCCCAATCTCTGCCGTTACCTCGAACCGCTCCTCGGCAAGCGCCAAGATGGCCAAAACCTCATGCTGACGCCTCCGATCCGGAGTGCGAGACACTTCATACTCGAGCGCCTCCGAACTCAAGAGCGATAGGTAACCGGCTTCTGCGGATGCCAGGATGACCAAGACTGCCTCGGCTTCCACCCTGATACGTGGCTGCGACTGGGATCCTTCCCCCGAGATTCGAACCGGTTAGGTAGCTAATTCTGGCTAAGGAGCCGGGTCGATATTCTCTCCTTGTGGTTGATTAGATACTCCTTAGGCGGCGTGTTGTCCAGCGCAGTGTGGCGCCGCCTGTCGTTGTGGTACACGAAGCGCCGGTCGATGACTCTTTTGAGTTCGTGCAGCGTTTCGGCCTCCTGGATCAGCGAACGGGCCTCGGTCTTGAGCCGGGCCCACAGCGATTCGATCCAAGGGTTGTGGCGGGCGCCGTTCTCGGAATAGGAGACTCTGGCGCCGTCTTTGATCAGCAGTTGGCGTAGCCATCGGTGGCTTTTAAAGACCGAATCCTGATCGTGGTGGACGATGATTCCCTCCACTGCAACGCTCTGCTTGCTGAGGCTGCGCTTGCAGCGCTTCCAGCACTTGAGGGCCATGTCGGTATTGCGGTTCGCTTCCACGGCCCAGGCGGGCACCCAGCGGCTCTCGGGATCATGCATGGCCATCAGCCAGGCCTTCTTCCGGCCCCCCGCATAGAGCAATTCGGTGAAGTCGGTGCTGAGCATCTCCAGAGGTCCGAAGCTGCGTCCGCGCACCAAGTCGAGCTTTCCGCGGCACTGCTGCAAGACCCGGTTGACCGGGCCCGGATTGTACTTGGGCAAACACCGCATCAGCCCCCATTCGTTCTCCCTTAGAAGTCTGGAAACCCGCTTGTGGTTGATCGGCCTATTGAGCCGCTCGCTCAGCTCCGGGGTGATCCGCGGACTGCCGTAGTCGGGATGCTCGCGCAGGATCCTGCGGAGCTGGTGCTTCACCTTCTCGCCCAACCCGTCTCTTGGCCGAGGCTGGTTACGGTAATGCCAGGTGCCTTTGGAGAGCCCCAAGGCCCGGCAACAGCGGTTCAGCCCGAAGCGGGAGCGGTTTTCGCGCACCATCTGCACTTTCTCCTCCACGCTCAGCTCCCTTCCAAGAAGTTTTTTAAAAGGGCGATCTCCAGTTCCTTGCGTCCCACCATCCGCTCCAGCTCGGCGATCCGCTTTTCGTATTCGCGGTCGGACTCCTTGCCGGCGAAGACTTCGCAGCCCTTCTCCAGAAACTGCTTCTTCCATTTCGACAAGGTGACCGGGTGGACCTGGTAGGCTCGGGCCACCTCGGCTTCCGTGCGCTCCGAACGCAGGGCTTCCAGGACCACCTGGAACTTGAACTTGGGGGTGTAGGGTCGGCCTCGTTTTCGGCTCATCGATATTTTCTCCTCGCTCGCTCGGAGAAAATATCAAACCCGGAAGATCAGAAGTAGATCCATCACGCCGCTGGCTGACAGACCGCCTTGCTGTCCCTTAGCTCTATGACCGGTTCAAAGAATGGGGTGAGGCTCCC
>DATIPO010000408.1:0-1943 GCA_035471925.1 Acidobacteriota bacterium
CGAAATGACCAAGGATGACGTGACAGGAACCTTCATCTTCGACTTCAAGGCTAACGTCCTGAACGCCTCCAAGGCCGCCATGCAGGGCAGCATCCAGGCCCTGATGAGCACCTATGTGAGCGAGATCGCTGTCCAGCTAGGTATTATCGACGGTGAGGGTATCTACAGGCTGTTCCGGGAGTTCGGCTTCGCGCATGGGCAGGACCCGGACCAATACCTGAAGGCACCTAATCCCGAGGCCATGAAGCCGCGCATCTTCGCCGAGGAAGCGATCAGCACCATTCTGGCCAACGGCGTGCCGGATGGATCTCCTGCGGAGCCGGGAGGGTACTTCGAGCACGCGCAGAAGCTCCAGGCCTTCGTGCAGGACGACAATTTCGGACTTCTGAGTGAGCCGCAAATCCTGGTATTTCGCGGGTATCTGGAAGAGGTTCTGGAGCGTTCCGCGCAGCAGCAGGCCCTGGCGCAGCAGGCCGCAGCGGCGGGTGCTTTCCAGCAAGGGCAGGGCGGCGGCCAGGGACCGGGCGCACCCACCACAACCGGCCCCGGCCCGGTACAGAGCCAGGCCCCGCTTGGGCCGGGCGAATTGAGCGATGAGAGCCTGCCCGGTGCGGGCGGAGGAGGAAATGGCTGATGCTTCCTGACGCGCAAGAACACTTCCAATCCCTGAAGCAGCAGCAGGCCACCGATATCACTGCAAAGCGCCGGCAGTTCACCATCCTGGCGCAGGCCGAGGTGCTGGCAGAGCACATGACGCAGGTGCGCGAGTGGGACCTCTTCTTAAGCTACATCGCCGCCGCGCAGGAGGAATGCGCGAAGGAAATCGATAAGCTGCGCGCCAAGATTTCCGACCCCATGGTGGTCGATCACGACGAGGTGATGCGCCTCAAGGTGCTTCTGGAGGGCTGGATACAGCGGCAAAATGCCTTTCAGGCTGTCATTTCTCTGCCGAAAGACCTGATGGAAATGGGCCGTGAGGCAAAGTCCCTGGCGGAACGCATGGCTGAAATGGAGAAGACGGATTGAGCGCGAGGTTCAAACTTCACGCGGCGGGCAGTGCTAAGCCGCTGAAACAGGTGGCCTTGCCTGTCAAGGCTGCTTTGGCGCTGGAGCAGTTTTTGGTTGACTGCAAGTCCGGTAATGTGCAATTGAATATAAGGGACGGGCAGATTCTCGGCATTACGGTCGAGCAAAAGCTGTCCGTCTAGAGTCCAAACCCATCTAGGGTCATGGGAACATACCCAGCCCGCCACGGCACCGCCGCGGCGGGTTTTTTGCGTTTGGGCTCCTGGGCGTAACAAGGCGGGCCGCCACCGTCTATCTGAGCGGGCGTAACACCGTGGGCCGCCGCCACGAAGGAGCAAAGTTTCGATGGCAGTAGAGTTTGACGGCCCCGATGGGGCTGAAGGCATTGACCACCAGGATGACAGCGATCCCGTAGCGGGCTTGCGCAAGGCCACGCAGGCTGAGCGTGAGAAGCGGCAGGATGCCGAGCGCCGGGCGCAGGAGCTGGAGACCCAGGTTGCCGAATTGCGGGGCCGGGTCGAGGGCATGGCCGCTACTCATAAGCCGGAAAAGACTTCTCAACCAGAGTGGACATCGGCCCAGCTTCGACAGGCAGTTGAAGAGGGCCGTTTGTCTGAGGACCAGGCCGAGGAAATCAAGTTTAAGCAGGCCGAGGCGCGGGTGCGCGAATCCGTGACCAAAGAGGTACGCCAGGAACTCACCACAAACGAGATGAAGGCGAAGATCGGCGGGGAGATCGCACGCTACAACGCCTCTGTGCCGGATATCAATGACCGCACCAGCCAGGCCTTCGCAAAGCTGCAAGGCGAGTACCGCTACCTCGTGAGCCTGGGGCACGACCCCAACGACGCGAAAACGGAGCTTCTCGCAGCTCGCGCGGCCTTCGGGCCGGTGGAGGCGCTGGAGAAATCCGGTAA
>DATIPO010000409.1:0-4464 GCA_035471925.1 Acidobacteriota bacterium
GAGCCCCCGCACTGCTCCTCCACCCACCGCCGCCGTCGATCCACATCCTGGCGGCCATATCCTCCCTTGCGGTAGCGGGGCACCAACCCAGGGCTCCCGCCCCTCTTCCGACCGTCCTCAGCGCTCATGCCCGCCAGCTTAACAGATCTGTTCCTCAATCAATGCTTTGCAAGGCTGCCTCCATCGCCGCAAGGATGCGCCTCCCACCATGCCTGGGGCATATAAGTTCTTTGATCCGGTTTTCTAGTCTGGAGAGCTTGCTGCTGTTGCAAGAGCCCAACCGGGGAAGAAGCACCGGTTGAGCGGATTGCCCCACGAATGGTGGGAGGCGCATCCTTGCGAGATCGTTCAACACCGCCGATCCCTTTAGCATGGGGGGCCAATACAAAGATCCGGGCACTGTCGCCTGCGGCAGCGAAAATCCTTGCAAATTGCGGAATGGCTTCCCACGTCCGACCTCCGTCCTGAGTGAGAAAACGCGCTCAGTCGGAAGGGTATCCTCGATAACCTGTTCGCTCAAGCCCCACTTTCGGTCAAGGAAATAGATTCCTCTAATCCGACCTTGCCGACCGGCCAAAATCGGCCTATCTCACTCTAAGGTCAATCCTCAATCCGCCTGGATATACTAGATGCTATGGTCCCGATTGGTGCTATACTTATCAAGTCAATCTGGCATTCAGAGACGATAGGCTGGCGACCCTACCGGAGCGGAAAAGGAAGTCGATCAAGGACAGGTTGGCTTCGCTGATGAACGCGTTCTGTTCAGCGGTGGGTCGAGGCTGCGGACACGTGTTCGTAGCTCGTAGTGGCCAGCAACGCTTGAGAAACGCCGACAGGGTGAACTCTAAGGCCAAAACTGAACCATGCGACAGGAATTCCGCCAAGCCTACCGCGTGCTTCTCCGACGGCCTCTTTTTGCAATTACGGCTGTGATCACTTTGTCTCTGGGCATCGGTGCGAACAGTGCCGTCTTCAGCATTGTCAACTCTGTCATTCTTCGCCCTTTGGATTACTCCGATCCAGATCGGTTGGTGGTGGTGCGGCGCACTTCCGCCGCCGCCCGCAGTTCTTCAAGAGCCAGATCCCGGCAAATGTGGGACCGCCTGCCCCTCTCTTATCAGAATTACCTAGACATCCATGAGCAAAGGCCGATCTTCGAAGCCGTGGGAATCTACGGGCCGTGGGGTGGAACCTTCCTGGGCGGGCAGGAACCAATATTGGTCGAAGGAGCCAGAATCAGCGCTGGACTACTTGACGCTTTTGCGGTTCAGCCGTTGATCGGACGCAAGTTCTCGCATCAAGAGATCGAGGGGCACAAGAGAGTAGCCCTGCTGAGCCACGCTTTCTGGCAACAGCATTATGGCGCCGACCGCTCGATTCTAGGCCGGACGATTCGGTTCAGAGAGAATGCCTACCAAGTTGTGGGGGTGATGCCGGCCGGATTTCGCATCAGCTACGCGCAAGACCATCAACTCTGGCTGCCCCTGCTGCCCACCGAGGAAGCACGGCTGGGCAACAGGTATGAAGCCCTAGCTCGTCTCCGGCGGGAGGTTTCGCTCACGCAAGCCCAGGCGATGTTGACGCAGGTTGCACGGCGATTTGAAGGCATGGACCGCGGTGAGGGCTTTCGGCTGGTGCCATTACACGAGGTGGTTGTGGGAGATGCTCGCCCGGTTCTGTATCTTCTCTCTGGCGTGGTCGCCATTGTGCTGCTGATTGCTTGCGGCAATGTTTCCTGCCTGTTGCTTATCGAGAACTCTCGGCGAAAGCGGGAAATCGCATTGCGGCTCACTTTGGGAGCCTCCCGCTGGCGCATCGTTGGTCAATTGATGGCGGAATGCCTCTTGCTGAGCCTCGCCGCCGCCGCCGCCTCGCTGTCGGTAGCCTGGCTGGCTTTGCCTGCCTTGCTGGGCTGGGTTCCCTCGAGTATCTCGCGGGCGGGGTCGGCCGCCCTTGACGCCCGCGTCCTGGGATTAACTCTGGCATTGGGCTTGGTGGCGACGTTGGTTTCCGCTCTCAGCCCAGCCATGCGCATTACTAAGCCGGATCTGTCGTCTGAGCTGGTGGGCGCCTCTATGGGGGAAAGGCTGAGTCGCGAGAGGTCCCGCAATGTCCTGATCGTGGCTGAGATCACTTTGACCATGCTTTTGTTGGTGAGTGCCGGCCTCCTGACCAGCAGCTACCTGCGCCTGACCGCAGTCCATCCCGGCTTCTCATCTACAGGCGTGCTCACCCAGGTGATCAGGCTGGACACCGACGCGGCCGAGGAGCCTGAGCGCGTAAGAGCATTCTATAATGAACTCCTCAACCGTCTTGCGGGCTTGCCCGAAGTGGAGTCAGTGGGAGCCTCTTCCCGAAGGCCTTTTGCCGGTGGAGACTATAGTCTGGATGTTGAGGCCGCAGGTGAGGAATCGGGCAGCTTTGCTTCGCTTGAATCTGTCGCTGAGGGCTTCTTCCGAACCATGCAGATCCCACTCCGCAGGGGACGGCTCTTCGACGGGTCCGAGGGGCCGGACGGCGCTCCGGTAGTTATCATTAACCAGATGTTAGCCCACTCCCTGTGGTCGGATGCTGATCCCATTGGAAGGAGCGTCACGGTCATGGGCGGTTCGCCGAGAACAGTCGTGGGGGTGGTTGGAAACGTCCGCTACCGAAGCCTGGACAACCTCCCAACCGAGCGCATTTACGTGCCCCATTCGCAGCAACCCTTCGAATCCATGACAGTGATTCTTCGCACCTCTTCTAATCCTGCCGGCCTGTCTCCCGCTCTTCGCCGGACGATTCGCACCCTGGAAAAGACTCTGCCGCTGGAACAGAGTAGGAGCCTCGACGACTTGATCTCGGAGTCGGTCGCCAGTCCCCGCTCGCGGATGACCCTGTTTAGTTTGTTCGCGGGGCTGGCGGCGGTGCTGGCCATGGTCGGCCTTTATGGCGTTGTTGCTTTTTCAGTCCAGCAGCGGAGGCGGCAAATCGCCATCCGTATGGCTTTGGGAGCCGAAGCTAGCCGGGTTCGATCCATGATCTTGGGGCAAACGGCCAAGCTGTCTCTGCTAGGCATCGCCTTAGGAACTGCGGCGGCGTTAGCTTCCTCCCGTCTGCTATCTGGGTTCCTATTCGGAGTCGGACCGGCCGATCCGCTGACTTTCATTTTCGTGGCTGTTTTTTTGGCTGTCACAGCCTTGCTGGCCGGCTACTTTCCGGCGTTTCGGGCCAGCCGCATTGATCCCATGGCGATATTGCGCGCGGAATGACAAGCAGTCTTTGTTAGTCAAGGCGAGGGCGACTCGACAGTTCGATCTGCAGCAACTGGGACTTCGAGAAAGGAATATCGTTGCAAGGTGGGCGGGTGCAGACGCTCTTCCGCATCTAGATAGGGCAGTGTGGCGGCATACACGACACCTGGAGCTGTCCCGACGATGCGTAACGGGTGGGGGATGCGAATCCCTTCCGCAATGACGAGACCGTCCGAAGTATAGATGTTGAGATAGCGGGCTTGATCTTTGAATCCTTGAGTTTCATACAGTGTGACCAGGAGTAAGTCTTTATCTAATGAGAAGATCCTATCGATGTGCAGATGGCTGTCCCACCACTGCTTATGGGCAGGGTCGAAATCGTAGGGAGAAAGCGAGTCGGGCAAGCCAGGCATGCGAGGCCTCCAATGTGAGGAGGCCGACGGTGACCGGATGACCCTCTTGATGTTGAGGTCGCTGTCGTAGTGGAAGATGGCAAACTCGTCAGGATAGATGAAATAGAATCCGTCTCCACGAGGATCTCGGGAGAGTCCTCCCGTGTGTGTCCGAGCCAGAAAGGTCCCGATTCTCTCTCTCTTCGGTCGGAATGCCCTGCGCACCGTTCTGCCTTCGAGATCGAACTTGAGCAAACGCTCTTCCTCGGTTGGGCAGAAGGCCACGATGCTTTGCGAAGGCAAGCCGATCATGGAAGCCAGAACTGGGTCCAAGTCAAAGCTTCTCGAAAACGTATACTCCGGCGTGGTGAAGACACTGACTCGCTTGGCAACCTGATCGAATACCAGCAGGTTGCCGGCGGAATCCAGAGCGGCTGATCGGAGGCTCTTGAACTCGCCCGGCCCCTCTCCTTTGCCTCCCACCTGACGAATCAGTTGGCCTCTGGAATCTAAGAACAGGATCCGATCATTCCTAGGATCAGGTATGATCAGGTTGCCTTGAGGATCTACCTCGAGGGCATCAATGGCAATCGCTCCCTTTCCAGTCACGTCGATCGGCACCTCCTCCGCGCCGGAGAAAAGCGAATCCCACCTCAAACCGGGCTGGGGAACTCCTATGAAGGGCGTGGTCTGGTAGTCATGACATCCAAGTCGCCAAGCCCGTTCCAACTTCGCATATCGGACTTCGCCCTTGAATGAGCAGCATCCGGCCTTCGCCTGGTTCCCTCATGGCCGGTTGCGGCCATAGCGCTCGTGGGCCGATGCAAACTCGCCCGAAG
>DATIPO010000410.1:0-1840 GCA_035471925.1 Acidobacteriota bacterium
CCGTATCCGGATGCCATGGCCGTCTTGCTCCGCACGCCTGGGCAGGTCCCCTGTGACAAGATCCTGATGAACCGAGGGGAGGCGTCTGAAGAGCTCCTCGGCAATAGTCTGGCACTTCTGGGAGCTGTGCATCAGAACGAGCCTGCGTGTCCAGCGAGGCGCAGCGTGGTTCGCGTGGAGGAGTCGCTTGGTAGAAGGCCTTCCTGGGGTTGGACCTCGGGGAATGAGGAGAACTTGGCATCAACCATGGAACGCCTTGCGGCGGTTGAGTCGTCTACCCTTCCGGGCGTGGGCATGGTCCAGTGGGTTCGAACCTGGGTTCCGAGGCTCTTACTCCGGAGCGAACAGCGGAGTGCGCCCCAGGATTTGACCCACCGGGAGTGCAACGCTCAGGCTGAAGGAGAGCGCGGTTTGCTCCACAGCCGAAGGGAGAGTCCCGGATGGGATCGAAGGGGAAGCGGTACTCACCGAAGTTCAAGTTCAACGTGGTTCTCGAGGCGCTGAGGTCGGAGAAATCCGACGCCGAGGTGGCGCGGGCCTACGATGTTCATCCGGCGACCGTCTCGCGTTGGAAGAGCGAGTTCATGGAGCGGGGGGCGGAGGTGTTCGGCGGCACGGAGGAGGTGAAGGAGTACGAGGACCGGATCGGCCAGCTCGAGCGGATGCTGGGGCAGAAGGAGGTGGAGATCGCCCTGCTCAAGAATTTTTTTTCCGAGAGCTGAGCCTGGACGAGAGAATCGAGCTCGTGAAGGAGCATCGAGAAGAGCACGGCCTGAACCGGTGTCTGAAGGCTCTGGGCGTCTCGAAGGGGACGTGGCACTACCGGATGCGCGGCGGCTCGAAGGCGGCCGAGAAGGAGGCCCGAGACGAGGCGCTGAAGAAGCCGACGATCGAGATCATCCGGACCCATCCCGCCTACGGCTACCGACGCATCAAGCCGGACCTGGAGGAAGCCATCGGCGAGCCGGTCAACCACAAGCGCCTTCGGCGGCTGCTGGGCGAGTGGGAGCTCGCACTCCATCGCACGGTCGCACGGCCTGAGCCGAGCCCGGTCCGGCGGATCCTCTCCGAGGCTCGGGGACACATGAACATGGTCCGAGGCCGCGACCCTGCATCCCTGGAGATCCTCTCGACCGACTTCACCGAGCTCCGCTACGGAGGAGGAGACCGGAAGGCGTGGCTGATCGGCTTCATCGATCTCGACAGCTCCTGGATGCCGGGGTGGGCCGTAGGACCCTCGGCCAACCGCGACCTGGCTCTCAGGGCTTGGAGACGGACCCGACGGGCCTTCAGCGAGCTCGGAGAGGAGATGGCCGGAACCATCGTGCATCAGGATCAAGATTCGGTCTTCACCAGCTACGCCTGGCTGCAGGCCCTCCTGCTCGATGCCGGCGTTCAGGTCTCGTACTCGGAGAACGGAGCCAAGGGCAATCCCTGGATCGAGTCCTTCTGGGCCCGCTTCAAGCAGGAGAACCGGTCGCTGCTTCTTGAGGCGAGGACCCTCGAGGCGCTCAGAGAGATCATCAACCGGCAGATGCAGTACTATAATCATGAGCGGCGCCATTCAGGCATCGGCTACCAGCCACCGCTCGACTATCTCAACTCGGAGGGAATCGCCGCCTGAGCATTGCACTTCATCGCACCTCAGGTGGGTCGAATTCTCGGGCGCATACCCTGGTTTCGCAGGTTAAGCCCAGAGCCGTTAGGGGTTTCGCATCGGGTAGTCGGTGAGGAGGGAGGCTTGCTGGCGGTACTAGGGGTGACAATCCGAGCAAGTGGACCCGGATCGGGCGATTGGAGGGCATGAGCGGAGATGTTTGGAGGTTAAGCTTGACACCTG
>DATIPO010000411.1:0-3190 GCA_035471925.1 Acidobacteriota bacterium
GTACTTGTCGAAGGGCTTTCGGGTGCAGGTCTTGGGCATGAGAGCCGCCGAGTCCCCAATCAGGCGCCATCTCTTCAAATCGCGCGGCTTGACCTACTTGAGATCCGGCTCCGGTCTCTGGTCCTGCAACCCTGTGGGATGGTGGTCGGCTTTCGATATTTGGGCCTATATAGCTGACCTGGATCTGCCCTATAACAGGAGAATATATGACTGTGAAACGCACGGCTATAGCCGGTATACGCTCAGAAATAGCAATTGGGCCACTACGCGGGGGGCTGAACATGGACGAGTCCCGTGGCTGCGCCGCCATTTTCCAGAATTCTATCTCCAGATGGTGAGGGAGTTTCCTGAATTGACTCTTTTGCAATGAAGACAGCAGTCATCATCACCGATTCAGCGGTCCAGCGCTTCCGCAAGCGCATCGCCCGCGTACCTGCTGTCCAGGTCAGAAGCCTGATCCTGCAGGGTTTCGAAAAGGCGCAGTTTGCCTACGAGGCTTCAGGCGGCAAGCACAGCGGGGCTCGCTATCTCGTGCCGCCGTGCCGCACTTTTCTTCTCGTGATGGAGTTGGACTCCGGAATACCTTACCCGCTGATCACGAGCGTCTACGACTGGAACAGCGGCAGCTTCCGCAAGGCCGTCAGGAAGCTTTACGGGAGAAGGGCCTGCGGAGAGGCCGTGCATGCCGCACGGCGCAGATGGCGTCCGCGCTCCAACCGCAAGTGGAGCGACGGCGAGGTGCAGTGGGTGGCCGACCATGCTCATTATCTGACCGAGGAAAGCATGGCAGCAAAGTTGGGGCGCTCGGTCGAAGCGCTCAAGGACAAGATGCGCCGGCTGCGCCTCTATCCGCAGCAGCAGGACTATCTGACGCTTTCCGAGGCGGCTCGGGAAACCGGATACTCACGCGATTATTTGCTGTATTTGGCCCGCGCCCGCAAGATAGCCGCCCGCCGCCAGCCCGGACGCCGCCGCTACATCATCCGCATCGACCGCCTGCCGGAGAAGACCAGCGCGGCGGGGGCCCGCAAGCAGGCGGAAATCCCTCCGGGCTGGGTGCTGAGCGGTCGGGCGGCGGAAATCACGGGATACTCGCAGCAGTACCTGGTGCGGCTGGCCAAGCGCGGCAGGCTGAGCTATGCCAAGCGGCTCAGTTGCGGCGCTTTGGTCTTCCGCGAGTCGTCCTTGGCCCCGGCGCGGATCGGTTCCGGCGAAGCGGCTCGGAGGCTTGGCGTCAGCCAAAGGCACGCCGAGCGTCTGGCCCGCCGAGGCAACATACCCGCCTCCCGCGACGGTAGCGGATGCTGGGTGTTCCGCCTGCCCGAAGTCAAGGCCTTTGCAGAGGAGCGGGCATGAAATGGGAAATGTACAGGGTTGAACTTCACTTGAGCGCCGACGAGATCCGCGCACTGAGGAAATTGCCGGGCTTCCGGGCGGTGCAAAAAGACGCCGGCTATCTGGCCCACGCCGTTTTGTCGCAGCGCTTCGGCAGGGGGATGGTGCAGCCGTTCCGCATCGCGGGCAACGGCGACGGCCTGGACTTGGAAGGGTATTGCGCAAGCCGCCCCGTCCCCAGACCCGGCTCTGCCGGAAAAGAAACAGCCGAGCCTCTGCTTTTCCCTGAGCAGGGAAGCCGCTTGAGCTTCGCCTTGCGGGCCTGCCCCGTCATCCGTCTGGCGTCTGCGCGCGTGGCCGGAGGGCAGAAGAGGGCCAAGGGCGCGGAAGTGGACGTGGCCGAGGACGCCGGGGCGTCGGATTGGGCCAGCCGGGAAGCTGCCTATTCGCGATGGCTGCAAGCCCGCCTGGGGAGCGCGGCGAAGCTGCTGGAATGCCGAATGACGGACTTCGCGCTGCGGCGCCTGATGCGAAGAGAGCAGCGCGGCGGGCGTGCCGCGCGCATCATGACCCGCCCCGACGCCTTGCTCGAAGGGATTCTCCGGGTGGATGACAGCGACGCCTTCAGCGATTTGCTGCTCAGGGGCGTGGGACGTCACAAAGCCTTCGGTTTCGGAATGCTGGCGGTGGAGAAAACTGAATGACGAAGAAGGGGCCGCTGGGTGAAACGATTCCGGTGCAGATTCCACTGCCGCCTGACTTGGTCGACCAGGTGGACATGGCTGCGCTGAAGATGCGCCGGGAGATCCCGGAGTGCCGGGGCGGCCTTCACCGCAACGTGCTCGTTGCCGCTGCCCTGGAGATGGCGCTGGCTGACCCAGGAGCGTGGCTCAAGAAAACGCAGGCTCTCATCAAGGGGTAGGCCATCAAATCCCCGTCATCCGCGGCGACTTCCCGAATAGGCGGGAATGCGTCACGCAGCCTCGAATTGGTTAATTCCGCCTGTCACATTCACCCCGTCGTCGGTCCAGCCCGACACAACGCCGTCAAAGGCGGCGTACAGGGTGCACTCGACGCGTCCTTCCTTCTCGATAGTGCAGGCGATGCGCTGGCCGCGCTCGAACTTGCCCCGGCTTCCCATCTTGACAGCCTCGTCGGCTGGCCTGAAGACCTCGATTTCAAGCACCTCTTCCTCGCTGAAGAAACCGCTGTGCCGGTAAGGCACGAGCAGGGTAGAGAAGACTTCAAGTCGACCGTCTTTGACTTCCACTACCGCCGCTTCCATGTGGGGCAGGGGGATGACCGAGGGTGACGTTCGGAACGCCACGTGGTCACCGGGATTGATTTCAATGTTTTTGAAAATGCTCATTTGGATTCCTCGCTTTACTCTCCCGCCTCAGCCTGGGGCTGGGGCACCTTTACGGTATCTTCCTAACTGCTAGGAGCGAATCGGCACAGTGAAAGCATGCCGCCAAGTGGTCGAGCCGGTCGTCCGGCAGTTTCCCAGCGGCGGCCAGCCTCAACTCTTCGCCACTCAGATGGGGCGCCCTCTGCGCCTCACGAAATGCGATGACGCAGAGGGCTTTGGCGAACAGGCTCATGGGACTAGGCGGCGGCGCTGAGCCGTTGCTCCAGATACTCCCTGCCCGCCGCATCCAGCGGCAGAGCGTTGAGTTCCGCCAAAGCGCTGCCCGATAGGTCGCCCGGCAAGGTGAATCCGCCGATCTCCCCTTCGGGGTATGCGGCGGGAAAAAGCTGGTCGCCGCGCACGGTGAAACAGTCGGTCCCGTACACAGGTCCCAGAGCCTGAGCGAGTCGCGCTGCGTGGGCGGAATACGGTACGGCATCGGGGTCC
>DATIPO010000412.1:0-1923 GCA_035471925.1 Acidobacteriota bacterium
CAGTTTCGTAACGCTAGGAAATTTCGTACTCCGTCGGTTGTTCAGGTCGTTCAGTTCCACACAGCACGATAATCGGCCGCAAACGCTACGTCCCGAGCTTTCCTCCACCTAAACCGTCAAGCTACGCCTTGACATGCAGGCCGCAGGCGTACGACATCTCCGGCAGTTTGGCGCCGCCCACTTGATCGCGTGGGTGTTGTTTTGCTTCTCTTGGAACTGGAATTGTCTGGCGCGTGGGTTAGCATAACCTTCAGCGGAGGACTATTCCATGACGAAAGCACGTAGAAGTTACACGGCGGAGTTGAAGGCCCAGATCGTCCGCCGCCATCTGGCGGACAAAGTGCCGGTTTCCGATCTGGCCGACGAATATCACATCCAGCCCACTCAGATCCATGGCTGGGTCAAGCAGGTGCTGGACCAAGCCGAGCGGGCGTTCCTGCGAAAGCCGCGCGCCCAACGCAAGGATCGCAGCCAGCAGATCCAGCAGCAGCGGATCGCTCACCTGGAGCAGAAGCTGGTGCAAAAGAACGAGGTCATTTCCGAGTTGATGGAGGAGAACGTCCGCGCAAAAAAAGCCAATGGGGAACTCTGAAAGGACGCTGGGTTCCCCACGATACCCGCGATCAGATCGTGGACTATCTGCAGTACTGGACGGACCGCACCGAGTTGCCGACCAAGCAACTGCTGAGCTGGCTGGGCTTGGCCAGCAGCAAGTTCCATCCGTGGCGCCAGCGCTACGGCAAGGCCAACGAACACAACGGCAAGGTGCCGCGCGACTGGTGGCTGGAGGACTGGGAGAAACAAGCCATCCTCGACTACCACGACCGGCATCCGCTGGACGGATACCGTCGTCTGACGTTCATGATGCTGGACGACGATGTTGTGGCAGTCAGCCCCAGCAGCACGTATCGCGTGCTCAAAGCGGCAGGCCGTTTGGACCGGCGACGCTGGGCGCCCTCCAAGAAAGGAACCGGCTTCGTGCAGCCCAGCGGGCCGCACAAACACTGGCATATCGACATCTCCTACCTCAATATGGCCGGCACGTTTTACTTTCTGATCAGCGTGCTGGACGGTTACAGCCGATACATCGTGCATTGGGAAATCCGCGAAACGATGACCGAGCAAGACACGGAAGTCGTCGTACAACGGGCGCTCGAAAAACATCCAGGCGAAACGCCGCGGATCATTAGCGACAACGGCCCGCAGTTCATCGCCAAAGACTTCAAACAGTTCATTCGTCTCATGGGTCTGACCCATGTCCGCACCAGTCCCTACTATCCACAAAGCAACGGCAAGTTGGAACGCTGGCACGCCAGCCTCAAACAAGAGTGCATCCGGCCCGCCGCGCCCGGCTGCTTGAGCGAAGCGTTGCGTCGCGTGTCGGCTTACGCGGAAGAATACAACCACGTCCGCCTGCACAGTGCGATCGGGTACATCACTCCTGCGGACAAGCTGAACGGCTTGGAGCAAGTGATCTTCGACGAACGCGACCGCAAGCTCGAAGAAGCCCGCCAGCGGCGACAGTGCGTCCGCCAATCGGCTCGGGAGGTTGCTTGATGGACGGCCTTGCATTAAAACGATCGGTGGCCTGGGCGGAGGATAGGGCTCTGCTGAGGAGCAACCCGAGCGCCGACCCAGGGGCCAAGGTCGGAGACGGGGCGGCCGCGCGTCGCCCCACTCCTTTCTGCCGCCCTCTCCGAGATTGGCACGAACGCGATAAACCTTTGCGGCACGATGCCGCAACTCTTCCGACACGATGTCGCTTCCAACTCGCTAACTCCGCACGGCATCAATTCCAGTTGCCGCTGAACCAAAACACACGGACATCATGTGTCCCGTTCCGGCGTCGGCGCAAACAGCCACCGGGCAACTCGAGCAAGTACTGTAGGCTGTCCCTATTACTGGCACGCCAGCAGCAGACGG
>DATIPO010000413.1:0-1812 GCA_035471925.1 Acidobacteriota bacterium
AGACTCCCTCCCCTTCTGTGGGGGGCCGCCTGGAGCTGTTTTCGGAGGAAGGCGAACGCTTGGCTTCACAGCCGGCAGCTCTGCCGATTGCTCTCGATCCGGTGGCCGAGGGCGAAGGATCCAAGTCGTCCTCCAGCGACGAAGAGGCGGCGATCCGGTTCCTGAAGGCTTCACTTATTGGCCGAGGCCCGTACCGGGGACTGGCTTACGCCGCCTGGGACTGCGAGGAAGCCTCATTCCGCCTCCCCACCTGGATCTGGACCAACGGGTTGGCGGCCCGCGCCTTCCTGGCCTACGGTCATCGGCGTGAAGGACTGGATTTGCTCGACACGCTCTTGGAGCACCAAATCAGGGAGGGCCGGCACCGGGGTGCATGGGTGGTCCGCTGGGATCTCGATCCTCGGTCGGAAAAGGGCTTCACGGCCTGGATCTCGCCCAACGATGCCGCCTATCTGGCTTCCCAGGGCCTGCTGAGCGGCTATTCAGCCACTCGCGAGGTGCGATACTTGCAGGCTGCCGAGGAGGCCGCCGCTTGGATCCTGCGCGAGGGCCTCAGGGACACGGGCCGTCTGCGCGTAGGCTTCCGGCTGGACTCTGAGTGCTGGGTGGACGATTGGCTGTATGTCGATGCAGGCTTCGCGGCCGAACTCTTCATCGAGCTGCACGGCCTGACGGGCCGCGATCTCTACCTCGATGCCCTGAAGCGCTTCGTCGGCTGGTACCTCGAGCACTTCATGAGGCCCTGCGGCCGCTTCTACAAGATCTGGCGGCAAGACGGGCACCATGAAACCTTGCCGTTCGCCCGGGGACATGCCTGGGCACTGTCGGCCCTGCTGGCCGGAGCGCAGGCGCCGCCCAAGGATCGCCAGATGGAGGTCTGCCTGCGGCGGCTGCTGGAGGTTATTCTCCAAGAACAAAACAGCTCGGGTTCTTGGTATTATCGTTTTGACCGGCCCGCAAGCGGCCACTGCGCCAAGGCGACCAGCGCCTTAGCGTATTACTTGGCCCGTGCCGCCGGGGAGAAGGGCCATAAACTGGACAGCAAGCTAAGGGGACAATGCAGGAAAGCCAGTCTGCTGGCGCTGGACTGGTGCCGGGGACGTCAAGAGATCGATCCTGAGAATCCGGGCTATGGGGGAATCCATTCCTGGACCTCGGAAGGCGCCATTACCAATCACCGCAATATCGACGTCGCTTTCGGCTACTCGAACTCTTTCTATCTTCTGGCCAAGGCCCAACTCAAAATGGGATCATGAGTCATTCTAGTGACATCGAGAATCGGATCTTTCTTCTCAAAGGATCCTTGAGCGATGCTGGCCCGCGGCAGTTCGGCCAAGCGGTCTCTGAGCTTGGCCGCCTCGACAAGCTGCGTGCGGCTCGTCAGATCTTCGTAAAGGTCAATCTCTGCGCCGGCTCGGTGATGCAGCCTGAAACAGGCGTCAATGTCTCGGCCGGCCTATGCCGGGCTCTCATCGAGGGACTGCGCCAGGTCAACCCCGGGGCCAAGATCCTGATCGCCGAATCAGACAGCGTGGGCTTCGGCTTTGCTCACGACAAGTTCGCCTTTCTGGGCTATGACGAAATGGTGCGGGAGTTTGAGGACGTTGAACTTGCCGACCTGACTCGAAGTCCCTACCTGAAAGTGGACGATCCCAGAGGGAGCCTGCAACGATTCATGCTTCCCGAGGCCTTGCGCGAGTCCGATTTCGTCATTTCGCTTTCAAAGATCAAGACCCACAATATCGTCACTGTCACGGGAGCCATGAAGAATCACTTCGGCACGCTCCCCCATCAGTTCAAGAACGTCTATCA
>DATIPO010000414.1:0-2143 GCA_035471925.1 Acidobacteriota bacterium
GCCGCTTCGGGCAGATGGCTTTGGGGATGTGCGGCTCCACAGCCAAGAGTCTGCGGAAGAATGCTACGGCCGGACGAGCGCCAAGTCCGTGCGAGCGCTCCATTGCCATCCGGGGCCGGAGAACGTCTAGCTCTTCGGACCCTCGGCCAGCACCCGTCCGACTGCGCCGCTCGGCTGTGCCGAGGGGCCAACACTATCTTCGCAGGACGTGGGCCTGGTGATCATGTCGCGTGCCTGGAGGCAGCGCGCTGTGGGTTTTCTCACATGGGCGACGCCTTACAGAAAATCCCACCGCGATTTTTGATGAAGTCAATTGCACCTGGACTGTTCCGGCACATCCCGAGGACGGCCAGTACGTCACATCATCGAAGGTCTGCACCCGCACCCTGAAGCGGATCGGCTTCGGCCTGGCTGGCGCACAAGGGCAGGCTGCGCGAGCCTGCCTACACGGTCTCTACGAGCTGAGGTTGCCAGGCTGGGGCATCCAGCATCGCAATCACTCGGACGGCGACACCAGGTCCCAACCGCTGCAGGAAGAGACGCTGGCCGTTCGCGAACTCCACGCCGTCACGGAAGCCATGCCCATCCAGGCGCACAAAGGTGACCTCCTCGACCAGACCGAGCGAGAGCGCATCCTGAAGGGCTTCGGGGATGCCCACGACCTCCAGTCGGGTATCGCAGGCGACACAGATGGCTGTCTCGGTGTCCTGCGGGGAAATCAGCCCAATGGCGCCGCTCGGGAATCTGTGGGTCTGGTAGCGCTCACCACGCTGTGCAGGCCGGCTCCGGTAGAGTTCAAGCGAGAAGTCACACATCACAACCTCCATCGAGTGACCGTGCCTTGGTTTGAGTTTCGGACAGCCAATTGGGGCCACAAGCCGAAATCCAAGCACTCCGTGATTTGTGATGGGCTTGGAGGTGCGCGGATACCGCCTAGTAGGTCATTTGGGTCGGGCACGCGTGGATTGGGGCGCTGCCAGATCCCGGATAACAATGAACAGTGTCCAGAGGACGCCAAGGCAAGCGGGCGGTCCGACGGTGAATTTGGCCCTATCTAGCTCGTCCAGCTGGGCGGTATTCTTCGCGGTGGCAGATAAATCTCGCGGTGGGGAGAAGCCTATGCCGACAAACATTTATTGGTGCTTAGAATGCCGGGCGAGGTTTGAGCGAACAGTAAGCTTATCCGCGGCACAGAAGAAGCCCCAGTGCCCGAAGTGCGGCAGCCGAAGGGTATCGTGGGTTCCCGGGGGATTTGCTGCGGTAACCTCGAAGAAGAGCTAGGTGGGGGTGCCCGTGGCGGTGCGCAGGGTGCGCCTTAGTCCGGCCACAGCACGAACTCGAACACGATGGGCCTGATGCTGTCCTGCTTGGCCGTCCCGGCGGGCGGCTGGCTGGCGATTGCCCTGGCGTGGCGTTCGAGGTCCTCGAGGTGAAGGCCCATGTAGCGGGGTTCCGGGGAGCGGTCAGCCACAGCCTGGAACAAGTCTACTGCGCGCGTGGCATGGGTCCTCGTGCCCCTGGCATTGCCCATCCTGGCTTTGAGACCGGCAGCAGCCAGGGCGATGAGGCCCTTGAGAAACGTTGCGGTGACCCCCCTACGGCCGCAGGCCTGCCAGAGCTCCTCCCAGACCTCATGGGCCTCCCAGTAATAGCCGTGGTTGAAGAGGTCGATGCCGTAGAGATGCGCCTCGCAGGCCTCCCAGCGCTCGGGATCCGGCGGTCCCAAAGGCCTTGGCGCTGCCCCGGGGTGTCGGCCGGCGTCCTTGCTCGGGCGGGGATTGACTCCCGGGAGGTAGCGGGTCGGTGGCAGCGGTCTGTGACCAGCGACCCGAGGCCGGGGCTGTGCCCAGGCGGGTCTCATGCCAGGCCGAGGGTGCAAGAAAGCATCCCTCATCACAGTACGTTGAACAACGTGCCCAAGCTGGTTGACGGTATCCAGGGAAAGGCGATCAGCGTACTACTGAGCCGTGGGTGGTCCACCGCTCGGCCATCCGTACGCTACCGCGAGCACGATGAGCACGATGATGACCGCGATGCCCCACAATGCCCACCTGTTTTGGAGGAATTTCATCGCTGCCTCCGAAGTCGCAGCACCGACTATTCCATTGTAACTTCTAGCGAAGAAATCGCAACAAAAGACGGA
>DATIPO010000415.1:0-16217 GCA_035471925.1 Acidobacteriota bacterium
AAGAGGGCTCAATGCCGAGCGCGGCCAGATCCTCAAGGGCGTCGGTCTTGGTACTCCAATTCTCAAGCCCTTGGAAGTCTCCGTGAAAGCGCGCGCCGACCTCGCCTCGGCGTTCGACCACCTGAGCTTGGCCGCCAGCACGGGCGACTGCGAGGCTTGCAGCCAGCCCAGCCGGGCCGGCGCCGGCGATCATCACAGGTTTGCGCATTCTTCCACCTCCTCGTGGCGGCAAGTGTCGGCCTACTCGCCTTTGGGCTGCATCATCGGGCAATTGCCGGCTTTCATCTTTTCGCAGTGCATCCGGGCATGTTGGCGCAGGGAATCGAAGTCGGAAGGATCGGCGGGAACCAGCAGAAGACGGGTGCCGTCCTCGACTTCCTCGACGGACGCCGTGGCAGCGGGCATCATCCCGTGACTCATTTCTTTCCCCGAGCCATGGTGCATTTCACCTTGCATGCCGCCATGCCGCTCTTCACCGGTCGCACCGTGTTGGTGCTGGCCATGGCCGCCCATTGGGTGCCATTGCATGGCTCCCATTTCGTGATGTTTGCCGTACATTTCGGCGAGGTGCCGGACGCGGCTGCGCAAATCACTCACTTCGCCGCTGCTCGTGGTGAAGGTAAGGGCCACGCCGTTGGCCGTGTCGGCGACCTCGACCGAAACGTCCTCCACCATCATGGGGCACGATCTCTCCATATCCATCATGTGGCCGGACTGCTGGGTCTGGGCAGATTCAGAAGATTCGGCCACACCGACACCCCTCGCTAAGGCTGGCCCGGCGAAACCCAAAAGGACAATCGCTAAAATCACTATTCTTGTTCTTAATCTATATGACATCTTGTTTTCCTTTCCTGCCCTCCCCGGTTCACCCGGTGAGCCGGATATCGACAACTTGCCGGTTCGGGCTGGTAAGGAAAGAGGCAAGCCATATGCCAATCGGACCTCGAAAGCGCTGCCGGGTGTGGGGACCGTGAAACGCCTGCGGACAGGCGCTTTGACGAGCGGCGGAGGCAGGCGGGACTGGAGGCGCAGGCAGCGGGGAGGACAGCGCCGCCGCATATCCAACACAGAGTGATGCAAAGGACACAGATGATCGAAGATGAGTGGCCCATCATCCCGGCGGGTGACCGCAGTGGCTGGAAGCTTATGACGACTTCCCTTGATTCTTGTTCCGGGTACGGCCTTTGCGGCGCCGTTTGGCGCCCCAGCCTGCCAGAGCGAGCACGATCAGAAACACAATGCCGCTGACTAAAGTGGTCGTCTGCAGATCCATATTCAAAGCTCCCTACGAGTTGATCCTCCAGGAGGCGGGAATGAACATGGGCACTCGCCTCCTGTAGTCACGGTATTCTTTTCCAAACCTCTCCAGCATTTGCCGTTCTTCCTTTCTGGCGAGCCAAGTGTAGGAGACGACGATGATAGGGAATGCGATGACTGAGACGAGGGTCGGCCAGTGCACGATTCCTTCACCAAAGACGATAAGAAACAGGCCCGTGTATTGTGGGTGACGCATGCGGGCATAGACCCCATCTGTCACTAGCTTCTGCTCCCGTCGGCCCTTGTGGATACGGCGCCAGCCGTCAGCAATGAGTCCTGCACCGGCGAAGACGATCACGTACCCGATCAGCATGGCGACGAGATGTGCTATCGGCGTACCGAAGAGCTGTGCCCAAAGGTTGCCTCCCTCAGTCCAAGCCAAGTCGATTCCGAAATACCTGGCCAAAAAGTATATGGTCAGAGGGAAGCCATACATCTCAGCGTAGAAGGCGATGATGAAGGCCTGCAGGATGCCTGCGCGCGTCCACTCTTTCCAGCCCTCCGGAGCCAAGTAGCGGTACATGATCCAAGAGACGACAACCACTACGATCAAGGCCATGCCCCAAAATCCAACGTGCATCAGAGTGCCTCCTCTCCCTTTAGTGCATACTGGCTTGCTGCCTTAGCGATATCGACCGCGCCTTCGAGGCATTGTTTGGCCGTCTTTCACACCTTTACTCCTCGCAGCCTCAGTGCATTGCCGACCACGGAGACGGAGGAGAAGCTCATGGCCGCGGCGGCGATGATGGGGCTCAGGAGCAGGCCGAAGGCCGGGTAAAGAACCCCGGCCGCGATGGGCACGCCCGCGGCGTTGTAGACGAAGGCGAAGAAAAGGTTCTGTTTGATGTTGGCCATGGTCTTGCGTGAGAGGCGGCGGGCGCGGACGATCCCGCGCAGGTCGCCTTTGACCAGCGTGACCCCCGCGCTCTCCATGGCCACGTCGGTCCCGGTGCCCATGGCGATGCCGACTTGCGCCTGGGCCAGGGCAGGGGCGTCATTGATTCCGTCCCCGGCCATTGCGACAATCCCGCCCTCGGCCTGAAGCTGTTTGACCTTGTCCGCCTTCTGGTCGGGAAGAACATCGGCCATGATGTCGTCGATGCCCAGCTTCTTGGCCACGGCTTGGGCCGTCGTCTTGTTGTCTCCCGTCATCATGACGATCCGCATGCCCTCTTTGTGTAAAGATGCGATCGCTTCGGGCGTATTCTCCTTGACCGGATCGGCCACGCCAATGAGTCCCGCGGGCATCCCGCCCACGCACACGAACATGACCGTCTGGCCCTCGGCGCGCAACTCTTCCGCCCGTGCCGCCATGTGCCCGGCGTCGATGCCGAGGTCCTCCATCAGGGCGCGGTTGCCGAGGGCCACAAGGTGCCCGTCGACGCGGCCCTGGACTCCTTTGCCGGTTACGGAATCGAAGGATTCGGACTCCGCTGACTCCACCCCGCGTTGCTCGGCGCCCTGGACGATGGCAGCCGCCAGCGGATGTTCGCTGCCGCGCTCCAGCGTAGCCGCCAAGCGCAGCAGCTCGGCTTCCTCGATGCCGTCTTCGGTGAGGACGCTGACCAGTTGGGGCTTGCCTTCAGTAAGCGTGCCGGTCTTGTCGACCACCAGGGTGTCGACCTTGCGAAGGACCTCGATGGCCTCGGCGTTCTTGAAAAGGACGCCCATCGTTGCGCCCTTGCCGGTGGCAACCATAATCGACATGGGGGTGGCCAGTCCCAGTGCGCAAGGGCAGGCGATGATCAGGACGGCCACGGCGTTGATGAGGGCGTGGGCCATGCGCGGCTGGGGCCCGATCAGGGACCAAACCGTGAAGGTGGCAACTGCAATCAGGACCACGATGGGAACGAAGTAGCCGGCCACGATGTCGGCCAGCTTCTGAATGGGAGCCCGGCTGCGTTGGGCTTCGGCCACCATCGCCACGATTCGCGAGAGCAGCGTTTCGGCGCCCACCTTCTCGGCCCGCATCACGAATCCTCCCGTGCCGTTGATGGTGGCCCCTACCACGGGGTCGCCCGCTTGCTTATGGACGGGGATGGGCTCGCCCGAGACCATCGACTCGTCAATGCTGCTCGATCCCTCGATCACGACACCGTCGACAGGCACCTTCTCGCCCGGACGAACCCGCAGCCGGTCTCCTTTTTGCACGGCCTCCAGCGGCACGTCTTCCTCGCTGCCGTCCTCACGTAGCCGGCGCGCCGACTTGGCCGCCATACCCAGGAGTTCCTTGATGGCGGCGCTGGTCTGACTGCGGGCCCGCAACTCCAACACTTGGCCCAGCAGGATCAGCGTCGTGATCACGGCGGCGGCCTCGAAGTAGACTGCGACCTCGCCCGATGCGTCCCGGAAGGAGGGTGGAAAGATACCCGGAAAGAGGGCGGCGACCAAGCTGTATAGGTAGGCCACGCTGACGCCCAGTCCGATGAGCGTAAACATGTTCAGGCTCCGGTTCCTCACCGACTGCACGGCACGGGCGTAAAAGGGCCATGCCGACCAGAGGCAAACAGGCGTGGCCAGGGCCAGTTCAAGCCAGACCCGCGTGTGCATCGACATCAGGGATGACAGCAGCCGTTCGATGGCGGGAAGGAGGACCCCCATGGCGACGAACACCAAGGGGACCGTAAAGACTGCTGCCAGCAGGAATCGCCGCGTCATGTCGCGAAGTTCGGGGTTCTCCTCTTCGCCTTCGACAGAGACGCTGCGGGGTTCCAGGGCCATTCCGCAGATGGGGCAGTTGCCGGGTTCCTGGCGCACGACTTCCGGATGCATGGGGCAGGTGTACTCGACTTCATTGGGCATCTCCGCTGAGGCCATCCGCTCAAGGGCCATCCCGCACTTCGGGCAGTTGCCGGCTTTGTCTTGTCTGACCTCTGGGTGCATGGGACAGGTGTAGGCATTCGATTTCATATCTTGTCTTTCTTGTCCGTTGCGGCAACTGGCTACTTTCCGTCTTTCCTGCCAGTTGCCTTTTGGCGTTCATCGCAAGAGGTACACGTTTTGGCGAAGTCCGGAGCCGTGAGTTCAACTTTCGCGCTGATGCTTTCCCTGAGGATCGCGAAGGCTTCCGAAGGACTGTCCGCGTAGCGAAAAAGCTGAAGGTCCTGAGGGGAGATGACCCGATGGCGGCTCAGGGCCTCGAAGTCGATGATCTCCTGCCAGTATCCGCTTCCATAGAGAAGAACTGGAATAGGTTGAGCCAGCTTCCTGGTCTGACTCAGGGTCAGGACCTCGAAGAGTTCGTCGAGGGTGCCGAAGCCGCCGGGAAAGGCCACCATGGCCCGGGCCAAGTGAGCGAACCACAGCTTGCGCATGAAAAAGTAGTGGAATTCGAAACTGAGTTCCGGCGTGATGTGGGGGTTCGGTCTCTGCTCGTGAGGCAAGCCGATGTTGAGGCCGATAGTGCGGCCTCCGGCTTCAGCCGCGCCGCCGTTGGCGGCCTCCATGATTCCACCACCACCTCCCGAGCACACGATAAGGCGTCTGGCCCGGCGGGACAGCGAAAGGGACCATTCGGTGACAAGGCGTGCGAGTTCGCGGGCCTCGGCGTAGTAGCGCCCCAGAGGCCCCTCCGCGGTTAGCCGGGCCGAACCGAAGAACACCACCGTGTCCTGCACGGATTGCCGCTGGAAGGCTTGAAGCGGCTGAAGGTACTCGGCCAGAATCCTAAGTGGACGTCCGGCGTCACTGTCGAGAAAAGTCTGGTTTCGATAGGCAAGTTCGGGATCGGAATTCATGGGCCACCCCTGTCTGTTAAGCTGGCGCACGGGACGAGAACCTGGACCTAAAACGGTGCCTCTCGTGCTTCAGCGTGCCCGATTTTTTGGACGACCGTCACAGATCCGTGAGCGCTCGCTCCGGGCCCCTCTGAAAGTCAGATTGCCATGCCTCGGCGATCGGTTTTCCCGAAGACCCCGGCCCGGCGGCATATCGCAACACCGGAATCGGAGCAATGGTGATGCCAGTCTGAACCCGTCGGAAGACCGATCCGTGGGCGAGCCCCCAGAACGCAAAAGACACACAAGAGCCGAACCGGGTCGGACGGGAACGCCGTCTCCTCTCCGCCGGGCATCAAGTCAGGATCGAGGAGCAAAGGCGTCCTGGCGAAGTACGCCAACGAAGCTGGCGTAAATTGATCCGGCCTTTAGCAGGTCCAAGTCGTTGCTGTGGCTTATCGTACAGGCGCTGTCGGATATCCCACAAGTCGGCGTGCCCTGTCAGGGGTGTGCGGGGCAACGGAGTTATCGGGCGGCTGGCATTCTGCAGTGTTGGGTAGCTCCGCACTTGGGTGTCGCGTGTTTCCGACAGGTTGAAGCGGGATCTCTCGGAAGCGCGCCGGACTGGGTGAAAGCGGCGGCCGAACGGGTGTCCCTTGTCTAGGCGGCGCTCCTCGACCGATTCGAGAACGGCTCCCTGCGACATCGTACTGCCTCCTTGCAGCCTGATTTGGGGAACGAATGGCGCGTGGAGGGCGTGCAATGCACGTGGTAAACTCCTTTGCCAAATGATGAAAAAGGGCGAATTCAACACTAAGCTTTACTGGTGGGTGGCCATCCTGGCGCTGCTCTGGATGGTCTTGCTCCTGTGGTTCACGGAAGCCTTCAACATTCCACTGGGAGCCGCCTCGTGAGCGCCATCGACTGGACCGTCTTTTTTCTCTTCTTGGCTTATGTGGTTTGGGACGGGGCCCGCCGCGGCGTTCAAAGCGAAAACCTGGAAGGCTACTTCGCCGGAGGACGCGCCATCCCCTGGTGGGCCGCCGGACTTTCAGTCATGGCCACCCAAGCCTCGGCCATCACCGTCATCGGCACCACCGGGCAGGGCCACGAAACCGGAATGGAGTTCGTGCAGACCTATTTCGGACTGCCCTTCGCCATGATTCTGCTGTGCATCTTCATGGTGCCGCTGCTGCGCAAGAACCCCATCCTCACCGCCTACGAATACCTGGAGGGGCAGTTCGGACCCGCCACCCGCACCTTGGCCAGCGTCATTTTCCTGGTTTCGCGCTGCCTGGCTTTCGGAGTCGTCATCTACGCCCCCGCGGTGGTGCTCTCGGCCATGACCGGACTCAACCTCACCTTCATGGTCATTCTCATCGGGTTGCTGACCACCGCCTACACCATGGCCGGAGGCATCAACGCCGTGGTGTGGACCGACGTCAAGCAGATGACGGTCATTTTCCTGGGCCTTTTCTTGTGCGTGGGAATCCTCCTCTGGGACTTGCTGCCCCGCATGGGATTCATGGACATGCTGCGCGTGATGGGAGCCTCGGGCAAACTCAACGCCTTGGAATTGCAGCCCGCCAGTTGGGACCTGATTCCCAACTGGAAGTCGGCCGGAGGCGCTCCCCAGACCTTCTGGCAGGACACCTACAACGTCTGGTCGGGATTTTTCGGCGGCATTTTCCTCATGCTGTCCTACTTCGGCTGCGATCAGAGCCAGGTGCAGCGCATCCTCACCAATCCCACCGCCGACGAATCGCGCAAGACCTTGCTGCTGTCGGCTTTCGCCAAAGTGCCCATGCAGGTGCTCATTCTGTTCCTGGGCGCCCTGCTGTATCTCTATGGGACGGTTATGGGCAGCCCTATGCTCTACAATCCCGATCACGTGGCTTTGGCTCAGAGCGAAGCCTACGCCCAGCGGATCGAGCCCATCCAGCAGCGCTATGACCGCCTCGTGGAGGAGCGCAGCCAACTGGCCCTGCGACTGGCTGAGTTTGAGGGGACGCCCCGCCAAAGCTCGGACCTGCTGGCCCGCTACCAGAACGCAGTCCGCGGGGTGGCTGAGACCCGCGAGGAAGCCCGCAGGCTGCTGCTCGACAACGCCTCTGAAAACCGCGATACCAACTACGTCTTCCCCCACTTCATCCTCAACAACCTCCCCCCGGTGATTCTGGGATTGCTGGTAGCGGCCATTTTCGCCGCCGCCATGTCGAGCGCCGACTCGGCCCTCAATTCGCTTTCGGCGGCCACCATCGTTGACCTTTATAAGCGCTGGTTTCGTCCCGATGCCGATGACGCGGCATCCCTGCGGGCCGGACGTTTGGCCACCCTCTTCTGGGGGATCGCCGCCACCGTGGCCGCCATGCAGTTCGCCGGCGCCGGCTCGGTGGTGGAACTGGTCAACAAAGTGGGGTCCTACTTCTATGGCTCTCTGTTGGGAGTTTTCGTGCTCTCCTTGGTGTCCAAGAAGGCCGGACCCAAGGCCGGGGTGGCCAGCTTGCTGGGCGGCATGGGGACGGTTTTCATCATCGACCAGACCGTACAGGTGGCTTTTCTCTGGTACAACCTCTTCGGCTTTGCGGGCTCGCTCATGATCGGCCTCATCGTGTCCCGCTTCGACGATTGAGCCGTCAATTGGCAGCCGGCCTCAGGGCATCGACAGTTCAAGAAGCGTTCCGGCGGCGTATGATAGTACTAGGGCCGGGTCCATAATGGTGTCCATCGAGAGCATTCAAGAGCGGCTTTCGGAGCTTTCGCCCCGTCGTCTTGAAGCCCGCCACAACGGGCGTGCCGCAGTGCTCATGCCCTTGTTTCTCCGCCAGGGCAAGCCCCACTTCCTCCTCACCCAGCGGACCCAGACCGTGGCCACCCACAAAGGACAGGTGAGCTTTCCCGGCGGCTACCGGGAAGGTGATGAGCGCTTGCGTCAAACTGCTCTGCGTGAAACTCGGGAAGAAGTCGGCATCGCATCGGAGCGGGTGCGTCTGCTGGGCCCCTTCCACGAGTACATGGCGGTCACCGAGACTTTGGTTCGGCCGTACGTCGGGCTGCTGCGCGATCCCTGGGAAGCCGTTCCCAATCCCGATGAAGTGGCCCGCGTACTGGAAGTGCCCCTGCGCTTCTTCAGCGAGACCGTCCCCCGCAGCAAGCGCTATGAACGTCTGGGCCGTAAAGCGCGTGTGTACTTCTGGGACTGGCACGACGGAACCGAGATCTGGGGCCTGACCGCCAGCATGATCAAGGACTTCCTCGATTTCGTGCAACCGAAGTCCTAGGCAGCCACAAGGCCTCCCTTTGAGCGAGAAGGCGAGCTGTCCTCCACCCTGCCCACAAGGGCCTTCATGACGACATTCCCTCGCAACCGCCTCGCAGCAAAAGCGCTGGTTTGCATGCTGAAATGGGGAGCTTTGCGCCCAACTCTTGAAGATCAGGACGCATCACGCTTGACAAGAGGGCCCCATCCATGAGTGAATATATGCTCATTTTATGCAACTAGAGAGAATATTATGCAAAACGGCGCGAGACATGAGAAGGACGAGCGGCAGCGGATGATCCGCGAGATGCTGGACGAGGGCGGGGCGGGCAGCCAGCAGGAACTGGTGGAGGGCCTGGAGGAGTTGAACATTTCCGCCACTCAGGCTACCGTATCGCGCGATCTGGTGGAACTGGGGGCCGTCAAGGTCGAGGGACGCTATCGGCTGCCCAAACTGGAAGTGCCGGCCATCACCGGCGAGATTTCGTTACGCATCGATGCCGCCGGGGAGAACCTGGCGGTGGTGAGGACCCAGCCGGGCCGGGCCTCGATGCTGGCCTTCGCCATTGACGAGAAGGAACTTCCCGAGGTCGTGGGGACGATTGCCGGCGACGACACCATTTTCGTAGCCTGCCGCGACGGGCAGGCCCAGAGAGAGGCTATCCGCAAGATCATGAAGATATTCAGTCCGCCTGGGGCGGGCCACTAGACGCAATCACACGAGCAAGGAATACCATGACTCAACCCAAAGACATCAACAAGATCGTACTGGCTTACTCAGGCGGACTCGACACCTCAGTGATGCTGCGCTGGCTCAAGGAAACCTACGGCTGCGAGGTCGTGGCCTACGCCGCCGACGTCGGTCAGGGCGAGGAACTCGACGGCTTGCAGGAGAAGGCTCTGAAGACCGGCGCCAGCAAGCTCTACGTCGAGGACTTGCGGGAGGAGTTCGTGCGCGACTTCGTCTTTCCCGCCTTGCAGGCCAACGCCGTCTATGAAGGCGTCTACCTGATGGGGACTTCGTTGGCCCGTCCGCTGATCGCCAAGAAACAGATCGAAATCGCCCGGGCCGAGGGAGCCGATGCCGTGGCCCATGGCGCCACCGGCAAGGGCAATGACCAGGTGCGCTTCGAACTCACCTACCAGGCCCTGGAGCCCACCATCAAGGTGGTGGCGCCCTGGAGGCACTGGGAACTCGACTCGCGCTCAGCCTTGATCGAATACGCCGAGGAACATAGCATCCCCATTTCGGCCACGCGCCACAAGCCCTATTCCATCGACCGCAACCTGATGCATTCCAGCTACGAGGGCGGCATCTTGGAAGATCCCTGGACTGAGCCTCCTGACGATATCTTTCTGATGACCCGCTCGCCCGAGCGGGCCCCCGGGCGTCCCGTCTATTTGGAAATCGATTTCGAAAAGGGTATTCCCGTGGCGGTGGACGGGCAGGCCTTTTCGCCCGTGACCCTGCTGCAGACCCTCAATGAGATCGGCGGAGAGCACGGCGTCGGACGCTCTGACTTGGTCGAGAACCGCTTCGTGGGAATGAAGTCCCGTGGCGTCTACGAGAATCCCGGCGCCACCATCCTGCATGCCGCCCACCGGGCCCTGGAGTCGATCACCATGGACCGCGAGGTCATGCACCTGCGCGATTCGGTGGTGACCAAGATCTCCGAACTGATCTACTACGGACTGTGGTATTCGCCCGAGTTCGGCCTGATCAAAAACCTGATCGAGCAGAGCCAGGAGAACGTTACCGGAACGGTGCGGGTCAAGCTCTATAAGGGCAACTGCATGGTGGTGGGACGCAAGTCTCCAGGCTCGCTCTATTCCACCGCTTTGGCCACATTCGAATCCGACGACGTTTACGACCAGTCCGATGCCGAGGGCTTCATCCGCCTCAACGCGCTGCGCCTCAAGCTGAGGGCCCTGAGCGATTCCAGCCTTCCCTCGCGGGCTCGGGCGGGAGGTCCGGGAGCCGTGAAGGGGTGAGGACAGCTTCGAAGTTCGATTAGCGGGCTTCGAAGGGGGAGCCAGTTTAGCCCTTGAGGAGATCCCGACCCAAAGCCCGCGACTAGGCTCAGAAAGGCAATCAAGATGACCGGCACCCAAAGCGCAACGAGTGGATCTGCCAACGCGGCTGCGGCCTCACGCATCTGCTTGGACAAGGTGGCTTCCTGCACCCTCAACCTGGGACTGGGAGACACCGTCGAACTGGTGCCTCCCCAGCGTCCACGCATCGGCGACGTGGTGGTGGTGAGGACGTTGAGCGACAATCCCACCTACAACAAGCTGGAGTTGACCAGCGGACGCCTGGCGCGTCTCAATCCAGGCGACGTGATGGCGGGCGTGCTGGGGCGCCGTCGGGCGCTTAAGGGATTCGTGGGCGACGTGCCGCGCCGCCTCCAGATCCACGACCGCCTGCATGTCCTCAGTCTGGGGGGCGTGGTGGGACGCTGCACGGGACGTCATCACGAGATGGGACGTCCCATCGAGGCCGAAGTGCTGGGCATGGCGGCCCGCGGCGGACGCGTCCTCAACATCGGCGAGACGGCCCTGCCGTCCGACGGAGACATCTCAGCTTCGCCGCCCTTGATCATCGTGGCCGGAACCTGTATGAATTCGGGAAAGACCCAGGCCGCCACCGAAATCATCAAGCAGTTCTCACGCCGCGGACGCAGAGTGGCAGGGGCCAAGCTTTCCGGGGTGGCCGCATTGCGCGACACCCTCGACATGCAGGATCACGGCGCCGTCAAGACCCTCAGCTTCCTCGACTGCGGACTCCCGTCGACCGTGGGTCAGGACGATCTGTCGCCTCTGGCCAAGACCATCATCTGCCAATTGTCCAAGTCCCAAGAGTCCAACGCCGTGCAGGACGGCGGCAACGGCTCGGGAGGTGGCGGCCTTGATGCCATCGTGTTGGAACTGGGCGACGGATTGCTGGGCTTCTACGAGGTCGAGTCGATCTTCGAAGACCAGGATCTCCTCGACCGGTGCGCGGCTCTGGTCTTCTGCGCCGGAGATTTCGTGGGAGCCTGGGGCGGACTGCAGTTGCTGCGCCAGAAAGACATCCGCATCGACGTCTTTTCAGGATCGGCCACCGATTCCCAGATGGGGGTTGAGTACATCGAGCGCGAATTCGGCATCGCCGCCGCCAATGCCCTGCGCAGCGGCGAGCGCCTCCATCGCATCGTAGAGGAGAAGCTGGAGCAATGGAAGGCCGCCCACTAGGACTAGGGCCACTCGGTGGTCAACAAGTTCACCCACAAGTCGAGTTTTGCGAACTTGGCCAACGGCCTCGTATTTCCTCAGCGGTCCGAGACGGCTCGCTACCGCTAGGCGAAGCCGGATCTCAGGCGGGCTCCAAGCTGCGCTTGGGCATCCTTGGCGGATCGGGCTACGGGGGCGGGGAACTCCTGCGTATTCTGCTGCTGCATCCCCACGTCGAGGTGTGTCTGGTGACGGCCGAATCGCGTGCCGGACGGCGGGTCGACGAGGTCCATCCCAACCTGGGCGGACTCACAGACCTGAGCCTCACATCCTTGCAGGACACCCCCGACTGGACGGGGTTCGACTTGCTCTTCCTGGCCCTGCCTCACGGACGCAGCGGGCAAATCGTTCCCAAGCTGCCGTCCGACTTGCCCCTCATCGACTTGGCGGGCGACTTTCGCTTGCGCAACCCCCGCCAAGCCGAGGACTACTACGGCAGCGGACACGCTGATCCCTCCCTGCTGCAAAGCTTCGTTTACGGACTCAGCGAAATCAACGCTCCGGCCATCGCCTCGGCCCGTCGGGTGGCCAATCCAGGATGCTTCGCCACGGCCATATCATTGGCACTCTACCCGTTGGCGGCCCGGGGACTGATCGAAGGCAGAGTCATCGCCGACGCCAAGACCGGCTCTTCGGGGTCGGGCGCCGAGCCTCGCGAGACGACTCACCATCCCCGCCGCGCCAACAGTTTCTATGCCTACAAGCCCTTCCGTCACCAGCACCTGCCTGAGGTCGAACAGGTGCTGCGCCAAGCCGATCCTCAGTGGGACGGCGGTCTTGTGCTGCAAACCCATTCGGCACCCATGGTCAGGGGCATCTTCGCCACCCTCTACTGCCGGCTTCACGAAGACGCGGCCGCCGGAGGAGCGGAGAAGGCCGAAGCAGCCGTCGAGGAGGCGTTTCAGAAGCATTATGGTGATCAGCCCTTCGTCCGCTTGCGCCGCGGTTCACCCGACGTCAACTGGGTCAAAAACACCAACTGCGCCGACATCGGCTGGGTGCTCAGCGGACGCGATCTGATCGTCTTCAGCGCCATCGACAACTTGGTCAAGGGCGCAGCCGGCCAAGCCGTGCAAAA
The DNA here is from genome assembly GCA_035471925.1 of Acidobacteriota bacterium. Lineage (GTDB taxonomy): Bacteria > Acidobacteriota > UBA6911 > RPQK01 > DATIPO01 > JANQFM01. The sequence goes on from DATIPO010000415.1 coordinate 12,641, forward strand.
CATGAACTTGATGTTCGGATGGCCCCCAACCACCGGACTGATCTTCGCCGGGAGCCATCCATGACTCAAGCTGCCATCCAACTTGAAGAGTCCAGCCATCTCGACGTCTACAAGCGTTATCCGCTGGTGATCGAGAAGGGCCGGGACGTGTGGGTGTACGACAGCGGCGGGCGGGACTACCTCGATCTCTACGGCGGACACGCGGTGTGCGCGGTGGGCCACTGCCATCCACACGTCGTGGAAGCCGTGCGCCGCCAAGCCGGACGCCTGATTTTCTATTCCAATCTGGTCTATAGTCCCGTTCGGGCTTCAGCGGCCTCGCTGCTGGTGGAATCAGCGCCGCCGGGCCTGGACAAGGTCTTTTTCGTCAACTCCGGGGCCGAGGCCAACGAAAACGCCATCAAGCTGGCCCGCATGACTAGCGGACGGCGCGCCGTCCTCTCCTTTCAGGGCAGCTTTCACGGACGCACCATGGGTGCGCTCTCGGCCACCGGCATGGAAAAGATGCGTGCGGCCGTCCAGCCCAATCTGCCCGACCACCATTTCGTGCCTTTCCCCGATCTGGAGGCGGTGGAGCGGTTTTTAAAGCGCGAAAAGGCAGCCGCCGTGATCCTCGAGCCCATCCAGAGCATGGCGGGCGTCGACTCGGCCCCTGCCGAGTTCTTCCGCGGACTGCGGAAGCTCTGCGACGAGACGGGGACCCTGCTGATCTACGACGAAGTGCAAACCGGCTTCGGACGCACCGGCACCCTCTTCTACGCTGGACGCCATGGCGTGCTGCCCGATATGGTGACCTTGGCCAAGGGCATTGCCGGAGGCCTGCCCATGGGCGCCGTGCTGTGTGCCGAGTCGGTTTCGTCGCGCGTCGGCCACGGCGATCTGGGCAGCACCTTCGGCGGCGGTCCGCTGGTGTGCGCCGCCATGCAGGCCACTCTGGAGGTGATTCAGCGCCAGCAACTGCTGGAAAACGTTAAGCGCCAGCGCCGCTACCTGGAGGACAAACTCAGCCAGATTCCCGGAGTCGTGGGCCTTCGCGGTGAAGGCTTTCTCATGGGCGTCGAGTTCGAAGGACCGGCCGCGCCCTATCACAAGAAGCTCATGGCGAACCGCATCCTCAGCGGCCTTTCGGGCCGGGAGAACGTCCTGCGGCTGCTGCCTCCTTTGACCCTTGAGCAACCTCAAATCGACGAATTCCTGGAGGTCCTGGCCCACTGACCTCCAGGCTCGGGCCGTACCCACTCGCGGGAGCGGCTTCGCATCCCTACAATTGAGAGCAATGATAAACAAGAGCAACGTCATTCAAACTTCGCCCCGCCTGATTGAAAGCTTCAAGGGCAAGTCCTTTTTGAGCACGGAGAATGTCGGACGGCCCGAACTCTCGGAGCTGATCGATCTGGCCGTGCAGCATAAACACGGAGGCAACGATCCCGGAACGCCCCTGACCGGCAAAGCCGTGGGCATGGTGTTCTTCAATCCCTCCCTGCGCACCCGCACTTCCATGACCATCGCCATCCAGCAGTTGGGAGGCGTCCCGGTTCCCCTCCACGTCGGTACAGAGACATGGACTCTGGAATTCGAGGACGGAGCGGTCATGGACGGAGCCGGGGCCGAGCACATCAAGGAAGCCGCCCCGGTCCTCAGCAGCTATTTGGATGCCATCGGCGTGCGCTGCTTCTCCAAACTGGAAGACTACCAGCGCGACAAGAAAGAGGAGGTCCTGGGAGCTTTCGAGAAGTATTCCAGCGTCCCCGTCATCAATCTGGAGTCGGCCACCCAGCATCCACTGCAGGGATTGGGCGACGTGATGACCATCAACGAACGCTTCGGAACCGTCGATCAGCGCAAGGTGGTGCTGGCCTGGACCTACCATCCGCGGGCTTTGCCGGTGGCCGTCTCCAATTCCTTCGCCTTGGCGGCCGCCCAATACGGCATGAACCTCACCATCGCCTGCCCTCCGGAATACGGCTTGGACGAGGAAACCATGGACCTGGTGGAGGCCAAGGCCGAGGCCAACGAGGGAAGCGTCACTGTGACCGACAATCTGGAAGAGGCCTGTGAGGGCGCCGAGGTGGTCTACGCCAAGAGCTGGGCCAGCCTGCCCTACTACGGACGTCTGCCGGAAGAGGCCAAGCTGCGGGCCAAGTACCGCGACTGGATCGTCGATGAAGAGCTGATGGAGACCACCGCTTCCGACGGCGTGTTCATGCACTGCCTGCCCGTCCGCCGCAATGTGGTGGCCACCGACGGCGTGCTGGACGGTCCCCGCTCCATCGTCATCCAGCAGGCCCACAACCGCCTCCACCTTCAGAAGACGCTGCTGTCGCTGATGCTGTCCTGAGGCCATGAGTTCGCTAGAGCACCATTCGAACCCGCCCACCCTGGAGCTGCTGCGCGAGAGTCTGCCCTACATCCGCCGTTTCAAGGGCAAGACCTTCGTGGTCAAGCTCTCCGGCAAGGTCACCGGGTCGCGGGAGAATCTGCTCTCGCTGGCCGAAGAGGTGGCGCTGTTTCATCAGGTCGGATTCAGAGTCGTGGTGGTCCACGGCGGAGGCAAGCAGCTTTCCGAACTGGCCGAGAAGCTGGGCGTTCCCCAGACCATCGTCGACGGACGGAGGGTCACCGACGAGCGCACCCTGGAAATGGCCAAAATGGTTTTCGCCGGGAAGATCCGCACCGACATTCTCTCAGCGCTGCGCGGACTGGGCGTGCGCACGGTGGGCATCTCAGGATTGGACGGCGACATCATCCGCGCCCGCCGCCGCCGTCTGCAGCGCCGACTCGACCGAACCACCGGACGCGAGGAGATGATCGACTATGGTCATGTGGGCGATATCGTGGACATCGACGGCAAGCTCCTGCGGCTGTTGCTCGATCAGCATTACCTGCCCGTGGTTTCCTCGCTGGGCGCCGACGAGCAAGGCAACGTTTACAACATCAACGCCGACACCATCGCCGCCGAGATCGCCGTCCACCTGGAGGCCGAGAAGCTGATCTTGCTCAGCAACGTCGACGGACTGATGGCCGATCTGGACGACCCCTCCAGCAAGATCTCGCGATTGACGCTGGGAGAAGCCGAGGCTCTGCTGGAAAAGGGCCAAGCGGTGGAGGGCATGATTCCCAAGCTGACCTCGATTGTCTCCTTGCTCAAGCGCGGCGTCCGCAGCGCCCACATTATCAACGGCCAACGCCGCAATGCCCTGTTGCAAGAAGTCTTCACCGACAGCGGCACCGGCACCATGATCAGCGCCTAACGTGTAGCGGGGGCTAAGCTATCGTGGCGCTATTCCACCCTTTCAGAGGGTGTCGCATAAGGGGTCGCCGCGAATCTGAACGGAGGTGCTGGCTTTGGCCGGTGTTTGCCATGAAAGATTGTCCATGCTCATTTTCCGTGAGCTTTCCTGTAGGCCTCAAAGGCTGGGCGGAGCACGGGCCGGACCCGGGAGAAGACCGCAGCCAAGCGCCGGAAAAAGCCGTCTGCCGCCTCTTTGGCGGTCGACAAGAGGCGGTTTGCCTCCGCCGCGCCGGGTGCGGTCAGGACCAGGTAGCGCCCGAGGTTGTAGGCCAGCGCATGCAGAGC
>DATIPO010000416.1:0-1525 GCA_035471925.1 Acidobacteriota bacterium
ATCCGTAGTCACTGGGAGCGTTCTCGTCCTGGAACCCGAACTCCCGACGACGCCTGCGCTCCTCGGCCGACACCAGGGTCATCTGGCGACCCTTGAAGTCGATGCCCAGGTCGTACCTCGCCTTGAGCTCGTGCACCAGCCACGCCGGGTTGATCCAGAGAGGCACGTACATCTTGCCGTTGTTGGCCAGCTCGATGTATGCGGCCTTGAGCAGGTCGTCGCAACCCATCTCGCGGAGCGTCTTGGGGAGCTCCAGCATGTCCGGCGTCGGATCCGTGTTGCACGGTCGGAGGTTGTAGTCAACCTCGTCGTTGTCCTGGTCGCGCAGACGCAGCCGGTTGATCGCGTCGTTGGCCTTGTCCTCGTCGGTGAACACCGCCGTGCATTCCTCGCGGTCTTCCGCGAAGAGAACCTTCCAGATGATCCACACCTGGTCCATACATCCTCCTTGGGGACTCCTCAGCAGCGCCATCCAGCGCCGGACCATCGGGGCCGAAGCCCCTAGGTTTCGTCCTTGTGCAGTGCACCACGGTCGGGGGCTCGGTGGCTGTCACCCGACCGGGGGCGTCCTGCGGGGTGTTACTTCTTGGCGGTCGTGGTCCGCCGGGTGCGGCGCGGAGCCGCCTTCTTCGCGGGCTCCGTCTTGAGCTCCTCGACAGCCTCCGTGGCCGCCTCCGGGGCGTTCTCCGCCTCGGCCTCACCCTTGGGCTCGGCCTCGTCCTTCGGGGCCTCAGCGGGCTCCTTCGGCTTCTTCTCGGCCGCACCGGCCAGCTTGGCGAGCTCCGCCTCCAGCTTGGCCTTGCGCTTGGCGACCCGCTCGGCCTCCGCCTTGGCAGCGGCCTCCTTGCGCGCCTTCAGAGCGGCCTGGTTCTCGTCGCTCTTCTGGAAGTCCATGCGCAGGGTGGTGACGAGCTGGACCGTCTTGAGGTCCGGCTTGACGCCCGTCTTCTCCTCGATCCACGCAGCGAACTGCTTGTGGAGCTCGGTGGGCTCGGCAGCCGCACGCTCAGCGAAGGTCTTCTTGCTGGGGGTGTTGTTCTCGGCCATGGTGTTTCCTCCTTGGGGACTCATCGGCACCGGCATCCACCGGCGGACGACCAGCGCTTCCCAGCGGGGTCGTTTCGTCCTTGTTGATTGTTGCCGGCATCTCCTCAGCTGTGAGGGTTGCGGTTGCCGGCAGACCGTCCACCTTTCGACTTCCTGGCCAGAGGTGCCCCGAGCGGGGTGTCTCACTTGACCCAGGCTTGAAGAGGTGGAGTTCGTCGCTCGCTAGCAGCTTTCAGTACCGCCCGGCTGTGTGCGCTTCCGGCGACCGCAGTGGTCGTCGGCTGCCCGTCCTCGGGAAGTCCAGTCGCTTCGCTCGCAACTACCGGTTTTGGGGAGTCCGGTTCCTGTCTAGAGTCAGCGGCCAGGACCGAAGTCCTGTGCGCGATCTCAGCCGTCTCTCTTGGCTGTCCTACTCGGTTCGCGGTCTTCAGGCGGAACCTCGACCCTCGGCCAGACCGGCCATCCGGGGAGTTCGTTC
>DATIPO010000417.1:0-5740 GCA_035471925.1 Acidobacteriota bacterium
ATTCAAAGTGGAACGGTTCACTTATCCCCTGATGACGCCTTCGGCGGCGCGGGGAATCCTGGATTCGATCTACGTCAAGCCGGGTCAGTTCCGCTGGCAGGTCAAGCGCATCGAGGTCCTCAGGCAGCCGCAGTTCATCTCGCTGCGGCGCAATGAAGTGAAAGACGTCATCTCAACGCCTTTGGTCAAGAAATGGATGCGGGGAACCGCCGAGCCCACCCCCATCTGGGCCGACGGGGACCGGGATCTGCTGGGCACCGACGTGAAAGGCCGCACGCAGCGTCAGACGGTGGCCCTCAAAGAAGTCCGCTACCGCATCCATGCCGAGATCCGTCCTTGGCCACGCTTTAGCGCCCGCCAGCAAGACTTCGAAGCCCAATTCCGCCGCCGGGCCGCAGCGGGCAAGTGCTTTCAGCAACCTTATTTTGGCTGCCGTGAGTTCCCCGCCTATTTCAGGCTTCTGGAAAGAGACTCGGAGATGCAGGCCCCGGCCGGAGTCGATCTGGACCTGGGCTACATGCTCTATGACGTCTTCGACCTGAGACGGCCGGGCTCGCCCCGCTCCAAGCCGGCCATCAGCCTCTTTCCGGCTCAGGTTGAAGCGGGAGTTCTCAAGGTGCCTGAAATGGACGCCCCTGAAGTGGTGCGCGTCGAGCAGGAGGAGGCCTGATGCTCAACCAACTGGTGCGATACGCTCAAAAGCACGCCCAACGTTCCGGGGTGCAATGTGAACCGGGGTTTACCGTCAGGCACATTCGCTGGGCTTTACTCATGAGCCTTGAAAAGAACACCGCTTCAGTCGTTGAAATCGGCGACACCCAGAAGAAGAAGAACCGCGGAAAGGAGTTCAAAGCCTGCCCGGATCTCACCCAGCCGGAGTTGAAACGGCTGGGCGCGGGCGCGCGCCATTTCCTGGCCGACACGACCGAAGTCGTCGCCCTGCTTTCCAAGGACCCCGATGATCCGAAACTCAGGGCCAAGCACGACTATTTCGTGTCCCTGCTGGAAGAAGCCTCCGGTGAGATGCCCGTGTTGGGGGGCATAGCCGAGCAGTTGAGGGATGAGGAAACCGTCGAATCGCTGCGCAGACAATTGAAGGATAAGGGCGCCAAATCGACTGACAAAGTCACCTTTCTGGTGGACGGAGAATTTCCCATTGAATCATCGCAGTGGCACGACTGGTGGCGGGAATTCCGCAGCCGCATTTCCGCCTCAGCAGACGATTCCCTCGGCCAGCAGGCGGTTGACCTGGTGTCGGGCCAAACCGTCGAGCCAGCGGCGACCCATCCCAAGATCACCGGCTTGGCCGATGTCGGCGGCATCGCCATGGGAGACGTCTTGATCTCCTTCAAACAGCCCTCCTTCCGCTCTTATGGCTTGATGCAGTCCGCCAATGCCGCCGTCTCCGAGGAAACCGCCTATGCTTACGCCGGCGCCCTTAACCATCTGATCGAGCATTCAGAAAAGCTCTCCCACACCCGGGTCGTGTGCTGGTTTGCAGACCGCGCCGGCGAACCCGTCGAGGCTCCCGATTTGATCAAGGGACTCCACTCAGCCGACTTCAGCTTTTTGGAGGAGTTCGAGGACGACGACTACCATTCAATGCCGCCCGAGGCCCGAGACTTTCTGAGTTCCCCCAAGACGGGCGGGAACTTTGACTGGAGCGACGCCCGCTATTACGCCCTCACGCTTTCCGGGGCTGGCGGCCGCGTCATGATTAGGGACTGGATGGAAGGGCAGTTCGAGGATCTGGCCCGAGCGGTTGAGGCTTGGTTCGCAGACCTGCGAATTATCCATCGCCGAGAAGAGAGGTTTGCCCGGCGTCCTAAGTTCAACGCCGTTCTTGGCAGCCTCTTCGACGACTTGGACAAAGTCCCCGCCTCCTTCGAGAGCCAGCTCTGGAGAGTTGCCCTGCGCGCCGATCGGTTGCCCGAATCGGCGGCGGCGCGCGCCATGCAGAAAGTCCGATCGGATATTCTCAAAGACAACCGGGCCCGCCACGAACTAATGGGGCTTCTGAAAGCCTATCTCATTCGACAAGGAGACCAATCGATGAAACCTAGAGTCAATCCCGATCACCCCGAGCCCGCCTATCATTGCGGGCGGCTGATGGCAGTTCTGGCCGACTTGCAGCGTGAAGCCTTGGGAGAGGTGGGCGCGGGCGTGGTGCAGCGATTCTATCCGGCTGCAAGCTCCACACCTAAACTTGTTATGGGCCGTCTTATCCGGCTAAGCCAATTCCACCTCGAGAAGATCCCGCTGGAGAGAAAGGGGCTGCGAGTCTGGTATGAGAATCGGGTTGCCGAGATCTTGGCCCGCATCGGCGACGAATTCCCCAATGCCCTCGATCCGCCTCAGCAATCGGCCTTCGCCCTTGGCTATTATCAGGAAAAAGCCAACCGCGGACGCAAGCTTGAATCCGAACAGCCATCTAACGAAGAGGAGTAAGCCCCATGCCTGATCCCATCAGCAACCGTTACGAATTCTGCTTTCTGTTCGACTGCGAAAACGGCAACCCCAACGGCGACCCGGATGCCGCCAACAGTCCGCGCATTGATCCGCAGGACCTCCACGGACTCGTATCGGACGTGGCGCTCAAGCGGCGCATCCGCAACTACGTGCAGTTGGCGCGGGGGAACAAGTCGCCCTTCGCTATCTTCGTGGAGCATGCCAGCAACCTCAATCGTCCCATCGCCGTGGCTCACGAAGAAACCGGCGGTTTGCCGGAAAAGAAGAAGAAGGCCAGCAAGTCGAAAGTCGAAAAGGCCCGCGACTGGATGTGCCAGAACTTCTACGACGTCCGGACCTTCGGAGCGGTCATGAGCACCGGCGCCAATGCCGGCCAAGTTCGCGGGCCGGTCCAAGTCGCCTTTGCCCGCTCTGCCGACCCGGTGCTGCCCATCGATATGTCCATCACCCGCATGGCCGTAGCGGACAGTCAAAAGAACAAACTTCAGACCAGCAAAGAGTACAAAGAATGGGAAGAAGCCCAGCCTGAGGACGAACTGCGAACCATGGGTCGCAAGTCAATTATCCCCTATGGCCTCTTCCAGGGAAAGGGCTTCATCAGCGCCCACCTGGCCCGTCAAACCGGTTTCAGCGAAGAGGACCTCGAATTGCTCTGGGAGGCTCTCTTGGGAATGTTCGAGCATGACCGCTCAGCCAGCAAAGGCATCATGGCCCTGCGCAAGCTGTGGGTCTTCAAACATGTGGGCAACGACACCGACGCCGAGCAGCGCCAGCGTCAGGCCATGCTGGGCTGCGCTCCCGCTCACGACCTGTTTAGTCTGGCCCATGTCGATCTTAAGGACGGGGTGGACGCGCCGCGCCAGTTCTCGGACTACGAGATCAGCATCGATCAAGACAACGTCCCCGACGGCGTCGAATTGCTGACCCTGCGTTAACAGAAAGTGAAATCAGGCACCGTGTTCGACGAGGACCAACTGCTCCCGCTCTCGGCGCTGCAGCATATGATTTTCTGTTCCCGCCAGTGCGCTCTCATTCACTGCGAAGGACAGTGGGTCGAAAACGCCCGCACTCAAGAGGGGCGCATCCTGCACGAGAATGTCGACCAACTCTCGCATGAAACGCGGGATGACCTGCGTGTCGCTCGGGGAGTGCCGCTGCAATCCCTGGAATTAGGTCTTTCGGGAAGAGCCGACGTTGTCGAATTCCATCGGGTAGCCGCTCGGGGGCAACAAGTGGGTTGTCGTCTGCCAAAAGCTGAGGGGCTGTGGAGGCCCTTTCCGGTTGAATACAAGCGGGGCAGGCCCAAGCCTAACCGCAGTGACGAAGTACAGCTCTGCGCGCAGGCACTTTGTTTGGAGGAAATGCTTTATACGCCGGTGAGACGGGGCGCTCTCTTCTACGCTCGTCGCAAAGGCCGCAGCGAGGTGGCCTTCGACGCGTCGCTCCGCCGACTGACCATCGACACGGCCAAACGGCTGCACGACTTGATCGAGTCGAGGATCACGCCACGGGCCGAGAGGGAGCCCAAGTGCCGCCAATGCTCGATGATCGACGTCTGCCTGCCCTCGGCGACGGGCCCTCGACGGTCGGCAAGCCGCTACCTTGAGGAGATCCTCTCGACAGCGCTGGGAGACCTGGCATGAAGGTCCATCAGAATACTCTCTACGTGATGTCACAGGGCTCTTACTTGAGACGCCGCGGCGAAACCGTCCAGGTGCGGCTGGAAGAGAGGACGGTTTTTCAGGTGCCCGTTCATAACCTTCACAGCATCGTCTGCTTCGGCAATGTCGCCTGCAGCCCTTTCTTGCTAGGGCTGTGCGGCGAGAAGCAAGTGCCGGTCTCCTTTCTCAGCCGCACCGGCCGCTTTCTGGCGCGGGTTCAGGCCCCGGTGAGCGGCAACGTTTTGCTGCGCCGGCAGCAGTTCCGCTGGGCAGACGACGAAAAGCGGAGTACCCGGATCGCCCGAGACATCGTGATTGGAAAACTTGTGAATTCACGCATCCTCCTCCAGCGAGCTCTGCGAGACCGGCAGGTACCTTCGGACGGTGTCTCCGAGGCGGTGAGTCACTTGAGAGCCCTCCTTAAGGAACTCTCCTCGGCGGATGGCCGCGACCAACTTCGCGGGCTTGAAGGGAGTGCAGCCCGGCGCTACTTTGCGGCCTTGAACGACCTCATTGTCGACCAACAGCCAGCGTTTCGATTCTCCAAGCGCTCGCGGCGGCCGCCCTTGGACCCCTTCAATGCCTTAATCTCGTTCCTCTACACGTTGCTTCTGCACGACTGCGCTTCCGCCGCCCAGTCGGCGGGACTCGATCCCGCAGTGGGCTTTTTGCACGACGACCGTCCAGGCCGCCCCAGCCTGGCATTGGACCTGATGGAAGAATTCCGGCCCTTCCTGGCTGATCGCCTGGCGCTCTCGCTGGTCAACCGCCGCCAACTGTCCGACAAGCACTTCCGTCATTCTGAGTCTGGAGCCGTGCTGCTCAACGAGGCGGGGCGAAAAACGGTCCTGAGCGCCTACCAGACCCGAAAGAAGGACGAAATAGAGCATCCCTTCCTAGGCGAGAAGGCGGTCATCGGCTTGTTGCCCCACTTGCAGGCCACTCTCTTGGCGAGGCACATTCGCGGAGATCTGGAGGACTACCCGCCTTTCGTATTCCGATAGGAGAAGCCATGGTCGTGCTGGTCAGCTATGACGTTGCCACCGGCGACAAGAAGGGACGCCGACGCCTACGCCGCGTGGCCAAGATCTGCACCAATTTCGGACAGCGCGTGCAAAACTCAGTCTTCGAATGCAATGTCGATCCCGAGCGTTGGACGGTGCTGAGAAACAAGCTGCTCAAGGAATACAATCCCGACCAAGACAGCCTCAGGTTTTACTACCTAGGCCGCAACTGGAAGCGCCGGGTCGAGCACCACGGCGCCAAGTCCGTCCCCAGCCTCGAAGACCCGCTTATAATATGAAGCCATGAGGCAAACCTGCCAGCGCGAACCCCAGGCGGACACAAGCTCCCAGGGAGGTTCGCGCTCCCACCTAAGCGCCTGTAAAACAACAAGTTGCACGAATCGCCCAGAGCGAATGCAGACACCCGACACCCCAAATCCAACAGGTTCCCGCAAACCGGCCTCTAACCCGCGCCCTGTCAACAGGATACAATGACAGGGTTGCCTCCCTAGCGGAGGCGCGGATTGAAACCGTCTGTGGTCGAGCAGAACAGCCGCGCCGCATTGTTGCCTCCCTAGCGGAGGCGCGGATTGAAACCGCACTGCG
>DATIPO010000418.1:0-12793 GCA_035471925.1 Acidobacteriota bacterium
GCCAATGCAGCAGTGCAGACCAAAGGGGCTGCGTAGCAGATCCATCGGGCACGGATAACCTGCCCAATCGCGATAGGCGCCAGAGCCCAAGCCTGGGCCCTACTGCCTTCCGCGCCGAAGGGCGCCGTCGAGCCATCTACAACGGAGAGGAAGAATACCGCACTCACATAAGCCAGAAGGAACCCGCCTTCATCGAGCCAGCACCCTGCAACATGCAGCGTGCCTTCGTAAACTACCGCAAAAACCCGGCTTATTCCCTGCGGCGCTCCAGACCGAGTTTCTTGATTCTGGAAACCAATGTGGTCGGCTTGACCCCCAGCAGCTCGGCTGCGCCGCCGGGTCCGTAAACCTTCCACCGCGTCCTCCTCAGCGCCCGGCGGAGGTTCTCCTTCTGGAGGCGGCCCATCTCAGCTTCGGTCAGAACGGAATCCTTCTCCCCGCCGGCGCTTTGCAACGCAGGGCCCGATTGGGGACCCTCCGACAGATCCACCTGAAGCCGTTCCCCTCGGCTGGTGATCAGCGCGCGTTCGATGACGTTCTGCAATTCACGTACGTTGCCCGGCCAGTCGTAGTTCTGCAGGCGCATCAAGAGAGCCTGCGTCAGGCGCGGCTCCGGGCGGTTCAGCTTGTGGCACAGACTGCGTACAAAGTGGGCCGTCAGTGCCGGTATGTCCTCTCGCCGGCGCCGCAGCGGCGGAACTTCGATGGGAAAGACGTTGAGCCTGTAATATAGGTCCTCTCGGAAGTTGCGCTTCTCGACCTCGCTGCGCAGGTCCCGGTTGGTGGCGGCGATCACGCGAGCGTCGGTCTTGCGGCTGCGCTCCTCGCCGACACGCTCGTATTGCCCCTCCTGGAGAACTCGCAACAGCTTGCTTTGCAGCTCTGCCGGAATCTCGCCGACCTCGTCGAGGAATACCGTCCCGCCATCGGCCAGCCCGAAGCGGCCGACCCGGTCGCGCGTTGCGCCGGTGAAGGCGCCCTTTACATGTCCGAAGAATTCGCTCTCGAAGAGTTCGCGCGGAATGGAAGGGCAGTTGACACGAATCATCGACCGCCCGGCCCGCGAACTGCGATGGTGAATCTCGCGAGCGATCAGTTCCTTTCCCACACCCGATTCGCCGCTGATGAGCACCGTGGCCTCGGTCGGGGCCACCAGCTCGATCTGGCTCAGTATCCCCTTTATGGAGGCGCTGCTTCCGACGATATCGCCGAAAGCGACCGCCTCCAGCACCTCCGTGCGCAAGTACTCGTTCTCTAACTCAAGCTGTGTCTTGAGCTGCTTGATTTCCTCGAAGGCGGCGGCGTTGATGATCGCCACCGCCAAGTGGTCGGCGATCAAACGCAGCCAATCCATCTGCCCGGGAGAACCCTCTGCACGCATGAAAACCGCCAGAACTCCTACCAGCTGGTTGCGGAAGAGCAGCGGCTGGCCGGCAAAACCCTGGATGCCTTCCCTCTTGGCCCAGTCGGGATCGGCGAGCCATCGTGCATCGCCCGCCTTGATGTCGTCTATCTCAAGCGCCTGGCGCTGGGCAGCCACATATCCCACCTTGCGAGACCCCACCGGAAAGCGGCGATAGGCTCCCTGGATCCCACCCCACTCCAGGTTCGGGTCGACCGCCGAACACCCCGCGCTGGCAACCAGATGCAGGCAGGAAACGCCGCCGGGACACTCCTGCCGGCAAGGGCAGTTCGAGCAGATATCACCGGGTCGCAGAAGCCAGACCCGAGCCAGCGCAATGTGCTCGCGCTCAGCCAGCCGCTGGACGACCATCTCGAGCAGCGATTGGCTGGAGTGCTCCTGGGGCATGGCAAGGAGCAGCTCTCGAAGTGACTCCGACCCGGTTCTTGGTTCGACCACTTTTGCAACGGTACTACGAAATTTCGCTACACGACAACGATAAATCGGTGAACAGCGATATTCCGTTCCTGACAGCGAAACGCCGGATGTCCCCTAAATCATTAACTATCAATGTTTTAGACGGTATTCAGCCGATTGGCACACGCTGTGCTGCAGGGGAGACCGTCGCTAGGATCGAATGACCAGAACGAAGGGAGGAGCACCCCCATGTCCCGAATCGAGCGGATCAACCCCCAGAAGGCAGAAGGCACAATCCGCAAGTTGCTGGAGGCCGTCCGCCGCAGGGTCGGCATGACGCCCAATCTGATCCGGACGATGGCCTGCTCGGCTGCCACTCTGGCCGGCTACCTCGGCTTAGACGAGGCGCTTGGAAAGGGCGCCCTCTCAAGCCGCGAGCGCGAGCAGATCGCCTTGGCCGTTGCCGAAGCGAACGGCTGCGGCTATTGCTTGGCCGCCCATACTGCCTCCGGCAAGCTCTTTGGCCTGAGCGAACTTGAGGTCTGCGACGCGCGGCGAGGGTCTGCTACCGCAAAGCGGGAAGACGCGATTCTCAAGTTCGCCGGCGAGGTGCTTGCCCGACGAGGCCACGTCCGTGACAACGAGCTGCGGCGGGTTCGCCGGGCCGGCCTGACTGACGGCGAGATCACCGAGATCGTCGCCAACGTCGCGCTCAACGTCTTCACCAACTACATGACCGAAGTCGCCGCGACGAAAGTGGACTTCCCTCCCGCCGCGGTGGTCGAGGCTTGCGAACACTTGACCCATCCATTCCAAACCCAAAACAAGAAGGAGCAAAGATAATGATTCACAAACTTTCAACTCTTGCAGTTGCAGGCGTCTTGACGCTGATTTTGTCGGTCGCCGCCGGCTTGGCCCAACTGCCCGATCCGGGAATGAAGATCGACCCGGCCAACACGGCGCTCGTGGTCACGGATCCGCAGAACGACTTCCTGAGCCCTGACGGCGTCACTTGGGCCGTGGTCGGAAAGAACGTCACCGAGAACCGCACGGTCGAGAATATCGAAGTCCTGTTCCGTACGGCCAAAGAGGCCGGCATCCCGGTGTTCGTCTCGCCCCACTACTACTACCCCCACGATCATGGCTGGAAGTTCGAGGGCGCCCTTGAGAAGCTGATGCACGACCTCGGGATGTTCAATCGCAAGGATGCGCTCTCGCTCGACTCCTTCAAAGGCTCGGGCGCCGACTGGCTGGCCCGCTACAAGCCGTACATCGAAGACGGCAAGACGGTCGTGAGTAGTCCGCACAAGGTGTACGGTCCGGAGACCAACGACCTGATCCTCCAGTTGCGCAAACGCGGAATCGATCGCGTGATCCTGGCCGGCATGTCCGCCAACCTCTGCACCGAATCCCACATGCGCGAGTTGCTCGAGCAGGGTTTCGAGGTGCTGGTTGTGCTCGACGGCACGGCTGCCGCAGTAGTCCCTGACGGCGACGGATACGCGGCTGCGGCCATCAACTTCCGGTTCATGGCCAATGCGGTGCGCACCACCCAACAAGTGGCGACGGAGTTGCTCGGGGCCGAAAAAGCGCAGCGGTTCATCAGCCAGAGCACATCAACGACCACCGACTGAATGGAGGCCATGGACAGGCCCGGCAGTCCGATTCGGCCTGCCGGGTCGACCGATGACCAACCTGAGATCCAGAACTCAAACGAGAAAGAACAACTATTTAAGGAGAATGACCAATGAAGCGAATTGCAACCCTGACCGTTTTGTGCCTGACCGGGCTGTTTGGCACATCCTTCGCAGGAATCGAAATCAACACCTCCACCGGCTTGACGCTCACCGGCGAGCCGCTCGCCCTGCACGGGTTCGATGCAGTGGCCTATTTCACCGACGGCGCAGCCAAACTCGGCAAGGCCGAGTTCTCGGTCGCGCACCAAGGCGCCACCTACCGCTTTGTCAGCCAAAGCAACAAGCGGATGTTCGAGCGGAATCCGGCCGGTTACCTTCCCCAGTACGGCGGATACTGTGCCTATGGGACCTTCAAGGGCAAGAAGTTCGACGGAGATCCGCGTCTGTTCAAGGTCGTCAATGGCAAGCTATACTTCAATCTCAACCCTGCCGTTTACGAGTTGTGGCTGAAAGACATCCCCGGCCACATCAAGAAAGCCGACGAGAACTGGCGTGAGATCCGCGACAAAGAACCCGATGATCTCTGGTGAACCACGTCATACCGGTCGGGAGAGTCGTGACTCTCCCGGGCCTCCGCGCCTTTGCGCGAGGAACCTTCGCCGCCAGCCGGCCTCTAAGCAAGAGCATGCCTCAGATCAACCGGAAGCGACTCCTTCTCGCCGCCCTGGCTCTGGCGGCCGCCGCCTGGACCTACTCCAACTCCCTGATCGGAGTGGACGAGTCGGTGATCACCGCCTACCGCACTCTCCAGCAGAGGGTCGAGGCCGCCGGCCACCGCCCCGGCTTCTTCGTCTTCAGCGGACGCCGGTACTGGCTCGACAACCTCCTGCTGACCGCCTTCGGGGCCAGTCCCAACAGCCGCCACCTGCACGGCAACGCCATCGACATCATCGTCCTCGACGTTAACGGCGACGGCACCGCCGACGCCCAGGACGTCGACTTGGTCCACCGCATCCTCGACCGAGAAATCATCGCCGACCGCGGAGGCCTGGGCACTTACAAGAACGAATGGGGCTTCCTGCGCCGCCAGATGGTCCACTTCGACCTCAGAGGCCGCCGAGCCCGCTGGAACCGCTAGCCGGCATTATGCATTGGCTTTCGTCGCGAGGCGGGATCACTCCTTGGACTGCAGCTCCCACAGGTGTGAGCGTCTCACGTGTAAGTAATGGCGCCCCCAGGGGCCTCGGACCATGGCTGATGCCCTTCAATCTTCGCAAAGAGAGGTGGGTGCACTACGCCTGTTGTCGTAAGCTGTTGAAAAGAAAATTGGAGCGGGAGACGGGGATCGAACCCGCGACGTCCAGCTTGGGAAGCTGGCATTCTACCTCTGAATTACTCCCGCTCGCCAGTGTAATGAGTATAGCACCGGTCCTCTCGATTTGTCAGCCCCCCGTTTGGGGCAGGAACCAGTGGGGCTCGGGCTTCTAGGGCGCAACCTCATCCGGGGACGAGGGGCTCTGCTTGGGGGCGAAAAGGGCGCCCAGGCAGGCGAAGAGGCCGCCGAAGACGACGGTAATGACGACGTTGGCGGTCAATTGCGGGAAGAGGCCGGTCTCCAGCCAGCGCAGGAACAAGTTGGGCTGCTCGTAGCCTTCCACCATGGCCTCGTAGTGCGTTCCCCAGTCGCCGTAGATGGCCAGGAGGATGATGATGGCCACCGGGATCCGGGCCGCATAGGCATAAGCGGTGAGGACACAGGCCATATCTCGCCATCCTTTGAAGGCGATCCAGAGCACCAGCGCCGTGACGACGGCCAGACCGAGTCCGCCCAGAAGGCTTGGAGTCGACGACACCAAGAAGAACATGGCCGCCGCCAGCGCCACGAAGACGGCGAACGCAGCCAACAGCCACAGCGCAGCCTTTCCCAGACTGTTCGGACGGTGGCCGGCAGCGGCCAGCTTGTATCCGAAGTAGATGCCGAAAATCGGTATCAGCCAAGTGATGCCGACCACGGCCGCGGGGTTTGAGGGGCTGCCGAAGAGCGTCTCGTTCCATTGCAGCGATTCACCGGCCGCGCGCAGCACGGTCACCACTAAAGTGATGATCGCCGGTACCATGATCCAATTCTTGATGGGAAGTTCGGTGTTTGACATTTGCATTCTCCTTGCACATACGGTTCCAGAGCCTCATCCATTCGAGAGGATGCGTTCCTGACCAGATTCGCCAGATCTGCGGTCGACGCTTTTTTCCGCTAATCCACCATCGGGCGCTCGATCGGCGTTCCCGAACAGAACGCTTGCGCGGACCATGTGCAGCTTCGACCTTGATGAGCGCGAAATCGCATTCCCCTTCCTTGGTGCGACCCCTTTTCAGCCCTTCACAAGCCTCGCGAAAGACCGAGCCAGCCGATGTAGCAGCAGCCCTTCCAAGGACAACCCGTCAGCGATGCCGCCCTGCTAGGCTGACTTGCGGGCGAAGAGGGCCCCCAGGCAGGCGAAGAGGCCGCCGAAGACGATGGTGTAAACGATCCACACCGTCATTTGGGGGAAGAGTCCGATTTCGAGCCAGCGCAGGAAGAGGTTGGGCTGCTCGTATCCCTCAGGACCGAGTTCGTAGTGGGTTCCCCAGTTGCCGTACATGGCCAGCAGGGCCACGATAGCCACCGGAATGCGGGCTGCGAAGCCGTAGGCCGTCAGTATCCTTACAAGTGAGCTCCAGCCTTTGGAGGCCAGCCAGTACACGATCGCCAAGGTGATCAGCCCGCCTATTCCCCCCAGTATTGAGGGCTGGGGCGAGAGAGCGAAGACGCCGATGCTGAGGGCAATGCTGGCGACCAGACCCAGCACGAGCCACAGGGCGGCCTTGCCCAAGCTCTCGGGACGGTGGCCTGCCGAAGCCAGTTTGTATCCGAAGTAGATGCCGAAAATGGGCACCAGATAAGAGATGCCGACGATGCTGCCGCCTCCGCCCGAGCCGCGGCCGAAGAACAGTTCATTCCAGCGCATCAACTCGCCCGTCAGGCGCAGCAGGGTGACCAGCAGCGTAATGACGGCGGGCACGATGATCCAATTCTTGATGGAAATATCCCCGTTTGACATGGGCTCCCTCCTCGCAGATTTCTTGGTGAGAAAAAAGTATGGTAGCAGTCCCTCGTGAGTGGAGCAAGAGAAGTTCGAGGTGCGATAGACGAAGTTCGAAAGTAAGGGGCACCGAAACGCTATTCGTACTTAAGGGCCTGAATGGGGTCGACTCTCGAGGCGCGGTGGGCGGGAAGATAGCAGGCTAGCAGGGCGGTGGCCAGCAAGAGGAGGACGGCGGACGTCCACACCAAGGGGTCGAGAACCTCAATCTGAAACAACATCGAAGAGAGCCAGCGGGTCAGGGCCAGGGCTCCGGCCAGACCCAGCAGGAGTCCGGCTACAGTGTAAGTGAGGCCTTCGCGCAGGACCATGGCCATGACGTCGCGGCGAGCCGCGCCCAGCGAGATGCGGACGCCGATTTCCTGGCGGCGTCGGCTGACCTGGTAGGACAAGGTCCCGTAAATCCCGACCGAAGCCAGCAGCAGCGAGAGGCCGGCGAAGAGGCTGAGCAGCAGGACGGCGAAGCGCCGCTGCTTAAGGGAGTCATCGAGCAAACGGCTCATCGACAGGACGTCTTGAATAGGCTGCTCGGGGTTGACCTCCCAAATACGGTTCTGGATCGCCGAAAGCGCCTGCAGCGGATCGCCCTCAGTGCGCACCACCAACGTCATTCCGCGGCGCAGATTATGGGACATCGACATGTAGACCACCGGCTGGGGCGGATCGTCGAGTCCTCGCTGGCTGACGTTCTCGACCACGCCGATGATCTCCCCCTCAGATCCTCCGAACCGGATGCGCGCCCCGAGAGCAGGACGGTCGGACGGGACCACGCTTTCGGCGAAGAGACGGTTGACGACCACCGCCGGAGTCTCTTCAGGCCAGCGGAAATCCCGGCCCTGCAAAAGCGGGATGCCCAGAGCCTGGAAGTAGTCCTCACTCACGAAGCGAAGCGCGGCCCGCGGACGCTCGTCCGGCTCCAGCGGATGGTCGGCCATCTCCACGGTGAAGTTCTCGCCGTCGAAAGTCCCCGGCCCCAAGGGCAGCGGACGCACGATGCCGGCGCTGCGCACTTGGGGCAAAGCCCTGACCTCCTCCAGCACGCGCCGGTAGAACTGCTGCATGTCGGGCCGCTCGGGATACTTGTGGCCGTGGGCTGTGATGCGCATGGTGAGGACGCCGCGGGGATCGAATCCGGGATCGACGTCGAGCAGGTTGCGGTAGCTGGCGATGAGCAGTCCGGCGCCCACTGAGAGGACGGCCACCAAGGCCACCTGCCCCACCACCAAAAGCCGCCGGTAGACACGCCGTCCTCCGCCGCTGTCGAAGCGTCCGCCTTCTTGCAAGGCTTCCAGCATGTCGGCCGAAGCTCCCTTGAGGGCCGGGAAGACGCCCACCAGCAGTCCCGTCAGCAAGGACGCCGCCAGCGTGAATCCCAGCACCGGGAGGCTGAGACGGGCCGAAGCCAAGCCGGGGATGTGGGAGGGAGCCAGACCCCGCAGGGCGCGGATTCCGGCCAGGGCCAGCAGCAGACCGGCCACTCCGCCCATGAGTCCCAAGAGGACGCTTTCGCTCAGCGCCCGCCGCAGGACGTCGCGGCTTCCGGCGCCCAGGGCCAGACGCACCGCCGTCTCCCTCCGCCGCCGCTCGGAGCGGGCCAAGATCAGGTTGGCGATGTTGCCGCAGGCGATGAGAAGCACCATCCCGACCGAGGCCATCAGCACCAGCAGCGGCGTCCGCAGATCGCCCACCTGGACTTCGCGCAGACTCGCTATGGTTATGGAGGTCAGATGCTCGTTGGCTTCGGGATACTGAGCGGCAAGGTTGGCGGCCACGGCGTTCATCTCATCCCGGGCCTGATCGATGGAAACGCCCGGTTTGAGCCGCCCCACGACGTTGAGCCATCGGATGAAGCGCCGGCGCGGAACCCCGCTCTCGGGGATGAGCGACTGAGGCGCCCAGAGTTCGACTTGGGGCGATGGGAATTCGAAGGCGGCGGGCATGACGCCCACGACTTCGAAGGGCTCTCCATTGAGCGTCAGAGATCGTCCCACGACGTCCGCGGCTCCTCCGAACTGACGCTGCCAGAGGCCGTAGCCGATGACGATCTTGCGGTTCTTGCCCTCGAGATAGTCTTCCTGCTGCAGCCAGCGTCCGCGCTGCGGGGGCATGCTGAGAGTCTCGAAGAACTGCTCGTTGACGTATAGGGCCGGCAACTCCTGGGGTTCACCGCGTCCCGTCAAGACCATCCCTGACATGGGAACCGAGGGGTATCCGCTGATGGCCTCGAATCCGTCGCTCATCTCCCGCCAGTCGCGCAGGTCGGGCGGCGATGCCGTGCCGTGCAGAATGTCGCGCTCCGGATAGGCGCTCCACAAGCGGACCAAGCGGTCGGCCCCAGGATAGGGCAAGGATCGGAGCAAGACGGCGTCAAGCAGGCTGAAGATGGCTGTGTTGGCGCCGATCCCCAGCGCCAGCGTGAGGATGACGACCAAGGCGAAGGCCGGCCGCCGCCCCAAGCCGCGCAGAGATTGCCGGAAATCGTGAAGCCAAGCAGACATGTCGAAAGCTCCCCTGTGTTGCGACGAACTCCCCGAAGCGCTGAGTGAGGACCGCCACAGCCGCGTCCGGGGACGCTCGATCTCGAAAAGCTGCTCGAATTCCAGATCCAGCCCCTGCAAGAGCTTGCGCCTCGTGGAAGCACTGGGATAAGGACGCTTGCCGTTGGCGAGTTGCGACAAGTGTCCGCTGTCGAGTCCCATGCGCTGCGCCCAGCGGTTTTGCGACAAACGGCTCTCGGCCAGCTCTTGGGCCAGGCGTTGGTGCTTCAGGCGTATCCTCATCTTCGCTTCGTCCTCCATCTCACGCCGCCGGGGCGCTGCCTGTCAAGGAGAGGCTCAAGAAAGTACTGGCACTTGATCACTGGCGGGTTTCAGTCATGTAGACTGAGGACTGTGAAAGACAAGCACCGCCGACGGGGACGCAGGCGCTACCGCCGCGGGTGGAAATTCTCGGCCCGCACGCCGGGCGGACTGCGCGCCAACCGGCTGGCTGAAGAGGTGCGGGTCAAGGAAGCCGGCGGGACGCGCGTCGCCGACTGGACGGTTTCCAATCCCACCCAGGTCGGATTCGATTACCCTCAGGAAACCATTCTTAAGGCCCTCAGCGACCCCAACGCGATGCAATACCACCCGCGTCCCTTGGGACTGGAGAAGGCCCGCAAGGCCGTGGCTGACCACTACCGCCGCGCCCGCGGAGCCGAAGTCGAGCCGCGCGACATCATCCTGACCTCCAGCACCAGCGAGGCCTACGCTCTGGTCTTCAAGCTGATGATGAACCCCATGGAGGAGGTGCTGGTTCCCCAGCCCGGCTATCCGCTGATCGAGCACCTGGCGCGCAGCGAGGGAGTGCGGGCCATCTTCTATCCTTACGGATTCGACGGTTCCTGGACACCTGACGTGGGCGCGGTGGAACAGAGCATGGCCCGCCGCACCCGGATGTTGGCGGTGGTGCATCCCAACAACCCCACCGGAGCCTATCTCAAGCAGGCGGAATGGGTGTCCTTGCGTGAAGTGGCCCTGCGCTACCGTCTGGTGACGGTGTGCGACGAGGTGTTCTTCGAGTTCCCGCTGCAAGCCGAGGACGCCGGCCAACTCGCCGAGGCGGTTTTCGATCCCTTGTCGGAACGCGAAGCTCCTCTCTTCCTGCTGGGCGGACTGTCCAAGTGCGCCGGACTGCCCCAGCTCAAGCTGGGATGGATCATCCTGCGCGGACCTGCCGAATTCAAGCACGAAGCCCGTCGGCGCATGGAGTTCCTCTGCGACCACTACCTGTCGGTGGGGACGCCGGTTCAGGTGGCCGCTCACAGCCTGCTGGCCTCAGCCCGCCAGATCGGGGACCAGATCCGCGTCCGCGTCCGCCACAACGACCGGCTGATCCGCCGCGCGCTCAAGGACTCGCCAGCCACTCCCCTGCCCGCCGAAGGAGGATGGTACTGCGTCATCCGCCTGCCCAGCACCAGAAGCGAAGAGGAATGGGCCCTCGACCTGCTGCGGGGCCAGAACGTCCTCACCCATCCCGGATACTTCTACGACTTCCCCAGCGGCTGCCAGATCGTCGTTTCGCTGCTGACTCCCGAGTCCGTCACCCGGGCCGGCACGGAAGGCCTGCTGCAGTTGCTGGACTAGCCTGTTCCCCGCACGGGAAATCACCTATCCTCGCAATTCTAGGTCTTGTTTGAGATTTGGCTGGAATGACGAAGCATTGCGCGGTTCCCGCAGCCAAACCGTCGCCCATGAAGACACGATTCTGCTACTCTATGGCGAGGGAACCGCACCACAAAGAGACACGCATCTGGAGGATTTCAAGCATCATGAGTTTTTTCACTGCCTCGAGGCGGCTGCTGCGGCTGTTGACGTTGACGGCTGTGTTGGCGGGCTTAGCCGCCGTCCAGCTCCTGGCCCAGAACACCAATCCCCGCAAGCAGGAAACGCGTCCCGGACCCGTCGATCAGTTCGAATACATTATCGGCGGCGAACCCGTGGACGACTTTAACGAATTCCCTTGGATGGTCAGCATCGTCGACAAGGTGGTGCTGGGTTTTCCCGGCAACGATGTCAACTCCTCAAGCTTTTGCGGCGGCACCCTCATCCGTCCCAACTGGGTGCTGACGGCCTCCCACTGCTTTTTTCTCGACTTTCAAAATGGCATCACCATTCCAGCCGGTGATCTGGCGGTTTTCGTTGGCGGTACTGACCTGAGCGCTGACGAGCCCCGCCTCATCGACGTGACTGAACGTATTTTGCATCCCGATTTCGTCATCGCACCCGAGAACCTGCGCAATGACATCGCGCTGCTCCGCCTGGCGGAAGCGGTCGAGTTCCCCAATGTTCATCTGGCCACGGGAACCAATACCGCCGTTGATGCGGCCGGAGCCGAGGCCCTCATCCTGGGCTGGGGCGCCCGGCAATTCGATCCAGAGATGCGCGTGGCCAGCGATTTCCCCTCAATGCTGCACCGCGCCGACACCGAAGTGGTTGACGTCGATGACTGCGCCGATGCCTACATGGGCATCTCGCCCCCGGCCGAAATTCTGCCCGAGCAGCACGTCTGCGCGGGATTCCTGGGGATGGGGGGCGTGGATACCTGCGATGGAGACAGCGGCGGCCCGCTGCTCATATCCGACGGCGAAGGCGGACTTCTCCAGATCGGCATCACCAGCTTTGGGGTGGACTGCGCCGATCCCGACTTTCCGGGGGTCTACACCAATGTAGGCAACTTCGACTCCTGGATCACCCAACAGCTCTCCCCGCGAACCGAAGCCGGCGTGGGGGACTCGGCCCCGCTGCAAAACTTCGTGATCGCCGTAGACACCCGCTCGCCCTTCAACACCGGCCTGGCCATCACAAACATGACCGACTCGATGGTTGACCTCACCTTCACGCTCTACAACACCGGCGGAGAAATGGCCGACCAAACGCAGGACACCTTGGCGGCCTCGGGACAGCGGGCCACCTTCCTGGCCGGCGCCGGAGGACTCTTCCCAGATCAGACGAACTTCACGGGCAGCCTGCAAGTCACCGCCAGCGGTGATGTCGCCGCTGTGACCCTGCGCCAGAACGGCTTGGCGGGAGTTCCTCTGACCACGCTGCCGGTCATCCCCGGGGATACCGCTCAAACCAGCTTTGTGCTGCCCCAAGTGGCGGACGCGGCCGGCATCATCGAGTCGGAACTCATCGCCGTCAATCCCGGAGACGTGGGCGGTCAGGTGACCTTCAACTTCGTGGGGCAGGACGGGACCCCGGTCGAGTTGACCCTCAGCAACGGGGAAACGGGTTCCTCAGTCACCATCGACGTTCCGGCCCACGGAAGCGTCTTCCTCAGAACCGACGGCGACAACAACTTGCGCGTGGTCTCGGCCCGCATCACTTCCACCGTTCCCGTCGGAGTGACGGCCATCATCGCGCTGCCCTAGAACAACTAGGTGGCGAACCAAGTTCAGACGCGAATCAAGTTCCGAAAACTATGGTGAGCTGCCCGTATGCCCCCGGCGTACAGAGGCAGCTCGCCATCCTTAGCCTGATGCATCCAATCCGCCCAAAGCGGGCCGATGTCTCCGACGGCCCCGAATCGTCGGCAGTGTGCAGATGCGGAGTTCGAAGTGGGTAACAAGCGAGACGGGCGGCGGATCAGCGATGTGACAGGATGTAGTCGATCAATTCCCGCACTGCGCCAAAGCCGCCGGGATTGGAACTGACCCA
>DATIPO010000419.1:0-48002 GCA_035471925.1 Acidobacteriota bacterium
CAAGGCGAGGGCGGGGATGTCTTGGTGCGCAGCAGCTTTGAGCTTTCCTCGGACTGCCGCCAACGCCTGCACGAAGTCCTTTCGCAGCGATTCGACTTGCAGGGCGAGATCGATTGGACCCATTCGCCGGATCTGATTTGCGGATTGGAGATCGACTTGGGCGGCTACACCTTAGGCTGGAACATCGAGGAGTTCCTGCAAGAGCTGAACAACGAGTTCGGACAGCACTTGGAGGAGAGCGAGCCCGTTCAAAAATCGTCATGAGCAAGAAAAGGGCACCACTCGACCAACAAGACACGCCCCGCCTGCGTGAGGCGCTGCTCGGGGCCCTGGACGTCCTGTCTCAGGTTTCCCAGCGCCCGGCCCGACTGCGGCCGCGCGAGACGGGCCTGGTGATCGAGGTGGAGAGAGGCATCGCCCAAGTCAGCGGACTGCCAAACGTCCAAGCCGACGAGGTCCTTCACTTCGTCGGCGGCCGCCGCGGATTCGCCTTCAACCTCGACCGCCGCCAAGTAGGTTGCGTGCTGCTGGACGAAAGCGGAAAGTTGCAGTCCGGCACCCGGGTGGAGCGGACGGGAGCCGTCCTCGACACGCCGGTCGGCCAAACCCTGCTGGGACGCGTGATCGACCCTATCGGCCGTCCCCTCGACGGCGGGCGCTCCCCCTCGGTCAAGCAGCGGATGCCCTGCGAGCGCCCAGCGCCCGCCATTATGAGCCGCGCCCCGGTCACCGTCCCCCTGCAGACCGGGATCAAAGCCATCGACGCCCTCATCCCCATCGGACGGGGACAACGCCAGCTCATCCTGGGCGACCGCCAGACGGGCAAGACCTCCATCGCCGTCGACTCCATCATCAACCAGCGAGACAGCGGGGTCATCTGCATCTACTGCAGCATCGGACAGCGCAGCACCAACGTGGCCCGCGTCATCGCCGCTCTGCGCCAGCACAAGGCCCTGCAACACACCATCGTGGTCATAGGAGCCGACGACGCCCCTCCGGGCTTGCAGTTCATCGCCCCCTACGCGGCCACCTCCATGGGCGAGCACTTCATGCAGCAGGGACGCGATGTGCTGGTCGTTTACGACGATCTCACCGCCCACGCCCGCGCCTACCGCCACGTCTCGCTGATGCTGCGCCGCCCGCCGGGCCGCGAAGCCTATCCAGGAGACATCTTCTATGTCCACTCGCGCCTGCTGGAACGCTCCACCCACTTGCGTCAGCAAGAAGGCGGCGGATCGCTGACCGCACTTCCCGTCATCGAAACCGAAGCCCAGAATGTGGCGGCCTACATCCCCACTAACCTGATCTCCATCACCGACGGGCAGGTCTACCTGTCGCCGCGCCTCTTCCGCAAGGGCATCCTGCCGGCGGTGGATATCGGGCGTTCTGTTTCGCGTGTAGGAGGCAAGACCCAGCTCCCCGCCTACCGCACTGTGGCAGGCGATTTGCGGCTGACCTACTCCCAGTTCGAAGAGCTGGAGAAGTTCGCCCGCTTCAGCAGCCGCTTGGATGAAGAAACCCGCCGCACCCTGGAACGCGGCCACCGCGTCCGCGAGACCCTCAAGCAGTCCCGATTTCAGCCGCTGACCGTCCCCGAGCAAATGGCCTCTCTGGTGGCCGTCAACTCGGGTCTCTTCGATTCCATGGATCCAGCAGAGATCCGCCGCGCCGAACCGCTCATCCACGCGGCCCTTCAAGAGCAGCTCCCCCAACTCAGCCAGCAGATCGTCTCCGGCCAAGAACTCTCGCGGGAAGCAATCCAGCAACTACGCCAGGCCATCCGCTCCGCGATGGAGGACTACAGCCAGGAAGAAAGCGCGAATTCATAAGATGTCGACACTCGAAGGACTACGGCGGCAAATCGACACGGCTGAGGATCTGGAGTCGGTGGTTACCACCATGAAGAGCCTGGCCGCCGTCAGCATCCGCCAGTACGAGCGCGCCGTGGAAGCCCTCAGGGACTACAACCGGGTCATCGAAATGGGCTTTCACATCGTCCTTCGGACTGGAGCAGCCCAAATCGAGAACGTCCCTGCCGGAAGGACCGGGGCTGTTGTATTCGGCAGCGATCAAGGCATGTGCGGCAAATTCAACGAAGAGATCGCGGGGTTCGTTCATGACACCTTCGAAGAAGAGAAAGCCGCGGGTGTGGCGGCGCCGGGCCAGCCTGGGCGGGGATCTTCCTCGACAGCTTCAGGTCGCCGAGACGCAAATGCGCCGGCTCGGCGGGCGGGTGATCTCGATCGAACGCCTACGCCGCAATCAGGGCGGCCCGGTGGGCCTTCATCAACAAACCAGACCCAAGCCGTACTGCATCCCTGGAAGCTGATCGCCGTCGGCACCCGCGCCGAGGGTGCCCTGCTGGACGCCGGATTCTCTCTCGACCACACCTACGTAGTCCCGACTTCCATCTCAGACGTCACCAATCTGACCCAGGAACTGCTGCCCCGCATTGAGCACGGGCGCGAGCACGCCGGCCTCACCCGCTTGTTGGTTTTCTATAACCTGCGCACCGGCGCCGCCTCCTACCGTCCTCAGTGCCTGCAACTGCTCCCAATCGCCGCCGACCGCTTGCGTCGCTGGCGCGATCAGCCCTGGCAATCGCGTTCCCTGCCCCTCTTCGTCAGCGACCGCCGCGAACTGCTGGCGCGTCTGGTGCGGGAATACCTTTTCGTTTCTCTCTACCGCGCCTGCGCCGAGTCCCTGGCCAGCGAAAACGCCAGCCGTATCGCCGCCATGCAAGCCGCCCAGCAAAACATCGAAGAACGCCTCGACGACCTGCAGATTTCCTTCCACCACCTCCGCCAAACCGCCATCACCGAAGCACTCCTCGACGTCGTCACCGGCTTCGAAGCCCTCTCCCAAGAACGCCAAAAAGCACCGGACCGGCTGCACTGAGACCGAGTGTTGCCCGATTATGTACATAGCTGTACAATAATCCCATGAAGGTTTCGATTACAGACGCGCGCCGACAGCTTCCTGAACTTGTGCGAAGAATCAAAGATGACGCCGAGTTGCGAGTCCAGATCACAGTCCATGGCCAAGTTGCCGCCGAACTGAGAGGCTGCCTTCCCGAACCAAGACCCGGAGCGGCTGCTGAAAAGCTGTTGGAAATCATGTCCAAGCACGAGGCCCACGAGGGCCCCAAGCGCAATACTTCTGGAAACGTCAAGCAATTCCTCTACGGGAAGCCTGAGAAGTGAAACTGCCAAGGCGCCTATTCTGTGATACTTCCTTCTTCTATGCCTGCCTGGACCCTTCAGACCAACACTGCGAGTCTGCAATCCATCTCCTCAAGCGAGCTGCGGAATCAGGCAGCACCCTAGTGACGACTTGGGACATCGTGAGCGAAACGGTCACGTTGCTCCGCTACCGGCATTCCTTCGACTCGGCGCGCATGTTCCTAGATGAAGTCAAGCCCACCCTGGAGCTGGTTCACTACGGTGACGCAACAAGACGCGAGGCAGAAGAGATTTTCCGAACCTACGGCAGCGACCACAGACTCTCCTTCTGCGATGCCATTTCTTTTGTTATCGTGACAACACTCCTCGACCATGTGGCTTGTTTGTCTTTTGACCGAGCCTTCCGAGCACTCGGACTCACGGTCCTCGACCCTTAAAAGAGCTGTCTCACCTAGAATTCGCCGTAGGTTGAGGTTTGGGTGCCGTTGGAGGCGGTGGTGAAGGAGTTGTTGGAGCCCGGCTCCCATTGCAGGACGTTGCCCCCCGAGTCCTTCTTGATGCACTTCCACTCCACGTAGGTGTTGGCGGGGAGGTCGTCAAGAACCCCCTGCCAGTAGGGGTAGTGGTCGGGATTGAGGATGCGGGCGTTGGCGGTGTTCCAGTTGCCCAGTGCGGAGATGCTGCCCACCACGTAGATGTTTTCGCCCCAGTTGGTGGATCCGTTCTGGCACTGAAAGTGGTTGTAGGACTTGCCCGAGTCCATGGTCTTCCTGGCGCCGATGTGGATGGCCGTGACGTCGTTAGAAGCCGTCTTGACCTTGGCCCAGCCGCTGTTGTTGACCACCACGGTGCGGCCGTTGCATCCGTTGGAGCCATCGATGCCGCCCGAGACGGCCTCGCAGTACTGCCCGGCAGCCAAGTTGGTGTCGAACCACTGGTTGGCCTCGGAGCTTTCCTTGTTGATCACGACCCAACCCTTGGTGCCGCGGGAAAAGGAGATCAGGTCAGTGCCGTTGTCCCACCAGTTGGTAACAGCCTCGCCCACTACGTAGTTGCGGAAGGCCACCAGATTGGCGATGTAGGGGCTGCGGTGCTCGCAGACCCAGTCGGTGGAATTGCAGTTGTCACCCCCGCCGCTGTTGTAGACGTCGTCGGTGTTTCCCGAGGAATCCGAGGGAGGTCCCTGGTTGAAGTCGCTGTAGTGATAGCTGCTCATGGCACGAGCGTAGCCGTAGGGCCAAGTCATCATGAAGGCCGAAGCCAGGTAGTAGTCCTGCCCATCGGCGAAGTAGAGTGAACGCGAAGAGGAATCCTTGCGCTGGGTGTCGTGGTTGTCGACGAAGGCAATGGCATAGGGCCCGTCGATCAACCCTCCCCAAGAGGGATAGTCGAAGTTCTCCAGCCACTCCAGTTCTCCCGTCTTGAAGACGTCAGTCAAGTCTTCGCTGTAGGTGAACTCGGTAGTGTCGCCGATGGAAAAGTAGTCTGACTCGGGGATGGCGGAATCGGCGATGACCTCCTGGTAGATGTAGGGCTCGGCCCCGCCGGTAGTGTCGTCGAGTCCGGCCTTGATGGCGGCCAAGTCAGCCGGCGGGATATGCTTGGCGGCGTCGATGCGGAAGCCGTCCACGCCCAAGCTGAGCAGGTCGTTCATGTAGTCGGTGATCTGGGTTCGCACATAGCTGCTCTCGGTCTTCAGGTCGGCAAGGTTAAGCAGTTCGCAGTTGCGCACTTCCCAAGGGTCGGAGAAGTCGACGATGTCGTTGTCGCTGCCGCAGCCCGGAGATCCGTAGAGATGAAAGTCGCTGCTGCCGTAAAGGCCATCGGTGTACAGGTCGCAGTATTCCGTCCCATCTGAGCCGTCATCGCAGAATCCGCCCGTCAGGCGCCCCGTGGTGTGGTTGATGACGGTGTCTACGTAGACCGACACGCCCTCGTCTTTGCAGCGCTCGACCATGTCTTCGAATTCGGTCCGGGTTCCTGAACGAGAATTGTCAAGCGAGTAGGACACGGGCTGGTAACGCTGCCACCAGGGATAGCCTTCAGCCGCCATCACTCGGTGTTCGGAAGGCGGCGAGATCTGCACCGCCGCGAAGCCCTTGGGTCCCAGCACGTTCTCGCACTCCTGGGCGATGTCGGAGTATTTCCACTCGAAGAGCTGGACCATGGCGGTTCGGGCCGGATATCCGTAGGGGTCCGACTGAGCCAAGGCGGCGGGGATTGAAAGGGAAAGCGCAAGCAGAATAAAAAGGCAGGTGAGGTGTTGTCGTCTCATTCGATCCTCCAATATCGTGTCCTGGGGTTGTACTTGCGCATACAGTCTCCAAATGGACTAGATGATTGTCCCAGAAATAACCCTTGAAAACAAGTTCGTATGGAGTGAGCCCTTTGCCCCTCAAGCCGCCGCCGCAGGCCGCTCCGCAGTCTTGTAAGTTGGCAATTGGAGCTTGGAGCTTGGGAGTTCGACCGAAGGCCGCTAACGGGTCCTTGGACGTCGAAGCTACACTTCGACGCCCGCGGACCCCGACGAGAGCCCCTTCTCGTCTGATTGTCTATGCTAATGGATTCGTCAATGATTTCTTGTCGGTTATCCGACAACTTTTGATCAATGACCCAATCGAACCCAGCCGCCCAAAGTGCCGCCTTTGCGAACCGCTCACCGGCAGGTTGCTGCGGTCAAATTGGGGCCGCCTCCCAGCAAGCCGGTCAAGAAGCCGCACTGAATAGTAGAATGGGCCCATGAGTGAAAAGACAGCCAAGAACCAGGCAAAGTGGAAGGAGAAGCTGACCGCGGAGCAATATCACATCATGCGCGAGAAGGGCACTGAGCGGGCCTTCAGCGGCAAGTACTGGGACACGAAGACGCCCGGCGTCTACAGGTGCGCCGGATGCGGCGAAGAGCTGTTCGACTCTTCCACAAAATATGATTCGGGTTCAGGATGGCCCAGCTTCTACCAGCCTGTTGGGGCTGAAAAGGTGGAAACCGAGGAGGATCGCTCTTTCGGGATGCATCGGGTGGAGGTCCACTGCGCCCGCTGCCAGTCTCACCTGGGTCACGTCTTTCCCGATGGTCCCGAGCCCACGGGCGAACGCTACTGCATCAACTCAGCCGCGCTCGAACTGGAGCCGAGCGACGACGATTCGTGAAGACCGCGCATCAGTTGTTGCTGGCGTAGCGGGCTTGCAGGAGCTGCAGCTTGCGGTTGTAGCGCTGGATGTCCTTGGCATTGGTGGCGTAGTGCAGGGCAGTTTCCAGAGCTTCCACGACTTCGGAGCTATGGCCCAACTGGGCATGGACCTTGGCCAGCGCGAAGTGGAAAAGGTCTTCCTGCTTCTTACGCTTGACGGCGGCTTGAAGGTGCTCGTAGGCTTCATCCAGGCGACCATCCTCCAGAGCCTCCAGCCCCAACTGATAGTGGTAGTAGGGGTTGCGCTGGCGAAACTTTTCCACCTTGCCCAGGTAGTCGGAGGCCAGCTCTCGCTGTCCCTGGCGCTCGTAGAGGCGCGCCAAGTTGTGCATCACCGTAACGTTGTCTTCTTCAATGGACAGGGCCTTCAGGTAGGCCCGCTCGGCCTCTTCGTTCTCGCCCAAACGGGAGTGGGCCACGCCCAGATTGC
The DNA here is from genome assembly GCA_035471925.1 of Acidobacteriota bacterium. Classification (GTDB taxonomy): domain Bacteria; phylum Acidobacteriota; class UBA6911; order RPQK01; family DATIPO01; genus JANQFM01. The sequence goes on from DATIPO010000419.1 coordinate 6,801, forward strand.
CCCAGACGAAGCCTGCTTCCGGATCCAACTCCAGCGCCTGCTTGAAATAGGCGAGGGCGCTGAAATAGTAATCGCGCGACATCAGCTCAGCACCCATGTTGCTGTAAAAATGAGCCAATCCGCGCTCATCGGAAATGACGCGTCCGCCGATGCGGTGGCGTGAAACGCTGGGGAAGAGGTCGACCTCGTAGGCCTGTCCTTCGGCATAGGCCAGGACGTTAATGTGGCGCGAGAGGTAGATCATGTTGCCGCGCTTCTCCCAGCTCGGCACGATTCGAACCTCGTGGAAGCGCACGTCGACGCCGAGATAGCGGGCCATGGCCACGAACATGTTGGTGTAGGAAAGGCAGTTGCCGGTGCGGTTGCGGAAGGTGTCGCGAGCCGTATTGCTGGCTCCCCACTCGTACTCGAAGTTGAGGGCGTCTTTGGAGAAGACCTCCTGGACCAGACGCCGCAAACGTGCCACCGGAGGATCGGAGCGGCTGATCCTTTCGTCCACGAAGTCCTTCATGGCCTGATCAAGCTTGAGGACCTCTTCCGGGGGCACCATCTGCCGCGTCAAACGCTGCTGGACTTCCAGATTGTCGGCCGTACGGGCCGGCGTGATCTGAATCGAGACCGACTCGGTCTTCTGGATGGCCTCCTCTTCTTTAAGCTCAACTGGATCTTGCGGCGAAGATTGTTGCTGAGACGGGTCCTGAGCCTGTAAAAAGCTGACGAAGAGCATCATCAGCGCGCTGGCTGCGACAGACCGCATGGCTTTCACTCCCTTGTCTGAAAAATTCCAGAGCAATCCCCCGACGAATCCTCTGCTTCTCTTCTTAAGACTTTCAGGCACCTGAATTGTTTCATAATTTATCATTCGGAGGGGCCTTGTTCCAGAAGGCGGGAAGCATTATGCTGTCGGTTTGATGGCCCAGCAATGCAAAAACTGCCTCTTCTGGCAAAAGGTGGCCCGGACGCGCATGGGAGCGCTGCAGGGCGAGTGCCGCGTTAATCCTCCCTCGGTCTTCCCCGGGCCCGAATTCCAGGCCGACCGCGTCACCCTGTGGCCCCGCACCGCCGCCGACGAATGGTGCGGACGCTTCCAAGCCAAGGCCTCCAGCAAGCCTCCAACCGAGAAGGTCTGACCGGCTTCGACTGGCAGGGCGCTCTCGATGTATACTGCGCCCGAAGCCACGGCTCCCCTTGGAGGAGGCTCGACCGCAAGACAATTTCCAATCGACGGCGGCAGTTCCCGCCCGACATCCGAAGGACATTCTGTATGCGAGGTACTTTGAAGGCGTTTTGGACCATGACGGCAGCACTCCTCCTGATCTTGGCCGGCTGCGGAGGAGGGGGCGGCGACGAGGGTCAGCAGAGGCGCTTTGTCAGCATCGGCTCGGCTCCCCCGGGAGGGGCCTTTTTCGTGGTGGGCAGCGCCATCGGCGAAGTTCTCAACGCCAACGGGCCCGGCAACTGGGAGGTCAACAACGAGGCCACCAGCGGATCGCAAGAGAACATCCGGCGGTTGGACGCGGGAGATCTCGACTTGGCCATCTCCAACGCCGCCATCACTTATTCGGCCGTCAACGGCAGCCGCGACTGGGACAAGGAGTATCCCATGCGCTCGCTGATGACTCTGGCTCCCAACGTGGCGCTTTTCATCACCACCGGGGGTTCGGAGATCCGCACCATTCAGGACCTGAAGGGCAAACGGGTCGTGGTGGGACCCTCCAGCGCCGGATTCGAGCACTTTCTGGCGCCGCTGCTGGAGGTCCACGGAGTCACCTATGACGACTTCACCCCGCTGTACTCCTCGCAGGCCGGAGCCGTCGACATGCTGGCCGACGGATCAGCCGCGGCGGCTTTCCTGGGAGGCGCGGTGCCCACGGCATCCATCACTCAGGCCTCCTCGTCGATGGAAATCTACTTCATCCCCTTCGATGAAGAGGCCAAGCAGCAGGCCGTCGATCGATACCCCTTCTTCAACCCGGCCAGCATTCCGGCCGGGACCTATCGGGGTCAAGAAGAGGCTTACGACGGGCTCAACGTGGGCTCCATGCACGTGATCACATCAGCTTCGGCGGATGAGGAGCTGATCTATCAGATCACCAAGACGCTTTACGAGCATCGCCAGGAAGTGACCGAGAAGCATCCCGCCGGTAAGGCCATCAATCCTGACAACGTGGTGCGCAACGTGGGGACGCCCTTCCATCCCGGAGCCGTCCGCTACTACCAGGAAATCGGAATTTGGCCTGGACAGTGATGCTCAAGCGAGTTCGGGATGAGACGGTGCGCTACTCAGCCATCGGGCTGGTGCTGTTCACCTTGTTGGAGGTCAACTACCCTCTGCTGACGCCCCAAGCGGAGCTGGCGATATTCGCGGCCCTGGGGCTGATGATCTGCTTCTTGACCTTCCCCCTGCATCCCAGCTTCAAAGAGCATCCGGCCTCCCGCGCCCTGGACTTGGCGCTTGCGGCGGTGACGCTGCTGATCTCGACTTATCTGGTGGTGCAAAGCGAGCCCTACTTCAGCGCCTACTGGGACCAGGGCCGCTCGCTTGGCGGACGCGCCGGCCTGGAAAACTCCACCGACGTGGCCGTGGGCGTCATCGGACTCCTGCTGGTGCTGGAGGCCACCCGCCGCGCCATCGGCTGGGCGCTGCCCATCCTCTCGCTGGCCTTTTTGCTTTATGCCGCCTATGGCCCCTCCATGCCCGGCTGGCTCTTCCCCCACCGCGGGTATTCGCTGGAACGCATCGTCTCCCAGGCTTTCCTGCAAGGACAAGGCGTCTACGGTACGGCCCTCAAGGTTATGTTCACCTACGTCTTCCTCTTCGTGCTCTTCGGCGTCCTGTTGGAGATGGCGGGCGCCACAGGTTTCATCATCGACTTGGCTCGCCGCATTTTCCGCAAGTCCTCGGGGGGAGCCGCCAAAGTAGCCGTGCTCAGCAGCGGACTGATGGGCTCGCTCTCAGGCAGCGCCGTGGCCAACACGGCCACTACCGGGACCTTCACCATTCCCATGATGCGCAGCTCGGGATTCCAGCCCCGCATCGCCGCCGGGGTGGAGGCCGCCGCCAGTTCGGGAGGCGCGCTGGTGCCACCTATCATGGGCGCGGGAGCCTACATGATGCTGGAGATCGTCACTCCTCCGGTGACCTATCTTGAGATCATCCGCGCCGCCCTGCTGCCGGCCATGCTCTACTACCTGTCGCTGCTGCTCATCGTCCATTTCTATGCCCGCCGGGTGGGTTCGGCTGAGGGTGAGGTGGAGGCCCGTGAGGACAACCATCCCCTGGAAGGCTTCATCTTCTTCGGCTCGCTGGCGGCCCTGATCGCTTTTTTGGTCGTGGGCTATACGCCCTTCCGGGCCGTCACGCTGGCCATGGCGGCGGTGCTGGTGCTGGCGGTTTTCCATTCCAAGACCCGCATCGGCTTCAAAGGCCTGCTGGAGGCCTGCCAGAAAACCGCGACTTCGGGCGTGGCCCTGGTGGCCGCGGCGTCCTGCGTGGGAATCATCATCGGAGTCGTGACCCTGACCGGCGTGGGGACGCGCTTCCCCAGCCTGGTCCTGCCCCTGGCCGAGCAGAACCTCTTTCTGGCCCTGGTGCTGATCATGGTCTCCTCCATCGTGCTGGGCATGGGACTGCCTTCGGCCGTCTGCTACCTGCTGCTGGCCACCCTCATCGGTCCCATGCTGGGCAATCTGGGAGTGGTCCCCTTGGCGGCTCACTTCTTCATCTTCTATTTCGGGATGATGGCCATGGTCACGCCTCCGGTGGCGCTGGCCGCCTACACCGCCGCCTCCATCGCCCAATCGCCCATTATGAAGACCTCGGTGGCGGCTTTCCGCATTGCTCTGGTGGGCTTTTCCCTACCCTACATCTTCGTGGCCCGTCCTCAGCTTTTGATGTTATCGCCGGACGGCTCGGCAGCACCCTGGAGTGCCGTGATTCCAGCCTTCGTGGCGGCGCTTCTCGGCATCGTCCCGCTGGCGGCGGGCATCGCGGGATACTTCTTCGCCCGCCTCAGCGGACTTCAGCGGGCCCTCATGATCCTGGCCGCCGTCCTAACCCTCTTTCCCGGCGGACGCGCCTTCCTTTCCCCCAGCGACCTGGCCGGCCTAGCCCTCTTCCTGACCGTATCGGCCTGGAATTTCTTCGCCCGCCAAAGCGCCTCTCCCGCGCAGCAGAGTTAGTTCCCGTCAGACGTCACGCCCCCCGCGGTCAGCCTGGCGGCCCCCCTGGACGGCCAGGAAGTCACCGCCCCCACCGATGTCATCGGAAGCGTCAGCGACGCCCTCACGGCCCTGGTCGACCCCAACGGTAACCGCCGCAGCTACCAGTACGACGGCGCCGGCGACTTGGTCTCGGTCACCGACCCCTTGGGTAACGCCGTCACCCATACCTACGACGCCGTCCACACCCTGATCGACATCGACGACCCCCTGGACCGCCGCCTCGTCCGCAACATCTACGACGCCGACGGACGCCTGATCGCCCAGGAAGACAACCTGGGCAACCGTACCGACTTCACCCACGACCTCGTGGGACGCCAGGAAATCGTCACCGACCGCCTGGGCCGCGTCACCACCATCTTCTACGACGAGGACGGCAACGTCTCCTCCCAGGTCGACCCTCTGGGCAACGTCACGACTTTCATGCATGACGCCGACGGAAACGTCCTCAGCACGACGGATCCGCTGGGCAACACCACCAGCGCCACCTACGACTCGCGAGGCAACCAGCTCACCCAGACCGACCCGCTGGGCAACGCCGTCAGCTTCACCTACAACGCCTTGGATCAGGAGACTTCGGTCACCGACGCCCGCAGCAACCTCTTCACGCTGGAATATGACGCCAACGGCAACCTCACCCGCCTGCTCGACCCTCTGGGGGCAGAAACCACCTTTGAGTACGGCGTAGGGGGACTGCGCACCCTGGCCCGGGATGCGCTGGGCAACGAAACAACCTTCCAGTACGACGGCCAGGGCCGCGTCATCGGTCAGACCGACCCGCTGGGCGACACCATCTCCTTTACCTACGACGCCAACTCCAACAAGGTAAGCGAAACCATCTCGCGGACTCTGGACGATGGAACGGTGGTCCAGGAAACCACCAGCTTCGAGTACGACTCTCTCAACCGTTTGATCGCGACCACCGATGCGCTTGGTGGCATCTTCCGCACCGAATACGACACCAACGGAAATATCAGCGCCACCGTCGACCAGCTGGGACGCCGCACCGAGATGGACTACGACGCTTTGGGGCAATTGATCGAAACCCGCTTCCCGGACGGCACCAGCACCTCCCGCAGCTACGACCTGGAAGGCAACCTGATCTCCGAGACCGATCAAGCCGGACGCACAACCAGCTTCGAGTACGATGCTCTCAACCGCCGGACCAAGACCACCTTCCCCGACCTGACCTTCACCCAGGTCGAATACGACGCGGCGGGACGCGTGACCGCCAACGTCGACGAGCTGGGAAACCGCACCGAGAACGCCTACGACGACGCGGGACGCCTGACCTCGATCACCGACGCCCTGGGCAACGTCACCGCCTTCACCTACGACCCCGACGGCAACCGCATCACAACTGCCGACCCGCTGGGCAACGTCACGTCCACCACTTTTGATGCCCTCGATCAGCCCGTCCGCACCGACTTCCCCGACAGCACCTTCACCACCGCCGAGTACGACGACGCCGGAAGCCTCACCGCCCAAACCGACGAGGACGGTGACCGCGCCCAGTTCGGCTACGACGCCCTGGGACGCCTGACCACGGTCACCGACCCGCTGGGCAACGTCACCCGATACGAGTACGACGAAGCCGGCAACCGGCGCTTCCAGACCGACGCCGGGGGACGCGCCACTGAGTTCCAGTACGACGCGCTGGGCCGCCGTACGGCCCGCATCCTGCCCCTGGGACAGCGCGAGGAGATGGCCTACGACGCCGCCGGAAACCGCATCTCCCGCACCGACTTCAAGGGCGCCGTCTCGATGTTCGGCTACGACACGCTGGGCCGTCTCACCCTCTCCAACTACGCCGATGGAAGCAACGAGCAGCGTACCTACACCGCCACCGGGCAACTGGCCTCGGTCACCGACCCGCGCGGAGTGACCACCTTCACCTACGACCTGCGCGACCGCCTGCTAACGATCACCCAGCCCGACGGCCTGGCGGTCACCTACACCTACGACTCCGCCGGAAACCGCACCTCGGTCCAAACCCCCAACGGCGGAACCGTCGACTACGCCTTCGATGCCGCCAACCGCATGGACAGCGTTACCGACCCCAACGGGGTGACCGACTACGCTTACGATGCAGCGGGACGGCTGACCGAAACCGCCTACCCCAACGGCGCCCGCACCGCCTTCCTCTACGACTCTCGCGGACGCGTCCTGCAGGCCTCCCACCGTGACGCCTCCGCCACGGCTTTCGCGCGCCAGGACTACACGCTGAGCGCCTCCGGCCAGCGCCTGCGCATCGCAGAGCTGAGCGGACGCATCGCCGACTACGCCTACGACCCCCTGGGACGCCTGACCCAGGAGCAGGTCGACGACCCGGTCATCGGACAGCGCACCACCGACTACACCTACGACGCCGTCTCCAACCGCCTCACCAAGTCGGTAGACGGATTCCTCACAACCTACGCCTACGACGCCAACGACCGCCTGCTCAGCGAAACCACCCCGGCGGCCACCACCACCTACACTTACGACGCCAACGGCAACACCCTCAGCAAGACTACCGCCGCCGTCCAGACCGACTTCACCTGGGACTCCCGCGACCGCCTCATCCAGGCCACCGACACCCTGGGACTGGCGGCCTCCTTCCAATACGACCACGAAGGCATCCGCCAGTCCCGCACCATAAACGGCGACCTGACGCGTTTTTTGACCGACCCCAACCGCCCCTTCGCCCAGGTCCTGGAAGAACTGGACGCCGCAGGCCTGCCCCGCACCTTCTACACCCACGGCCTCGACCTCATCTCCCAGGACCGCCCCGGCGCCGCTTCCCCCACCTCCTACTACCACCCCGACGCTCTAGGCTCCACCCGCGCCCTAACCGACTCGTTAGGCACCGCCACCGACCAGTACGCCTACGAAGCCTTCGGCACCCTGGACACCCAGTCCGGCTCCACCCCCAACCCCTACCTCTTCACCGGCGAACAACTCGACCCCGCCCTCAACCACTACTACCTCCGCGCCCGCTACTACTCACCCAGTTCGATCCGATTCCTCTCCTCGGACCGGTTTCAGGGATTCGTCAGGGTACCGATCAGTTTGCACAAGTATCTGGTTACACATACGGATCCAGTGAATAACATCGACCCCTCAGGCAAGTTCACACTCGGGGAATTTCAGCACGCGGCATCTTTGAGAAACGCTTTCGTGGACCTCGATCTGGATGTGAAAAGCCGAATAATAGAGAGCTTTAATAGTCCTGAAGACGTGACTCTGTCGTTGGGAATCGACACCGCCATTGCGGTTGGAACTGCAATCGTCTCAGGAGGAGCGTCGAATCTTAAGAAACTAGGTAACCTCGCTAGGACCCTCAATAACTTTCTCCGACTACTACGAAAAAAGGTCTTGGGAAAGATTCTCGCGGGAACTGTGAGGAATGGTGACGAGACGGTTGATTTGTTTCGAGCGGTATCGGTCCGGGAGTTCGACGATATTTTTAAACATGGCTTTAGGCCTGAACCCAGCGGGCGGTCTCTGGAAGGGAAACAGTTCGGATTGACCCTAGTGGACGCTCTCGACTTTGCGGACAGGACGCCTGATGCCGTTGCGATCATCCGCGTAAGGGTTCCCAAGCCCGTGGCGAACTCCTTTGAGTTCAGTAAGACCATCGACCCTATGATTTTTCGAAGTGGTGTCGTTACGGTGCCAAGAGAATCGCTTAGCGTGCTTAACCGTGCTGCGATAGAGATAAGGCAGGCATTCTAGATTCGAACCAACGATGAAGACCTCCTAGGCGAGTGGCCCGATAACTGCCAGGGCGAACCTGTCGGGTGACATTCAACGGCGTTTAACCAGGACTCCTGGCGGACCCTTCAGTAGTGTTGGTTTATGGCTCGCGTGAGTTTCGAAGCGCTTTCTTGGCTCCGGAAATGGTCTGCGAACGCTTTCAGCGACCGGATAGGATTATGAGGAAAGCCTTGTTAAGGGGCGCTGGGTCCTGCGTAGACGAGTCCGAGTGTTAAACTGTGAACGGCCGGTGGGTGGTAGGTGCGCTTCATTGTCGAAACGGGATAGCTAAATGACGAAGTTACGGCAGTTCGTGGAACGGTACAGTGAGCATGACGCTACAGCGGTCCGATTCGCTTGGAATGGCAAGCATGGAGACGACCTCAAAGATGATAACGCCGACTTCAGGGATGAACTGCTCGGCCATTTTCTTGACCACAAGGATTCGTTTCCGGTCGCCTTGCTTCGTGACCTCTACGACGCAGAAACAGCCTACGCTCGGGAGGCCTGGGTCATCGATCTCCGGGTCGGAAAGTTGGCCCAGGAGATGCTCATACGGGACGGCAAGTCGTCCCTAGACGTGTACGCCAAAGGCCTCATCCGAAGCATGGACACCTACGCTACCGCGGGCAGAATCGACCTTCCGGAAGATCTCCGCCGAACCCTGGCCGAAGAGTGCGCAGCACGCATCGCGCGAGCCTCGTCAGTGGCAGAACGCAAAAGCTATCAGGCTGCCCGAGATGTCTTTTCCAAATGACCTCCCTCCCCATCCGACAGGGAGTGCACGATCAACTGATGGCGGTACCATGGCGCACGATTGTGAGTCGACGGGAAACGCGGTGAGGCATTCGCGATGGAAGACTTGAACCAGACTCGGATTTTGTACCGGCCCGTGGGTCCGGAAGAACTGCGGCTGATCAAGAAGTCGGGATGGCGCAGGTTCCCGCCCCGGCTACCGGATCAACCGATCTTCTACCCGGTGCTCGAAAAGGACTATGCGGCCCAAATCGCCCGCGACTGGAACGTCCGCGACCATGGCATCGGATTCGTCACCGAATTCGAAGTCGATGCCGCCTACCTGGAAAAGTTCCCAGTCCAGACCGTCGGTTCCAAACACCACCAGGAGTTGTGGGTACCTGCCGAGCAGCTCGAGGAGTTCAACCGGCACATCGTCGGCGAGATCCGCGTCGTCCTCCGCTACCCAATAGAGATGTGATGTCTTGTTTGTGGCAGGGTGAAGGCTGCCCTAGGGCCACCAGTAAAGGACGGCTGCTGCTGCTATCCTAACAAGCATGGTCATGCGGGCTGGTGCTCAACTTCAGGACCAACCAGGCGTCGCCTTTGCGGGAGAGCACCCACGAAGGTGCTGAATATGTGGATGACCTCGGCAGGACCTATGACGCTCTCGGCGATCCAGCGGCGTCTCCTTTCTGGAACGAGAAAGAATTTCTCGATGCGATTGATACACACCTGCTCAAGTCTAACGACTTCACGGTCATTGACATGACGGGATTCACACCTGATCAAGTGAGGACGGTGGGCTCCTACTTGGACTCCCTTCCTGGACATCTCCAAGCCAAGATAATTAGAATAGGATTTTGAAATGAGCGGCGTTATTAGGTTCGGCACCAAAACTGACAAGGAATCGATGTGGTTCTGCTCTGGTTGGTGTTTTCGAGGCATTCTAGACGCGGTTATTGAGAAGAACCGAGACGATGATGATCTCGTTCGAATTGTGCAGCGGGCCAAGGTCCACAATGGGCTGCACCTCGAGCGTGTAGCCGAAGAGAGTTCTCAACTGGCCCGCCGAATCAGAGAGGCTATTGAGTCTGCAGCCCTGAACACTATCAAGAGCAAGCAGCCCTTGGTGGGGAACGCGAGGGCGCTTGGAGCCGACGAGATGCGCATGTACAGACGGGCTGTGGCGGAGCTGTTGGAGATCGCGAGAAACAGTAGAGAAAAATAAGAGGGGATCGCTGGAATTCCTTTGCCACGATGTTGAACCGAGGTTTCTCCACAGAACCTCGCCCGCATCCTCCATATCGCAGACGGAAACTTCTGTTGGACCTCGCCGCCGAACACAACACCTACGCCTTCGACGCCAACCGAAACACCCTCAGCAAGACCCCGCCTCCGTCCAGACCAATTTCACCTAGGACTCGGGCGGCCGTCTCCTCAAGGCCACCGACACCATGGGACACATGGCCGCCTTCGAGTACGACCACGAAGGCATCCGCCAGTCCCGCACCATAAACGGCGACCTGACGCGTTTTTTGACCGACCCCAACCGCCCCTTCGCCCAGGTCCTGGAAGAACTGGACGCCGCAGGCCTGCCCCGCAGCTTCTACACCCACGGCCTCGACCTCATCTCCCAGGACCGCCCGGGACCCGCCTCCCCCACCTCCTACTACCACGCAGACCCTCTCGGCTCCACCCGCGCCCTAACCGACTCGTTAGGCACCGCCACCGACCAGTACGCCTACGAAGCCTTCGGCACCCTGGACACCCAGTCGGGCACCACCCCCAACCCCTACCTCTTTACCGGCGAACAACTCGACCCCGCCCTCAACCACTACTACCTCCGCGCCCGCTACTACTCCACCGCCCAAGCCCGCTTCACCTCCCAAGACCCCTTCCAAGGCCTCATCACCGCCCCCACCTCGCTTCACCGCTATCTCTACGCCAACGCCGACCCCGCCAACGCCATCGACCCCAGCGGCCATCTGACGCTGATCGACGTCCAGTTCGCCAACATGCTCCAAAACCAACTCGCCGGCATCCAGCTCGACATCCTCAACACCGGCCTCCCCACCATCTTCGACCCCGACAGCGCCGACTTCCAGTTCGGAGTCACCGTGGGGACGACTGCAACTACGGCTCTCTTTGGTTTCGCCGCCAACACCGGGAAGATCGCAAGGGTAGTTGAGGTCGTGCGGGATTTCGTGGAGTTTCTGTCCAACCTCCTGAAGGATCGCCTTCGAAGAGCCTTCCGACTCGGAAGGAATGCAAGAGCAGTAATCGGCTTTGCTTCAGGAAAAGGAATATCGGCGCTTACGCCAAACCGCCTACAGCATGGAACAAGACACCTGACCGGCGCAGGGTTGTTGCCACCGTGGCGGGGTTCGAGCAGCCCCCAAATCATCCGCGACACATTGGCTCCGATTCTAGAGAACCCGATTAATACCTTTAGCCATAATCTTAGAGGAACAGCAGCCCGAGGATTTGTCGGTGAAATTGACGGGCGGCGGGTAGTGATACTAGTCTTTTCAGAGGGTCCGTTTCAGGGGCAGCTGGCGACGGCATTCGTGCCGACCACGAATCAGCTCGCACAATGGGGGTTGTTGCCATGAACCGTCTGTTGGAAGAGTTCTTCCGTATTATTTGGGAAGGGGAAGAGGTTTCCGGGTTAACCCTTTATGGATTGAGAACAAGAAAAGAGGAAGCTCCTGCGGTATTCCCGATTCCGTCTTGGCCAAACGAGATTGAATACAGGCAGTCAACACTGCACGGTGAGAGGTGGGAAGTTCTCGTCTGGGACATCCGGGTTCAGCAATGGCCAAAACACACCCACTTTGGCGATGTCGTTCGGAGCACTCTCGAGGCCCTACTTGAAGGGGGCTGTTGTGTAGCGTGGGTTGGGCGCGAAGGACACTTTGTCGACCCTCCAGACTTGTTCCTACCTGAGTTCATGTCTGGCGGTATCCTGGCGGCGCTCACCCGAGATCATGAATACAAGGTCAATATCGACACAAGCAAGCCCCCATCTCTCTTGTCAGACGAAGAAATGGATCAACTCCGACTCCATTGTTTTGATCTGGCATCCGCTGACTGAAGCCTGCCAGTTACGGGATGCTTGGGATTGAAGTTCAATATGCCGACGACACCGCTGTCAAGTGACGCCAACTCTCATACTTAACGACGCATCACTTGACAGGTGATGGGAATCAGTTTGATGGAGAGAAATCTAGGGACCCTGTTTTGGGAAGCAGCCGGTCCCGGATGCCCGCTGGCATGGAAGCTGGCAGGGCTTCCGAGTAGGATGGGGCGATGAGGATATTGGGAGTTGTGATCGCCGGGGTGCTTCTGCTTGTGGGGTTGGTTTCTTGCGGGGGGGCGCCTGAACGGTCGGCCGAGGCTATACTTTTCAACGGCAAGATCATCACTGTGGACGCTCAGGACTCCGTGCACCAGGCCTTGGCGGTGCGCGGCGGGAAGATCCTGGCCGTGGGCTCGAACGAGGAGATCGAGCGGCTGGCCGGACCCGGAACCCAGCGCATCGACCTGCAAGGCCATACGGCCACGCCCGGACTGCTCGACGCTCACTGCCACTTCGTGGGCGGCGGACTGGACCGGCTCTACGAACTCGACCTCAGCTATCCCAACGTGGAGAGCGTGGCTGACATCGTGTCTGAGGTCGAGACCCAAGCCGACGGACTCGAGCCGGACGGCTGGGTCTTGGGACGAGGCTGGGACGAAGGCAAGTTGAGCGAGAACCGATACGTTTACGCCTCCGACCTCGATCCCGTATCCCCTGGCCATCCGGTTTGGCTGACCCACACCATGGGCCATTACGGCGTCGCCAACAGCCTCGCCTTGCAGATGGCCGGCATCACCAGGGACACGCCAGACCCTCCAGGGGGCACCATCGACCGGGACGCTCAGGGCAATCCCACGGGAGTCCTCAAGGAATCGGCCCAGTCCTTGGTGCGCCGATTGATTCCCGATGTCACAACGGAACAGATGGCCCGAAGCATCCGCACCATGACGGACGAGTTCCACCAAGAAGGCATGACAGGGCTCAAAGACCCCGGCATTGGAAGCCAGTACTGGGAAGCCTACCGCTCGGTGCTGGACGAGGGCCACCTCAAGCTGCGGGTGTTCGCGCTGTGGAGGGTGGGCAAGACGCTGGAATCGGCCCGCGAAGTGATCGAATCGTTTAACCGGGGAGAGCCCTCCAGCGTCGAGGACCGCTTGATCAGGGGAGGGGTCAAGCTCTACATCGACGGCAGCGGCGGTGCCCGGACGGCCTGGCTCCACCAGCCCTGGAACAAGAACTTCGAGCAAGTGGACGGCGACAACCACGGGTATCCCGTCATCGAACCTGAAATCCTGCGCCAGCAAATCCAGCTCTTCCACAACGCGGGCATCCACGTCAGCGTCCATTCGATTGGAGACCGGGCCATCGACTGGGTCGTCGATTCCTACGCCCAGGCGCTTGAAGCCAACCCCCTCAGCGGACTCCGCCATGGCATCATTCACGCCAACATTCCCAGCGACCGGGCCATCCGGCAAATGGCTGAGTTGCAGTCCAAGTACGACGCCGCCTACCCGGAGCCTTCGGCCTCTTTCATGTGGTGGATCGGCGACACTTACGCGGGGAACTTCGGTCCCCAGCGGGCCAAGAGGCTCAATCCCTTCAAGACCTACCTGGAGGAGGGAATCCGCTGGGCCGGCGGATCAGATTTCAACGTCACTCCCTTTCCGGCCCGTTACGGCATCTGGGCCTCCATCGCCCGTGAGACGGTTCTGGGCGTGTACGGCAAGAATCCCTACGGACAAGAGGAGTCCGTGGGCGTGCGGCCCGCCTTGCGCTCCTACACCATCTGGGCCGCCCGCCAGATGTTCCTGGACGACAAGATCGGCTCGCTGGAGCCCGGCAAGTACGCCGACATCGCCGTCTGGGACCGCGACCTCTACACCGTCCCGGTGGCCGAATTGAAAGACATGAATTGCCTCATGACGCTCTTCCAGGGCGAAGTCGTCTACCGCGAACCGACTTTCGGCGTCGACTAATTCCAGCGTAGAGGAGATTGGGCCCAGCGCATCACGAGGCCAAGCAGACACTTGCTGTCCTTCGGAAAACGCCCCCGGACTCCGTCGCCCCATCTCATCCTCAGCGCCAATAAGGAACTGCTGCTGAGGCTGATCGGAGCACTGGACTCCTGCAATGGCTTCGTCGTGCTCTCGACGCCCGAGGCCTGACGCCTGAGGTTGATACGACCTCCCTAAACGATCTTTACGAGTCAAATCAGCGGGAATCTGCCAGCGGCGAGAGCGATGTTCAGTCGTCTTCCTGCATGCGCTGTTTGAGGGAGTCGATGGCTTCGATGGACTCGGGGTCGGCGTCGTTGAGAATGGCCAGGTAGACGCTGGCCCAGTCAACGAGTTGCACGAGGGACAGCATGCGGTCGAGGCGCGAGCCGCCGACACCGTCGCATTCCAGGGTGTCGCCGGCTTTGTCCTGGATGTAGCGGCGGGTGATATCAAAGCGCTTGGCGATGCGGGGATGCTCGTCCTGATCGCGCAGGAAAACCGCTGCAACCTGCTTAAGCATCTCGGAGGGGTGCTCCCATCCGGCCACCTCGTTGTGGTTCATTTCGGGCAGGTCGGCGGCCCAAGCCAGTTGCTTGGAGTTCTCATTGATCTGTCCCCGCCAGCGGCGGGCCACGGGAAAAGTCAATCCCGCGCTGCCGTAGATGATGACCATGCGTCCTTGCAGGCGGCGCGCAAGGTGCTTGGCGGGGTTCTCCTTGAGGGGCGTGTCCAGGCCCAGTCGGCGGGCTCTTTGGGCGGCAGCGTCGGCCGCTTCCTGCAAGGACGGGCCCGGATCGGGCGTCAATCCCAACCGGTGGAGTCCGCTCAGCAAGGACGACAGGGCGAAGCCCAGAGAGTTGCGGGGCGCCAGTCCCGAGGGCAGTTGAATGCGGGGGATGTCGTGACGCTTCGCCTCCCGCAGCAGTCTCCCGCCCGAACTGACGCAGACCATGGAGCAGCCCCTGCGGCGGGCTATCCGAAAAGCGTCCAGCGTTTCTTCAGTGTCGCCGGAATAGCTGGAAACCAAGGCCAATGTGCCGGGGCCGGCGAAAGCGGGAAGTCCATAGTCACGATGCACCAACCAGGGAAGGCTGAGGCTGTCTCCCAACACAGCTTGCAGCAGATCGCCGGCAATGGCTGATCCGCCCAGCCCGCAGTAGACCACAGAAGTGACGTCCTCGAGCGGCTGCGATTCAAGCGAAGCGGCCAAGGAGGGTCCTGAGCGCAATTGGTGTCCGAACTGGCGCAGGCTCTCGAAGATGCTCTGGCCCTTGCTGTCGGACATCCTGCCGGGCTGGTCGAGTATGGTGTTGAGAGAGCC
Source organism: Acidobacteriota bacterium (assembly GCA_035471925.1). Lineage (GTDB taxonomy): Bacteria > Acidobacteriota > UBA6911 > RPQK01 > DATIPO01 > JANQFM01. The sequence goes on from DATIPO010000419.1 coordinate 21,895, forward strand.
CTCCGCCATAGCAAGACTCTACCAGAGACCGCCCCTTCATGTCGCTCTTTTTCGATGGCCCCCGAGCTATGAGCCTGCGGGCGCGGAAAGGCTCTGGGAAGGGCTTTGATTCCCGGCAGCAGTGTGCGAAGATGGGCCCGTCCCGAAACCGAGCGATGGAAGGGGAGCAATGATCGTGAGGCTGCATAAGCTGCACTGCTATGGAAACGACTTCTTGGTGGCGTACCAGAGCGACGTAGGGGAGGGCGATTATTCGGGCCTGGCCCGCTCAGCCTGCGAACGCCACACCGGGATCGGAGCCGACGGACTGGTCTTCGTCAAGCCGACCGACGATCCTGGCGCTTTCGACTACCGCATTTTCAACCAGGACGGCAGCGAAGCCGAGTTGTCGGGCAATGGCGCACGTTGCGCCTGCGCCCTGCTGCACGGCAAGGACTGGTGCAAAGAGGACGAAATCGTCCTGCGCACCCAATGCGGAGACAAAACCTTCCAGCGGCTTTCTCAGGATGAGGGAAGCAGGTCCTACCGCGGATCTCTGGGCAAGCCCGACTTCCGCGCCGAAAAGATCCCTTTCCAGGACACCCACGCAGCCCACATCCCCGAGCGCATCTTGCGCTACCCCCTGGACGCCGGAGGCGAGGCGCTCCAGATTACGGCCCTGTCGATGGGCAATCCCCAGTGCCAGATCTTGATGGAGGCCCTGCCCAAGGGCGAACGCTTCGAGCGCCTGGGTTCAGCGCTTGAGCGCCACCGGGTCTTCCCCGAGCGCGCCAATGTGGGCTTCGTCCAGGTGGTGGACGAACACAAGATCCGCATCAAGATCTGGGAACGTGGAGTGGGCCCCACTCAGTCGTCGGGCACCGGTTCCTCGGCCGCCGCGGTAGCCGCCATCGCCAACGGACTCTGCTCCTCCCCGGTCGAAGTGGTCACCCAAACCGGATGCCAAAGCGTGCAATGGAGCGAGGGCGAGGACGTCATCCTGACCGGCGAAGCTTGCTACGTGGCCCAAATCGACTTCCATTACCGTCCCTGAAGGGAGCTCGGTTCGTCCGCCCGCCTAGGCATGTCATAATGCCAGTATGCCGACAGCGCTCAATCACATCAGGAATCTCACGCCTCCCGCCCTGTTGCTGGCGTGGCTCGTCCTCTCCGGTGCGGGATGCACTCAGCAGCAGAGCTACCGCAGTCACATCCCCGATTCCGCGCCTGTGGCTTTGGTCAACGGGCGGGCCGTCCTCTATGAGGATGTCAAAGTCAACAGCGAGAAAATCGAGGAGCTCTACCAGCGCCGCAAAGGGCACGCTCCCCACGATCAGGACGACTGGACTCAAGTCTCGGAAATGCAGCTCGTAGCCGAGCGCGAGAACCTCATCGAAGTCATCCGCAACATCGTGCAGGAGCAGGAGTACGCCGACTGGGGAATCATGGTGGACGAGGAGCAGATCGAGAAGGAAATCGAGAACCGCGCCACCCGCACCGGACTCAGCGAGCTGGAAGCCCGCTACATGATCGACCGCCAGATCCAACAGACCGAGGACCTCATCACGGCTATCAATGCGGTGCACGAAGACGAAATGAGCCTGGAGGAAGCACGCCGCGAATATCTGTCGGACTACGACGAGATCACGTCCGATTATTGGGCCGAGTACTATGCCCAGCGTCCCCCCGACCAGCAGGTCAAAGTGCTGCGCCGTGCTCAGGCCAAACTTCGCACCGAAGGCACGGGCGCCTTTCTGCGTCCCCTGGTGGAACGAGACCTGCGGGGCGAGCAGGTGCAGCGGCGCCTTCACGAAGAGCTGGCCAAGGTCTTTCCCAATTTCAAGCAAGTGGCCGTCGACGCCCGTCACGGGTCGAGCGCGGCCCAGGAGCGGCTGGCCGCCATGCGGACCCAATGGTGGGCCCAGCGCTACGAGGACGCCCAAGTCGAAATCCTGCATCCCCGTTTTCAAGGCGACTGGGAGGCCTTCGTCAACGACCGCGCCAGCCAAGCGCTGGAGTGAGCCATGGGCAAAATCGAAGTCCGCACCGCCCGCGAATCGGATGCCCCAGGAATCGCGGAGTGCTTTCGCCAGTCCTACGGAGAGGACTACTGCTATCAGGACTTCTGCGATCCCCAGGCCATCAAGCGGGTCATCTACGCTGAAGACACTGTCATCGTGGTGGCCGTCGACCAGGACACTCAGGACGTCCTGGGAACAGCCGCGGTGTTGGAGGAAAAAGGCGCCCTCAGCGACCTGACGGCCGAATTTGGACGCTTGGTAGTGCATCCCAAGGCGCGCAACCGCGGGGTAGGACACCTGCTCATGGAGGGACGCCTCGACCTGGTGCGCGACCGCCTTCACGTTGGGGTGGTGGAGGCCCGCACCCGCACCCCTTTCTCCAGCCGCATCGCACTGGCCCAGGGCTTTGCCCCGGTTGGACTCCTGCCCTCAGCCGTGATGTTCGACGAACGCGAGAACCTGGCCGTGATGGTGCGCCATTTCGGCGAAGCCCTGCGCCTGCGCCGCAATCATCCCCGCATCATTCCCGAAGCCTATCGGCTGGCTCACCTGGCCATGTCCAGCTGCGGACTCGAGTCCGACGTCATTGTCGACGAGGAAACCCCGGCCTATTCCCGCGCCGACGATTTCGAGCTGGAGAAGCTGACCACCTCCGAAGGCTACGCCAATCTGCTGCGCTTCGAGCGCGGACGCCTCAAGAAACGTGAACTCTTCGGACCCATGCGACTCCACTACGGATTCTTCAAGCTGCAGGCCCACAATTCCTTCTATCTGTTGGCACGCCGGGGAGGTAGTCTGGCGGGCGCCTTGGGATACATCATCGACCGGGAAGAAGGACAGGTGCGGGTGTTTGAATTCATCTGCATCGAGGACGCCAGCGTGGCCTTCCTCTTCCAGGAACTGCTGGAACGGTCCCGCAGCGAGGGCATCACCTACGTCGAAGCCGACGTCAGCGCCTACCGTCCGCGCATGCAGCGCACCCTGCTGGAGTTGGGCTTCCTCCCCGTGGCCTACATCCCCTCGCTGGTCTTCCACAAGGTCGAGCGGTTGGACATCCTCAAGATGGCACGGGTCTTTTCGCCTTTGGCGCCCAATGGCGACGACCTGCCCGAGTCCGTCCAGCAAATCAACGAAACCGTGATGCGGGGCTTCGTCTCCCGCCAAATCCAGCCCCGCGTTCTGGAAGCCGTCGACCGAGTCGAACTCTTCTCGGGACTCAGCCAGGAACAGGCCCGCCGTCTGGCCGCCTGCTGCCATTTGGCCGGCTACGAAGAGGGAGACATGGTCTTTCGCCAAGGACTCCCCGGCGAAGGCCTGTTGCTAGTGCTGGAGGGCGAAATCGAGATCGAACTGGAAGGCCGCCTCGTAGGACGCGTAGGAGCGGGCGAATGCCTGGGCGAGATCTCGGCCTTGCGCGGATTCGTCCACTCGGCGGGCGCCCGGGCCGCAGCCTCCGTCACGGCTGCCCTGCTCCCCCGCGACGACCTCCATTCCCTCATCCGCCGCCGCCCCGACATCGGCGTCATTCTCTACCGCAATCTGGCCCTGGGCCTAGGCCGCAAACTCCAACGCGCCGACCTGACCCTGCTCCAGGAATGATGCTCCTCATGTATCGCCGGCATCGACCCGGCGGATGCCCAGCCTGCCGCTCGCACCGCGCCTTAGGAGGCTCCCGGCGCTTGTGCGCTGCGCCTGGAGCGTCGGTCCCAACCGCAACCCGCCTCGCGTCTCATTCCTTGGCGAAATCGAAGACGAAGTCGTCGTTGTGGACCAGAGGCACCTCATCGCCGGAGTCAAGGCGCAGAAGGACTGATCTCAAGTGCACTTTGGGCTGGATCTTGGGGTGGTAGACGCGGTCAATGTGGACGACGGCCTTTGGAGAGCTGAAGTCGGAAGGGGAGACTTGTCCGCCGAAGTGGTCGCTGCGGCCGAAGGCGATGTGGACGGCCAGTTTTTCGTCCAGCAGGATGACTCCGATGGGATCGATGCCGAAGTCTCCCAGCACGCCCACTCCCAGTTCGGCGATGTTGCCGTAGGCCGGCTCGCGCTTCAGCTTGTCAGCCTCGCGCCGGGAAATCGCTCCCTCACCTTGGACCTCGACCGCACGGTTGCGGCGGATGACGTAGAGCACCACTTCGTCCTCGAACTGCACCGGCATAATTCCTTCGGTGCGGCTGGGATCGCCGGCACGCTCGCCTTCGTAGGGGACGATGTAGGTTTCGCCCGAAGGCAAATTGCCGGTGGTTCCCGGCTGGGGCACCAATCCGCCGGAAGCCGTGGACTGGCGATGGCGCAGGTCGAGGGTCAGGTCGGCTTGGCCGTAGCCGTCGACCTCGAACTGAAATAAGGCCTCGGAGGCCTGGTCGAGCACTCTCTTGATCATGCCGCAACGCCGGTCAACCTCAGTGTAATCAAGCTTGAGGGCCGGGATCATCTGGCGGTTGAAACCGGGCATGGTGGCACCGCGGAATCCGAAGCGCCGGGCGGCCTGCTTCATGGGAGCCGTGGCCGAGAACTGGGTAGGCGCGATGATGATGGGAAAGCGGCGGTAGATCTCCTCCATGGGGACGGCCCGGTCGGGATCGAGGTCATCGGCGCTGGAAGGTATCGGCGGCCACCAACCGGCTTTCTCACTTGCGTCCAACGAGGAAAGGTCTGAACCGCCCCGGCTTGAACCCTGATCAGGCGCGCTGCCGGCGACTGGAAACTGCCAGGCCTGCTCAGGGAGATCGGCGTTGTTGCTGCCGGTGTGGCGGTAGAGGTAGAGCGAGCAGCGGCGTCCGCTTTGGACGCTCAGCGCATTGAGTTGGCGCGTCCAGTCCATGGCCAGACGGCGGCGCTCGGCCCAGTCGCCCGTGTCTTCGATCTCCCGGTCGGGCAAATCGGTGAGAAAGGCGATCTCCTCTTCCTCGGGCTGGGGCTTGAAGACACGTTGAATGAGGTCGTCGAGTTGTGCGGGCGTCAAGACGGCATTCTCCGGCTGCTTTGAATCCATCAACTTACTCTGGCAGGCGGAATGAGCCGATGCAAGAGTGCCAAGGGCGAGGATCGTGGGCTCATTGGACGGTGAACACCCAAACATCCTCGGAAACCCGCTCCAACATCGGACAGGTCGGGGGAAGCAACCATCAGCAGCCGCATCGGGCGGGGAAAGAACCCTGGCCCGAAAATGCGTTTCCAGAAGTGATCATTCCCGCTTCAAAGTCATGAATCCGACAAAAGAACAGAAAAAGCGAAAAAAATGGCAGAGCAATACTTGATTGATAAAGTACTTGTTCTCAGGGACTTATGCCACTTGCAACGCGCATTTCCACACTGACAGGCTGGAAAAAGGCGCCAAATTAGAAACCAAACGGCGGGGATGATCGTCTACAATCGTTGAAAGCCTACCAAAGAACGCCTACCAACGAAAAACGTAACGGGGCGGGGGACTTTGTTCCCCGCCCTGCCTCACTCAAATTGGGGGCGAGTATAGCACAAGCCTTTCTAGATTCCCTAATAAATTTTCTGTCAAGGCTAAGAATTAATTTAGCAGGAAACTTCAGAAGCTCTCGGCCTGAGGATCGCCTTCACGCACCCGATATCGGCGGTCGACGGCCAGCGAATCGACGACCTGCATGCGGCCGCTGCGGGGCCAGCGGATACGGATTTCGTCGATTTGCTCCTCAGCTCCCAATCCGAAGTGCAGCCAGAGCATATTCTGGGAAGCGTAGCCGCTGCCGGCCTGCACTTCTCGGATCTGGGTGCGTCCTCCCGCGGTCAGTGCCACCCGCGCACCCAGGGCGTCGCGCGGTGAATCTTGTCCCACCAAATGGAGGATGATCCAGTGATTGCGGCTCTCCTCCCCATCATCACCATCGCCATCCGGCCGACGTTCCAGCGGTATCTGGTTGAGGAGCAGAACCGGGCGGGAGAAGAGGCGTGATACGGCGATGTCGAGGCGTCCGTCGCCGTTGAAGTCGGCCAAGGCCAGTCCGCGGGTGAGTCCTTGAAGAGCGGCTCCGGCGGGCAGTCCCACCTCGCTGAAGGTGCCGTCGCCGTCGTTGAGCAGCAGTTGGCTGCTGTCGTCCCCGAACCAGGCTCTTCCGTCCCAATGGGCCGGCTTGAAGAGCAGTCCGCTGCTGAAGTCCTTCTGGTGGTGAACGGCGGCATGCAGAAAGTCGAGTTCGATCTGGGTCCCGGACGGCCCGGGACGTCCCCCCGAAGTGAGGAACAGGTCTTGATCGCCGTCGGCGTCGAGGTCGCCGAATGAGCCGCTCCAGATCCAGCCGGGCTCCAGCAAGCGGGCTGTGAAGGTGGCGTCGACGAACCGCGATCCGGGCACGGAATCGTCCTCGGGAGCCACCGCCGAGAGCAGCAGTCCGCCCTTCTGGCGGGGCGTGAAGAAGTCGGTGGTCTGGGAACCGCCCCGGGCGGCCACCTCGAAGGTCAGCGACACGGCCTGAGAAAGTGAGCGTTGACGTAGCGTGTAGAGCATGAAGGCGGGCACCGTGGGACCTTGTCCATACCAGGATTGAGGCGAGTGGACGCGTCCTGAGAAGAGATCCAGGCGTCCGTCGCCGTCATAGTCGGCGATGACCGCGGAATGTCCCGATCCGAAGCCTTGGGCGCCGACCTGATCGGAAACGTCGGCGAAGTCGCGGCCCAGATTGCGGTAGAGCAGGTTGCGTCCATACTCGTTGACGACCCACAGGTCGGAGCGGTTGTCGTTGTCGTAGTCGCCCCAGGCAGCTCCCAGGCACAGTCCGTTGTCGTCCAGGCCGGCTTGGGGCGCGACATCGCCGAATCGGCCCTCGCCCAGGTTGCGCCAGAGCTGATTGGGCATCCCATTGCGGGAATAGAAGGCGGAGGGCGAATCGCGCTCAGGGTCAAGATGGCGTCCCAAGAAGAGATCGAGGTTGCCGTCGTTGTCGTAGTCTGCCCAGGCGGCGGCGGTGACGCAGCAGCCGGTTTCTATTCCAGACCGCCCGGTGACGTCGGCGAAGGTGCCGTCTCCGTTGTTGCGTAGCAGGCGTCCGCCGACATTACCGTTGGCGGAGCGGTCGCCCGCGCCCGCAGGGGGCTGCAGGACCACGAAGAGATCGCGCAGGCCATCGTTGTCGTAGTCGATCAGGTGCCCCAGCCGGGCGGGTCCCAGGCCGTCCAGCCCGGCTTGGCGGGTGACGTCGATGAAACGTCCCCGGCCGTCGTTGCGCATGAGGCGCGGGGCGGGTCCGGGGAGGAAGAGGTCGATCCAGCCGTCCCCGTCGAAGTCGCCGGCGCTGATGCCATGTCCCCAGTAGCGCGCCATGGGGTAGCGGGAGTCATGATCGGAGGCCACGGCATCGGATCCGTCCCCATCGAGTGAATCGGCGCCGTTCGACCCGGAGGCAGGATCTCCCTCATCGGGAGCGGCAGCGATGCGCGAAGCTTGAGACGCATCTTCAAAGAGCCTCCCGCCGGTCAGCCGTTCTCCCGAGGTCAGGCGCAAGGATGTGAATTGCAGCCGACCTTGGCTGGAGGCGGCCTCAAGCGTCAGCAGCATGCGGTCGACCACCGTCACCTCAGGATCGCCCCGGCGTCCTGACAGGGTCAACCGCACCGAGGCTGTGAGGTTGGATGCGTCGGCCCACTGCCGCAGCTCGACGATGTGAGCCTCGACCTCATCGATGGAGGCGAATTCCTGCAAGTACTGGCGCCACTCTTGCAGCGCTTCCTCGCGTCCGACAGCGGACGCGCGGGCCAGAAAGGTGTAGGTCATCAGCCCGTGCTCTTCGTGCGACAGCGGCGGTCCCAACAGTCCCAGCGGCAAGCCTTCGAACTCGGTGGAGTAGAGGTCCTGAAGTACCGAGAAGTCCTGCTGCCGCAAACCGTCCGCCAATCGCTGGAGGGCTTGGCTGACCGCCTGCCCCCGCTGAAAGTAGAGACGCTCGTCGCGGTCGATCCACAGCACGACGGCGTAAAGCGCCAAGAGCATTGCCGCCAGGGCTGCCAGTCCGGGGATCCATTTTTTCCTGGATTTCATGCGAACGGCGCCGATTATACCGCAATCGCGGTTGGCTGATTTTCCGCCCACCCCCATGCCTTGGAAGCCTTCGTGTCCTCGGTTAACGTGCCCATCCGCCCCCAGAACGCCCCGGCATCGAGGCAGATTGTGCATAATGGCTAACCTGGACCATGGCTGAAGAAAAGAAACGAACTGAACGCGAACAACCAGACAGGGCGGACTCCTCCTTGCAAGCACCCGATCCTCAGGAGCCCGAGGACGGATCGGAATACGAGAGCGAAGAGTGGGTAGCCGAGGACGACGAGGTCATCGGAACCGCTTTCCGCTGGTCGTTGCTGGTCATCTTGGTCATTGTCGTCGCCGCGGCTGCCCTCTACTTCGTGAGCCGCGAGGAGACGCCCCAAGAGACCGTGCGCGATATTGAGACGTCGGCGCCCCAGGCTCTGCAGCAAAGAGGAGAAGGCATGCCTCAGGTGACCTTTACCGACATCACCGAGGAAGCCGGCATCGATTTCGTCCACAACAACGGCGCCCGGGGAGACAAGTACCTTCCCGAGACCATGGGCGGAGGCGTGGCCTTCCTGGACTACGATGGCGACGGAGATCAGGATCTGCTCTTCGTCAACTCCAGCGACTGGCCCTGGTCGGCGCGTTCCAACCCCTCACCGGGACTGACCCTCTTCCGCAACGACGGCCAAGGACGCTTTCAAAACGTCAGCCGCCAAGCTGGGCTCGGCGAGTCCTTTTACGGCATGGGCGTGGCAGTAGGCGATTACGATGGCGACGGCGATCGCGACCTCTTCATCACCGCCGTAGGACCCAACCGCCTGCTGCGTAACGACGGCGGACAGTTCACCGACGTGACCGCACAAGCCGGCGTGGCCGGCAGCCCGGAGGAGTGGAGTTCCTCGGCTGGATTCTTCGACGCTGACGGAGACGGCTACCTCGACCTCTTCGTCTGCAACTACGTCCGCTGGACGCGCCAAATCGATCTCGACCTCAATTTCACGCTCAACGGAACCGACCGCGCCTACGGGCCGCCCAACAGCTACGCCGGGACCTATCCCTACTTCTACCGCAACAACGGCGACGGCACTTTTAGCGACGTCTCGGCCCAAGCCGGAGTACAAGTCGACAATCCCGCCACGGGTCAGCCCATGGCCAAGTCGCTGGCCCTGCTTCCCCTCGACCTCGACTCTGACGGCGACCTCGACGTGGCAGTGGCCAACGACACGGTCCAGAACTTCCTCTTCGAGAATCAGGGCGACGGCACTTTCCTGGAGATCGGGGACTTGGCGGGACTGGCCTACGACTTCAACGGCAACGCTACAGGAGCCATGGGCATCGACGCCGGATTTCACCGCAACACCGGCGCGCTGGCCATCGGTATCGGCAACTTCGCTAACGAGATGTCCTCTCTCTACGTGTCCCAGGACGAGCCCATGTGGTTCGCCGACGAAGCCATCGGCGAAGGCATCGGATCGCCCTCCCGCCTGCATCTCAGCTTTGGACTCTTCTTCTTCGACTACGACCTCGATGGACGCCTCGACCTGCTGCAGGCCAATGGACACCTGGAGGAAGAGATCACCCAGGTACAAGCCTCCCAGACCTACCGCCAGCCAGCCCAGCTTTTCTGGAATCAGGGCAATCCTGAGGACGCCGTCTTCGCCGAAGTGGCGGCCGACTCCGTGGGCGACCTGTCCAAGCCCATCGTGGGCCGGGGAGCCGCCTACGCCGACATCGACGGCGACGGGGACCTCGACGTGGTCCTCACCCAGACCGGACGCGCCCCCCTGCTGCTGCGCAACGACCAGTCCTTGGACCATCACTGGCTGCGCGTCCGCCTGCGCGGCGCCGAACCCAACCTGGACGCCATCGGAGCCTGGATCGAGCTGACCTCGCGGGGCGTGCGCCAAAAGCGTCCCGTCATGCCCACCCGTAGCTACATCAGCCAAGTCGAACTTCCAGTGACCTTCGGACTGGGGGACGACCCGTCCATCGAATCCCTGCGCGTGATCTGGCCCGACGGTGCGGTCCAAGAAATCGCCGACGTCGCCGCCGACCAAGAAATCACCGTCAACAAACAACCCTAGGGCCTGGGCTTGGCCCAGGCCAACTTCCAACGACCAACTACCAACTCACAAATGAAATGGATGCCGCACGCGAAGCCCTTCGGAACTTCATGGGAGTGTCGGTGCAGGAACGGCTTTCGGTTGCCTTCGTAAGAAGATCAACCGCTCGCGGTCTAGAAGCATGAAAATCCACACCATCGACCTTCACTTCCGCGACCGGCCTCAGGCTATCGCCGCCTATCTCGTCGAGGCTCCTGAGGGACCCGTGCTGGTGGAATGCGGACCCGACTCAACCCTGCCGCGCCTGCGTCAGGGCATTGACAAGCTGGGCTTCAAGGAAGACGACATCCGCCACCTGCTGGTCACCCATATCCACCTCGACCACGCTGGATGCGCAGGCTGGTGGGCGGGCCGGGGAACCACCGTCTACGTCCACCGCATCGGCGCCCCGCACCTGATCGATCCCTCCAAACTGGTGCACAGCGCCGGACGCATCTACGGCGACCTGATGGACACGCTGTGGGGCCAAGTGCTTCCCTGCCCGGCCGACCGGGTGGTGGCTCTCGAGGACGGTGACGCGGTCGAAGCCGCCGGCGCCCGCTTCACCGCCATCGAAACCCAGGGGCACGCCAGCCACCACCACACCTACCGTCTGGGCGACATCGGCTTCACTGGAGACGCCGCCGGAATCCGTCTGCCGGGAACAGCCCTGGTCGACCTCCCGGCACCGCCGCCCGAGTTCGACCTGCAGCGCTGGCAAGCCACGATCGACCGCCTTCTGCAAGAGGACTTCCAGACCATCTACCCCACCCATTTCGGACGCCTTGACGACGTGGTCCGCCAACTCACCACGCTCAAGCTGCTCATGAAAGAATCCGTCCGCTTCGTCCGCGACCGCATGGAGAGGCTCTCCCGGGAAGAACTCGCGCAGGCCTACAAAGAATGGAACTTCGAACGCGCCAAGGGCAGCGGACTCACCCAGGAGTCCATCGCCCGCTACCAAGCCGCCAACCCCCTGGAAATGTCGGTCGCCGGCATCCTTCTCTACCTCAAGAAACTCAACCGCCGCCAAACGGCCTCCTCCCAGGACGCCCGGTCATAGGTTCTGAGTCGGGCTTCTCTTGCCCGGCATGAGACGGCTTCGCCGGCCCAATGAGCGCAAGCGAGGCGACGGCGCCACCTTGGCTCGCTCGGATTGCGAACGCCGATGAAAGCATCTACAGGGGCCGCCAAGCGTTACCTGACACCCTGGACTCGCCCGCTTCCCAAACAAGTGGTCTGCTGCGGTGCCGCATCCATCCCGCTGACTGCCTTGCGCCCGGTCGCCTGCTTAACGCACCCTACAGTACGTTCGCGCCGGACTCGCTCGCGACGCCTTGTCATCACAGTGCCTGCGGCCCCTCGCGACGACAGCCCGTGATGAATGGGGCTAGTCGTCCTCTTCGGTCGACTTGACGATCTCATCGACCAGCGTCCTCAACCTCTCTTTTCTCAGCAGGCGGCCATTGAGGACGACAGCGTTGATTCTGCGGATGTTGGCAATGTCTTCCAGCGGGTTGCCTTCCAAGAGGACCAGGTCGGCCAGCTTGCCGGGGGCGACCGAACTCAGATCGGAAGTGCGTCCCAAGAAGATGGCGGGATTCAGAGTCGCGGCTCGCAGGGCTTCCAAAGGACTCAGGCCGTTAGACACCAGCAACTCCAGTTCGTCATGAAGGCTGGACCCGGGGAAGACATAGGCGACTCCCAGGTCGGTTCCGGCCAGGAAGCGGACGCCCGCTTGATGCATTTCTCGGACAGCCCGCTGGATCAGCTCAAAACGGAGGCGGCGCTCCTCAGGATCGGCGCGGTAAGGATGACGCCGGGCGCCCTGCTTCCAGGAGTCGCGGATGCCTTGAGGGAACCACTTGAGGCGTTCGTCCTCTTGGAAGCTGGAGTCGATGGCCGCCAAGTCGAGAGCCCGGTTGGAAACCAGCGTCGGGCATTGCCAGGTCCCCTCATGGGCAAAGAGCGCATAGAGGCGGCGGGCCTTTTCCGGATCGTAGCTGCGTACGACTCCCTTGCGGGCGGCGAAGAGCTGCTGAGTCAACTCCGGCGGCAAATCCTGAGGCTGGGTCCCCTGGGCCATCCTGTCGATGAGTTCCCGGGTCAGGCGGAACAATTCCGGTCCCCGGGCGGACACCGACTCCAGGACGTTGTTAAGGTGCTCGGCGCTGGCCAAGCCGGCCCTTGCGGCCTGATCGGCGGAAACACCCAAAGGGATGTGTCCGGCGACAGGGATGCCTTGCCGGGCGGCTTCCTCCATGACGGCCGAGAACAGCTCGCGAGGCAATGCGTTGTAGACCTTGATGAAGTCAGCTCCCTTCTCCTTCAGGTCAGCGACGGCCTGATGCGCCTGTTCTGGAGTCTCCACGACCACCGTCCCGGGGCCGCGGGCATTGGGTGATCGACCCGGTCCGTCCACCAAAGGACCCGGCGTCACGAAGCGGGGGCCCAGCCTTTCTCCCGATTCGATCTCCTCCCGCAGGCGGCGGATCTCTGCAAGGCTCAGCGGCCCGTTCATGTCGCGCACGCCGGTGACGCCGTGAGCCACCAGCAGCGGAAAATAGCGGTCCCATCCAGCCTGGTACTGGATGTGGACATGCATGTCCCACAGCCCTGGGATCAGATAGCGTCCCCGCCCCTCGACGACTTGAGTCTCCGGGCTCAGGTCTTCCCCCTCGCGGTCGGGCAGCGCGGAAGAAACCGATGCGATCCGCCCTTGTGAGATCGTCACCGTGCGGTCCTCCAGGATGGCGCCAGTCTCGACCTCGATCACAGCAACGTCACGGATCACCAGGTCTTGAGCTGGAATCGGTCCAACCAGCAGAATCAGGTGCACGAACAAGCAGATTGAAAGCAAGGCAGGTTTGTTTTTCATACTTCGTATTATTACGAAGCAGGCGGGTCCGGGGTTGCGTTTGTCTGGGGATTTCTTTCTTCGCAGGGGAGGATCGGAAAGAGATAATCCTCCCCGCCCCTGCTTGCGGGAGCCGGGGAGGGGGGAGTCACAGCCTCATTTGGGAGGACGCGACGCCTTAGCGGGCGCGCACCATTTCAATGTTGCGGGCAGCCTGTTTGGCCGAGTCGGAGCCGGGGAATTTGAGAACCAGTTCGTCGTACCACATTTCAGCCTTGTCGAGCTTGCCCTGATTGAGCAGGGCCGTGATCACACCCAGCATGGCCCGGTCGCACTGGGAGCCGTCGGGGTATTCCTTGAGGCAGCGCTCGAAGCTCTTGCGAGCATCTTTGTTGTCGCCCATTTTGAGTTGATTGAGGCCGATAAGGATGCGCAATCCCTCGTCGATGCTTGGATTGGACTTGGCCTCTTTGGTCTTGAGGGCTCTCTTGAAGTAGCGGTTGCTGAGATCGGCAACGCCCAACCCGGCGTAGAACTGTCCGACTTGAGTCAAGGCCTCGACATTCTTGCCGTCCTTGTCCAGGATGGCGTTCCATTTGTTGATTTCGGAAAGATCCTTGGGGAAGGCCTCCATGATGTTGACCAGGGGGTCGACATGGAGGTAGCCTTCGTGGCGATTAATGACGTTGCCCCAGGAGTCGGCGAAAACGACGGTGGGCAGCGAATCCACCTGGAAGCGGCGGGCGGTGCCTTCATCGCGATCGGTGTCGATGGAGATGAGGACGAACTTCTTGGATAGCTCCACCACCTGATCGTCGGGCCAAACTTCGCGGTCCATTTTCAGACAGGGACCGCACCAGTCCGCCCAGAAGTCGATGACGACGGGGCGGCCAGTCTCCTTGGCCAGGGCGATGCCATCAGCGTAGTTGCGCACCCATTCCACCTCGTCTGAACCTCCAGCCAGGCAAGGCAACGACAGAAGACTCAGGAGAAGGACAAAAAGAAGAGCGTAGCGGGGGATCATCTTAGGCTCCTTCCTGGAATCGAGCGAGACTTGGCGCAAGCCCGCTGGCCTGGTCAGGGCCCGCTCAACTTGGCAGTGCAGTCTGTCCTGAAGTCAGATGACTGCCAGGAAACGATGTTTATCTCGCCATTATACCTGCCGCACATGGACTCGCCAAATATCCCTTCGTCCTCTATCCCGCCTTTCCTCTTTGCCGATGTTCAAATCGAGGACTTGCGATAGCCCGCAACCGTATACCGCGGGGGGCATGTGGGACCGCTTGGCCACGCGGCAACCCCAGCCGACACAAAAAAGGGCCCCGGTCCGTCGTGAACGGCCGGGGCCCAAGGTGGTGTTAAGGGGTGGCGAGGGGTTCCCCGCAGGGGGGACTACCCGTTAGCGCCACGCGCTAAAGGAGGCCTCTTACGAGGTCGCCACCTCCGTTAACCTCCGTAAATTACTACTACTGTCCACTAGATCACCTCCTTTCCGGGCGTACCCACAATCGGCGGAACCCCATTCCGCCCGGTCCCTCGACCGCCCGAGGCCGACCGGACCGCCATCTCGACGCGATGGACTTCGATTACTATTGTGCCTTTAACCCCTGACAAGTTCAAGCAATTTTTCCCGAGGTTATCCGCCTGACGGGGTCTCGACTTTTTCCTTGGGGGCCGGCTGGTCCTCGGGCATCTCAGGCCTCTCGATGCCCAGGTGCTGGTCAATCCAGCGCTCCTGACGGCCCAGGAGGTCGATGATGTGGTTGGGTTCGCGGATGCCGTGACCTTCGCGCGGATAGCGTACGAAGACCACTTCCTTGCCCATCTTCTTGAGTGCCGTATAGTACTGCTCAGCCTGGGCGATGGGAACGCGTTGGTCCTCTTCGCCGTGGGTGATCATGAGCGGAGTGGTGACCTCGGACGCGAACTCGAACGGCGACCATCTGGTATAGACTTCCTTGCGGTCCCAGGCGTGGCCGCCGAAGCCCCACTTCAGATACTGGGGGATGTCGGTCTGGCCGTAGAAGCTGTACCAGTCGCTGATGGCGGCATGTCCGATGGCGGCCTTGAAGCGGCCGGTCTGAGTCACGGCCCAGAAAGTCGTGAAGCCGCCGTAGCTTCCACCCATGATGGCCATCTTGTCGGGATCGGCGATGCCCATCTCGATGACCTTGTCGACGCCCTTCATGTCGTCGGAGTGGAAATCCATGCCGCCCCAGTCGTTCTGGTTGAGCTGCGTGAACTCGAATCCGTAGCCGGTGCTGCCGCGGGGGTTGGGCTGCAGGACGGCGAATCCGCGGGCGGCCCAGATCTGCGATCCGCGGTTGTTGAAGACGTCGCTGTGGCGGCCCGTGGGCCCGCCGTGGATCTGCAGAATGAGGGGATATCGCCGGCCCTCCTGGTAGTCCAACGGCAGTACCAGGACGCCTTCGATGTCGAGTCCGTCCTCGGCCTTCCAGCGCAGGGGACGCGACTCGGCGATGGCGTAGTCGCTGAGGTGCGGATTGACCTCGGTCAGTTGAACCTCGTCGGAGGTGTCGGACGGACCCAGCGGACGCTGCCACAGGTCGGCCGTTCGACGGGGGTCGTTCTTGAGGTAGACCAGGGTCTTGCCGTCGGGAGCAATGTCCATTGCCGAGCCGAATCCGCCGATGCCAGAGTCTCCCAACACCGTTTCCGGCGATCCGCCGGCGGCGGAAACGCGAAGCAAGTGGGTGTAGAGTCCCTTGGGCTGGACGTAGAGCAGGGAGCGGCTGTCAGGCGTCCAATAACCTGTGCCGATGGAGTCGTCCGCACCGGGTACCGCGTTTCGCGTTTCACCGCTGTCCAGATCGAGCACCATCAGGTCGTTCTTGACGGCGAATCCGGCGTCCGGGCTGGCGCTGAAAGCGATGTGCCTGCCGTCCGGGGAGAAGCGCGGCGAAGAGGCTTGTCCCGGACCGGGAGTGAGGTTTCTGCCCTGGCCGGGTTCCTGCGCGCCAAGTTCCAGGAGAAAAATGTCAGACTCCAGATTGTCGTCGATGTGATGCCAGGGACTGGGTTGCTCGCCCTGGTAGCCGGCCACGTAGACCAAGCGCTTTCCGTCTGGGGAGAACTCGGGGCTGCTAGCATTGAATTCTCCCTGAGTCAGGCGCTCGGCACCAGGTCCTCCCGCCATGTCGGTGGTTTGCTCGCCATCTTCCCCCGACTCCGACTCGTCTTCATCGGCGGAAGCGGTGTCGGAAGCAGAGGCCTTCTCGTCCACAGCGATGTGCCAGAGGTGGGACCAGCCGTAGTCGGCATCCACGACCACCGCGTCATCTTTCTCTTTCTTGCGCCGCTGGCGGGTGTCCTTGTCGAAAAAGTGCTCCCGGGTGGCGAAGACGATGGACTGTCCGTCTGGAGCCCAGGCGTAGTCGCTCACTCCGTTCTCAGCCTGGGTGAGCCGATAGGGTTCTCCGGCCCTCAACGGCAGCAGCCAGATCTGGCCGCCCTTGGTGGAGTCGTCATCGCCGTCCTTTCGGCTGGAGACATAGGCCAGGAAGCGTCCGTCGGGGGACACCCGAGCGTTCCTCACACCTTTGTCATGGCGGGTCATCTGTTGTGCGGGGCCTCCTTCGGCGGGAGTGCGCCAAACCTGGGAAACGTAGCGGTTGCCCTCACGGTCCCAGGCCTGCACCGAGTAGTAGACCCACTCGCCTTCAGGTCCATAGGTTGGATTGCCGACCGATTTGAAGGCCAGAACGTCCTCGATGGTGATGTGCCGGTCGCCGGCCGACAGGGCCAAGCCCTGCAAGAGCAGCAGGACAGCCAGCAGAACCACCGGTGCCGCCGTTTTCAACATGGTTTTTCGATAGCGTCTCATAAGCTTCTTCTCCCTGGAATAAGCAGATACAGTTTGCTGAGGAAAAGCCTAGTCCATTCCGTCCCGCGCGGCAATGGGAGCACAGCGGAGAACGGATTGTCGCAGATGCGAGATGTGTGATTTCATAGGTCCATGGCAGTGCAATCGAAGGCGGCGGCAGTCGGTTTCTGGGTCGTGATCGCGGCCCTGCTGCTCTTGCTCTCGGGTCCCGCGGGAGCCCATCTCGGACTCTGGCACCCATTGACGGGCTTCGTCCTCTTCATGGCTTCGGCCTTCGTGGGAGGCGGGACGGGCCTGATCCTCTCGCTGCTGGGACTGAGGGGCCCGCCCGCCGGCAAAGCCCGAGCCAAGACGGCCTTGGGCTTGTCCCTGGCGTTGCTGGCGGTGATCGCCGCAGCCCTGGTGATGGGAGGCCGGGTGCCGGCCATCCACGACATCACCACCGACACCGAAGATCCGCCGGCCTTTGATCAGGCCCAACACTTGCCGGCCAACCGGGGACGCGACCTGTCCTACCCTCATGGGAATCCCCAGACGCCGCAGAAGCAGAGGCAGGCCTATCCCGGGATCAAAACGCTGCGCCTCGAGATTGCGCCCGAGGAGGCCTTTCAGCGCGCCCTGGCGTCAGCCCAGGCCATGGGCTGGTCGATTACCTGGTCCAACCGCGACTTGAAGCGTTTCGAAGCTTTCGACCAGACTGCCTTTTTCCGATTCGCCGACGACGTCAGTGTGCGCGTGCGGGCGGTGGCCAAGGGCGGCTCGGAGATTGACGTGCGGTCCTGTTCACGAGTGGGCCAGAGCGACTTCGGCACCAACGCCCACCGCATCCGCGAATTCCTCAACCGTCTGGAGTCCCCTTCGCCATCTTAAAATCTGCAAGGATCCGCGGAAGATTCCCCGCGGTGCGCGCGTCTCATGCAAAGAGGAAAGCAAAAATCGATTGAGGAGATCCTGCAGCGCTGCCGTGAAGGCGATCCGGAAGGCTTCAGAGAACTCTTTGAGCGCTATAGGGATCAAGTTTGGAGCGTGGCTTTTCATCTCAGCCGCAACGCAGACCTGGCTGAGGATCTGACTCAACAGGTTTTCCTCAAGCTCTTCGACAAAGTGAAACTGTTCCGTGGACAGTCGCAGTTTTCCACTTGGCTCTACCGAGTGGTGGTCAACGCCTTTCTCGACCACAAGAGGCGAAGGCGCCCCGACTACCAGCTTGAGGACGCCGTGGTGGCTCCGGCTCTGCAGCGCGAACCGGCCCAGGAACGCCGGCTGGCCCGCCAGGAACTGTCGAGCGAAGTCCGCCGAGGACTGCTGCAACTGTCCGAGAAACTGCGCACACCGCTGGTGCTGCGCTATCTGGCCGGCCTCTCCTATCAGGAGATCGCCCAAGCCATGGACCTCTCTCCAGGGACGGTGGCCTCGCGCATCAGCCGTGGCCACGCCAAGCTGGCCCAAGTCCTGAGCCATCTGCGGGACGCCGGACTTGAAGATTGAGAAAAAGAGACCTCATATGCTGACTGATCGCGACTATCAAGAACTTCTCGAAGCCATCGAGGGAGAGCTGGACGAGGCCTCCGCCCGGCGCCTGGAAATGCGTTTGCAGGCCTCTGAAGAACTGCGCCTGGAATATGACAGGATCCGCTCGGGACGGTCGCTGATGGAGCGCCTTGAGGTGTCTCCCATGCCCGGCGAAAGGGCCCAGCGGGTGCGGAATCATGTGCGGGCAGGTCTCCCCGCGGCTCAAGCCCGTTCGAGCGGGACGGCGTCAGCGTCCATGATCGGTCAACATCAGAGGCTGGCGTCCTCAAGCGGCTTGGCGGCAGCCTGGTTGGCCGCGGCGGCCTTGATCGTGGTGGCGGTGGCCACCGGACTGTTCCTCCAGCTCCGCCAGCCTTCGGTGCAGCTCCGCTTAGCCCAGGATCCGGCCAGCATGCTGGAACGGGCCGCCTACACCATCCACACCGGCAAGCACTCTCCCGGTCCGGTGGTCAATCTGGCTTCGGCCTCGCTTTCCGACGCCCAGCAATGGATTTCGCGCACCGCCGGACTGGAGCTTGAGACCGACATCCCGGCCACGCCCAAGAACTGCTGCCAGGACGTCAGCCTCCGCCAAGCCTGCAAGACCTCGGTTGAGGGCTGCACCACGATGGCTTTGCGCTATGAGGTGGCCGGCCATCCCGTGACCTTGCTGATCGCTGATGCGGCCCGGCTGAAGGACGCTCCCGAACCCTCGCTTTGGCACAAGAACGTCGTCTACCGTCCCGCCGAGGGCGACGGCCTCAAGACTCTCTCATGGACTGACGGCGGGCAGACCTACACCCTGATTTCCGACCTCCCTGGTTATGGGCAACAGGCCTGCTACCTGTGCCACCTCGACGAGTCCACCCGCCACAAGATCGAGAATCTGGAGTTGAGCTTCTAAGGATCGGCGTTCATCTTGGTACCGCTAACTTTCGGCCCCCAGTTCAAGCGCTTGGGCGCGCTCCTCCTCGATCCCGTCCTTCAACAGCAGCCTGCGGCCCGACTCGTCGAAGATGGCGAAATGGGCCAGCCCGGCCTTCTGCAGAGCGAATTGGGCAGTGGTGCGCAAAACTCCCAGACCGTAGCGGACCCCGGACCCGAAACCCACGCTGGAAGCCTCAGGGAAATAGCGGGTGGGACAGCTCATCTCTCCCACGCGGAAGCCGAAGTGCAGGGCCTGGGCCAATATCTGGTTGTCGAAGACGAAGCCGTCGCCGTTCTCTTCCAAGGGCAGTGACTCCAGGACCCTGCGGGAAAAGGCCCGATAGCCGGTGTGATACTCAGACAGGTTGGCGCCCGTGACCAGGTTTTCCAGGCTGGTCAAAAACCGGTTGGAGACGTACTTATAGAGAGGCATGCCGCCGCTGCGCGCCGTACCTCCCAGAAGGCGCGAACCCAGCGCGATGTCGTAGTGGCCGCTGGCCACCATCCAGACCAAGGCGGGAATCAGGCGGGGGGAATATTGGTAGTCGGGATGAAGCATCACGACGATGTCAGCGCCTTCCTGCAAAGCCTGACGATAGCACGTCTTTTGGTTGGCTCCGTAGCCGCGGTTAACGGGGTGGACGAAGTGCTTGAGGCCCAGTTGGCGCACCACCTCCAGCGTCTCATCGCGGCTGCCGTCGTCCACCAGCAGAACGCTGTCGACGGAATCCTGGGGAATCTCGCAATAGGTTTTTTCGAGCGTCCTCGCCGCATTGTAAGCGGGAAGAACCACACACACTTTTTGACCGAGAATGGCCACGCTCTCTGCTTCCTTGCTAGCTGGGTCCCCTCTCGGTCCCAAAATAAGCCGAGTCCCGTAGCAGCGCCCACAACACCATAGGAGCAACAGTGTTTTTGCATAAGCACGCGCCAGTCCAAAGGATAACATGCCTCAGGCCGTGACTTGCCGACATGCTGTGCCCTGACCCTTGCAGGGCCACTCAGTGGCTAACAAGTTCACCCTCAGGTCAGACTCCACGGAAGTTGGGGCCACGGCTTATCCCTTCACTTCAGCGGGCTGATCGCCGGACTCGCGGCAGAGCGTTGCGGCCAGCCGCTGTTTTATTCACAATGGCGTCCATGCTCAATATCGCCCGCAATCTTGCGATATCGAGCGAAAGGGCTTACATGGGGACTCGCACGCACATGGAGGAGCATGTCTCAAGTTGGAGGCGAGCCTGACCGCGAGGTGTCCGTTTCCAGGAACGGTTCTCGCCGCGTCGTCCCATGGCTGCTGCTGGCGGCACTGGCCTTTGGAACCTGGGTCCGCCTGCACCAGCTTCATCTGCAGATTCCCGCCGATGACGAATTCCACGCCCTCCACTCCGTGGTCCGCAACAACATCCTCCAGATCGCGGCCGACTTCGGAGATGCCGACCGCTGCATACCGCTGACCCTTTTCTACGAGATCGCCGCCGAGACCGTGGGACTGGGGGACTTTCTCTTTCGGCTGCCCGTGGTAGCCGCGGGACTGGGCATCCTCCTGTTGCCGCTGTTGCTGGCGGGTTGGTCAAAGGCCGGCACCCCAAGCCCCAAACCGCTGAGCCCCAATACGCTGACCGCCTGGGCTTGGCTGATGGCCGTCTCTCCGCTGCTGATCTTCTTCAGCCGCTATGCGCGCCCCTATAGCATCGCCGTCCTGCTGTCTCTTGCCGCGGTTTGGGCCTTTTACCGCTGGTGGACCGGAGCCCCGCGCCGGTGGATCCTGTTCTATGCCTTTGCCGCCACCGGCGCCGCTTACTTTCATCTTTCGGCTGCTTTTTTCGTGACAGCACCCTTTGCCTTCGCCTTGCTCGACTTGGGATTGGGCTCTCCCCGGCGCAGGCTGCGCGATGTTCTGGCCTGGGGAGGAGCGACGGCCGCCATGATGGCGTTTCTCCTGGGGCCTCCGCTGCTCCATCGAAGCCGATCGCTAACCGGAAAGCTCTCAGTCCAGTCGATCGACGCCGACACCCTCGACGTGGCGCTGACGCTTTTGGCTGGAAGCCGCTTCACGTGGATCGTGGTGCTCCTGGCGGTTCTGGCCGCCTTTGGGCTGCACGGCCTTGCTCGGCGCTTTCCGCGACCCGCAGCTTTTGTAGCGCTGGCGGCGGCGGCCCAAGTGGCGGGAGTCCTCACGTTGGGCCCCATGGCCATCGACCAGCCCATCGTTTTTGTGCGCTACAACCTGGTTTTGCTTCCCCTCTTGTTGCTGGCTGCCGCCCAAGGCACAGCCCGGCTGGAGAGGCTGGTGCGGAGAGGCTGGAGGAGGAGAGGCCATCTATCGAATCGAGGAGGGGGTGCGGTTGAGGCGCCAGCCGGGACGCGGAAAACGGCGCCCTCCCGCCAGTCGATCCTGGCAGGATGGCCGGCGCCCTTTCTAGCTGGACTCTTGCTCTGGGCCGGCCCATTGCCGAAGGCCGATTTCCACCCCAACCAGTGGACCAACCATTCCCTTTTCAATGCCACCTACGACCTGCTCGACCCGCGCTTCAGCTACTTGCGGACCTCGCGGCCCAAGCGGGTTTCGGACTTCTACCAGACGCTGGCCGATCAGCCTCCCTCAAGTCTCCGAGTGCTGGAGACGCCCTGGTACTACCAGTGGCCCTTCAACCACTACGTCCAACTGCAATACCGCCACCGGCAGCTCATGATGATCGGCTTCGTTGACGAAAGCGGTTTGCGCTACGGCGAATTGCCGCCTCACGACCCTCGCTTTCGCTTCCGGCACTTTGCCCATCTGGCCGAAACGGAGCGAATCCGCCAAGCCAACATCGACTACATCATTCTTCACAAGGACCTGACTCGCGAAGTGGCCGGCTCGGCCGCCGCCGTGAACGAGGCGCCTGTGCCGGACATGTCCCGCTGGCTGACCGAGTATCGGCGCCAGTGCGGTCCTCCGGTTTATGAAGACGACCTCGTCGCCGTCTTCAAGCCCCAAGACGAGTAGGGCGCAGGAGCCTCACCTCGAAATCGTCCAATTGTGAGCGGCGGCGGCGGTTCGAAAAAGCGTCACTCGATGCGTTTGGCGGTGAAGACCCCATTGGGTTGGTTGAAGGTGGCGGTGGCGGCTTTCTCGCTGCCCTCCTCAAAGCCGAATTCCAGGCTGAAACCCTGAACTCCCTTGAGGTTGAACTCGGTACCCTTGTAGGGCTCAAGGGTGTAGGTCGGCTGCCCCGGGACGGAGAGCGTCAGCGTATCGCCCTTGAGAGCGACGGTCACGCGCTGCGGTCCCAGTTCGTAGGTCCCGGTGAAGCGGGCCAGGTACTCGGGATCGGAGAGCTTGGAAGCGGCCTTTCGTTCGAAAATGATGGCATCCACGTTGGGCTCCATGGGAGCGGAAAGCGTGGTGATGTCGCCTCTGAGGTTGGTGTCGAACTTGAGCTTGAAGTCCTCGAATGTGCGGTCGTCGGGGTTCTCGAGTCCGTTGAAGGTGTCGTAGTGCCAGTGCTCCAGGGAGGTGACGATGCCGTTGTAGGTGAGGGTGAGCTGGTCGTCCTCGTGAGCGATGGTGAGGGTGCCGTAGCCGGGGTGCTGATACTCGCCGGCATAGTCCTGCAGGTTGTGGGAAGGCTGCGTCCCGGTGACCCGCAAGGTCTCTTTCTTCTTTTCGCTTTCCTTCTGCATCTCAAGGCCCTTCTCGCGGTTCTTGAGAGCCTCGGCCATCCAGTTCTTGCCTTCCAGGTCCAGAATGCGGTCGACAGCGTGAGCGGTAATGAGGGAAGGCAAAGCCGAGCCATTCTGATTGGCCAAGACCACGATCCCCAGGTTTTCGAAGGGAAAGAGCGTTACCAGCGCCGAGAACCCGTCGATATTGCCGCCGTGCCGCACCCGGTACTTGCCTTGGTAGCTGTTGAGCATCCATCCCATGCCATAGGCGGAGGGCGAGTTGAGGGGCGAGCTGGGCAGTCCCGGAATGACCATCTGGGGCGTCACCAGTTCGCGCAGAGTATCGCTCTGAATGATCTGCTTGCCGCCGATTTTGCCCTTGTTGAGAAAGACCCGCATCCAGCGGATCATGTCGTTGGCGCTGGAATTAATCGATCCAGCCGGTCCCACGTTGCTGATGTCGCGGAAGCTCATGGACTCGATCTCTTCCTCATGCACCTGATAGGGCAGCGCATAGTCCTCGCTCTCCTGGGAGTCGTTCACCGAGAAGTTGGTGTCGTTCATGCCCAAGGGCTGCAGTACCAATTCGGTGATGGCCTCCTCCCAGGTCTGTCCGCGGATCTGCCCCACCAGATAGCCAGCCATGACGAACATCAGGTTGTTGTACTGCCAGGTCTCGCGCAGCCCTTTGCTGAGCGGCAGGTATTGCAGGCGGTGGAGGATCTCTTCCCGAGTCAGATCGTGGTTGTTGTACCAGACCAAGTCGTGCCGGGGCAGTCCGGTGCGGTGGGTGATCATGTCGCGAGGCGTGACGCGGTTGCTCACGAATTCATCGTGCATCTTCCACTCGGGGAGGTACTCGCGGACCGGCTTGTCCCAGTCCAAGAGTCCCTCGTCGACCAGCAGTCCCATGGCAAAACCGGTGAAGGCCTTGGTGGAGGATCCGATGGCGAAAAGGGTGTCGGGAGTGACGGGAAGGTCCTGCTCAAGGTTGCGCTTACCGAATCCCTTGGCGTAGACCACTTGGTCGTCGGCCACGATGCCGATGCTCAGGCCGACGGTTTTCCAGTCCTCGAGTCCTTTTTCGATGAAGGCGTCGAAGCCCTCAAGCGCCTCTGCCGCAGCAGCGGCCATGTCGACGCCGCGGCTCAAGGTAAAGGGCATCTTTCCGCCGCCCTGCGTGAACTCGCCGCTGATCTCGTCGCCGTCCTCACTGACTTTGCCTGTGAAGGTCGGTTCCCCGGGCGTCCCGGAGATCTTGAAGCTGACGGTGCCGTCGCCTACCTCGATGGCCGACAAGGGGATGTTGCGTCCGCCCTGGGAGGGGATGGAGATGTCGCCCTTCCATTCCCCGTCTTCCAACTTAAGGTCGACGTCTATCTTGAGCGGATTATTGGGAACCTCGATGGCGCCTTTCCAGTGCCCTTCGATGGCTTCCCCATCGGCGGCCAGTCCGCTGCTGACCAGCAAAACGAATAGGAAACAAAAAACCGTTGCCAAACGCGTCTTCATGGCTGCTTCTCCTCTTGGCCCTTTTCTGATTCGCGAATCAAGGCTCTTGAACATCGAGTGAATCTCTGGCTGATGAGCCGGACTTGACCGCCGGCCATTCTTTATACCCTCAATCCCGGGTTTTCATTCGCCCAGGTGGCAAAAAAGTCATCGCAGGGAACCTGATGCGCACCCGAAAAGGCACAACGGGGGCGGACCTGACCCAGCCCGGGTCCTTGGGCTGCCGACTCAAGTGGGCCATATACGAGCTCTGACTATGCCTACTCTGTAAACGAGGCGGCTCGCGCTCCCGTTAACTTGCCTGAGGAAAACCGGCCGGATAACTTGAGAGTCCCTTTTTGAGATACACTCGGCTTCATGCTGTTAAAGACCGTTCAGTCGTTCTCCATAGTGTTCTTCGTTCTTGCTCCGCTGCTGGCGCAGCCCGCGGTGGAGAAGTTGCCCTCGCCGGCGGCCAGCGGCAGTGCCCAGTCCAGTTTGACGACAGGTCCCGACGGCCGGGTCTACCTGAACTGGCAGGAACGCAATGGCGGCGAGATACTGCTGCGCTTCGCCATTTGGGACGGCCAATCCTTCAGCGACGCCCGCACCATCGTCCAAGGAACGGACCTGCTGGCCAACTGGGCCGACTTCCCCTCCCTGACGGTGGGTGGGGACGGAGCCATCACTGTCCATTGGATGGTGCGCCGTGACCAGCGCTATGCCTACGACATCTATATCGCCCGCTCCTTTGACGAAGGCCAGAACTGGACGCAGCCTGTGCTGCTCCACAAGGACGGAAAGCTGGCCGAGCACGGATTCGTCAGCTTCATCCCCTATTCCGACGCACGCCTGGGCGTCATCTGGCTGGACGGCCGCGAGATGGCGGCTGAAGAGAGCTCAGGCGAAGGCGCCGGGCATGGTCACGGGAGCTCCGAGGGAGCAATGACGGTGCGCTACGCCGAGATCGACGAGCAGGGACGTCCGCAGGGCGCCACCGTCCTTGACGCCCGCGTGTGCGAATGCTGCCAAACCGACGCGGTTGCCACCTCGCTGGGCGCCGCTGCCGTTTTCCGCGACCGTTCCGAGGACGAAGTCCGCGACATCGGCATCGCCGTGATGGGTGCGGCGACCGACGAGCCCCGCCAATCCGCTCATGGGAAAGGCAGCTCAACGATGACCGAGCCAACAACCTCGCGGAGCAACAGAACTGTGGAAAAGGCCAGTCTGGCTTGGGGCGAAACGCACTTCGTCGCCGAGGACGGCTGGAAGATTCCCGGCTGCCCGGTCAACGGCCCCCGCCTGGACGCCAAAGGCCAACATCTGGCTGTGGCCTGGTTTACCATGGGTGGGGACGGCACGCCTCGCGTCAAGGCGGCTTTCTCGGACGACGCAGGACGCTCTTTCTCGACTCCCACTGTCCTCAGCCAGGGATCAACCATGGGACGCCTCGACACCCTCCTCCTCCCTGACGGCAGCGCCGCCGTCGCTCTCCTTGAGTTCGCCGACGAAGACGCCGAGGAACCCGACCTGGTCCTCAAGCGCGTCACTCCAAACGGAACCCTGAGCCACACCATCAAAATCGCCACGACCAGCGCCCGTCGCCCCTCCGGCTTCCCCCGTCTGGCGCTCTCCGACGACCACATCTACATCACCTGGACCGACCTGGCCGCCAACAAGATCCAACTCGCCCGACTGCCGGTTCCTCAGTAAGAGCCGAGCCCCGCGCCCG
>DATIPO010000420.1:0-3642 GCA_035471925.1 Acidobacteriota bacterium
GACACCTGGCCCGCATCCATTTGGCCGACAGCCCTCCCAACGTTCATTTGGGCGGAACCTGCCAGTTGGGCGACCTGGACGGCAACGGGCGAGCCGAAGTTCTGGCCGCCGCCACGCTCAACAGAGCCGGTGCTTCGCTGAGCAAGGGTCCCGGCATCGGCGGACTTCCCGGCGGATCGGCCTTCATCGTCTGGGACGAGTCCTTCCCTGCTGCGTTGTGGCCTGAGGACTACGCCTTCGCCTTGCAGGAGGCCACCGGACCGGTCACCACCTTGGACGGCCGCGACGTCGGCCGCAACTTCGGAGAGGAGCTGCTGGCGGGTGCCGACTGGGACGGCGACGGCGCACCTGATCTCTTCGTGGGCGACCTGGCGGCCGAGTCCTTCACTGGTGTGGGGTGGGTTTTCTTCGATGCGGCTTCCCTTAAGGGACGCCTGATCGAGCTGGCCCAATTGCCTCCGGACATCCGCCTGACGCGAATCGTCGGACCCGAATTCAACGCCATCGGAGCCGATACCGCCGCATGGGGCGATTTCGACGGCGACGGCTGGGATGACCTGCTGACCGGCTCTCCCCATGCTCTCGTCGAGATCGACGGGACGGAGCGCCGGGGAGCCGGCAAGGTGCACATCCTCTTCGGACAGCCCGCTCCCTGGCCCCAGGAGATCGACACCAGTCCCGCCGGATTGGCCCAAGTCGAAGGCTTGCGCATCACCGAAATCCTGGGAGCGGCGGGCCAACGCCCGGGAGATGTCGGCGACACCCTTTGTTATAGCGCCGCCGCCGGCGACGTCGACGGCGACGGGGTTGTGGAAGCTCTCATCAACGAGATGGTGGGCAACGGCCCCGGACCCGAGGACATCGACGTCGGCAATCTGATCCTCCTCGACTGGCGAACTCTGGCGGCGCCTTCGCGCGTCCTCACCCCGCCTGGACGGCCGCAACGTCCGCTTCCTCCCCGCCTTCCCCGCTCTTCACCACCGCGCTGACCGGCAATGGGACGGCCTTGCGCACGGGCGCGTCTCGCCGGTCGGGACTCGACCGCACGAGGCCCGCCCTGCATCATCGGTTCGTTCTCGGGGGCGGCAGGCTGAGGAATTCCGCCGTCCTCCCGGACCCGTTTAAGAGTCCCGCGGGGAATTGGGGAGCAGCAGCCTGAGCAGAAAGAGGAGCAGGCAGCCCGAGGCCGAGGCGAAGAGGGTTCCGAACCCCAAGACGAAGGTCATTTGGCCGTAGATGTGTGTCCACGGCTCGCCTCCCCCCGGCGGAATGGTGAAGCTGGGATGGTTGTAGACGGTGTCGATGCCCGTGACCATGCTGAAGAGGACGGTCAAGCTGATCTGCAATTGGGTCCAGACGTTGAGAAAAAAGGCCAGCAGCACGACGTTGCTGTAGGAGCCCCATTCGCCCAGATGAATCTGCACCACCGCCAAGACCGTGCATACAACCATGGCCACCGAGAGGCTGACGGCTGTTACCCACTGCATGGGCAGGCCGGCGGCGTAGGCCACCAAGCGCAAAAGCCAGATGACGCTGAGAAGTCCCAGGTAGGGAGCAATCAGGCCCAAGTGCTGGGAAATAGTCTTGCCGTTGATCTTCATGGACTCTCCCCCTCGGTGACGGCCACCGTCAACAAAGTCATGTCGTCGTGCGGATCACCCTGCGCGAAGGCCCTCACCCGGGCTAGGATCTTCTCGTTGAGGCGGGAGGGTTCGCGTTCGCCCGCCTCCCGCACCGCTTCCTCGATGCGCTCCGACCCGAACTCCTCCCGCTCATAGCCGGCCTCGCTGATTCCGTCGGAGTAGAGCAAAAGCAGGTCGCCTTCCCGCAACTCCACACTGCCCTGCTCATAGCGGCTGTCGGCGAAGATTCCCAGAGGAAGGCCTCCCTCGCAAAGCCGCTTGATCTCCGTCCCTCGAAAGAGAAGCGGACGGTTGTGGCCGGCGTTGACGTATCGCAGCAGACGCTGCTCCGACTCCCACTGGGCATAGAAAAAAGTGGCGAAGCTGGCCGCGGGCGAAACTTCCCAAAGGTGGTTGTTGAGGTGGGCGCACAGTTCCTGCGGACCCACTCCGCTGCGGGCTTCGCGTCGAAGCAAGGCCTGCAGGTTGGCCATCAGGATGGCCGCCGAGACGCCTTTTCCGCTGATATCGGCGATGGCGAAGACCTGGCGTCCGTCAGGCAGCTCCAGGACATCGAAATAGTCGCCGCTGATGAACTGGGCTGGAATGCAGACCCCGTGGAAGCGCAGGCCCTTGCCCTCGGGATAGGACTTGGGGAAAAGGGCCTTCTGCACTTCTCGGGCGAAGTTGAGCTCCGCCTCCTTGCGGGCCAATTGCAGGCGCGACTGGCGCAGGTCCCGGCGCACCCGCACCAGCAACAGCACGAGCAGGGCTCCTCCCGTCACGCTGGCGAAGGTCAAAGCCTGTCCCGCAACGGCCGACTGGACCCAAAGATCGCGCCCCAAGTAGGTCAGCACAGCCGCACAGAGCAGGAAACCCAGAATCAGAAGTTCGTCGCGCACTCAGCCGCCATTATAGACCGCGCCCTCCGCGGTCGCCGAGGCGGTACTCGGCCGAAAGCTGACTACAAGGGACGGCCCGGTCGTCGCCTTGGGCGGGCAAAGCGGTTAGACTGTAGGCCCATGCAGGACCTGCGGCGGCTATTCCCCTACATTCGGCCCTACTTGCCCCTGCTCTTCCTGTCTCTGCTGCTGCTGGTGGCCAGCGCTTTGCTGGAGGGCCTGATCGTGGCCATGCTGGAGCCCATCTTCAACTACTGGCAGGGGGGACCCGGCGAGGGGACAGTGGCCGGGTCGTTCTCAGCCGTCAACCGCTTCCTGGGCATCGACCAAGATCCCTTCACCCGCATCCCATTGCTGCTCATCATCTTCGCTCTCTTCAAAGGGGTCTTCCTGTACGCCTCGGAAGTCTCCATGAGCTACGTGGGACAGAAGATCGTGGCCACCCTGCGCAGCCGCCTGCACAGCCGCCTGCTGCAGCAGTCGATGGCCTTCTACACCCGCAACGCCAGCGGACAGATCATGGCCCGCGTCATCTCCGACACCGAGCGCATCCAGGAGACCGTCAGCCGCACGCTGACCGACTTCGCCCGCCAAAGCATGCTGCTGTTGGTCTTCATGGGCATTCTCCTCTACATCGACTGGATGCTGACCCTGGCCACCTTCCTGCTGGCTCCACCAGTGCTGTGGATCACCTACCTGATGGGACGCCGCCTGCGCGGAGTGGCCCAACGCAGCCAGCAGAATCTCTCCGACATCTCCGAGTCGCTGCAGGAGACCATCGCCGGACAGCGCATCGTCAAGGCCTTTGCCATGGAGGACTACGAACAACGGCGCTTTGACGGCATGCTTTCCAAGCTGGTGGCCAACAACATGCGGGTAGCCAAGATCGGGGCCCTCAGTTCGCCCTTGATGGAGCTGATCGGCTACTTGGCCTTCGCGCCCCTGCTCCTTTACGCCGGCTATGCCATGTCGGCCGACAACGGACTCACCATCGGATCGCTGGCGGCTTTCATCGTGGCCCTCTTCCGCCTCTATGATCCCATCCGCAAGCTCTCCCGCATGCATCTCCACTTCCAGCAGGCCTTCGCTTCGTCTTCGCGAGTCTTCGCCTTGCTAAA
>DATIPO010000421.1:0-24656 GCA_035471925.1 Acidobacteriota bacterium
CTGCGCAAAGTCCGGCAGTTGTCTCCCGCGGGCCAGGACGACCACGACCTGAGTCAAGCCGTGACAAAAGCCCGGACCGATTTCGAGGAGGCTTTGGACGACGACCTGAATGTGTCCGAAGCATTGGCGGCCCTCTTTGAACTGGTGCGCCAGGCCAACTTGGCGGTCGATGCCGGCAAGGTGGGGGAGGGCAACCGCCGCGCCATCCTCAAGCTGTTTCAGGATGCCAACTCGATCTTCGACGTCTTCCAGCTTGAGGAAGAGGAACTGCAAGACCAAGAGATCGCCGGGCTCATCGAGGACCGCGTCCAGGCGCGCCGCAACCGCGACTTTGCCCGTGCCGACGAGATCCGCGACCAGTTAGCTGAACAAGGAATCATTTTGGAAGATACGAAAGAGGGAACACGATGGAAACGAGTGCACTGAAAACCGAAGCTGCGGCGGCGCTGGATTTTCTCAAGAGCCACATGCTGGCCGACGGCTATGACATGGTCTGCGACCTCCACAAGAGCAAGGGGGCGCACCTCTACGACGCCAAGCGAGATACCTTTTTTCTCGACTTTTTCTCCTGTTTCGCCACCTGTCCGCTGGGGTTTAACCATCCCAAGCTGACCCGGCCCGAGGCCGTCAAGCGTCTGGGGGAGGCGGCCATCAACAAGCCTTCCAACTCAGACGTCTACAGTTGGGAGATGGTGGAGTTCATGAAGATCTTCTCCCGTGTGGCCAAGCCCGACGACATGAAGTACGCCTTCTTCATCGAAGGCGGCGCCCTGGCAGTCGAGAACTGCCTCAAGGCGGCTTTCGACTGGAAGGTGCAGAAGAACTTCGCCAAGGGATACAAGGAAGAGAAGGGCTACAAGGTCATCCATTTCAAGGACGCCTTCCACGGCCGCACTGGCTACACCTTGTCGCTGACCAACACCGATCCCACCAAGACCAAGTACTTCCCCAAGTTCGATTGGCCGCGCATCGACAATCCTTATTGCCGATTTCCTCTGGAGGGCGACAATCTCTCCCAAGTGGTGGAGAGCGAGAAGGAGGCCTTGGGGCAAATTGCCGAAGTCATCAAGGAGCAAGGCGACGACATCGCCTGCATCCTGCTGGAGCCCATCCAGAGCGAGGGCGGCGACCACCACTTCCGCCCCGAGTTTCATCAGGCTCTGCGCTCCATCTGCGACAACAACGACATCCTCATGATCTACGACGAGGTGCAGACCGGGTTCGGGGCTTCGGGCAAATTTTGGGCCTTTGAGCACTACGCGCGTCCCGACTTGGTAGCTTTCGGCAAGAAGTCGCAAGTGTGCGGGGTGCTGTGCAACGAGCGCATCGACGAAGTGCCGGCCAACGTCTTCCACGTCTCCAGCCGCATCAATTCTACCTGGGGCGGCAACTTGGTCGACATGGTGCGTTGCGGCATGTACCTTGAGATCTACGAAGAAGAGAACCTGGTGGAGCATGTGGCTGAGAACGGCCGCAAGCTGCTGGCTGAGCTGCACAAGCTTCAGGCCGACTTTCCCGACAAGATTTCCAATGCCCGCGGCAAGGGGCTCTTGTGTGCCTTTGACATGGCCGATTCGGCCGTCCGCAAGGCCTTTCTGCGCAGGCTCTTCGAGGAGCGCCTGCTGATGCTGCCCTGCGGACGCCGTTCGGTGCGTTTCCGCACGCCCCTCAACATCACCTGGGACGAGCTGGAGGAAGGTCTGGGAATCATCCGCAAGGTGCTGGGACAGGTATGAGCCGAATCCGGCCTCCCGTTTGCCTCAGAGCCTGCCATTGCAGTGCCGCATCTGGCTGAAAAAGGGCTGCGGGAAGCGGGTCCTGCGGCAGGGTGCAGAGGCCATTCTCCGCCTGCTGAGTCGCCCGACTTTCCGAGAGACGGGCGCGCTTGGCGGATCAGAGCCGCCAGTGGCGCAGGGTGTAGCTGCGCAGGTCAGGAGTTTCGACGGCGATCAGATGGAGCGCGAAGGGTTGGTCTGCCAATTCGTAGCGGCGCAGAAAATACCAGGCTGCCGTCTCCACGCGGGCCAGCTTCTCTTCGTCCACCGTTTCCTCGGGACGCACCTGTGAGGGGCTCTTGCGCGTCCTCACCTCGAAGAAGCCCAGGTGGCCGCTGTTGTAGGCGATGAGGTCGATCTCGCCCGCCCGGCAAGACCAGTTGCGGGCCACAACGTCCCATCCGCGGCGGCGCAAATGGCGCAGCGCCAACCATTCGCCCCAGCGGCCCAGCGCGGCCCGCTCGCCGGCCCTCTTGCGGTAGGCGGCGAAAAACCACGGTTGTCTGACGCGTCCGGCCTCTTCACCGACGAGTCCCTGCCCCTGGTCGTAGCTCTCGCCGTCCATCACACTCTTAAAACGCGCTTGGCCCCAAAACCTGCGAAGAGGATTCGGATTGCGGGTGGAGGCAGCCCCTTCGGGAGGTTCGGAAAGGCCACCGCGACAGGCCTTAAAGCGGGCCGTTTGGATGGGAGGCGAACAGGCATGACCGACCCATTGCCCGGGCCGCGGGATGCTTGACAAGGTCCGCAACGGACCGTAAAATATGGACTCTGCGAGCGGGAATAACTCAGTGGTAGAGTGCAACCTTGCCAAGGTTGAAGTCGCGGGTTCGAATCCCGTTTCCCGCTCCATTTCTTCCTTTCCCCGAACCGATGAAGCGCGGTTGTTTTCCGCCTGCTACCTGTCTATAATGAAGTCCCGCGCTTAGAGAGGCGGCGTACCCAAGTGGTAAGGGAGAGGTCTGCAAAACCTTTATGCGCCGGTTCGAATCCGGCCGCCGCCTCCACTCCCTTAGTTGCTCATGAACGTCATGTCCGGGCTCGCTGAATCCAGCGTGGCATCGCGTTGGGGAGCTGGCTCTTGGGCGGCCTTAGTCCAAGTGCTGGCGGTCGCCGGGTTGGTTGAGTTCCCAATAGGGGAGCTTCTTGCTTTGGCTCAAGGTCAGCGTGTCGCCGTTGGCGCGCTGCCAGCGGATCATGCGGTGGGGGAAATCGGCTTCGAACCACAAGATGTCGCGTTGACTCTCGCCCTCCGTCCCCCCGCTCTCTACAATGGTGCGCAAGGTTTCGAAGGTCCCCGCCGGAGAGTCGACGGTCTCCTTCTTTTCAACAGTGACTCGAGCCGACACGTAGCGGGGCTCTTGGACGCGGCTTGAAAACTGGGAAGGCAGCATGGGAAATTCAGCCGTCAGACCCACCTCCCATTTCAAGGGACGCAACTGAACCGGCAGGGTGTCGTAGAGAATCAGGCCCTGCGGATAGTCGACCTGGAAGGAGCCGTTGCCCTGACCATCCCAGTAGGTGTTGAAGTCAAAGCTCTCCCGCCCATCGTAACGCACGATTTCCTTGAACGAGTGGCCGCACCATTCCTGGCTGCTGTAAGTCATCTTGGCCAAGCGCTGGGGACCCTGCTCGAAGAAGGCGCTCATCATCTGTCGGTACTCGTAGATTCCCGTCTGGACCCTCTGCACCAGATTGAACTTGAGCATCTTGACCAGGCCCGCTTGGCGCCAATCGTCGGCTTTGACCAGCAGATCGGGTTTGTGGTCTTCGGTGACCAGGATGTGGACCAGTTCCTGGGCCTGGCGGGGTTGGCCGTAGTAGGTCAGGCGGGCCTCGTAGAGGTTGAGCTCGGCGGTGCCGTCGAACCAGTAGTCGCGGCTTGAATAGGAAGGGTCGAAATGCTCCTCCAGTCCGTTGGAGGCCGCAGCTCTATCCTGGCAAGAGGCGGCAAGGGGCAAAAGGGCCAGCGTCAAACAAATGAGAATGATTTTTCGCATGGGGATTCAAGATGCCCCGGAGCTGCTAGTCGAGATGCAACGACCAGTCGGTGTGGGGCCGTTTGTTGAGAACGATGTAGTGATAGAGCAGTTCGCGGATGGAGTGGTCCTTCATGCCCCGCTCTTCGAAGAATGGCTCCAGCTTACGGCGCAGCTTGGGCATGTTGTAGAAGGGCACCCGCGGATAGTAGTGGTGTTCCAGGTGGTAGGTCGACCACAGATAGGCAATGTCCCAGAATCGGCTGACCTTCATCAGCGTGCTCCACTGAGCCGGATCTTCGGGCACGATGAAGTAGTGCTGGCAGAGCCGGTTGAGGGCGAACGCCACGGGAAAGACCAACAGGTAGGGCGCCAAGTAGGCGCGTCCCGCCGCCGCCCATCCGAAAAAGTAGGCCAGCGCCGCAAAAGCCATCGCGTGAATGGCGATCGTGGCCAGACGCTCATTGCGGATCTTGCGCTGCACCTGGGGCGGGTAAGTGGCGGTTTCCTTCTTGGCGGCCCGGAAGTAGATGAAAATCAGGGCTGGCGTGAAATACAGCAGCTTGTACCAGCGCCGATTGACCTTGGGCGATAAATGATGGCGTTTGGGGTCGTCTTCTTCCGAACCCAGCGAGTCGTGGTGGTCCAGGTGCCAGCGCGTGAACTGGGTCCGGGAAATGCCGCTGGGGACGGCGTAGAGAAAGCCCAGCGCCTTATTCCAGAAGGCCTTGGAGCGGCTGCGCCCCCCGCGGATGGCGTTGTCGTGCACGACTTCGTGCAGCATCACCGTAAAATTGAAGATCACGAATCCCTGGATGACGGACAGCGGGATCCAAATCAGCGGGTGAGTGAAAACGATCAAACCCCAAGTGGCCAGGGCCATCACGCCGAACTGAGCGGCGGTGACGGCCAGATGGCGGGCGGTGCTGACCTGGTGGAGTGCGCGCAGATCATCGGCGCTCAAGCGTTCCGCCAGCTCCTGGCGCAGTCCGCGCGAGTGGCGGGCATAGAAATTCTTGCGACCGTCCTGCTGGCTCTCGTCGTCAACAGGAGCATTGACCAGTGGTGATGCTGCCGAAACCATACCGTCTCTATTCTAGCAAATGGCCTGTGGCGGCGATGTCGGCTCTTTCAAGGCCCTTCGTCGAGGGCTCAGGAAATCCGTTGCCTGAAGGCTTCCAGCGAGCCGGGGGAGCGTTCTTCCCGCCACTGGATGAACTCCTCGGCCACTGCTTGGAGATTCCCCAGAAAATGGGGATCGGAGAATCTTTCCCGCACCTCCTCCAGCAGAGGCTCCACGCGTATCCACACGAAGAGCATTTCGCCTCCGCTTTCGAAGAAGAGTTCTTTGTTGAGGGCTCCATGCCGGATGAATGAGGCCGTCATGTCCCAGTAGGAAACCACCATCCGGAAATAGGCGTTGGTTTGGGATCCCGACGGACAGAGCTGAGTGAACTCAGCCATGTTCCTGGCTTTGAAGGACCCAGAAAACCAGGAACGGGCCTCCCGCAGTTTGCGTTCTCTCCGCAGTTCGTAGAGCTCGAGGATCAATTTCACATCGTGATGATCAGGCGATTGAGCCATAAGACGCCTCCTTGGCCGGGCATATCGATGAATTCGGCTGCGGTAGAGGGGACGGACACCTGAAGGGTCCCCCCGGGACCTTCGCGGCTAATGAATCCGCCAAAATTGCCGACAGGAAGAAGCGGGTGCCTCTTCAGATGCCGGTCAAAATCCGCAGTCTGAAGCGAAGCCTCTGGTCACCTTTTCATTGTAGGGACTTATGCGAGTTTCCGCCAGTCATGATTTGCGAACTCTAGTGGCCTCCTACCATCCGGTCATCGTCATGGAGACCGTGGAGGAAGAACGGGCCCGGCGTTTGCTGCGCGAGACGGCTGCCGAAATGGGCCTGCCCTTTTTTGAGTGGACGGTCACCCGCGGTCTTCGGCGTCCGCCCAACCAGAGTATGATTCACGGCACCAACGACCCCCAGGTGATGCTGCGTCATCTTGAGAGCCTGACCATCGAGGCTGTGTACATGCTCAAGGACCTGGGAGGACATCTCTCCAATCCGCAAATCGCCCGCCAATTCCGCGAGCTCTGTCAAAAATTTGCCCAGACGCGCTCGGCCTTGGTGCTGACCGGCGCCGACGTCGACTTGCCCTCGGGCGTCCGCCACAAGGCTGTCTACTACAGCCTGCAACTGCCCAGCCGCGAAGAACTCAAAGAAGTCATGGAAACGGCCCTGAGTTCGCTGAGGCGCAAGCGGACCTTCGATGTCGACCTGCGGCCTGGAGATCTGGGCCGCTTCATATCAGCCTTGCGCGGGATGACCCTCAACCAAGCCCGTCAGGCCGTGGCCTACGCCGTCCTGGAGGACGGCCGGCTGGACGCCCAAGACGTTCGCCGGGTGCAGGAGCGCAAGGCCCAGATGATCCGCGACGGTGGCATTTTGGAGTTCTTCCCGGCCGAAGACAATCAGGCGGAGTTGGGCGGCTTCGCCAATCTGCAGGACTGGCTCAAGCGGGCCCAGATCGGCTTCTCGCCCAGGGCCCAAGAACTCAACCTGAGGGCTCCCAAAGGCATTCTCATCGTGGGCGTCCAGGGCTGCGGCAAGTCCCTGGCCGCCAAGGTGATCGCCCGGCGTTGGCAGATGCCCCTGCTCAAGCTGGACGCGGGAAGCCTCTATGACAAGTACGTGGGCGAGTCGGAGAAGAACTTCCGGCGCGCCGTGTCCATGGCCGAGTCGATGGCTCCCGCCGTGATGTGGATCGATGAAATCGAAAAAGCCTTCGGGCCCGCAGGCTCGTCCGATCAGGACGGAGGCTTGAGCCGGCGCCTGTTGGGGGCGTTCCTCACCTGGCTGCAGGAGAAAAGCGCCGAAGTCTTCGTGGTGGCGACCGCCAACGACCTCGGCGTCCTGCCTCCCGAGATGATGCGCAAAGGCCGCTTCGACGAGATTTTCTTCGTCGACCTTCCCGTCCCGCAAGACCGCCGGCGGATCTTCGAAATTCACCTGGGCCTGCGCAATCAAGAACCGGCCCGCTTTGACTTGGACGAGTTGGCCAGGGCTTCAGAGGGCTTCAGCGGAGCCGAGATCGAGCAGGCTGTCATCGCAGCCGCCTACCGCTCTCTGCACCAGGGGAGTCCTCTCAGCACTGCCCTGATCTTGGGTGAGATCTCCGACACCGTGCCGCTTTCGGTTTCCCGGCGGGAGGACATCGAAAGGCTGCGCTCCACGGCCCGCAACCGCTTCGTCAACGCGGCTTAGCCCGTCCAAGCGATGCGGGTGACGGCGGCGGCAGGCCAGCCTTGGCACAACCCCTTGCCCCGAGTGCATTCGAGGCCGGAGGAGGTCTTCGAAATCTGACCCCGTGGGAGACCTTGTTGGCCACCGGGTATCTTATTCAGCAGTCTTATACCGCCGAGGACAGGCGAGGCCGCTGACCCTGCAGGCATGAATGGACTCGTGCCTGAACCCGCTGGCTGCAATGAGTGGCCTCAGCCGAACTCCAAGTGACCGCCCATGCGCTCCAGTTCGTTGCGCAGCAGTTCGCTGCGGCTGGGGGGCTGCATGGAGATCAGCTTCAGGCCGCGCAGGACGCTGGAAGCCAGTTCGCCCCGGGGCGAGAAGGCGCGGATGACGATTTTATTGTCCACTCCCAGCCGGTTGTTTTCGTAGCGCACGAAGTCGACGGAAAGATGGCCGCCGCGGGGGGCGTTGAGTTCGGCGTGGAGGATGATCCGTTCCCGGGGATCGTCGCCCGGCTTGCCGCTGGAAACGAGTCCCGCCAACTGCCATTCAAAATCGTCGGCGAAACCTCTAAAAATATCTTCGGCGTCCAAAGCCAGCGCTGATACGGCGTCGTAGGATTCGCCGTGCCGCTTGGCCTTGATGTCGTAGAGCTTCATAGACTTTTCCTGCTGAGAGGAACGGATCCCGAGCGCACCCTCCAGTATAGCCCATCCCGCCTCACACGAATCCCCGGCGCTGTCGTCGCGGCTGGCTACTGAGTCAGGAAAAGAGCCCGCTCACACTGCTCGATCAGGCGCAGGGTCGTGCTTCCGAAAACCTTGCGCAGAATCAGCCGGCGGTGGCTGTTGCCGGCCACAACGACGTCGGCGTTGAAGTTGTTGGCCTCTTCCAGGAGTCCCTTGGTGGGGTCGCCTTCCATCACTTCGCCCTCGGCTTCGAAGCCATGGGCGTGGCAGTAGTCGACAGCCTCCTCGATCAGTTGGCGGGCCTCCTCACGGGGCTTGTTTTCGTCGTAGCAGACCACCCGAATCCGGCAGTCGGGCCACAGATGCAGTTGCACGAAGCGCTTCATGGCCTTGGCCGATTCCATCGACCCGTTGTATCCGACCAAGACCTTGATCGGAGATTCGAAGGCCTGGTGGACGGTCAGTACCGGACGCACGCCCCTGCTGATCAGCTTGGCGATGCTGTCATGGGGTTCGTCGATGATTCCGAACTCGAAAAGGCCCCGCAGCCCCAAGAGGGTCAGGTCGTGGTAGCGCCAATGGGATATGAGGGTTTCAAAGGGATCGCCGTTCTCCCGGAAGAGGCGGTGGCTGACGCCGGCCTTCTCACAGGCTTTGTGAAAGCCCTCCACGGCTTGGCGAGATTGCTCGCGGGCCTCCTCGATGCGGTATTCGGCCAGTTGTTGAGCCGAGAATCCCGCTCCCAGCGGAACCGCTCCGGTGTCGGAGAGGCGGTCGATGTCGACCACAGTGACGCCGGTCAGCGAGGCCTCGTGAATCTGAGCCAGGCGCACGGCCTCCTCGACTTCGCGTTCGGAGTATTGAGATCCGGCCAGAGCTACTAGAATGCGCTTGATCATGGTCTTTCCATCCTTCGAAGGTCTCCGAAAAGAGGATACTGTTTGGGTGGGCTGTTGTCGATAAGCCGCTTTCCTTCCGGGGGGGCGGCGCAGGGGATAAGGCGGCTTTGCGGGCATGCTATAGTGATCGCCCATGGAGATTCTAGAGATCAGCCCGCCCGTGGCCTTGCCCGGAGGGCGCGTGCGTCTTTCGATGGAGGGCCTGGACGATCCTTCTCAGGTCAGCGTCTGGGTGGGGGGGCTGCAAGCCGACTTGATGGGAGCCTCCAAGACGGCATTGACCTTCCGCTTGCCGCCCGCCGACTCGGGCGAGATCGAGGTGCGGGGCAAGCTGGCCGCCCGGGCCCGCATGAAGATCGGCGTCATTCTCAATGACGAACTGCATCCCGTGGCCAATCCCGTCGTGGACCGCCGGGGCAACGTCTACACGACCTATAGCGGCGCCCGCGGAGAAGAAGTGTCCTTCGGCGTCTATCAGGTGAGCCCCGACGGAACCACGCGTCCCTTCTTGGCCGACATCGTCAACCCGACCGGCTTGGCGATCGGGCCCGACCAGCGGCTCTACGTCTCCAGCCGCCACAGCGGAGAGATTTTCCGCTCCACCATCGATAAGCGGGTAGAGCGTTTCGCCGAGGGCCTGGGATTGGCGACAGGGCTGGCTTTCGACTCTCAAGGCAACCTTTACGTGGGCGATCGCGGGGGCACGATCTTCCGGCTCTCTCCACAAGCCGAAGCGGAACCCTTCTGCCAACTCGAACCCAGCGTGTCGGCCTTTCATCTGGCCTTTGATCCCGACGACCGTCTCTACGTCACCGGCCCCACCCTGGCCACCCAGGACGCCATCTGGCGGATCGAGGCTGACGGTACTCCCGAGGTGATTTTCCGCGGCTTGGGACGTCCTCAGGGAATCGGCTTCGATCCCGATGGACAGTTGCAGGTAGCGGCCTCCTTTCGGGGACAGAAAGGCCTCTACAGCATGGTCGACGGGCAGCCCCGGCTCAGCATCAGCGGACCCATGCTGGTGGGCTTTGCCTACGATGATGAACGCGGCTATCTCTACTGCGCCGACAATTCCACCCTCTACCGCGTCGATCTCTAGACCGCTTCCTTCGAGAGCGTCCCTTTGCCATGAGCTTCAGCTTCACCGTCCAGCATCGTGATCCCTCCAGCCAGGCGCGCTGCGGACTTCTGCGCACGTCCCGCGGCGACATCCAAACGCCCGTCTTCATGCCGGTCGGGACCGCGGCGACCGTCAAGGCCACGCCGCGGGAATTCTTGCAGGAGCTGGGGGCCTCCATCATCCTCTCCAATACCTACCATCTTTACCTGCGGCCCGGACATGAGCTGGTGCGCGATCTTGGCGGCCTGCACGACTTCATGCGCTGGTCGGGCAGCATTCTCACCGACAGCGGGGGTTTTCAGGTCTACAGTCATCGACAGTTGCGCAACATCCGCGAAGAAGGGGTCGAGTTCCGCTCCCACTTGGACGGGAGCAAGCATTTCCTTTCGCCCGAGCGCTCCATCCGCGTCCAGCAAGCTCTGGGCGCCGACCTCATCATGGCCTTCGACGACTGCACCCCTTATCCCGTCTCCCGCTCCGAAGCCCGCGAATCGATGTTGCGCTCCATGCGCTGGGCGGAGC
This sequence comes from Acidobacteriota bacterium, assembly GCA_035471925.1. Taxonomy (GTDB): domain Bacteria; phylum Acidobacteriota; class UBA6911; order RPQK01; family DATIPO01; genus JANQFM01. The sequence goes on from DATIPO010000421.1 coordinate 10,238, forward strand.
GCTGCCGCCGAGTCCACGAAGACGGAACCCAGACCCTGTTCGGCATCGTCCAGGGGGGGATGTTCGCCGAACTGCGGCAGGAAAGCTTGCAGCGGCTGCTGGAAACCGGCTTCGCCGGACTGGCCCTGGGGGGCTTCAGCGTGGGCGAGCCCAAACCCATGATGTACGACTTGGTGGCTGAAACGACGCCTCAGTTGCCTTCCAAGGCGCCCCGCTACCTGATGGGCGTGGGCACGCCTCTCGATCTTGTTTATTGCGTCCGCCAAGGAGTGGACATGTTCGACTGCGTCATGCCCACCCGCAACGCCCGCAACGGCACCCTCTTCACATGGCAGGGCAAGGTTCACATCAAGAATGCCCGCTACAAAGACGATCCGGACCCTCTCGACCCTGAATGCGGGTGCAAGGTCTGCTCCACTTATTCCAGGGCCTACCTGCGCCACCTTTATGTTTCCGGGGAAATCCTCTCCAGCATTCTCAACACCTACCACAACCTGGCCTTCTACCTGGGATTGATGGAGCGGGTGCGGGCCGCCATCCGCAATGGGGGCTTGCAGAAACTGGCCTCTTTGCTCCAAGATCGTTATGGGGACGGAGGCTGAATTTTTGCTATACTCCCTGTTTCACTTCAGATCGAGAAGGACGGGGAGAGCATGTTGCATTCAATCTTGGCTACGGGGGGACCGGCTGCGGGCCCCAGTTTCTTGACCGGCCTTGTGCCGCTGCTGATCATCGTCGGCATCTTCTACTTGCTGATCTGGCGGCCCATGAAAGTGCGCCAGAAGAACCACGAGGCCCTGATCGCCGGACTCAAGAACGGAGACAAAGTTATTACGACGGGAGGCATCCACGGCATCGTGGCCGGCATTCGCGACAATACGCTGCTGGTCAAGGTCGCCGACAAAGTCAAACTGGAAATCGCCAAGTCTTCGGTGGCCTCCCTGCAGACCGAGGACACCTCAAGCGACTCCTGAAGGAGCAGGCTTCCGGGCCTTATAGGATGGAAACATCATGAAGAATCTGCGCAATCGCATTCTCTTGATCATAGCCGTAATCGGCCTTTCGATTTACCTCTTTTATCCCCTCGAAGACTCTCTCAAACTGGGTCTCGACCTCAAGGGCGGCATCCACATGGTGGTCGAAGTCATGGTCGATGACGCCCTGCAAGAGGAAGTCCGTCAAGTGGCAGACCAACTCGAGACTTCGCTGAGGGACCAGAACGTCATATTCGAGGACGTGGCCTTTCAAGAAGAGACCCTCGACATCGTCATCAGCGGAGTGGAAGCTGGACAAGGCAATCTGGTGGAAAATGAGATGGACCTCTATTCCCCCTCCTTCTCTTATGCGACCCGATCCAGCGGGGGCCTGCGGACCTACACTTTGACGCCTCAGGGCGCCTACAAGAACTTCACCCGGCGTCAAGCCGTCAACCAGGCTCGTACGGTCATCAACCGCCGCATCGACACCTACGGCGTGGCCGAACCCACGGTCACCGTCTACGGCAGTGGAGACGTCAAGCGCCAGATCATCATCGAACTGCCGGGCGTCGATGACGAACAGCGGGTCAAGGACCTGATCACCGGCACTGGAAAGCTGGAACTGCGCCTCGTGCATCCCGACCACCCCGAGCGCTTCGCCAGCCGGCGCCAGGCCATGGCGGCCTTTAACGATCTGCTGCCCTCCGACTACGAGATCCTGCCCTTGAGGGAGGCCGCAGCCGATGGCTCACGGCTATTCATGGTGGTGCGCAAGTCTTCGGTCATCACCGGCTCCCATCTCAAGAACGCACGCACCACGCAGCACTCTCTCACAGGCGAACCCGAGGTTCAGTTTTCCATGAACGCCGAAGGCGTGGCCCTCTTTTCCAGAGCCACCAAAGAGCACGTGGGAGAGAAGTTGGCCATCGTGCTCGACGACAAAGTCTATTCGGATCCCAGCATCCGGGAACAAATCAACACCGAATCGGCTCTGATCACGGGAAGCTACACCCAGGAAGAGGCCAGCGACCTGGCTGTAACGCTCAAGAGCGGCGCCCTGCCCGCCTCCATTGAAATCCTGGAAACCCGCACGATCGGCCCATCACTGGGACGCGATTCCATTGAGCGAGGCATCCAAGCCTCTATCCTGGGGTTGGTTCTGGTGGTGCTGATCATGCTGGTCGTTTACCGCCTCTCGGGAATCAACGCCGTGCTCTGCCTGGTGATCAACTTCATGATCCTGCTGGGCGTGCTGGCTTATTTCAAAGCCACGCTGACCCTGCCGGGCATCGCCGGCATGATTCTGACCATCGGAATGGCGGTCGACGCCAACATCTTGATCTTCGAGCGCATCAAAGAAGAGCTGAGACTCAACAAAACCGTGCGGGCCGCCGTAGATGCGGGCTTTGGACGGGTGTTTTGGACCATCATCGACACCAACTTGACCTCTCTGGTGGCCGCCCTTTTCCTCTTTCAGTTCGGAACCGGGCCGGTCAGGGGATTCGCCGTCACGCTGGCGGTCGGACTGCTGGCCAACATCTTCACGGCTGTCTTTGTGTCACGTACTTTTTTCAGCATCCTCCTGCGCGGACAGGAGCAAAAGGCGCTCTCGATTTAGAGGAACTTGAAACCGTACGACGGTTACTAACTAAAAGGGCTGATAGAAATGGAACTGGTTAAGGATCCAAAATTCAACTGGCTGGGAATGAAGTGGTACTTCATTGTCGTCTCGGTCCTGCTTGTTGCCTCCGGGGCTTTCGCCCTCTACGGGGGACAACTGACCTACGGAGTGGACTTTACCGGGGGCACCCTGGTCAAGATCAAATTCCAGGACTCGCCTCCGCTGCCGCGCATCCGCGCCGCTATGGACGGGCAAGGATTCGCGGGCGCCTCAGTGAGCCGCATCGACGATCCCTCCCTCAATCAGGTGCAGATCCGCATCGGGCTGCTGGAGGGCTCCGAGGAAGGCGAGGAGCTGAGCCAGCAGACCGACAAGGTCTTTGCCGCCCTGCGCCAGGAATTCAACCCCGACAGTCAGGGGATCGATTTCAACAATGCGTCGCGCACCGACTTGGTGGAGTATTTCCGCGACCTGGGTCCCGCCCTCTTGGAAAGCCAACAGCCGGAAGGCGAGGAAACCGCGACCAATGGATCGCAGGACGCCTCCTCGGGGCCTGTCGAGGTCGCCCAGCGGGTCATCGATCTGCGCACTCAAAACGGCGGACTGCTGAGGGACTTTTCCGAGTTGGAAAGCCTGGGTTTGCCAGCGGGCGTGACGGAACGCATGCGCCAGGACTTTTTCCTGGGAAGCTATACCATCATCAGCAGCGAGAGCGTGGGACCCAAGGTTGGAAGCGAGATGAAGGACCGGGCCCGCAACGCCGTGCTCTTTTCGCTGATGGGCATGTTGGCCTACATCTGGTTCCGATTCCAGCTCGTCTATGGCGTCGCAGCCATCGTGGCCTTGTTCCACGATGTCTTCATCACCGTGGGATTCTTCGCCCTTTTCGGCAAAGAAGTTTCGCTGACGGTGATCGCGGCGCTTCTGACCCTGGTGGGATATTCGCTCAATGACACCATCGTCATTTTTGACAGGGTGCGCGAGAACACCCGCCTCATGCGGCGCAGGAGTCTGACTGCCATCATCAACACAAGCATCAACCAGACGTTGAACCGAACCATCCTTACGTCGGTCACATTCTTCATGGCCGCCTTGGCGCTTTACCTGCTGGGCGGCGAAGCTTTGGACGGATTTTCCTTCGCTTTAGTGGTGGGCGTGTTGGTTGGAACTTACTCGTCAGTCGCCATTGCAAGTCCCATCGTCGTCTGGTGGCATCAGTGGCGTGATGCGAAAAAAGCTGCCTGAGGTTGGCCCGTTGGCAACTAGGTAACCGATTGAGTGTAAAGAGGATATGGCCCCAGGCGAGGGAAAAACAATTGTCTTGACTCGACTCATTTGGGGTAGTAACATGCGCCCCACTGCGGTTACGGCCGTTTTCGGGTCGCAAGAAAGGGAGAGGAAGTCCAATGTTCGATAACCTGCTGGAGTCCTCAGCGGAGACTCATGGGCGAGGTTCGGGATCATTTCTGGTCTCGTTCATCGTTCACACCATCATCCTGGCGCTGATCATCGTCATACCCTTGTATTACTACGATGCATTGCCGTCCGCGGAACTGGTGACTTTCCTGGCGGCACCGCCGCCGCCTCCTCCTCCGCCTCCCCCGCCGCCGCCAGCCGCGCCGCCTGAACCCGTGCAGCGCAAAGAGGTCCAGGTGGTCCGCATGGATCCCGATAAGTTCATGGCACCGACCGAAATTCCGGAAGACATCCCGGCCCCAGACGAGGACCTGCCAACCCTCTCCAGCCTCGAGAACTTGGGCGCGGGCGTTCCCGGCGGAGTGCCTGGTGGAGTGGTCGGAGGAGTTCCGGGCGGAGTTCCCGGAGGAGTCATCGGAGGAGCGCCCACGGCGCCGCCCCCGCCGCCTCCGCCGCCCAAGAAGAAAGAGCCGCTCAAAGTCGGCGGCAGCGTGCTTTCTTCCAAGCTGATCCGGAAGATCGAACCGCGCTACCCGGAACTCGCCAAGCGGGCCCGGGTGCAGGGCGTCGTATTCCTCAAGATCACCGTGGATGAAAGCGGGAGCGTGACCGACATTCAGGTGGTCCGAGGCCACCCCTTGCTCAATCAGGCGGCTATCGACGCAGTGCGGCAATGGCGCTATTCGCCCACGTTGCTGAATGGCGAACCGGTGCCCGTAGTGGCGACCATTACCGTGCACTTTCGACTGCAGTAGGAACATTGACTCCGGTCAGCGTCTTGTGTAGGGGCTTTTCGTCCGGGGCGAGAAAAAGAAACTAGTAGTAACCCAGATTCCAATAGGGAGGTTTTCTGTATGGGTGGAATGGATTATATGCACATGTGGGAGCAGATGGGGTGGATCGCCCGAGCGGTGGTCATCATCCTGGTGCTCATGTCGATCTGGTCGATCTCGGTCATGATCGAGCGTCTGCTCTACTATCGCAAAGCCAAAAATCAATCGCGCGAATTCGCGCCTGCGGTGGCGGAGGCCCTCAAGAATGGCAATGTTCAGGAGGCCATCGAACTGGCCGACCAGTACGACAAGAGCCATCTGGCCCGCGTTGTTTCAGCAGGATTGCAGGAATTTCAAGCACACCAGTCCGGGGGCGACATCCCGGGCGAAACCATCGAAGCCTCCAAACGCGCCCTTCAGCGCGCCACCGCCATCGGCATTGAAGATTTCAAGCGCTCCCTGGGCGGACTGGCTACCATCGGCGCCACGGCGCCCTTCGTGGGACTTTTCGGAACCACGGTCGGCATCATCAACGCCTTCGCCGGCATGAGCCAAGGCGAAGACGTCGGCATGGCCGCGGTGGCCGGCGGTATTTCCGAGGCTCTGGTGGCCACCGCCATCGGTCTCCTGGTGGCCGTCCCCGCTGTCTGGATGTTCAACTACTTCACCTCGCGCATTGAGTCCTTTGTGGTGGAAATGGACAACTCCTCTTCGGAGCTGATCGACTACTTCCTCAAGCGCCGGGCTAAAGCACAGGCTTCCAGCTAGCCGGGAATCCGCGCCGCGCCGTCCCATACCGGCGGCGCCGCGCCGCGCCCGATTCCGAAAGCGAAGGGAGAAGCCACTATGGGTATGAGTACCGGAGGCGGCGGCGGACGCACCAACGTCAATGCCGAAATCAATGTCACGCCGATGGCCGACATCATGTTGGTCTTGCTGATCATCTTCATGATCACCACGCCCCTCATCCAAGAGGGCGTGCCCATCAACAAACCCAAGGCCCGCCATGCGCGGGAAGCCCCTCAACTAGACGCCGAAGGGGTGACCACCGTCACCGTCAACCGGGAAGGCCTGTTCTTCATCAACAGCGAGCCGGTTCCCCCCGAGGAGTTCGTCGACAAACTGGCCGACAGCCGGGCCCGCGCGCCGGAACTGCCCCTCTTCGTGCGGGGCGACGTGGCCGCGCCTTATGGACGGGTTGTGGAAGTCGTCAATTTGGCCCGCGATGCCGGATACGAACAAATCGGAATGGTGGTCGACCGGCAGGAAGGCGGCGGCGCAGCGGGAGCTGAACCAACCTTGCCCGGAGGAGGTAATTAGCTATGGGTATGACCACTGGAGGCGCAAGCGGCGGTCCTAAGTCGGACATCAACGTCACGCCCTACATCGACATTCTGCTGGTGCTGCTGATCATCTTCATGGTGATTCAGCCCACCACCAAATACGACCTCAAGGCCCGTACTCCCCAGGAACCGGAAGAGGATCTGCCTGAAGACGTGATCATCAAGAGCGATAACATCGTCTTGCAGGTCAACGCCGACGGCACCTACGCCATCAACCAAGAGCCGGTCACCCTGGACGCCATGGGTGGACGCCTCTTCGAGATTTACAGCGCCCGCTCCAACAAGAACATGTTCGTTCAGGCCGACGAGGATCTGCCGTTCGGCGACGTCATCCGCGTGATCGACATCGCCAAAGGCGCAGGCGTGGGCGACATCGGACTGATCACCGCCGCTTCCACCGCTGGAGGCGGCGGAGGCGGAGACACTGGCGGAGGAAGCGGAGGCTAAAGATGAACCGACTATCTCGAATCGCAATTGTGGCCCCCCTCCTGGCACTGCTGGCCGCCACCAGCGGGTGCGGCCTCATCGACGACTTGAAGGCCCGCAACCAGGTCAACGAAGGAGTGGCTGCCTACTCCGCCAAGGAATACACCGAGGCTGTGGAGCACTTTAAGAAGGCGGTCGAGCTCGATCCCTCCCTGATCGACGCCAAGCTCTATCTGGCCCACTCCTACCGCATCCAGTACGTTCCCGGCATTCCCCGCCAGGAAAACGTCCAATTGGCTGAGAACGCCATCGCCACTTTCAAAGAAGTGGTCGAGGAGGCTTCTGAGGAGCAGGCAGACGCCTTGCACAACGCCATGGCCTCGATCGCCGGCCTCTATGACGCCATGGGCGAGTACGAACTGTCCAAGGAATGGTTCCGCCGCAGGGCCGAGACCGAGACTGACAACGCCGAGCCCTACTACGGAGTAGGGACCGTTGCCTATAAGCAGGCCAACAACCTGACCGGCGACAAAGGCGTCAACGTCGAGGAACTCAGTGAAGAAGAGCGTCTGCAAGCTACCCAGTACGTCGATGAAGGGATCGAGGCCCTGCAGCAGGCCCGCGAAATCCGCCCTGACTATGCCGAAGCGCTCGAATACCTCAACCTGCTCTATCGCGAGAGGGCCGAACTGGCCGAAGACGAAGAGGAGAAGGAACGCTGGCGGCGTGAAGCCAGCCGTCTCTCGTTGGAAGCCTTGGAACTCAAGCGCAAGCAGCAGCGCGAGGAAGAGGAGAATCGGCGCAAGTTCTTCGGCGGAGATGAAACCGAGGGCAACTAACCACGGCGCCTGAAGCCGTCCTCACAAAACGATTCCACCCCAGGCGGCGAGCCTTCATGGCCCGCCGCCTTTTTTGCCTTCTAGGAGGCCCGCAAGGAGGAGAAATTTCTTTTTCTGCGCCAATTCTTTACAATGAAGGGTTGAACGCCCTCTGCCAGCGGCGGCTGAATCATGATCCGTTACGAAGAATTGGAAGAAAAAGTCCGCAAGTACCAGCCCTCGGCTGATCTGGACTTGCTGCGCCGCGCCTACTTGTTCTCGGCCCGCGAGCACAAGGGGCAGACCCGCCTTTCGGGCGAACCTTACCTGACCCATCCTCTGGAAGTCGCCGGCATTCTGGCCGACATGCGCCTGGACGTGGTCTGCGTCAGCGTGGGACTGCTCCACGACGTAGTGGAAGACACCTTGACCACCACCGAAAAGATTGAAGAACTTTTCGGCTCCGACGTGGCCCATTTGGTGGATGGGGTGACCAAGCTGGAAAAGATCCACTTTTCCACCAAGCACGAAGCTCAAGCCGAGAACTTCCGCAAGCTTCTCTTGGCCATGGTCGACGACATCCGGGTCATCCTGGTCAAGCTGGCCGACCGACTCCATAACATGCGGACCTTGCAGCACATGCCGCCTGAGAAGCGCAAGGCCATTTCGCGCGAGACACTTGAGATTTACGCGCCCATCGCCCATCGCCTGGGGATGTCCAAGGTGCGGGGAGAATTGGAGGACCTGGCTTTCAGCTACCTGGATCCCGTCAACTACCAGAACATCGTGGCCCAGGTGGAAGAGAAGAAGGCCTACAGCGACCAGTTCATCGGCCGGGTCACCAAACGCATCCAGGACGAGCTGGCCCAGCATGGCATCGAAGCTCTTCTCCAGCACCGCATCAAGCGTGTCTACAGCATCGCCATGAAGATGAAGCGCCAGAAGATCGGTCTCGACCAGGTCTACGACTTCATCGCCATTCGCGTCCTGGTCGACAGCGTCAAGGACTGCTATACGGTGCTGGGCATCATCAACAACATGTGGCCGCCTGTGCCTGGACGCATCAAGGACTTCATCGCCATGCCGCGGCCGAACGGCTACCGCTCGCTTCATACCACCGTCGTGGACCGCAACGGACAGCCTTTCGAAGTCCAGATCCGCACCCACGAAATGCACCGGGTGGCCGAAGAAGGCATCGCCGCCCATTACAAGTACAAGGAGGGCTACGAAGAAAGCGGCAAGGACGACAAACGCTTCCAGTGGTTGCGCCGGTTGCTCGACTGGCAGCACGAAGTGAAAGATCCGCATCAGTTTCTCAGCAACCTCAAGATCGATCTCTATCCCGAGGAGGTCTACGCCTTCACGCCCAAAGGCGAGATCATCACGCTTCCCAGGGGCGCCACCCCTGTCGATTTCGCCTACACTATCCATACCGAGGTGGGCCATCACTGTGTGGGAGCCAAGGTCAATTCCCGCATCGTGCCCCTCAAGTACCAGCTTGAAAACGGCGAACGGGTGGAGATCCTGACCTCCAAGGAAAGCCGTCCCAGCCGTGATTGGCTGAGCTTCGTCAAGACCTCGCGGGCCCGCAGCGCGATCCGCCGCTGGCTCAATCAGGAGCAGAAGAAGAAAGCCGTGGAACTGGGCGAGAAGCTCCTGGAAAAGGCTGCCCGCCGCTTCGATGTCAGCCTCAAACAGCACGACGAGGGGCTGCGGGAACTGCTGCCCGACTACGCCGCCACCAAGAAAGAGGATCTTTATGCCGCCATCGGGTATGGCAAGGTGGAGGCCCGTCAGATCTTGCGCCGGCTGGCCCCCGAAAAAGTGGGGACGCCCGGAGGCGAGAAGGAGCCCGCCAAAGGCAAGCCCCAAAAGGTCTACGAGGATTCGGGTGGAGCCATCCAGGTCAAGGGGCACGACGACCTCATGGTCCACCGGGCCAAGTGCTGCAATCCCATCCGTGGCGAAGAAATTATCGGCTACATCACCGTGGGGCGGGGCATCACCATTCATTCCACCAGTTGCCGCAACGTTGAAAACCTGCTCCTGAATCCGGAGCGCATCATCGAAGTCGACTGGGCTGGCGAGGCCGATGCCGCCCGTTATCCGGTGCGCCTGCGCATCAGCACCGAAGACCGCACCGGCATTTTGGCCGACATCGTCTCAGCCATCGCCAACGTCAACACCTACATCCGAAGCGCTAAGGCCGACACTCTGAAGGGCCGCTACGGGCGCATCGACGTCACCCTGGAAGTCAAAGACACACGCCACTTGGAAAAGATTATCAACTACCTCAAGACCATCAAGGGCGTGCAGGAGGTAGAACGCGCCAAGATGCCGTCGCGCCGAAAGAAGCCGGCCCTTTCCAAAGCGCCTCCCAAATCATCCCGCCGGCGCTCCCGCTCCTCGGCCTCCAAGCCTCATTAGGCTCGCTGATTCCCCCCCTGAGAAACACCGAGGTCGTCCGCTGCGGCCAAGGTCGCAGAATCCGTCAGTTCAGGTGGCAGCCGCTGGCTGTCAGCGGCCCCTTAGAAAGAAAGCTGAAGCCTTCCCAGCAGGCGGTGTTCCCTCTCCGCGACATCGAAGTCCGAGCGCAGATAGTTGATCATCACGCGTGAGAAGCGGGTCGGATACCAGTTGATGCCCAATGTGACGTTGGAGACGCGCCCGCCCCGAATGTCATCGTCTTGGAGATCGAGCACCGCCAGCCGGGCTCCGATCTCCCATCCGCCCACTCCTCCTTTGTGGAGCGCCTTAAATCCCCTCATTCGTCTAAAGACCGCGTTGCGGCGGTCAAAGGGGCGAAATCCCGATGAGAGCGCGTAGGAGAGCTGAATGACCCCCGACTCAAACACCCGATCTTTCGCGCCCGACGGTGAGGCCGCTTGCGGCTCCAGCCGCTGGTAAGCGGCCCGAACCCAGGTGCCATGTACGGATAGGCGGTCCCACAGCAGCGATACCTGGGGTGAGACGAAGCGGGCCGAGGAAGCCGGGAAGAGGCCGCTGTCGAGTGTCTGGATCCCGAAGCGAGAATTGGGGCGGCGCTGAATCCGCACTTCAGAGAATGGCGGGTTGCGCCGGGAAAGGCTCAGACCCGCTTGCAGCATCCGGCGTTCGCCTTTCTCCCAAGCTACAATGCTGAGGCGTCCCGAATAGTTCAGGGGACCTCGGCCAACGTCGAATCCCGAAGCGTCGCGGAAGATGCCCAGCGACCAGAACAATCGCTCCGCCCAGGCCACGTTGTCGAGCTTGGCCCCCAAGTTGCGCGTCGGGAAGAAGGCTGATGCGCCCAAGAAGCGATCAACGAACAGCGTGTTATTGTCGCTGGTCACTCGCTCCACGCCGAAGGGTTCTTTGATCTTGCCGAAGCGAAGACGTCCCAGCAGGGGTATTCTCTCGAAACCGGCATAGAGATCGACGACATCGGCCTCTCCATCTGCGAAATCCCATTCCGCCTTGGCCAGGAAGCGGCCGTAGTTCCCGCTCAGGGTGGCGAAGAGGCGCCTCAGCTCCGTTGGGCCTCTCGGCACCCCCGCATCCGACGGCCCCGAAGAAAGAAGACTGAAATCGTAGTGCAATCTCCCCCCCACCTGCAGACGGGCCTTCTCATTGGGGACTTCCAGGATCAATCGCTGATGGAATCGAATGGGGTCGACCGGCGGCGCTGACGGGTTGCCCTGAGAGGATCGGTCTTGAGGGGGAGGCGGCAGGCCGTTCAAGGGGGTGCATCCTGCGGTGCCACCCGTTGCAGCGAGCCGCTGGACGCCCGGGCCCGGCTGTAAAGGATCGAACGATAATTGAAGAGCCAGCCAGAGGCATACGACCACACCTCCACCGTGCATAAGCAGACAACCCCCCCATACGGTCCGTTCGTGAGAGAACAGGACGTTCTCCCCTTGTGAATCTGAGCGCAGGGCGCACTCTATCACGGCCGAATGGGTCACGTCACGCCTCTCGCAACCGGCGGTGCGGCTCCGACTTTTCGATATCGCCGCCAGCGCGGGGCGATTCCCCCAGAGTGCGATTTGCATTATCATGACAAGCGTGATGAGGAATGCATTTATCGTTTCCGCTTGTCGGACGCCCATTGGAAGATTTCAGGGGGCGTTCGCTTCTCTTTCAGCGATTCAACTCGGATCCAAATGCGTGGCTGAGGCTATGCGCCGGGCCCGAATTTCGCCCCAAGACGTAGACGAAGTCATTATGGGCAATGTGCTGCAGGCCGGGCTGGGTCAGAATCCCGCCCGCCAGGCTGCGCTGGGAGCCGACCTGCCGGTTTCGGTGTCGGCCATGACCATCAACAAGGTTTGCGGCTCGGGGCTCAAGTCGGTCACCCTGGCGGCTCAGGGCATTGCCGTGGGCGACATCGAGGTGGCCGTGGCCGGAGGCATGGAGAGCATGACGCGGGCTCCCCACATGCTGCTCAAAGCCCGTGAAGGATACCGCCTGGGACACGGCGAACTGGTCGATTCCATGATTCACGACGGCCTGTGGGACGCCTACAACGACTATCACATGGGCAACACCGCGGAAGTCATATGCGACAAGTATAGTGTTTCCCGCGAGGCTCAAGACGAGTACGCCGCCGCTTCCCACCGCAAGGCCGTGGAAGCCGCCGAAAACGGGCGCTTCGAGGAGGAGATCGTGCCCGTCGAGGTGCCACAGCGCAAGGGTGATCCCGTCGTCGTCAAGGCCGATGAAGGCCCGCGTCCGGGCACCAGCACCGAGGGGCTGTCGCATCTTCGACCGGTGTTCAAAGTCGACGGCAGGGTGACGGCCGGCAACGCCTCTCAGATCAGCGACGGCGCCTCGGCGCTGCTGGTGGCCTCTGAAGAGGCCGTCGAGAGGCTGGGACTCGAACCTGTCGCCCGCATCGTGGCTTCAGCTACCGTGGGAGTGGAGCCTGAGATGGTCATGATGGCTCCCGTGGGCGCTGTGCAAAAGGTGCGGCAGCGGGCCGGATGGGACGATGGCGACATCGACCTCTACGAAGTCAACGAAGCCTTCGCAGCCCAATGCGTGGCGGTCTGCCAGGAGCTTCCCCTGGATAAGGAAAAGGTCAACGTCCACGGCGGTTCGGTGGCTCTGGGACATCCCATTGGGGCCAGCGGAGCCCGCGTCCTGACCACCTTGCTCTTCGCCCTCAAGCAACACGGCGGCAAACGCGGCGTCGCCAGTCTCTGTCTGGGCGGAGGCAACGGCGTGGCCATGGCCGTGGAGATGGTGTAAGCCCGCTCGATCAGGTGAGACTATGAAGATCGCGGTTATCGGAGCCGGTACCATGGGCAGCGGAATCGCCCAGGTGGCGGCCTACAATGGACATCAAGTCGTTCTCAAGGAAATCGCTGAAGATCCCCTGAAAAAGGGACTCGAGGGCATCCGCAAGAGCCTCTCCAAGGTGATCTCCAAGCGTCAGGACGTGCAGGACCCGGACTCCCTTCAGGAAGAAGTGGTCGGGCGCATTCAGCCCACTACCCGTTGGGACGAGCTGGCGGAGGCCGAGTTCGTCGTGGAAGCGGTCTTCGAAAACTACCAGGTCAAGAAGGAACTGCTGGAAAAGCTGGACGAAATCTGTTCCCAGGAAGCCGTTCTCTCCAGCAACACCTCGTCCATCTCCATCACAAGGCTTGGCGCCAACATCCGCCGCCCCGAGCGCTTCATCGGCATGCACTTCATGAATCCCGTGCCCTTAATGAAGCTGGTGGAGATCATTCGGGGACTGGCTACCAGCGACGAGACCTATCAGCGTACCAAGGACCTGACCGAGCAATTGGAGAAGATTCCGGTGGAGGTCAACGACTCCCCCGGTTTCGTCTCCAACCGCGTCCTCATGCCCATGATCAACGAGGCCATTTTCGCCCGTCAGGAAGGGGTGGCTGAGGTCGAGAACATCGATGCCGTCATGAAGCTGGGAATGAATCACCCCATGGGCCCCCTCAAGCTGGCCGACCTGATCGGACTGGACGTGTGCCTGGACGTCCTCAACGTTCTCTATGAGGGCTTCAAGGATCCCCGCTACCGTCCCTGTCCCCTCTTGCAGAGGATGGTGGACGCAGGCTGGCTGGGCCGCAAGTCAGGCAAGGGGTTCTACGAGTACTGAGTCACTGGAGTTGAGCTAGGGCGGGAGGCAAGGCTTTCCGCGGAAGGGAAAGGAAATGAGCAATAAAGACAAGAAGAGGGCCATCGACATGGCCCTGAGCCAGATCGAGCGGCAGTTCGGCAAAGGGTCCATCATGCGTCTGGGTGCCGAAGGCGCGGTCAGCATTCCCAGCATTTCCAGCGGATCCATCGCACTCGACGCGGCTCTGGGCGTAGGCGGATTTCCCCGCGGACGCGTGGTGGAAATCTATGGCCCTGAGTCGAGCGGCAAGACCACCATCGCCCTGCATGCCGTGGCCCAGGCCCAGAAAGCGGGCGGAACGGCGGCGTTCATCGACGCCGAACACGCCATGGACGCCGACTACTGCCGGGCCCTCGGCATCAACGTCGACGATCTGCTGGTGTCCCAACCGGACTCGGGCGAACAGGCTCTCGAGATCGCCGAAATGCTGGTGCGCAGCGGAGCCATCGACGTCCTGGTGGTCGACTCGGTGGCCGCCCTGGTGCCCAAAGCCGAACTGGAAGGCGAGATGGGCGACTCTCATGTCGGACTGCAGGCCCGCCTCATGTCTCAGGCCTTGCGCAAGCTCACGGCCATCGTTTCCAAGTCCAAGTGCTGCCTGATGTTCATCAACCAGATCCGCGAGAAAATCGGCGTCATGTTCGGCAATCCTGAAACCACCACCGGCGGACGCGCTCTCAAGTTCTATTCCTCCATGCGCCTCGACATCCGCCGCATCGCCGCCATCAAGGAAGGCGACCAGAACGTGGGCAATCGGACCAAAGTGAAGGTGGTCAAGAATAAGCTGGCTCCCCCCTTCCGCGAGGCCGAGTTCGACATCGCCTTTGGCCGCGGCATCTCGCGCGAAGGCGAACTGCTTGACCTGGGGGTCAAATACGACATCGTCAACAAGAGCGGTTCCTGGTTCTCCTACGGCGACGAGCG
>DATIPO010000422.1:0-3702 GCA_035471925.1 Acidobacteriota bacterium
TCTTCGCCGTGGGATTCGAGACCACCGCGCCTGCCAACGCCATGGCCCTGTGGCTGGCCCGCCAACAAGGAGTCGAGAACTTCTCGGCACTGGTCTCCCACGTGCGCGTCCCCCCTGCTGTGGAAGCCATCCTCAACGACCCCGACAACCAGGTGCAGGGCTTCATCGCGCCGGGACACGTCTGCACCATCATGGGAGTGAGCGAATACGAGGATCTGGCCAGGCGCTATCAGGTCCCCTTCGTGGTGGCCGGCTTCGAACCGCTCGATCTGCTCAACGGACTGCTGACGCTGGTGCGTCTGCTCGAGCGGGGACGGGCCGAGGTGGTCAACGAGTACGGACGTTCGGTGCGCGCCTCCGGCAACGAGCAAGCCCGCGAGATCCTCAACCAGGTCATGAAAGTGGGAGACATGCCTTGGAGGGGGCTGGGAGTACTGCCGCGGGGAGGACTGCTGCTGCGTCCCGAGTTCGCCGAGTTCGACGCCGAGAAGCGCTTTCCCTCCCACAGCGAACCGGCCCGCGAATCGTCGCGCTGCATCGCGGCCCAGGTACTGCAAGGCAAGAAGAAGCCTCACCAGTGTGGCGCCTTCGGACAGGACTGCACGCCCTCTCATCCGCTGGGTGCGCCCATGGTCAGCTCCGAAGGCGCCTGTGCCGCCTACTATTCCTTCCGCCGCTACCAGGAGGCTGAAAGTGCCCTTTGAGTGCGCCTTGCCCATTTCGGACTATGAGAGCGTCACCCTGGGCCACGGGGGCGGCGGACGCCTGACCCAGGACCTGATCGCGGGCCTGCTGCTGCCGGCTCTGCGCAATCCCCTGCTGGAGGAGCTGCACGACGGCGCCATCCTGCCCAGCAACGGCGGCGGCGCGCTGGCGCTGACCACCGACAGCTTCGTGGTCGATCCCCTCTTCTTTCCCGGCGGCGACATCGGCTCGCTGAGCGTCCACGGCACCGCCAACGACCTGGCCATGTGCGGGGCGCGTCCGCTCTACTTGACGCTGTCGCTGATCTTGGAGGAGGGATTCGAAATCAAGCGACTGGTCCGCATTGTGGAGTCGGTGCGCCGAGCCTGCCAGGAAAGCGGGTTGCAGGTGCTGGCCGGCGACACCAAGGTGGTCGAGCGGGGCAAAGGCGACGGTATCTTCATCAACACAAGCGGCATCGGCCAGGTGCATCCCCAGGCCGACATCTCGGCCCGCCGCATCCGCCCCGGCGACAAGCTGATCGTGAGCGGGACACTGGCTGAGCACGGCATCGCCATCCTCTCCCGGCGCGAGGGACTGACCTTCGAATCGGAGATCGTCAGCGACAGCGCCGCACTCTGGCCCCTGGTCGAGACGGCCCTGCAAACGGTGGGAAAAGGCGTCCACGCCCTGCGCGATGCCACCCGGGGAGGCGTAGCCGCGGTTCTCAACGAACTGGCCGCCTCCGGAGGCTGCGGGGTAAGGGTGGAAGAGCAAGCCGTACCCGTCCGCGAAGAGGTCAAAGGCGCCTGCGAAATGCTGGGCCTCGACCCGCTCTACGTGGCCAACGAAGGCAAGTTCCTGGCCTTTGTCGAGCCGGGCTGCGCCGATCAAGTCGTGCAGAGCCTGCGCCGCCATCCCCTGGGCGCCGAGGCGCGCATTATCGGCGAGGCTGTTGAAGAGCACAAAGGGATGGTCCGCCTCAGCACGGTCTTGGGCGGCAGCCGCATCCTCGACATGCTCTCGGGCGAACAACTCCCGCGTATCTGCTGACGCCGGAGGCAGCGACGACATGCACGAACTCTCCATCATGCAAGACCTCTTCAGGCAACTCGAAGGCCTGGCCAACGAGCATGGCGCGCGGCGCGTCCTCAGCCTCGAGGTTGAAGTGGGCGAGTTCTCCAACGTGGTTCCCGAACTGCTGCAACAGGCCTTCCTGGCCTTTCGCCAGGCCGAGCCGCTGCTCAGCGGAGCCAGCCTGCACATCAGGTCTCTCTCCCTACGGCTGCGCTGCCGCGGCTGCGGCCACGAATTCTCTCCTCCACGGCTGGCCTTCCGCTGCGTCCGCTGCGGGGCGGGGCGGGTCGAGACGCTGCAAGGCGAGGAGCTGCTGCTGCGCAACGTCGAACTTGAAGTACCCCAAGCCCAAGAGGTGGCCTCATGAGTTCAAGCCAGACCCGTCAGGTTCAAGTTCTCGACAACATTCTCAAGGCCAATGACTACTTGGCCCGGCGCCTGCGCCAGGACTGGACCCGGCAAGGAACCTTCGTGATCAACCTGCTTTCCTCGCCCGGCTCAGGAAAGACCACCTTGCTCGAGGCTACTCTGCCCCAACTCAAAGAACGCTACCGGGTGGGCGTACTGGAAGGCGACCTGGAAACCGAGCGCGACGCCCGACGCATACGGGCCCAGGGAGTCCCCGTCATACAGATCACCACCGGCGGCACCTGCCATCTAGAATCGCACATGATCGAGCAGGCCTGGCAGCAATTGGCCCAGGACGGGCCCTTCGACATCCTCTTCATCGAGAACGTGGGAAACCTGGTCTGCCCCGCCTCTTATGACCTGGGCGAACACCTGCGCGCCGTGCTGCTTTCCGTCCCCGAGGGCGACGACAAGCCCGCCAAGTACCCCAAGGCCTTCCGCGGATCTCAAGCCTGCCTGATCACCAAGTGCGACCTGCTCGACTACTTCGATTTCGACCTCGACGAGGCCATGCGCCTGGCCCGCGACCTGCGCCCCGACTTGAAGATCTTCCTCACCTCGGCCCGCAGCGGCCAAGGAATCGACGAGTGGATGGCATATTTGGAAGAACGCCGCCTCGTAGTCCCAGCACAAGTTTGATTTGAGCGTCTTACCTTAGTCTTCTTGTCTTCGTGACGTCGACGGTAACGATCTGGTGGGTATGGAATCGAGTGAAGGGCGACTTCCTTCGCTTTGGTCCTAGAACTTTTAGCGATGCCCAATAGCCGAGAGCTCTTTGGCTTCCAGATTAATCCACCTTCGCCACTCGGCATATTTGTAAGCGCCGACCGCGGACCCTGGTCGTCACTAATTATGCTAGGCAATGGATCTCAGACAGAGTATACTTGGGGTTTCTTGGACTATACTTTCAAGAACCATGCTGCGTACTCCAAATCGCGACACAATATGAGTCATAGACTTTCTCGGAGCAACTGCAAGCCACAAACTCATCAACGCTTTGTAGCGGACGGCGTGGACTACGAGCTTCGAGGGAAGCTGGGAGACGGAGCAGCAGGCCTCGTGCGGAAAGCCGTTGTTGTCGGGAGCGAAAGGCTGGTTGCAGTCAAGTTCCTCGCCCCAGATCCTAAGTATATCGATCCTAAGTCCTTTGGCGACGTCGAGAGCCGTTTCCGTCGAGAGGGTAAGAGGGGCACGCGTCTACGACACGACCATCTGATCGAGGTACTCGCTTACGCTGATAACCATGGAGGGTCCGCGTTTAAGAACAAGAACCCGAGAAATCCTTTCATCGTAATGGAGTACGTCCAAGGACAAACACTGGAGGGCTACATTCGTGGGACAGCTCGGCTCCAGCGTGGCTGTTTTGCCCTAACGCGCCCGCGACTAAGCATCGCGATTCAGCTCTGCCAAGCCCTCGAACACCTGCGGAATCGAAGCCTTGTCCATCGCGACGTCAAGCCAGCTAACATCTTCCTGCAGAAAATAGTACGTGCAGGAGCTTGGTATGCGAGGTTGGGTGACTTCGGCGTGATG
>DATIPO010000423.1:0-1506 GCA_035471925.1 Acidobacteriota bacterium
CGGTGATAAGCCGGAGGAAGGTGGGGATGACGTCAAGTCCTCATGGCCCTTACGGGGTGGGCTACACACGTGCTACAATGGCGGTGACAGTGGGTTAATCCCCAAAAGCCGTCTCAGTTCGGATTGTCCTCTGCAACTCGATGGCATGAAGTTGGAATCGCTAGTAATCGCGGAACAGCATGCCGCGGTGAATACGTTCCCGGGCCTTGTACACACCGCCCGTCACACCATGGGAGTTGGGTCTACCCGAAGACGGTGAGCTGACCTCGCAAGAGGGGGCAGCCGGCCACGGTAGGCTCAGCGACTGGGGTGAAGTCGTAACAAGGTAGCCGTAGGGGAACCTGCGGCTGGATCACCTCCTTTCTAAGGAAGATCGCCATTGGACAGGCTCGCCTGTCCTGGAGATCGACTTGGCAGGGTGCCCGACGTTCGGCTCGCGGCAGGAGGACACGTCCTCAAGCAGCGAGCAACGCGAGCGGTAGGACACCCAGACACCGGACCGCCCTCATATCCCTTCGAGACGCCAGCCCGGCGACACGCAAGAGGGCGCGGCCATGCGGGCGCGCAACCGGCCCAGCGAGCGTCCTCAAGCAGCGCGCGGTAGGGCGACCCAGCAGTCGTCCTCAGGCAGCGCGCGAAGCGCGCGGTAGGACACGCAAAACCGGGGCCATAGCTCAGCTGGGAGAGCACCTGCTTTGCAAGCAGGGGGTCGCCGGTTCGAGCCCGGCTGGCTCCACCACGCTCGGCTGCGCCTCCCGTGAGGGAGCGAGCCGGATTGGGTTCATGCCCGTCCTCGCGCCCTTGGCGCTGCGGGCGAGGCTGGTGGCTCCACCATCCGTCGCTGGCGGACGAGCTCGGCCCTTTGGCCTGACGGGTCATTCCGGGTCATTCCTGGGGCCCGGGGGTGTGTAGCTCAGGTGGTTAGAGCGTACGCCTGATAAGCGTAAGGTCGGAGGTTCGAGTCCTCCCACACCCACCACTCAGGCTGGCGGCGCAACGCGTCCTCGAGTAGCGAGCGAAGCGAGCGGTAGGGCGATCCCAAAATCGTCCTCAAGTAGTGCGCAACGCGCGCGGTAGGACGCAAACATATTCTTTTGGCCCTTTATGGGGTCTTTGACATCGTGAAGAGAGAGAAACGGAAACTGTGATGGGAATCTTCGGATTCTCACCACATGTCTTTCCAAGTCGAAGCACTGACCGAGTGCCGGCGGCATGTCCCGAGGGGGAACCTCGCGGGGCGGCGGCCGGCAGGCTGAGAGAAGCCCAGGGGTGCGGACGACGGGCGTCTGGAACGCGGGACCGTGAGCGGCCTTTGGCCGCTTCCTCGGCTCTTGCGGGCCTCGGCGCTCGACTGCCGACTGTCCGGTGGACAGTCGGCTTCCAAAGTGCTGGCAAGCACTTTGGAAGCGTCTCGCGTCTTCTGGATCGGATCAAGCGCATGAAGGGCGTCTGGTGGATGCCTTGGCGACAAGAGGCGATGAAGGACGTGGCACTCTGCGATAAGCC
>DATIPO010000424.1:0-1658 GCA_035471925.1 Acidobacteriota bacterium
AGGGGTGTGCGTCATTTCTACTGATTTGGTTAATTCCAACGCCAAGCCTCGCGAGTGGGCCATTTATTGTTGCGCCAGGGATGGTCTGGGCCGGGCCCACTCTTATTGGGCAGAGGCGATTCAGCAGGAAGGTCCTCATCAGGGAGGAGGCCGGCGGCTTTCAAGCCCGCGAATGTGATGGGCGCGGATGGCGGCGGTTGTTTGCTATCAGCGGCCTGCAGCCGCCTGGCGAGTTGTTGCTCCTGTTGGTAGAGGGTAATTTGCTGCCAGCCCGCTTGCCAGCGACCATTACAGATCAGGTTACGCAAGGCCAGCATCGGGTCTACATGGTGCTCAGCCCAGCGCATGCCGGCGCCCGTCATCCGCCGCTGCACCACCACCTTGTGCCCGCTCTCAACGCAGCCAGAACCAATGGGATAACCGCAGCGGCGAAAGTGGGCATAGTCGAGCATCTGCCGCCGACTCTGCAGATAGAAGAGGGCACCATCGATGGCGGCGGTTTGTTCCTCTGTCTTGGCTTTGGGCTGCAAGAGACGCAGGTTGGCCAGGGTCTCCTGGGGCGGGGCGTGCTTCAGGCGGTGGCAGGCGCTGGCGTACCAGCCTTGGAACGCCTCGCTTTCTTCTTCCCAGACGCCTTTCCCGGCCTGGGCCAGATAGCTGGCGGCATGGGCAAAATCTAGGATGCGCACCGCCTGCGGACAATGGTAATCCAGGAAGCTCTGAATCCACGCCGCGCCATCATTGACGGCAACCACAGTCTGGGCGTTCTCCAGCCCGCGCCGATGCAGCTCGGCCAGCGCCTGCCGTTCGAAGTCGCGCACCGCGTAGCTGCGGGAGAAGTAGGAAATGTCCTGCGTTTTGACCCGCGCTTCCCAGTTCCGCGGGTCCCACTCGGTGGTAAACTCCCCCACAGCTACGCTCTTGACCTCGCGCGGCTCCCCGCTGGTCAGCGGCACGAAAGCCCCATCGGCGCTGACCAAAAGCTGCTGGGGCCAGGCGCTGGCCTCAGGGGCATCTCGCTCCAGCATGGCCACTTCTTGCTCAACGAGCGCTTCCGCAGCCGCCCCATGACGTTGGGTCACCCGGCGCAGCGTGGCCTCGTCAGGGAGGGTCTGGTAGCTGTACCAGATTTCCTCAGCCGCCTCCCGGAAAGGCAGCTTGCTTCCCAACCGCGTCATCGCAGCCTGCATCTGCGGCGTGTACCGCCCCCTCAGCAGGCCCAACTCCTCATCGAGGGGGAAAAAATGTCAGCTCGCACTGCTGACAGTAGGCTTGATGTCGTTCTAACTCTATCGTCTGCCCGTAGAACGTCTTCAGCTTCCGCCGCTCTTTCCCGTTGGCCACCACCGGCTGCCCACAGCGCGGACAGCACGGTCGCTCCGCCTTGGACAGCCGCCTCAGGTCCGCTGTCCGCCCGCCCTGCGCCAGGTCCTCCACCATGCGCGCCCGCATCTCCCCTAGCTGCTTATCCACCGCTTCCTCGATTTCTGTCAGCGTGGCCTCCGGATGCTCCCGCCGCCATTCCTCTATCGTCGCATTTATCTTCTCTTGCAGTTCTCGCCACCTTTCGCTTTGCTCGTTCATCGCAACCCTCTCATTCTTTGTCTCGGCTCGGGCCGGCTCCCCTATTTTGCCATCAGTGAAAGTGACGCGCACCC
>DATIPO010000425.1:0-1665 GCA_035471925.1 Acidobacteriota bacterium
CGGTCCCACGACTCCAGCCACGTTCCGGTGATTTCGGGGAGCTCTTCCGGCGCTTCGGGAACCTCTTTGGGAATCTCCAGGGGTTGCGTGAAGTCCGGGCGCAATATCCTGCTGCGCATGGGTGTGGTCGGAGCCTTCCGAGGCGCCGGCGCCGGGGGTGGAGCTGGTGGCGTCGGCGCCGGGGGCGGCACTGCGAGGTAGGTGACGAACGCCTCCTGCGGCAACTGCTCGAAGCACCAGAGTGGCGCCGCCAGCAACGCTCCGACGACGATCAGATGCATCAACAGCGAGACGGACAAGGTGCGTCCGGATCGCCGACTGCCCTGGGAACATACACTCTCGAACATTGCTTGGCCTCCCTTGACACACTCGAGAAACGAGAAGTGGAAACGGAGGCCTCCGAACTCGGGAACCATCCATGGGCGGCCCCGGCTAGCAATGTCTTTAGTGGCCGGTCGGCACCATTGGTTCCGAAGGCTACGGCTGATCGCTGAAGCCGAGCTTTCTCAGAAAAGTCATCATCGGACACCAGTTAGTGAAGGCCGACTGGAACAGGTTCAGGCCCACAAAGGCGGTGAACCAGTACCAGTAGGGGCTGATCCAGTACCCCAGGGCCAGGCTCAACAGGACAAAGAACCCGGCAATCATGCGCAATAGACGTTCGACGGTCATGTCGTCATCTCCTGATCGGTGGCGGCCGCGGCCGGATGCTCCCGGCGTCGCGCCAGAAAAAATAGAATCGGGACGGTCATTCGAGACAGCAGCAGGGAGGCCACCTCGCCCGCCATCAGCGATATGGCCAGGCCCTGAAAAATAGGGTCGAAGAGAATCACTGAAGCGCCCACGATGACGGCGGCGGCAGTCAACATCATCGGCCGAAAGCGGACCGCCCCGGCGTCCACCACCGCTTCCGCCAGAGGCATCCCCTGGGCCAGGCGTAGCTGCACGAAGTCCACCAGGATAATGCTGTTGCGGACCACGATGCCGGCCCCGGCGATGAATCCGATCATGGACGTGGCGGTAAAAAAGGCCCCCATCATCCAGTGGGCGGGAAGAATGCCCACCAGTGAAAAGGGAATCGCAGCCATGATTACCAGGGGGACAATCAGGGACTGAAACCACCCGACCACCAGGATGTAGATTAGCGCCAACACCGCGGCGAAGGCTATCCCCAGATCCCGAAAGACCTCGTAGGTGATATGCCATTCACCGTCCCACTTCAAGCTCAGTCGGCTGGTGTCGGAAGGCTGAGCGGCGGTGTACTGCTCGATGCGGTAACCCTCCGGGATCGGGAGCTCGTCAATCTTGGACCCCAGTTGACCCATCACGTAGACGGGGCTTTCTTCGCGCCCCGCCAGATCAGCCGTCACATACACCACCGGCAGCAGGTTCTTGTGATAGATGCTCTTGTCCTGGATCCGACGCCGCACCTCGACCAGCTCGCGCAGCGGCACGAGCCGACCGCTCGGGCCCGCCACGCGCAGGGCCAGGACCGAGTCCAGCCGGCTTCGCTGCAGCAGCGGGAGCTGAAGCAGGATCGTGACGTCCTCCTTCTCTTCGGGCACGTGGAGCAGCCCGGTCGGGAGGCCGTCCAGAGCAAGGCGCAGGGTTTGCGCGATCTGCCCCGCCGAGACCCCGTGCAGGGCGGCCTTTTGATGGTCGACG
>DATIPO010000426.1:0-1876 GCA_035471925.1 Acidobacteriota bacterium
CCTGCGCGGATGGGGAAGACAACGTTTTCCGAATTGGAGACGCGGCCGTTGACTCCGGAACTGGCTATAGTCACGGGGCGTTTTCACTTGCGGCGCGACGCCGGGTCCGGCGGCGACAAGTCGGGCCTGTTTACTCTTGTGATGCGCAAGGGGGATTCCGGTTGGCGCATCATCCCACTGCTGTCCAAATTAGCCGAATCGGGGACGCGGCGGTGTTGAAAACACTGGACAAAACCGCTCCGGCAGGCCCCTTCTGAAAACCAGGTTGGCCGTTGTAAAACCCTCGCCGAAGCGCTGTTGCTGTCCGAATTAGCTCTTGGCGAATGCCCTCCCGTAGGGTGTTCCCTGCGTTGCTTGTCTTGCTGCTGTCCCAATTAACCCCGGACCGCCAACGGCAGCTCCAACTGCGACGTCGCCTTGTCGGGCAACCCCGGCGGGGGCTGGAATGGTTCATCCAGCCACGTCCACAGCTCGCGGTGCACGAAGAGCTGCTGGCGCAGCAGCGCCGCCAAGTTCGACAACGACCAACTGAACTTCGCCCGCAACTGCAAATACCGCAGCAGCAGCAGCGCGATCAGCGCCGTCCAGACCTGCGTGCGCACGGCGTTGCTGCTGGTACCCACAAAGGTTTTGATCCGCAGGTTCTGTTTGAGTGCTTTGAAAAACAACTCCACCTGCCAGCGATCCTTGTAGATCGCCGCCACCGTGGTTGCGCCCAGCTGGTGGTGGTTGGTGAGAAACACCAAGCGCCCCTGCTCGGGATCGGCGATCTCCACCCGCCGGAAAAAATATTCCTTGCTGGCCTCGGCCTGACTGGAAAAAAAGATCACTTCGTCAGCGACCACGTTACTGCGCTGGGGTACCGCGCGCTGCTCCACTACTTCATAGACGGCGTTCTCCTTCAGCCGGGTCACAAAGTACACCTTGCGCCGACCGAGTTCGACAAACCACTGGTAGTCGATGTAGCCGCGGTCGAACACCAGCACCGTGCCGGGTTCGAACCGCATCTTGCGCGCCACGCGCAAATCGTGCGTTTTGCCCCTCGTGACCACGGCGAACGAGGGCAGATAGCCGGCGTGGTCCAGCAGCAGGTGCAGCTTGATGGCGCCTTTGGTGCGCTGAAACTGTGCCCAGTCGAACAGAGACACACACAGGTCGATGACGCTGGCATCGAGGCTGAGCAGGCGGTTTTGGAACCGAAACTTGTGGCCGCCGGCGGCCAGCCCGAGCTGCCCGCGGCACTTGCCGAGCAGTTGCTGGAAGACGGTTTCGAACAACTGCCAGGGCCGCTGCCCGTTGGCATAGGAAAGGGTGGAGCGCTTGGGCGTCGCCGCCAAGCCGAGGTGCTTGAGCTTGCCCTCAGTCGCGGCCAACCCACCACAGATCTCGCGTAGCGAGTGGGCCTGGCCGAGCTGACAAAACAGCATGGCCACGAACTGGCCCCAGCAGGGGAACCCGCGCAAGTGGCGGTCGGCGTGATGCTGCCGTACGGCCTGCTCGAATTCCAGGCGCGGAAACAGTTGCAGCAGTTGGGAGAAGATGCTACAGAAACGTCGCATCGTTGAGCCTCCTTGGTTCGATCGGGATTGCTTTCGGGAAAGCTACCCAACCTACCGGAGGCTCAACCACTCACGCTCAAGCTAATTTGGACAAGAGTGATCCGAACCCAAGACTGATAGAGACTTGTTCACTAGGCTCAGCGCCGCCGAGTCATCCCCATCGACTCCCAAATGCAACGACTCCATTACACGTATTCGCTGATTTTGAACAGATCTGCGGTCTGCCTTGGCATCCCTTTCGAGGGCGCCTCTAGCTCCTTGTATGGCCTTGCGGGCGGCCTCAACATTGCGAAGTTAAAGTAGCTGGGCGATCTGAT
>DATIPO010000427.1:0-1747 GCA_035471925.1 Acidobacteriota bacterium
TACAACTGGCGAGCGCGCGCGTTCTCGGGCCGCACCATCAGGTGGATGGCACCTACGTGCGTAAACCGCTGAAGTCTGCCACCCATTCCATGTGAAGCCTGCCACCCGGACCGGAGCAAAGCTGCCACCCATCGGAGCGTAGCGACGCAGGGGGTGTATTGTTACTCGGTGTCGGTGGTGTTCGTCAACTTCGCTTGCCGTTTTCGCATCGATTCTCCTCTCAGATTGATTTTGTAGGCGTTGTGAACCAGCCGGTCCAGGATGGCGTCCGCCAGGGTGGGATCACCCATGGCTGTGTGCCATTCGTCGATGGGCAGTTGGCTGGTGGCAATGGTCGAACGGGTGCCATGGCGGTCTTCCAGCACCTCCAGCAGGTCGCGACGGTTCTCGGCGCTCAGCTTCATCAGCCCCCAGTCATCGAGAACCAGAACATCCACTTTGGCCATCGTGGCCAGTAGCTTGGGGTAGCGTCCGTCGCCCTTGGCGATCATCATCTCCCGCAGCAGTCGGGTTAAACGGAGGTACTGGGCGGTATAGCCCTCCCGGCAAGCCTTGTGTGCCAGGGCGCAGGCCAGCCAGGTTTTACCAACGCCGGTGGGCCCAGTGATCAGGATGTTGTGGTGCGCCCTGGCCCACTGGCAGGCTGCAAGCGACTGGATCATGCCTTTGTCCAGGCCTCGGGGGTTGTGGTAGTCGATGTCTTCCAGGGCCGCTGTGTGCCGGAGCTTTGCCCGGCGTAATCGGCTGCTGAGCCGCCGGTTCTCACGCTCGGTGATCTCCCGGTCCACCAGCAGACCGAGACGCTCCTCGAAGGCCAGTTCATC
Organism: Acidobacteriota bacterium; assembly: GCA_035471925.1. GTDB lineage: Bacteria > Acidobacteriota > UBA6911 > RPQK01 > DATIPO01 > JANQFM01. The sequence goes on from DATIPO010000427.1 coordinate 825, forward strand.
GACATCCGGCGTACGCATTTGATCAACCAGCGCTGCGACCATACCGGTACATTTGAGGGCCTGGAGTTTGTCCAGGGTGGGATGCTTCAACATACTGTTCTCCTGTGTCAGTGGTAATACGCGGAGCCGCGGATATTGTCGTGAGTTTCAGGCAGGGCCAGCTCCTGCTGATCCTCCAGCGGCTGGTCATCCAGTCGGTGCCTGAGGATGGATTCGATGCTCTTGTAGCGACAGCTGCCCAGCATCAATGCCCGCTGGCAGGCGGCCTCCAGACGTTCCTCCCCATAGGCTTTGCCCAGCCGCAGGATACCCAGGCAGGATCGGTAGGCCTGCTGTGGGTGCTTGCGCGAGCCAAGTACAGCAAGAATGAGTTTCTCGGTGGCCGGCCCGGTTCTGGCGGCCCACTTCGTCAGCCTTTCTGGCGTCCACTCCCCGGCCTGGCGGTGTGACTCCGGCATATGGGCGGGTACCGTGGTGTGGTGCCCCTTCTGGTGCGAACGCCGGTGACTGGCGACACGGCTGCCCCGGTGGAAGCATTCGATAGTGTTGCCGGTGATGCGCACATCCACCTCCCGCTTGATCAGGGCATAGGGCACCGAGTAGTAGTGGCCATCGACCGCGACGTGATAATCGATGTGTACGCGGGCCTTCTTCCATTCGGCGTAGACGTAGGGTTCTGCCGGTAAGGGCTGGAGCGCCGGGCGGTCCAGTTGCTCAAAGTGCTCCCGGCGGCATCCCGGCAACTTCCGGAAAGGCCGGGCATTGAGCTTCTCCAGCAGGTCACGGATAACGGTATTGAGTTCAGCCAGGGAGAAGAACTGGCGGTGGCGTAGTGCAGCCAGTATCCAGCGTTCGACCACCAGCACCCCGCCTTCCACCTTGGCCTTGTCGCGGGGCTTGCGGACCCTGGCCGGCATGACCGC
>DATIPO010000428.1:0-15749 GCA_035471925.1 Acidobacteriota bacterium
TCGCCACCGAGATCGATGGCGACTTGGTTTCGGTCATCCGCGAGAAGGCTAAGTCGAGGGGCCTGACCAACCTGAGCGCAGTCATGGGGACCAGGACCGACAGCGGGCTGGACGAGGGCTGCTGCGACGCCGTTGTGCTGCGGATGGTCTACCACCAGTTCGACCATCCCGAGGAGATGATGGCCGACATCTACCGGTCGCTGCGTCCCGGAGGCCTCTTGGCGGTGGTCGAATGGGACCGCAGTTCCTTCGGCCCTCACGGCTACGGACCGGAAGGCTTGGCCGAGCGGCTGGCCCGCAGTGGATTCGAAGAAGTCGAGGTGGTCAAAGGCTGGATCGGCAATGCGCCCCAATACTGCGCTGTTTTCAAGCGTCCTTAGCGGAGCCTCGGGCCTCATCAGACCTGGGGAAATCCGATGCGCTGGACCAATCTCTGAAAACGGGGGCTGGAACGCAGATCGTCGAAAACAGGGTCGACCTTGAGCCAGATCAATCCGAAATAGTAGCCATCACGGTAAGCCTGCTCCAACCACTCGATGGCTTTCTTGCTGTTGCCGGCCCGGGCATGCAGCCGCGCCCGTTGGACGGGCGAATGCGAGTTGGGATGGGTGCCCCGCTCGATCATCTTCAGCTCCTGCAGCGCCACGCCGCGAAAGCCCGACCGGGCGAAAGCCTCCCTCACCGCGGAACGGCCGGAGGCACTCAATCCCTGCAGTTGGTAAAGCCTGAGCAGGCTGTCGAGGGCTTTTTCATCGTCACCTTGAATCAGGTAAGCCCAGTGAAGAAAGTAGTAGGGCGCAGAGGCCGATGGTTCAAGTTCACAAGTGCCCAGCAACTGCTCGATGGCCAACTCGGCCTGACCGGCCAGCAGCAGGGCCCTTCCGCGCGCTGTCCCGACGTCCGTCGAGAGAGGATCAAGCTCCAGTGCTTCTGCGGTGTGCCGAAGGGCCGCCTGGTGCCGCCCCATGGCCGAGAGAAAGAGGGCGTACTCGCTGTGGACCGAGGTTGCTCCCGGGTTGAGGGCCAAAGCTTCTTGAAATTCACCGGCGGCGGTCTGGAAACGCAGGAAAGCCGCTTCCACAGCCGCCAAAACGGCGTGGGCTTCGGCGAGATCAGGCCGCAGATTAAGAGCCTCCAGAGCTGCCTCTCGTGCCTGCTCCAAGGCTTCGGCTGCCGCGATCCCCCCAAAGCCCTCGCCTCGCACCAGGTAGCATTGAGCCAACCCGAGGTAACCTCCTGAAAACTCCGGATCAAGACGGATGGCCTCTCGGAAATGCTGAGCGGCGGCCGCCAGACTCTCCTTGGTTTCCTTCTCCATCAGGCGCTTAGCGCGAAGATATTCCCGCTGGGCCTCAGCCCGCGGTCTCTCCTGATCAACCGCTCTCGTCCCCAGACGAGTTCTCAGACCGCTGGAGGCCGCCATCACGACTTGGTCCTGCAGCAAGAAGAGCTCGTCCGCAGGTCCGGAGTGGTCGTCGGCCCACAAGACCGCTTTGCTGATCGGATCAACCAAGCGCAAGGACACGCGAATCCGTCCTCCCGAACGTTGTACGCTGCCCTCGAGCAGCGCATCGCATCCGGCGGAAGCCGAGGATTCTCCGCTGATTACCTGGACGTCTACCGTTTTGGACAGATTGGCGATGAGGTAGTCGTAGAATCCCTGAGTGGTCTGCTCATCCTCTTCCCGGCCCGAGAGCGTCAGAAAAGGACGAACGCCGATGCTCTTGACCTGCTGATGCGACACCGAAGTCGGAGATCGCAGCATGGAACCCCAGAGAAAGAGCGTTATTACGAATACGGCCGCAACCATCGCCGGGTGGAGCAGGGCCCCGCTGAGCCAGGGTCGGCGTCCTGCCCCCTGGGCCGTCGCTGCGGGCCGAGTGCGCACCGGAGCAATCAGCCGATAGCCTCGCTTCGGGACGGTCTGAATGTATTCCGGGTGCCTGGGATTGTCGTCAAAGACCCGGCGCAAGTCGTAGATCGCATGGGTGATGGCGTCGTCGGATACGGCCGCCCGCCATACTTCTTCGACCAACTGGTCCTTGGTGACGACTCCGGGCGCATGCTGACAGAGATACATCAGCACGTCCATGACTTTGGGCTTGATCACGACCGTTTCGCCCGACGCGTGGACCATCGAGTTGAGATCCGGGTGCACAAGCCATGCACCGACCCTGACCGGACTGGTACCGCCGCTCTCGTCGTGCTTCTCCATAACGTTCCCCTTACGTGTTCATTGCACGTCGGCTGGACGCGTTTGTGCCCAAGATCGCCTGCTTTTCCGATGACCAACCAGAAGAAGGTCAGGGAGAATTCAGGATATGGACAGGAGTCACCATTGACCAATGACTTACCCTGGATACAGATGCACATTCAGCTCGTCAACCCCCGAATTGAGATTGACAAAGCGGACTGCCGTCGAATCGAAGGCATGTCGACTCAACGATTAGCTGAACGGCATTTCACTACACCTCGAAGGGAGTTAGGCAATGCAGCGAGTTACGCTTTCTCTGTTGGCCGTTCTCTCGGTCGTCATGACTGTTTTCGTCCGGCCAGTGGAGGCTCAGGATACTCACACCCTCTACTTCCCCCAATTCGGCAATGGAGGCGGACTGTCCTCTGATCTGGTCATCTACAATCCTTCCGCGAGAAGGGCCGTGAGCGGCGAGGTCATGTTCTGGGATGAAAACGGGGTTCGTCTCCAGGGCATGTCCGCCACCGTGCGCCTTTCCGGCCTTCGATCTACCTTTCAGGGATCCACCTTTGTCTTGGAACCCCAAGGCAGCCTGACTCTGAGAGGAGATCCCGAAGCCAGCCAAGTCCTGGGTTCGGCAACGGTGACCGCCGACGGCACCGTCTCCGGAACCGTCCGTTTCAGTATTCCCGGGCGCGGAATCGCCGGGGTCGGGGCCGCCGAGCCGGCCATTTCTTTGATCGCGCCAGTGCGCCGGGATGGCCAGGTCGATACCGGGGTTGCAGTCCGCAACCTGCATAGCGCCTCTGTGGACGTGACCCTGACCCTCAAGGACTCCGAGGGACTTGCGCTACCTGAGGGCACTGCAGTGCTGCGCGACTTGCAGCCCGAGGCACGCGTGGCCATGTTCATCAGCGAGCTCTTTCCCGAGGCTCAGACCTCCGAGTTCGGCGGCACTCTGTGCATTCAGGCTTCGCAAGGCAAGCTGGCCGCCGTAGCGCTTGAACTCGGAGCAGCTCCCGGTCAGTTCACCACGCTGCCCGTCAGCACGCTGGATACGCCTCCTCCCGACTTCGGCGATCTCAGCGGAGTCTGGGCGGGTAGCACCAGCCAGGGCGTCCCCCTCAGCTTTACGGTCGATGGTGACCAAGTCGTCCAGTTCGCAACCCAGGTCAACATCGAGGGGCAGGGATGCGTCATTTTGGTGGAAGTCGCGTTCGAGCCGCCGGTTTCGGAAACGATCACTGAAAACCGTTTTGAAAAGACCATGGGGATCGGCATTTTCGGCATTGATTCTTTTAGCCGCACCGAGGGTCTCTTCACCTCCTCCATCACTGCTGAGGGCACGCTCTTCGCTGATCAAGGCGGCCTCGGATTGCCCGGAATTCCAGGGGGCTGCGAAGGTTCGACCGAAATCACCTGGACCGCAGTCAGGCAATGACAACCTTGATCAGCTTGGCGAACCTTCCATCAATATTGACCTGATCCGATCTGTGGCTGTGCTGATGCGTCGTCCGGCTTTCCATGCTGCCACTGTCTTTGGGCATGACTGTCGGGATTGCTCTATTCCCGGAGGTAGGTGAGGTCGGGCTGGTAGAGCCAGATCTCACTGACCGATCCGTGGACTGCTTGGGCCAGCGATGCTTGCAGGGCAGCCGCTCGGTCCGGAGGCAGCGCATGGGAGACCAGATCGGCCAGGGTGACCGGCGAGGTTTCCAGCGAGGCGAAGCCGAAGACGGGGATCATCCACAAATAGGACGGATGTTCGCCGCCGTTGATGAGTTGGTACCAGGTATAGGGTGACGGATCGGACGATTCCTGCAGCCGCGCTCTTAATCGCCTGAGCGCCTCCTCGAAGACCTCTTCCTTTCCCGGGCGCACTCTGACGTGGATCGCCGCGATCATGGGCGGAGGCTCACGCTCCTCAAGCGGACTCGCTGTGCTCAACTGGGTCCGCAGCCGGTAGGCGCGGCGGTAGACCGGGTTGGCGAAGGGCGCGGTGGTTTGGGCGAAGTCGGCTCGGTCGGCGGCGGGTTCGACGCGGCGGTCGAAGTCGGCGAAAGCGAGACCGAAGGTCCCGTCGATGAACTGGCCGATTCGCTCTCCTGTAACCACCGTCCAGCCGTACCAAACGAGGGGGTCGTTCTTCTCCCGGTGCCACTCCAGGTGGCGACGGTAACCTTGGCGGAAAAGCGCTTCCATGCCTTCTTTGGGTAGATAGGCGAATAAGAAGGCTGCTTCCCGCGGAGCTTCCGGGGGCTGCTGAGCCCGAAGGGGCGGCGGCAGCCACAGAAGGCTTATCGTCAGCAGCAGCGTTGTGAACCCTTTTCTCATGGACTTTCCTCTTCCTTCCCGGCGTTGCCCCGAAGCCGCCGCCGCATTTCTGTCGGCGTGCATCCGCCGAGTCTGCGAAAGACGCGCCCAAGATGGCTCTGGTCGCTGAATCCCGCCCGGAGGGCCACCTCGGCCAAGGACGCGTCACTTTCAGCCAGAAGGCGGCGGGCGTCCAGAAAGCGAAGGCTGCGAGTGTATTCCGCCGCCGTGCAACCCACATAGAAGCGGAAAGTGCGCGACAAATGCGAGCGGTGGACGCCGACTTGGTCGGCCATATCGGCCAGCCGGATATTCTTTCGGTAGGTGTCGTGCATTAGCTCCAGCGCTCGGTTCATCCAGGTCGGGGCTGGTCCCGAAGGCTGGGGCGCCTGTCCCGAGGCGCGGGCGATCAACTCGCCCAACAGATCGTCGATAACATTCAGCGAGGGCCGGCGATAGTTCACGAACTCACGGTAGATGCGTCCTGTCAGAGCCGCCAGCGGAAGGTCCCGGCAAAAGGGCGTTAGGCCGGGCGCGTCCAGAGCTTGGCCTAAGTCGGCCCCCAGAGTCACGCTGAACATCCTCATGCCGCCCTCTTGGATGCGATAGGCATGTGTTGATCCGACGGGATTGAACTGCAGGCTCCAGGGTCGGTAGATGTGGTCTTTCCCTTCACGCCGTTCCTTGCAGCCGCCTCCCACGGTTAGGCAGATCTTGGCCTGCGCATGGTCGTGTAAGGGGATCTCGGCTCCGGCCGGATACTCCTTTTCCTTGAGGAGGAGTTGCGGCGCACGCCACTTCCGTACCAGCCTTCCGCGCGGACGCCAGCGCGGCTCAGCTCCCTCGGCGTCAGGCCTGAGGCCGTCGCGGACCATCGATTTCGACTCCCTTTTCATCGGATTCAACGTCTAGTCTATGCCAACTCCCGCCGCCCTGATAGAACGGATGTTGCAGGCCAGATCTTGCGCCGCCTGGCCAATGTCGCTGGCCCGAGGATTGGCCACGGCTCCCCGTCCGACTCTGGCGCTTCCCGCAAGATGGCCGCTTCTCTCGCTTTCACGTTGCTTGCGCTGGCTGTTCTCGCATAGACTGCGGCCCGGAGCCGCGATTCAGGGTTCGTAGGAGGAATTATGAGAAAGCTGTGGTGGGGAATCGTCGTGGTTGTGGTGTGTTCGACAAGCGTCCTGGCCGGCCAAGCCAGCGGCAGCTACCAGGAGTCGGACGGGCAATTTGAGATCGGCTATGCGGTCGCCGAGCGCGGTGGCGAAAACGGCGTCCGCATCCTGCTGGCGCGGGAAGCGCCGCCTGAAACCGCCGACCGTGATCACCATCTGGACCGGATCGAGGCCATCTGCGATGGCGCCAGCGGAGGTTGCCTGATCATCGAGCCCACGCCCGACGGGGACGCTTTCAACGTGACTCTCAGGCTGGAGGCCCTGGGCTACGGGGGAGGAGGCCAGTACTCGTCCCAGATCGAAATCGGAGGCGAAAAGGCCACCGGCAAAATCGACAGCGAAGTCATGAGCGGCCACCTGAAGGTGACCTTCGAAGCCGAGTTTCTGCCGCCCCGGAAAATCACCGGCGACCTTCCTTCTGACGGCGGAGAACCCGGCGCGGCGCTGATGGCCCAAATGGAGGCCATCGCTTCGGGCGACCGCGAGGCCATCCTGCGCACGCTCACCGAGGAACAACGCCAGCAATTCGCCGAGTTGTCAGCCGAAGAGCAGGAGCAAGCTTTGGCCGACTCAGCCGATTTCGCCCCCAAAAACGTCGAGATCACGGGCGGAGTGCTTTACGACGGCTACGCCATCGTCGAGTATCGAGCCGAGGTCTTCGGCGAAGCCGCCAAGGGACGGGCTCTGGTGTCTCTCGACGGCGACCAGTGGCGGGTCCGCGAAGTCTCGTCATCGGCGGACTGATTGGAGAAGCCATATCCCGAGCCGGGTCTTGCCGCTTCATTGGGATTCGGAATCGGCTCTCAACCTCGGGTCAGCCACGAGGGCCTTCGATTTCCAGCTCCGGATCCTCGGCGACCTCGCCGTCGATGAGGATGTCGTACTTGTAGAGTCCCCAGTCCTCTTCGGGGAGATCTTTGACTCTTCCCTGGATCCGGCCCCGTGAATTGGGCGCCACCGGCCGGAAAGTCTCCAAGTCGAGAGGCAGCTTGGCTTGGTTGTCGGCGTCCACGTGCTTGAAGTTGCCCACCCCCGGAGTGACCGCCCGGGAGCATTCGTTGATGACCCTCCAACGGATGATGAAGTTGCGCCGTGCGCCCTGAATGCGGGTCGGGGAAGCGGTGACCACACAAGTCCCGTCTTGCTCGCTGAGCACCAGGGAGCGCTCGATGCTCCCGCTTTCCTGAGATTGCGACCACACGGCTTGGCCAAGCAGTCCGATCAACAGCCCGGACAGAGCCAAAAGAAGAACGAAATTGAATTTCATCGAGACTCCCTTTCATGTGCCGGTGAGGTTTCCAGCAGTCGCTGAAAGGCCGGCGAGTTTTTCAGGACGGCCAAGTCGTCGTCGAGTTGCGCCTCGGAGAGACTGTAGCCGCGATCTAGAGCGTCTTTGAGATACCGCAGGGCGGCTTCCCGCTTCCCGCACAGGGCGCTCACGACGGCCCGGCGGTAAAGGACCTGGTTGTCCCCGGGTGCCAGCGAGACCGCTTCTTCAGCATGGCGCAGGGCTTGCTGCCGCTGTCCCAGCTTGGCTTCCAGCAGAGCCAGCAGTCCCAGTTGGCGTGCGTCTTTGGCGTTGACTTGCAGGCTCTCGCCGATCAGGTCGACGGCCCGCTGGTAGCAGTCTTCAGCCTGATCGGCTTGGCCCAGGCGGGTATAGGCATCGCCCAAGTTCCTCAGCGTCGCGACCCGCCGGGGGTGAAGCTGCAGCGCTTCCTCATAGTTGCGGACGGCCTTCTCGAACTCGCCGCGGCGATAGTGAATGGTCCCCAAGTTGGAGTAGGCGGCGGCGCTGGGACCTTCCGCCAAAGCCCGCGTATACCAGGAGATGGCATCGTCCAGATTGCCGGCCGCATGGTGGGCCACCCCCACCGACTGGTACCCCCACGCCGAATCAGGCTGAAGCTCGGTCACGCGGGTAAAAGCGCTGATGGCGTCCTGGTAGCGTCCGGCGTCGAAATAAGCTAATCCCAGAGCCCGGTGGTTCCGCCAGTAGTCAGGACGGCAGGCGATGGCTTGTTGATAGGACTCGATGGCCTCCTCCACCCGCCCCTCGGCTCTGAGCACGTTGCCCAACAGGCGGTGGGCGTCGTCGTTGTTGGGTTGCAGGGCAAGAGCGCCCCGCAACTCCTCGATGGCCTTCTCATTCTGGCCGGTGCCCTCGTAGATCACGGCCAGCGAAACCCGGACCTCGGGCAGATCGGGATTCAATTCAATGGCCCGCTGAATCGCCTGGCGGGCCTTGTCGGTCCAACTGGGATTCTTGGTGGACTCGTAGAGGGCCCAATAGGCGTCTCCCAGCCCGGCGTGGGCCAGTGCGAAGGACTCATCCCTGTCGATGGCGGAACGGAAGAGCTGAACGGCCCGCTGCTGGTTGCCCTCCACATCGGGCCGTTCCAAAAAGGCTCGGGCCTGCAGGTATTCGGCATAGGCTTTGTTGTCGAGGGTGGGACGCCTTTGCAGGCGCCGGCGCTCGTCCTCGCTGAGAGCCAGGTGCAGCGCGTCCGCCACTTGACCGGCCAGCCTGTGCTGCAGTTCGAACAGGTCTTCCAAGTTGCCTTGAGTCTCTCCCCCCCAAATGACCGAGTTGTCCTTGACCAAGTGAAGCGTAACCAGAAGGCGGCCCGACGACTGTTGGACCGACCCGCTGACCAGGTAGTCGGCGCCAAGTTCGGCTGCTATATCGGCGGTTTCATCGCCCGTGGCCGCCATCCTGAGAGTTGTGGAGGGAGAGATCATGGTGACCGACCCCAGGTTGGAGAGGCTCGTGGTCAGCGTGTGGGCGATGCCCAATCCCACACTTGACACCGAGGGGTCGCCGCTCAGATTCTCCAAAGGCAACACGCCAACCACCGGAACGGTGGTGGCCGCTTCTGAGGAGGCGGCATGATCGGTCGAGGCCGTGAAGGGACTCCACTCCCACAGTCCCCAGCCGGCCAGCACGACCAAGATCGCCAGGACGCTCACGGCCCAGGCTCTGCGAGGCCAGAAGCTGTCCTGAAGAGCCGGGAACGGTCTCCCGCCCCCGGCCTGCAAAGACTTCAGCTCATCGATCAGTTCACGGGCCGAGGGGTAACGTTTGGCGGGATCCTTCTCAAGCAGCTTCTTCAAGATCCGGCGCAGACCGGGAGCGATGGCCACATTGCGTCCGCTGGGTAGGGGCGGGCTGTTGATGACGCAGTCCAAAGTGGCCACGACCGTGGCTGAGCGGAAGGGATGCCCGCCGTCCAGCATCTCATAGAGCACGACGCCCAGAGAGAAGAGGTCGCTTCGACCGTCCAGCGGCTTGCCCAGAGCCTGCTCGGGCGACATGTACTCCACCGTGCCCATAAGGGCATTCTCGTTGCGCGTCAGTTGAGTCCGGGTATCGCCTGACGGTACTTCCTGCAGAGGGGCCTTCTTGGCCAACCCGAAATCGACGATCTTGATCTCGCCCTGCTCGGTGATGAAGACATTACCCGGTTTGATGTCTCGGTGGACCACGCCTTGAGCGTGTGCGGCCGCCAGTCCGCGGGCGATCTGCAGCGCGATGTCGACCGCTTCGTCCTGTGCCAGCGGGAAGTCGGCCGAGCGCTGCTGAAGCGTCTTGCCGGCCAGCAGCTCCATGACCAGGTAGGGCTTGCCCTCCAACTCGCCGTAGTCGTGGACGGTGCAGATATTGGGATGGGCCAGAGACGAGGCTGTGCGGGCCTCCTGCAAGAAGCGAGTGAGGAGTTCGTCACTCAGCGCGTCCTTGTCGGACAGGACCTTGACCGCGACCGGACGCTTGAGCAGCAGGTCGGTGGCTCGGTACACGACACCCATGCCGCCGCTGCCCAGTTCTTCGTCAATGCGATAACGTCCCAGCGTCCGACCGATCACGCTCCCACCCCCGCACGCGAGCTGGCCCAGAATAGGCCCAGACTGCGATCATCCTACCCTTAGCCGCTCTAATGCGCAACTGCATATGTCCTTAGAATTTCACAAATTACAAATTCGAAATTACATATATTATTGCGTATTTATCAGGGAGAGTCAGCGCTTCCTCTCTCCCGATGTGAGGCCGAAGCCGTGGAGGTTCTGGCCCAGGAAGGTCTTGGGGAACTCTTCTTGGTCGGGGACGCCCAGCTCGATGTCGCGTCCGTCGCTGGGAATGCAGGCCGTGCCGAAGAGATAGTCCCACAAACTGAGCGTAAGGCCAAAGTTCATGCCGTAGGCATGCTGGCGCGGATAGCGGCGGGCATGATGCCAGATGTGCATGCGGGGATTGTTGAAGATGTACTTGAGGGGGCCGAGGTCGACCCTCAGGTTGGAGTGGTTGAAATGGCCCGCGGCCAGCGTCGCTAAGTGGACCAGGAAGAAGTCGTCGATCCCGAAGCCGATCATGGCCAGGGGGATGTATTCCAGCGTCCGGTAGACCACGTTTTCCATCCAGTGGAAGCGCAGGTGGGCCGCGAAGCCCATTTGCTCGACCGAGTGATGGACCTTGTGAAACTCCCACAGGAAGGGCACGCGGTGGAGCAGACGGTGGACGTTCCAGTGGATGAAGTCGCGGATCACGAACAGCGTCAGCAATTGGGCCCAGACGGGCCAGGAACCGATTTCCACGGCCACCAGGTTGCGGATCCCGAACAGGCCCAGGAAGTCGTTGAAGGCGTGGACCGCCACGTCGGAAGCCGCGTTGTAGATGATGAGCGAGAAGAGGAAGAAGTTGAAGAACATGTAGAAGAAGTCGAGCCAGAAGTCCTTGCGGAACTTGGGCTGCTTCTCCCGCCAGGGGCGCGCCAGCTCAAGGGCGAAGAAGAGGCCTGAAACGGCCACCAGCCAGTAGAAATAGTTCTCCCAGTGGGGATGGGTGATCTCGTGCCACAGATAATCGGCGTAGCCGCGGTATCCGTCCAGAAAGACCTGAAGATAGCCTTCCATACTCGCGAATTCTAGAGTCTGGAGAGGCGTCGCGCAAGATCTCATTTCTCGCAAAACTCGTTGACAGACGATTACTAGCTGTGCTAGTTAAACATCCATGCCGACCAAGAAGATGCTGGGAGAGTTCGAGCAATTGGTGCTGCTGGGATGCCTGCGCCTGGAAGAGCGCGCCTGCACTCCCGAGGTGATGGAGGAGATCCGGCGCAGGACGGGACGCGACGTTTCCCATGCCGCCGTCTACATCGCCCTGCGACGGATGGAGAAGCGCGGCTTGGTCCGTTCCAAGCTGGGCCAGCCGTCGCCTGAGCCCGGCGGACGCGCCAAGCGCTATTTCACCGTCCTGCCGGCGGCCCGCCAACTGCTGGAGGAGAGCCGCCGCAGCCTGCTGCGCATGTGGGAAGGGGTGGAATCGCCGTGAAGCAACGCCGCAACCGCCGCCGTCCGCCGCGTGCCGCCCGGGCCCTGTTGGACGCGGTCCTGCCGTCCGCTTGGCGGCGAGAGGTTTTGGAGGAACTGGACAACGTCTTCCGCCGGCGCTGGCGGGAACAGGGTCGGGGCAAGGCGCGGCGCTGGTTTTGGCGCCAAGCCCTGGCTTACGTCCTGCGCGCCCCCCAGGCCCACTGGGAGTCCCGTCCAGCGCAGGCCGGCCTCGCTGCCGGTCAGGCCCGGAGTTCCCGGGCCGGCCGGGGGGATTTCTTGAAACGCTTCAGCCAAGATCTGCGCTACGGCCTGCGAATGCTCGTCACTCAGCGCGGATTCACCCTGGTTGCCGTCCTCACGCTGGCCCTGGGCGTGGGAGCCACGACGGCTTTCTTCAGTGCCGTCAACGCGGTGCTTCTGCGTCCTCTGCCCTATCACCAGCCCGACCGGCTGATGACCATTTGGGAAGAATTCATCTACCAGGACAACGCACAAAACCCGGTCGCCCCCTCCAACTTCATCGACTGGCGCGAGAACAACACGGCTTTCCAGGACATGGTTGCCTACTCGACTAACCCGGTCAGCCTGACCGGGGGAGGCGAGCCGGAAATGGTCAACGCCGTCTATTCCACCGACCGCTTCTTTGAGATCTTCGGCGTCGACCCGGTGGAGGGGCGCACCTTCGCTCCCGATGAGATCATCCAGCCCGGCGGCATGAAAGTCATCGTGATCAGCTACGGCCTGTGGAAGAGCCGCTTCGGGGGCGACAGCAGCGTGATCGGGACGACGGTCAGAATCGACGGCCATCCGGTCGAAATCATCGGCGTCATGCCGGCCGCCTTTCGGTTCCCCTCCAATGCTACAGACGTGTGGATCGCCACCAAGATGAGCGAGGACGTGGCCGGTCAGCGTCAGGCCCACTACCTGCGCGTGGTCGGTCGCCTCGCCCAGGACGCCACCAGGCACCAAGCCCAGGCCCAGTTGGAAGCGGTGGCCGAGCGCTTGCGCCGTCTCTATCCCAAGACCAACACCGGTGTCGACGTCGTCGTCAACCCGCTTCACGAGCAACTCGTAGGCGACTTGCGTCCGTCGCTGCTGATCTTGCTTTCGGCTACCGTCCTGGTCTTGCTCATCGCCTGTCTCAACGTCTCCAATCTGCTGCTGGCGCGGGCCGCCGCCCGCCGCAGGGAGATTGCCGTGCGTCTGGCCCTGGGGGCGGGCCGCGCCAGGATCGTCCGCCAGCTCTTTACCGAAAGCCTGCTGCTGGCCGTCGTGGGTGGGTCGGCCGGACTGCTTTTGGCTTTCCGGGGCGTTCCCGCCCTGGTGGCGCTGACTCCCGACACCCTGGCCGCGGCCAGGACCGCCTCGGTCGATTCGAATGTCCTCATCTTCGCCCTGGCCGCGTCGCTGGCGACGGCCCTGCTCTTCGGAACCGTCCCGGCTCTGCAAGCCAGCAGGCCCAATCCTGTCGAAGCCCTCAAGGAAGTGGCTCGGGGAGGCACGGCCCGCAACTGGACTCGGCGGGCGCTGGTCATCGGAGAGATCGCCCTGGCTCTGATTCTGCTGGTCGGCAGCGGACTGCTGATCAAGAGCTTCGCCCGTCTCAACAGCGTCGATCCCGGTTTCAAGATTGACCGGCTGCTGACTCTGGAAGTCTTTCCGCCCTACTCGAAATATCCTGACACGGTCCGGCGGGCGGCCTTCTACGACCAGTTGCTGGAACGGGTGAGTTCGCTGCCCGGCGTCGAGGGCGCAGGCGTCGTGACGGCGGCACCTATCAAGATCCAGAAGGGCCACATGACCTTCCTGGCCGAGCAGCGGGAGGGGATCGAAACCCTGGCGGCAACTCCGGCATCAATCAGCGCCGGCTATTTCGCAGTCATGGGGATGCCTCTGGTGGCGGGACGTCCCTTCGGCCCCCAGGACGACCCGCAAGCGCCCGCTGTGATCATCGTTAATGAAACCATGGCCCGCGAGGCCTGGCCCGGCCAAGACCCCATCGGCAAGCGCATGAAGATGGGCACCCAAAGAAGGCCTTGGCTCACCGTCGTCGGGATGATCAAAGATATCCGCCTGCAACTGGGATCAAGCCCCAGGCGGCAAGTCTATCTCCCCTATTCCCAGTCCCCAGCCTTCGGGCCTCGCGATTTGGTCGTCCGCACCTCGGGCGATGCGGCTGATCTGGCCGCGGGGGTACGCCGTCAAGTGTGGGCCATTGACGAGGACCAGCCGGTCGCCAACATCCAGACCATGCAGCGGCTGCTGGAGGAATCGGTGGGAGGGCCCCGTTTCAACACTCTGTTGCTGGCCATCTTCGGGCTCATCGCTCTGGTCCTGGCCGCCGTGGGGATCTACGGCGTGATGGCTTTCCAGATCGCCAGCGGACGGCGGGAATTCGGCATCCGCATGGCCCTCGGGGCCAAGCGTTTGGACGTGGTGGGGATGGTTGTCCGACGGTGCCTGAGCACCACCTTGGCCGGGGTGGCTATCGGAGTGGCCGGTGCCGCCCTCCTCACGCGCCTCATGGAAAGTCTGCTTTTTCAAGTGGCGCCCACCGATCCGACGACCTTCGCCGCCGTCATCGCTCTCCTGGCCGCTGTGGCTTTGCTGGCCGCCTTGCAACCGGCCCGGCGGGCCGCCTCCGTAGATCCGGCCGAGGCCCTGCGGAGCGAGTAGGCGCCGCATGCGCCCGGGCAGGTCGTCCAAGGCCAACAGCCGCCAGAAGCCGCTCTTGCAGTACCGGCTCAGACAGACTTTCCGCCCTTGCGGGTTCGAGCCTCCTCAAGGCCCGTGCAAAAAAGTCTTGACCCCCCAAGCCAGGTGTGTAAAAATACGCATCATGAAAGGCGAAAAAATACGCATTTTGCGCTTCGGCGGCTTGGCCGTCATGGTCCTGTTTCTTGCCACTCTTCCGGCGTTCGGCCAAGAATCCCCTCTCATTTTCGGCTCTGATCTCGTCCAAACCGCAGGAGACCCCACCAATCTCTACCGGATCGATTTGGAGGCCCAGACATCGACCGTCTTGGGCACCTTCGGCGATGAGCTCTGCGTGGGTCTAGAGATCCACAGTCAAGGGCTCTATTCCATCTGCTCCAGCGACGGAGACTTCTACTTGATCCGACTGGATCAAGAACAGCCGGCAGTGCTGCTGTTTCCAGAATACGAAGACGGCGAGAGCCCGACCTTCAACTGGCCCCGCGATTTTCTGCTGACCGATGATGCGGTAATCGTCGTCAATCTTTCCGTTCCCGACGTCCCGATACTCCCCCCCGCAGTCTTGGAGTTGAGAGTCCACAGTCGGGATACGGGAGATCTCATTACCCGCAAGGCCCCTACCCAGATCATTCGATTGTCCACCGACCCCAGCGATCCTGACCGCCCCTATGCGCTGTTCCGGGTTCAACCCGATTTCCATCTGGGCAGACTTGACTTGGCAAGCTTCGTTGAGGAGCCCGAGCTACTTCTGCCGGGCGGCTTCACCTATCGTGATATTTCCTTCGAAGCCTCATCGGGCGGTTTTCTGGCCATTGTGAAGGCCGATTCGCAGGAGGCTCCGGTCGAGGTGGCCCGCGTTCGGCTCCAGCCAGCATCGCTCGATGTCCTCTTCGAGACTTCACAAAGACTCTCCTTTCTGGAGGTCAATAACCCGGCGGCGGGTCCCGGGCCTGGCCCAGGCCCCGGACCTGGGCCCGATGAGATTGAGCGCATTGCGCCTATCTTGGTCGGCAGTCTCTTCAGCCCAAGTCAGACCGCCGTCTCGACCCTGACCCTTTTCAATCATTCCGCAACCGTTCAGGGAAGCGCTTCGCTAGCTTTCTTCGACAATCGGGGAAACCTAACTGCCAATCGGTTGTGCGCAGGAAGTCTGCCCGTGCAGGAGTCCTTTCCTGTGCCGCCCTCCCACCTGCTCTCGGCCCCTCTTGACACCGGACGGGCCTTTGCCGGATGGGCCCGAGTACGAACTCAGGGTCCCGTTCACTTGATGTCCGAAGTGGCCTTCATTCAGGGGATTCCGTTCTCCTGCGACTCAGCTTTGGATGAGATTCCTTCCGTCAACGTGCAGACAGCCGTCGAGATCCCTCTGGTCGAGCCGGGCCGCAGTTTCAGCGCTCCGGCAACCATCACTCAGGGACGGGAAAGCGCCTTGGCCATCGTCAACCCCGACCCCTTGGTCAGCGCCACGGTTGAGATTGAGGCCGTTGACCAGGATGGAGTCGCCTTTGACTTCAACGAAGTGGTCATCGGACCCCGCCAACGGCTGAGCATGCTGCTTTTCGAATGGCTCATCGAGGGCAAGAACTTTCTGGTGCCGCCCCAACGGCCAGATGACTACCGGGGATTGGTGCGCATCCGTTCCGACCAGCCGGTGGCGGTGGCCGGACTCACCGTCCTGCTGCCGGAAGGCAAGTGGTCCAACCTGCCCGTCACCCCGACCGAGCTGCCCTGACCGGCCGCCGGTCTCCTGCTGGGCAGCTCCGCGCGGGCCGCCCGCCTCAACACCGGGAAGTCCCCCGGCCAGCTCTCGTTTAGGCTTGCTCTACGACGGGTGAGTATTTTATCAGCAGCAAATAGTGCTGAGTTTCGAGAGTTAAGTACTTAGACTGAAGTTGTTATGGTCAGTATGTTCTGCTAAGCTCCGCTGGTTTTTATGACCAAAGGCGCTCTCTAAGGGGTATGGCGGGTGCCAGGGTTTCTGGATTTTTCAAGGCTCTCGAGGGGAAGACATGCCACGTATTGAC
>DATIPO010000429.1:0-50624 GCA_035471925.1 Acidobacteriota bacterium
CACCTCCGGCCGCCTCGACCTCGGGGTGTCGTCCAACTGAATGGATGCGCAGCTTTCGGGGCCGCTCCTAGCGTTGATCCAGTGGCGCATTCATGAGGGGCCGCCTCGCCGAGCGTCGTCCTGAACGTCGGCAACCACCCAGGTAGAGTCCGTTTCAGTCTCTGAGCGGGCCGCAACTCACTAGCCAAGTCGCTCTTTATCAATTGTCAGGAGACATGCGAAACACGTTCTTGACACGCGCCGTGCTAATGCACTACAGTGTAGTGCATGGCCAAGAGCGAAGTTTATAGCTGGCGCATGGAACCGGAACTGAAGATGGCTCTGGAGGAGGAGGCGCGCAAGGATGGCGTCAGCCTTTCAGTCCTGCTCGATCAGATCGCGGAGGAGTGGCTGATGGAGAGGGTGGAAGGGGGGGATGCCCACGACAGCCAGGAAGCCATCCGTGAGCGGGTCCGGGCCGTGGTCGGCACCTTTCGCAGCGGCGACCCGCACTTTTCACAAAACGTCAGCCAAAAGGTGGGCGAGATGTTGAGGAAGGAACTTGAAGCCAAAAGGAAACGTGAAGCCGAAAGGCGAAAGGCCCAAGGGGCTGATTGACAGCGGGGCCATACTGGCTCTCGTCGATGAAACGGACCAATGGCACGAAGTCTGCGACAGGGAACTCGACTCTCTCAGCTTTCCATTGGCCACCACGACTGCCGTGCTGTGTGAACTCTTCCACTTCATCAAGGAAAAGCCCGTGCTCCTTGAAGCGGCCTGGGAAGTCCTGCGTTCGGGGGCTGTCACGGTGCTTCCCCTAAGCGATGAGGATCTCATTGGGATTGAGGTGCTGATGGCACGCTATCAGGACCGGCCTATGGACTTTGCCGATGCCACGTTGGTTCATTTGGCGCGGCGGGAGAATCTCAAGACGATCTTCACCACCGACCACAACGACTTCGAGACTTACCGCATCAAGGGCAAGTCGGCCTTCCGCGTGCGGCCGCCGCGTCAGGGCCAGTAGACGCCGGCCAGGATGGCGGCGAAGAGCGTCAGGCTGATGTAGGAGTTGACGTTGAAGAAGGCCACGTCGATGCGCGTCAGATCATCCGGACGCACCAGGCGGTGCTCCCACACGAAGAGCAAACACACCGCCGCAAGAGCGGGCCAGAAAGGCCAAGTCAAGCCGGCCGTCCAGGCCGCGGCGGCGAAGAAGACCACGGCGGCGGCATGAGAAAGGCGGGCGATGCCCAGGGCTTTTCCGACGCCGAAGCGGGCCGGGATGCTGTAGAGGCCCTCACGGCGATCGACTTCAATGTCCTGCAGGGCGTAAAGCATGTCGAAACCGGCGATCCACACCATCACGCCGGCCGACAGCAACCATCCCGGCAGGTCGGAAGGCTGCAGGATGGTGCCGGTGACCGCCACCCAAGCCCCCATGGGCGCCAGGGCATCGGTGAGTCCCAGCACGTAATGACACATCCAGGTAAAGCGCTTGGTGTAGCTGTATCCCGCTACCAGGATGAAGGCTCCCGGCCACAGCATGAAGCAAAGCGGATTGAGCTGGTAGGCAGCCAGGCCCAGCACAGCCAGGGAAACCAGAGCCAGCAGTAGCACCAGTCCGGCTTGGATGCGGCCGCGCTGAATGGGCCGGTTGGCCGTGCGCGGGTTGCGGGCGTCCAGATGGCGGTCGGCCCAACGGTTGAAGGCCATGGCCGAAGTGCGGGCTGCCGCCATGGCCACCGTGATCCAGAAAAACTGGATCCAAGTGGGCGATCCGTCCGCCGCTAAGATCATGCCCGAATAGGCGAAGGGCAGAGCGAAGAGGGTGTGCTCGAAGCGGATCAGATCGAGGAAGACTCCCATCTGCCTGGGCAGCGAGTAAGTTTCAGTTCGTTCCGACATGACAGAATTCTACAACAGATCCGCCGTTCATGACGAGAGGCAGGCCCGGTAGCCTTCCTTGAAGGTGGGATAAAGGTAGTGCCCGTCGATCATCTGGGGCAGGTAGAGGCTGGTGACTTGGCGTCCATAGGGAGGAGCGTCCCGCCAGTCACCGGGGATGATGACGTCGAGTTCTTCTTCGATCCACTGGAAGACCTCGCTGTTGAGGGTGGAGCGGGCGTCGACGGCATTGATCACGCGGACTGCCTTCTTCTCGTCTTGGCCGGCCGCGGCCAGGACGACCCGGCACAGGTCGTGGACGTGTATGCGCGAGACCATCTTGTTTCCGGAGCGGATGCGGCCCAAGTCGCCACGGCGAATGCGCAGCGCCAAGCAGCGTCCAGGGCCATAGATGCCGCCCGAGCGGACGATGCGCAGCGTGGGCAGGAAGTCGATCCATTTGTGCTCCAGCAGCAGCCGCCTCAGTCCTCGGGCTTTGCCGGGAGCGGCTTCAGAGGCTTCGTTGTAGACGGGCAATAGGTCGCCGCTTTGAGCTTCGTCGGCTCCTGCCGGATAGACCGAGGTGGAACTGACATGCACTACGGGCGTCTGGGGATGCTCCTCCAACAGCTTTTCCAAGAGCGGCCAGTAGGGCGGGTCTTCGATGCCGCCCTCCTCATCCTGGATGGCCGGCACAGTATCGACCACCGCCTGGGGCGGGCGCTCTTCCAGATAGGCCTGGAATTCACTCTGCCGCAGGGCCTCTACGCCTTCTTCTCGAAGCTGGGCGGAGCGGCGCGACAGGAAGCACACCTGGTGCTCCGAAAAATGCGAGTCCAACTGGCGTCCTGTGAAGCTGTGTCCTAAGCAAAGAATCCGCATATGGCTCTTCCCGACCTCAGATCCAACCGTTTTGAGACGGCTTTGTTGTCAGCAGTTGTCACTTGTTGCGTTGACCCTGACGGGCAGATTGTATAAAAAGCTGAGAGCAGGCGGTCCTCATCTGAGACCTCTCCATCAAAATCACTTCCTCGCCGGGGGGCGGGGAGGACAGCTAGGGAATCTTATGAGCTATCTCTTCTATAAAGTCGCGCACCTGATCGGCATTTTCATGATCATGATCTCCCTGGGAGGGTTGTTGTTGGTCCACTCTCTGGGCGGCGAGCGGGCTTCGGCCTGGCGCAAGACCGGGCTCATGACCAACGGCATCGGACTTCTGATCGCTTTGGTTGCGGGCTTCGGATTGGTCGCCAAGCTCGGTTATGCCATGCCCTGGCCGGGTTGGGTCTTCGCCAAGGTGCTCATCTGGATCGTCTTTGCCCTTCTGGTCGTGCTGGCCCGTCGAATGTCGGGCTCGGCCCTGATCTGGTGGGCATCCATCGTCATCGGCGCACTGGCCGCATACCTGGCCGTCTACAAGCCCTTCTGAGTGAGCCGCCGGCTGGCCTCAAGGGAGCGGCTCACCGCCGCGGCTCGCCGAAGCACGGAGGTGCCATGGGTCTTGGCTTCCGGGCTCAGGGCGAAACCTTCAGCACCACCTTGCCCACCGATTGGCCGCTTTGCAGGTGGGCCAGAGCTTGCGGCGCCTCCTCGAAAGGGAACTCGCGTCCCACGTGGGGAGGGGGGAGGCCCAGGTCCTCGATTTGGCGCATCAGGCAGGACATCAGATCGAGGTGGTCCCACAGCCAAATCAGGTTGAAGGCCATTACGCTTTTGTTCTCGGCGATCATGTTGAGGGGATCGGCCCGAAAGCGGTTGAGATACTTCCAGGCGGCCTTGATCCAATTCATGCGGCTTCCCCCGGGCATGAAGCGGGCGGCTCCGAAGACGACCAAGCGTCCGGTTGGCGCCAGCAGGTCGTAGCTCTGCTTTTGCACCCATCCGCCCACGGCGTCCAGGGCCAGATGCAAGGGTTCTTCCCCCAGCAGTCGGCGGACATCTTCCTTGAAGCGGTCTTTTCGGCGG
This sequence comes from Acidobacteriota bacterium, assembly GCA_035471925.1. Classification (GTDB taxonomy): domain Bacteria; phylum Acidobacteriota; class UBA6911; order RPQK01; family DATIPO01; genus JANQFM01. The sequence continues at coordinate 3,829 of DATIPO010000429.1, forward strand.
ACGATCACCTCATCAAATCCTTTTTCCCTCAGGAAGCCGACTTTTTCAGCGCTGCCCACGCTGGCCAGGGGACGGATGCCCAGCCCCCGGCAGATATTCAGGCATTGCAGTCCGACTCCTCCGGCAGCGCTTTGCACCAGCACGTTGTGCCCCGCCCGGGCTCTGCCCAGGGTGTCGAGGGCGTACCAGGCGGTCAGCGTCTGGGCGGGAAAGGCGGCACCTTGGGCGAAGGTCCAGCCAGACGGGAGGGGACGGCAGTAGCCAGGCTTAACGTCTATGACGTCGGCGTAGCCTCCAAAGCGAGTGACACCATAGAGGCGGTCGCCAGGTTCCCAATCCTCCACGGCTTCTCCCACGCTCTCAACCCGGCCCGAAAACTCCAAGCCGGGAGTGAAGGGGCCCTCGGGAGTAGCCGAGTAGACTCCCAGCAGTGCGAAGAGGTCGGCGAAATTCAGTCCACAGGCGCGTGTCCGCACCCGCAGGCAGTCGTGCGGTGTCGCCGCCAGATCCTCCTGGCGCAGGGTCAGACGCCGCAGCGACCCGGCCTTGTCCGTCTTCCACACTTGGCGCGTTGGGCCCATGCCGCATAGACTACTAGCCTTGCCCGCAACAGCAAAGCTTCGAGGGCCAGCCGTTGTTGCTCGCCAACTTCCCGCCGGGCTAGGCCAGTCTGCTTGCGCAATGAGCCGCCGGCGCAACTCAGGGTATTTCACGCCTGCAAAGGACGGCCCTCTTAAGGCCCTACGAAGTCCTGACTTCCCCGCTGTCGGCAAGACTTGGGAAGGCTCTCCTTCTTGCCACCGGACCCGCGCTCGGCTAAGCTACCCTGCAAATGACTGAGCAAAATCCTGCCTCTGATTCGCGTCCGCCATTTCTGTTGCGCTGGGCCGTGCTGCTGGCCATCAGCATCGCCATGTTCGGCAACTACTACATTTACGACAGCATTGCGCCGGTGGCTCCTCTGTTGACCGAGCAACTGGGATTCTCCAATCAGATGATCGGATCTCTCAACGCCATCTACAGCCTCTCCAGCATCCTGCTCTTGCTGCTGGCCGGGCCCGTGATCGACAAGTTCGGAACCCGCAATGCCACCTTCGTCTTCACCACAATCTGTGTCCTGGGAGCAGTTGTGACGGCCCTTAGCGGCGATTTCCAGATGATGTTGGGAGGACGTTTTATTTTCGGATTCGGCGCTGAATCGATGATCGTGGCCATCACAACGGCACTGGCCAAATGGTTCAAGGGGCGTGAGCTGGGACTGGCCTTCGGAGTCAACCTGATGGTGGCCCGCGCCGGAGCCGCCGCGGCTCAGAGTTCGACGGGATGGTTCGAAAGCCTCTACGACGATTGGCAGAAGCCGCTTTTCATGGCAGCCGTCATCGGTTTCGCTTCAGTGATCGCGGCTGCCGTTTATTGGATCTTGGAGAAGCAGGCCGAAGAGCAATACTCTTTGGGCGCGGCAGGTGAAACCGACAGGCTGGTGTGGGGTGATCTGCTCAAGTTTTCTCGCTCCTACTGGCTCATCGTGGGACTTTGCGCCACTTTCTATTCCGCCATCTTCCCCTTCCAGACCTTTGGCGTGAAGTTCTTGATGCACAATTACAATCTCGACGACTCCGCGGCCGGCCCATTGCTGTCGATGATTTCGGTGGCCGCCATCTTCGCCACTCCGGTCTTCGGATTCCTGGCTGATTGGATGGGCCGGCGCTCTCACCTGATGGTTGTCGGGTCAGTGCTCATCATGCCGGTTTACCTGATGATGGCCTATACGGGGCTGAGTCCCTATGTTCCCATCGCTATGATGGGCATCGCCTACTCGTTGATTCCGGCGGTCATGTGGCCCTCGGTCGCTTATGTGGTCAACGAGAACCGCTTGGGGACGGCCTACGCCTTGATGACCCTGCTGCAACAGGCTGGGGTGGCTCTTCTTAACCTGATGGTGGGCTCCGCCAACGACTACGGCCAGGCCGGAGCCGGGAATCCCGCCGGTTACCAGTACGGCATGTGGATCTTCTCACTGTTGGGGTTCCTGGGGCTCTTCTTCGCCCTCAGGCTTAACCGGGCCGAAGCCGGTCCCGAAGGGCACGGTTTGGACACCATTACAGTGAGCGGCAAGGACGATGGCAGCGAGCAGGCGGCTGACAAGCTGGGCCGCCAGTTGGCGGAACCTCCCCAATCCGACAGACCCGAATCGGGTCACGATGAGGACTAGTGCCTCGTCAGCCTCTTGAAATCGTCACTTGTGGGCGGCATTTCTCTGCACCTGGGGGCGCGGGAAGTTCGAGGTTCGACGGTCCGACATTCGAAGTTCGAACCTGGGCATGCCTCGGGGACACTGTGGCTGATGGCCGTTCGAGGGTTTCGAACCGCGCTCTTGACCGAAGGGACCGCAAACGTGTCATTATCAGGACTGTCATGTCGTATCGAGAGGAAAAAGAAAAGGCCCTTTCGGGCCCCGTCCACAGGAATGACTCCACCGCTAAAGCAAACCCAGCAGGTTGCGGATACGGTTCTTGATGTGCTCCTTGCCTAGCGAACTGTCGAGGTCGATGAGCAAGTCCAAGGGCGACTGTTCCAGCGCTTCGGAAAGTGTCACCAGAGTGTCGATGGAGGGCGTTTTCTCGCCGCGCTCCAGGCGTCCGATATAGGTCGTCGACAGCCCAGCTAACTCCGCCAGCCTCTCCTGCGTAATGCTTTTTGCTTTTCGGGCCATGCGAATGCGGTGGCCCAGTTGCCTGAGTTTCTTGTCTTGCATAGCTTTTTCCATAGTAAACAGCGCCTCCGCCAAAGCCCATAGGCTCCGGGTGTACAATCCAACCTCGTATCCGCACCAGCAGTCTCTCTCTTCGTTGAAAGAGACATGATTCTGTCGTGAATGAAAAAAACAGTGGAGTCTTTCCTGAAAGCAACGATCACGGGCATCGACCTGCAGCACAGGTATAGAGTCCACGACTGAAGACGTCTCAGGAGGTCTGACCATGTCAAGTCACCCAGTGAGAGCCCTGAGCCGTCTTCAACGTAGTCTAATTTGCCATATTTTGCTGCTTATACGCAATGTCTGTGCAGTGGAGGGTGGTCTTGAATCTCACTTTTTTCCCTTTGACATGGCAAGGAGCAAGCGGTCAACCAGCTTCAGGGGGGCGCGAAGCAATCTGCACTGTGCGTGCGCATCGATGGCCGGCGGCTGGGAGGCTCAGAGACGCTTCCTGATGGCGCGGACCAGGCGTCCGACGAAGGGCAGGTATTGGAAGAAGCCGCCGCCCGAGTCCCAGTAGTCCTGGTGGTACTCAATCAACCCCTGTTGGTCGAAGCGGATGTGGCTCATTCCCATCGAACGGGTGGTCTGGCCTCTGTTGAAGCGCTTGAAGCGGATGTCCATGCACCAGCGCAAGTAGAATCCTTGGGAGGCGCGTGCCGAGTCGACGATCTGGACCCGGCACATCTCCACGGCCTCAGCGCTGTGGATCAGATACTGTTTGAGTCGGTCCCGTCCCCGCACGGTTTTGAGGGTATCGTTGAAATGGACGTTTTGGGCGTAAAGCGTCTCGATCTGCTCTTCAACCGATTGTGCGGTGAGGTTGGAAAAGAAGTCCCGGAAGCGTTCCAGGGCTGCTGCTTCCAAGGGACTCACATCTTGAGGCGGCTTCCATCGGCTCATCGGTTCTCGCAGGCGTCTTGGGACTCAGGGGTCATTCGGGAAAACGGTGGCCACCGTGGCGATGTTGCCCTGCGCGTCCTGGGTCAGGCTGATCAGCGATACGGGCAGGGGCATGGCCAGGACGTCGACGACTCCCTCAAAGCTGTTCAGATTGGGAAACAGCTCGTCCAGGAACACCGGTCGCTGGTGGAATCCCTCCAGCAGAAAACCTTGGCTGCGGATCACCAGGCCCGCCGAGTTGAAGAGGCGGACTAAAACGTTGGTCGAGTCGGCGTCCGGATTAGCCAGCGCCATTCCTGAACGGGTCCCTTGGCCGAAGAAACCGAAGAATCGGGTCTGGATGGCCAAAGGGGCTGGTTGGGCGCCCACCAGAGGACGCAGTTCTCCTCCTACCTCCAGAAGAATGAAGGCCGTGGCGGTGAAGGGAAGGTCGGAGGTAAACTCCATGCGTCCCACGGTTTGGGGGCCGTCCGGCGACAGCTCAAGTCGGTGTGTTCCCAGCGGTGGAACGGTGAAATTCTGAAAACCGCCTACGGGATTGCCGTCGGAGTCGAAAAAGCGATGGAAGATCGTCAAGAGTCCGGGATTGGGGTTATGGACGGCGAAAATGGTCTGGGAACCGCCCCCGAAAACCACCTGGGGAAAGTGCAGCTCGTCTTCACCGAAGGGCTGGGCCTGCAGGTCAGCGCAAGCCGAGATTGCGGGGACGAGGGCGAGCATGGAGGCAAGGAAAACCTGGAGGATTCTGACCGGCATAGTGATCCTTTCTCGCTTCCCCGGCCAACCATTGTCGCATAGTGCCCTCGGGGCTGCGAGTCATGCGGGTCACAATGCCGCGGCGGCGCTCGCCGGGTTTGCTAGGATGAATTCATGAGGCGCGATGTGCGTGCTTTGGTTTTCGACCTTGACGATACACTGATCCGCAGCTACGAGGACCTCATCGTGCCTCTGGAACGCGAGGCCGCGCGGCGAATGCTGGCGGCCCAACGCGCCGCCCGAGGGGAGGCTGACGGCCAACCGGAGCCGCCCCATCTTCCATCTCAGCACCGTTTGGAGGAGCTCTTGCTCGCTTTCCGGCGGCGAAACCCCTCCGGCTTGCCCGAACTGCTGGCCCAGCAACTTCCGTCCTTGGGAAGAAGGGCCTGGCAGGCCCGCGATGCTGTCTTCCAAAGGCCGTCCGTCAGCCGGCTGACCCGCATGCCGGGGACGCGCCGCTTGCTGGAGGAGCTGCGGCTCAACTACCGCCTCTTTCTACTGACCCACGGCGAGCGTGAGTTCCAAGTCCGCAAATTGGAGAAATGCCGGCTTGCGGGTTTCTTCGACGCTGTCCGCATTGTCGATTCGGGATGCGGCAAGCGCCAGGCTCTGATGGACTTGACTCGGGCCCTGCGCCTGGATGCGTCGGAAGTGGCCGTGATTGGAAACCGCCTCGACCTTGAGATCGGCATCGGCCGTGAGTTGGGGCATCCAACCGTGTGGATGCAGTATGGAGAAGGCTGCGAAATGACCGCGGAGGCAACGGGAGTCTGTCCTGATCACGTGGTCGATGAGTTGAGCCAGCTTGGTCCCCTGCTGGGTTTTTGAGGCCGGTCCGCCACCGCCCTTCACCCGTCCCGCCCGGCTCATGTACTATATGGCCCGAAAAGCGCAACCGATCAAGACACTAAGGAGCCGAAGAACGAATGCAGCCAGCCGTCGAACCCCTTTACGCCACTCTTGACCTCAACACCCGCCTCTTTCAGAACGCTCTCAACGGAGTCGATGACGGCGTGGCCCAGGAGCGCCCGGGGGACGCCAACAACATCGCCTTCCTGACGCTTCATCTCATCGATGCCCGCTATTTTCTGGCCCGTATGTTGGGCCTGGAAGAGGCCGAGAGTCCTTTCGCCGACATCACCCAGGACGTCAACAGCGTAGAGGAACTGGGCGAGATTCCCTCGCTGGCCGAATTGATGTTCGCCTGGCAGGAGGTTTCCGGTCTGCTGGAGGAACGCCTGCAGCAGATCAGCGCTGAGGAGCTGCTGGCCGATTCGCCCCACAAGTTCCCCGTTATCGGACGCGAAGACGTCCTGGGCGCCTTGGCCTTCATGTTGGCCCACGAGAGCCAGCACATCGGCCAGATTGCCCTGCTGCGGCGCGTCCATGGCCTTGCCGCCATGCAGTGGACATGAGGAGGAGGCAAGGCACGGCTTTTGCTGGAAGCTGTGCCGCCCCTCAGCGTTTGCTCTCTTCGTAGGCTTGGCGCGACAGCAGCGTCAAGGCCTGGAATCCGGCCGACTCCAAGGCTTGGTTGAGAGCCGGGAGGTCTTGTTCGAACAACGACTCCAAGTCCTCTCGGCGTTGTGCCACTTCCTGAGCCAGGGCTTGGCTGCGGTCGATCTGAGATTGGGTGGGCGGACCATTATAGAAATTCACGTTGGCATAGAGTCCCACCACCTTTTCCCTCAGTTGCTCTTCTCCGCTGATGCCCTGGACTTTCCGTGACACCACCAGTTGCCCTTGCAGCCGATCCAGTTCTTCGACCAGGTTTTCCAGCCGGCCCGTCAGGGCGTCGCTGGATTCGGCTTCAGACATCCGGGCTTGGGCCTCTTCCTTGAGGCTTGCCACGGCCTGGGCCAGATAGGCGAGGTCGTCCTGCATCTCGTAGAGGGTGGAGATAAGATCCCGGCGTTGGCGGCGTTGCTGGGGCGTAAAGGGGAATTCGTCGGGCAGGATCAGTTGCAGATCCCCCTCGTAGGTGTTCTTGCCTTTGGTGAGGCGGATCTTGTAGGTGCCCTCGGCCACCAGCGGGCCCAGAGCGGGAACCGCTTCCAGGGTAGGAGATTGGGCGACTTGGGGCGCTTCGCCGCGCATGGCCCATTGCACGCGGTTGAGTCCCTTGCGCTTGCCGCCGGGCAGGGTGATCACCAGATTGCCGTCACCGTCGAAGATCTCGACTTTGAGGTCGCCCAGAATGTGACGTTTTCTCAGGTGATAGGCGATGACGGCCATTTCGCCACGTCCTTGTCCGTTCCAGTTGCCGGCTTGAAAACGCTGGCGGGTATCGAAGCCGCTGGAGAGCTGGACGGGACGGGAAGGAAGTAGGGCGGCCTCGGCCATGACGGCTTGAGTGTTGAGATGGCGCAGAGGCGTGAGGTCGTCGAGGATGTAGATGCCGCGTCCATGGGTGGCCATGACGAGGTCGTGGTCGCGTGGGTGAATGGCCACATCGCGCACTGAAACCGCAGGCAACCCTTGCAGCGCGGCCCAGTGACCGCCGCCGTCGAGGGAAATGAAGAGTCCGCTTTCAGTGCCTGCAAAGAGCAGATCGGGATTGACCGGATCGTCGCGCAGGACGCGCCCGAAGCCTTGCACCGAGTCTTGGGCCAGGGAGCTCCAGGTGAGTCCGAAATCGTCGCTGCGGTAGAGATAGAGCGCACGGTCCCCGCTGCGGTGGTTGTCGAAGGCCGCGTAGACCCTTCCCGCTGCGTGGGGAGAAGCGTGCACCGAACTGACCCAGGCGGCCTCGGGCAGATCCTGAATGTTTGCGGTGACGTCGTTCCAGTTCTGGCCTCCGTCTCGGGTGACATGGACTCGTCCGTCGTCGCTGCCCGTCCAGATGATGGCGGGATCGAGGGGCGACTCGCTGATGGTGTAGATCGTGCAGTGGTTTTCTGCGGTCGTGTTGTCGATGGTGAGTCCGCCGGACTGGGCTTGGCGCTGCTTTTCAGGATCGTCGCTGGTCAGGTCGGGCGAGATCCGCTGCCAGGAGCGACCCTGGTCGCTGGATCGGAATAGGTATTGGGCTCCCGTGTAGAGGGCCTGGCTGGAGGCCCCGATGTGGATGGGCGTGTTCCAGTTGAAGCGCAATTCTTCAACGTCCTCGCCGGTGGCGAAGGGGCGGATGCTCTGACTGTCTCCCACTTCGATGTCGAGCCGCTGCACATTGCCGCCCTGCGATTCCCAGTAGACGGCCTGGGGATCGGAGGGATCGGGCCAGACGTGGAATCCGTCTCCGCCTCCCAGGTTCTGCCACATATGGTTGCCGACCCCGCCCCGGGCGTCGGAGGGCCCGCGCCAGGAGCCGTTGTCCTGCAGTCCGCCGTAGACCCAGTAGGGATCTTGCATGTCGTAGCGCACCTGATAGAACTGGGAGACCGGCAGATTGGCCAGGAAGACCCAACTGCGTCCGCGATCGAGAGAGCGGTAGAGGCCTCCGTCCGTGGCCGTCAGTTGATGGCGCGGGTCGTCAGGGTTGACCCAATAGGCATGATGATCCGGGTGGACCCCCACGTTCCCGGCGCCTTCGAAGCTCTCCCCCGCGTCGCTGCTGATGGTGAGGGTGTAGGCGGGACGGTAGACGCGCCTGTAGTCCTGGGGGTCGACGAGGATCTCGCCGAAGTAGAAAGGACGCATGATGACGTTGGAGCTGTCATCGGCTCGCTCCCACGAGGCTCCTGCGTCGTCGCTGCGGTAAAGTGCGCTTTCCTCCGACTCGACGATGGCGTAGAGGCGGTTGGGACGCGAGGGGGCCAAGGCCAGCGAGATGCGTCCCAGTTCGCCTTCGGGCAGTCCGTTGTCCAGCAGCGTCCAGTTCTGGCCCCCATCGACGCTCTTGTAGAGTCCGCTGCCCGGCCCTCCCGAGTGGAAGGAATAGGCCGTGCGGCGGAAGTCCCAAAGCGAGGCGTAAAGGACATCAGGATTCTGCCGGTCGATGATCAGGTCGGCTGCTCCCGTGGTATCGCTGCCGGCCAGCACCTGCTCCCAGGTCTTGCCCCCATCCGCGGTCTTGTAGACGCCCCGTTGGCCCCCAGCGGACCACAGCGGACCCATGGCCGCCACCCAAACCGTGTCGGAGTCGGCGGGATGGACGATGATTTGAGCGATGCGCTCGGAGTCTTCCAGGCCCATGTGCTGAAAGCTGCGTCCGCCGTCAGAGCTGCGGTAGATGCCGTCTCCCACTCCCACCGAATTGCGCACCCAGGGCTCTCCCGTGCCCACCCAGATGACCCGTCCGTTGCTGGGGTCGAGGGCCAGGGCGCCGATGGATTGGGTGTGCTCGTCAAAGATCGGCTCGAAGGAGGCTCCGCCGTCATTAGAGCGCCATACGCCGCCCCCTGCGGCTCCCACATAGATTTGGGTGGTATCGGAGGGGGAGACGGCCAAGGCGGCAATGCGTCCGCTCATCACCGCCGGACCGATGGCGCGGGGCTGCAAATCACCCAGAGTGGCGCTTGTGATCTCCACCTGGGCCAGGATCGGCCATCCCAGGAAGCACGTCAGCAAGGCGAAAAAGTAAACACGTCGCATGGCTTAATCTCTCATGGGGAGCGGGCGATGCCCGGACGGGCACCGCCTTGTGACTTAAAAGACTGTTTGGCTGCTATTCGTCGCTGGGCTTGGCGAACATGCCGGCATCGAGCTCAGGATTGACAACGAACTCCTCGAAGGCGATTTGGACCGCGGTTTGGCCCATCACCTTGGTTTCGATGGCGTGAGGGAATAGGATGCCATCGACTTCCTTGTAGTCGCTGAAGTACTGGTGCATCTCCAAGTCCTGTCCCATTTGCGGGTTGTACTGCTTGGAAACGCTTTTCAGCATCAGCCCGGTCTCGGTGTCGAAGTACTGGTCGACGACCCGGCCGTTGGCGTGGGTGATCTTGAGGTGGTAGACCTCGGTCCCTTCCATATCTTCCGTGCCCACCAGTTCGATCTCGTGGCCCTTTTCCTTGTAGTCGATCAAGAGACCGTCGATGTCGGCTCCCATTTTGAAGTCGCGTTCTTCCTGTTCGCCCATGTCCTGGGCGCTGCCGGTACCGCCGAAGGAGGCGGGAACCATCTGCCACCCGTTTTCGCCATCGTAGGCCTGGACCATGGTGGAGCCCATCAAGTCCATCTCCAGGCGGATCATGTTGGGGCGCATGTTGAAGATCCGCAATTCGCCGCTGAGCGCGCCTCCCTGAAGAATGATCTTGCCCGTTCCCCTGGTGGTGTCGATAGACTCGAGTTTGGCCAGTCCGCCCTGAGCTTCGAGCGCCTTGGCGACCACTTCATCGACGGTTTGGGCGCTCATTACGCCGGTGAGGGCCAAACCCACAGCGGCTAGAATAAGAATCTTGCGAATCATTGAGTAGCTCCTTTTTTCGAAGTTTAAATACGCCAGCGCGCCTCAGCAGGCGGTACGGCGAAGAGGTTCATGGAACCATCTTATTTCAATTCATCCGGCGATTCTACGCATCTGCCCCCCAGGCTATTCGTGTTCGCGGCGCCAAAAAGCGGAGGGCGGCAAGCGGTTTTTGGCCCGGACGGTTATTTGCCCCAGAAAAGTGGCGCCGATAGAATCATCCCAACTCCGAGTCCTAGCGGCGCTCTGCCAGAGGTTGGATCTTGCGTCAATGGCGACAATTGGGGAGAGAATACCGCCATCGGGGCCACAAGATTTTCTACCGCTCCGACGGGGTTGGCCCCCTTCTGCTCTGCATCCACGGCTTTCCGACGGCCTCCTGGGACTGGCACAAGTTGTGGGATCCCTTGGCCGCCGATTTCCGCTTGCTGGCCCCTGACCTGATCGGCTTCGGTTTTTCCGCCAAGCCCAAGGGATATCCCTACTCGATTTTCGACCAAGCCGACATGATTGAAGGACTGCTCAGCGAGCTGGACATCGCCGAAGTCGAGATTCTGGCTCACGACTATGGCGACACCGTGGCTCAGGAACTGCTGGCCCGCCACGCCGCGGGCGGAGGGGAGCGGCGACCATGCATCCGATCGGTTTGTTTTCTCAACGGGGGACTCATTCCCGGCGCCAACCGTCCGCTCTTTATCCAGAAGCTGCTGCTTTCGCCCTTGGGAGCGGGAGTGGCGCATCTCTTGGGCGAAGGTACCTTCCGGCGTCAATTCTCACGCATCTTTGCGCCCGACAAGCGTCCCCAGGAGGAAGAACTGCGGCAGTTCTGGGAGTTGGTGAGCCGCGACCAGGGATTGCGCGTCCTGCCCCGCCTCATCCGCTACCTTAAGGAACGGCAGCGCTGGGAGGAACGCTGGGTGGGGGCGCTAGCTGGAACCGATGTGCCCCTGCGCTTGATCGCCGGCGCCTTAGATTCCATATCGGGACGCCGGATGGCCGTCCGCTATGCCGAAATGGTGCCCTCGGCCGACGTGATTCTGCTGGATGACGTGGGTCACTATCCTCAACTGGAGGATCCGGGCTCAGTGCTCAAGCATTTCCGGGCCTTCATCAACGCACGACCCTGAGAGGAGAGGGGGAAAGATGTGGAATTTCTCTGCGCTTGGCAATTATGCTAAACAAATTGACGCGGCTTTCCGATGGAAGGGGTAGACTTGGGGGACGACCTGTGCGTCGACCGCACGTTCAGGGTGGGGTGAAAATGGGCTCCAATGAGGCAAGACAGCCGGATTCAAACCGTCCTCAGTGGCGTGAATATGTCACCGCTACTATCGTGGTTGTGGCTGGCGTGTCTGTGAGTGTGGCCGCTTTCGCCGCCGTCCGCACGTGGGAAAACGAGAAGATCCAAACCGAGCTGGAGCGCGCCGCCGAGGAGCGCGTGACCGAGATCAAGAAGCAGATGGAGGACAGCTTCTCCACCCTGCATTCCATGACCGCCTTCTACGATGCCACTGGCGGATTCAGCCGCGCCGAGTTCAGGCGCTTCGTCACCCCTTCGCTCCAGCGCTCCCCGGTGGTCCAGTCCCTGGCCTGGGTCCCGCGGGTCCATTTGCGGGAGCGGGAGCGCTACGAAGAGGCAGCCCGCCGCGACGGTTTCGAGGACTTCATTTTCCGTGACTGGGGAGATACATTGGAAGGCGGACCGGTTGCCGGCCGCCGGGAAGAGTACTTCCCCGTCTTTTTCGCCGAACCGTCGGACAACCGTCCCATCCTGGGACGCGACATCGCCACCCGCCCGGGACGCCGGGAAGTCATGGAAAGCGCGTGTGACAGCGGACTGATGGCGGCCACGGGACGCATTACCATGCTGGGGGACCCGCTGGACGCCTTCGGCTTCCTGGTTTTCCAGCCCGTCTATCAGGGTCTCGGCCCTGAGGCCAGCAAAGAGGAGAGGCGCCGAAGCCTGGTTGGGTTCGCAGCGGGAGCCTTTCGAGTTCGCCAGTTGGTGGAGACGGCTTTGTCCTATTTGTCTCCCCTGTCCCTCGACTTGCAGATCGTCGACGAGGACGCACCTCCCAGCGACCGCGTCGTCTATCAATCCGCGCTCGCTCCACCAGCAAACGACTTCTCTTACACGGCCTCCTTGCCCATCCCGGGACGCATGTGGGTGGCCCGCTTCACGGCTCGCCCTTCCTTCGCTGCTCAAACCCGGACGTGGCAGCCCTGGATTGCATTGGCAGCCGGACTGCTGCTGACGGGTTGGCTGTGTTCCTACCTGATCATCGACATCGGACGGCGCTCGCGCATCGAGAGGCTGGTGCGATTGCGCACTGCCGAGCTTTCCTCAGCCAATGAAAGGCTCAAGAAGGAGGTGGCGGAGCGGCTCAAAGCAGAGGCTGAGATGCGCCAAGCCAAGGAGGCGGCCGAACGGGCCAACAAGGCCAAGACCAACTTTCTGGCCAACATGAGCCACGAAATTCGCACACCCATGAACGGCGTCATCGGCATGACCGAGCTGCTTCTGGAAGGGGAACTCTCGGCCAAACAGCGTCAGTTCGCCGAAATCATCGATGGATCGGCGGGCACTTTGCTCAAAATCATCAACGACATCCTCGATTTTTCCAAGATCGAGGCCGGCAAAATGCATCTTGAGCCGGTTCCCTTCAACCTGCGGCGGACAGTGGAGGAGTCCGCCGACCTGCTGGCGGCCAAGGCGCGTGAGAAAAGCCTGGAATTGCGAATCGTTTATCCAGACGACGTTCCCAGCCTCTTGGTGGGAGATCCGGTGCGTCTGCGCCAGGTGCTGTCCAACCTGCTGGGCAACGCCATCAAGTTCACTGAAGAGGGATACGTGCAAGTCGAGGTCCTGGGGACGGCCCAGGACGGGGAGGCCCTCTTGGAGGTGCGTGTCGAGGATTCGGGCATCGGCGTTCCGGCCGAGAAGATCGACATGCTCTTCGAAAAATTCACCCAGGCCGACCCGTCCACGACCCGCAAGTACGGCGGCACCGGATTGGGTCTGGCCATCTCCAAGCAACTGGTGGAAATGATGGGCGGAAGCTTGTCGGCCAAGAGCCAGCCAGGCAAGGGATCCTGCTTCTTCTTCCGTTTGAGCTTGCCTTTGGATGCCCAGGGGCTGGCACCCGACAGGCCGTCGGCTCCCGAGGCCGACATCCGGCGTTTGGCCCGTCCCTCCAACGGCTACTCGCCGGCCGGCTCCCGCTCGCTGCGGCGGATTCTGGTGGCCGAAGACAATCTGGTCAACCAGAAGGTGGCCTTGCGCCTGCTGGAGCGCCTGGGATGCGAAGCTGAAGTGGCCTCCAACGGGCGCAAAGCTGTCAGCATGTTTCAGCGGAGTGATTACGACTTGGTTTTCATGGACTGCCAGATGCCCGAGATGGACGGCTACGAAGCCACGGCCGAGATCCGCCGCCTGCAAGGAGAAGAGGAAGTCCCCATCATTGCCATGACGGCTCATGCCATGCAGGGATCGCGCGAGAAGTGTCTCCAAGCCGGGATGGACGACTACATTGCCAAACCCGTGAGTAAGGAAGCCCTGCAGACGATTCTCGACCGCTGGGCCGGTCCGCGGCGCTCTTCACGCGGGTCGGCCGACAACCGTTCGGAAGCTGACCGCTCCAGCCTCGGACAGGGCTGATCATGACGGGACCAGGCCCTTGGGCCTCCTGAGGTTCACCTCTACTCCAGATCAGTACTCTTGAGGCGCAGTTTGAAGGCTTTGCACAGCCACTTCTTCTTGCGGGCCACCCGTCCGCACTTGCGGCAGGCGAAACGCGGCATTCGCACCACCGAGGGGTGTTCGGAGTAGTGTTTTTCGAAGTCTCCGCGCTCCCACTTGCAGATGCTCTTCTTGGGCGTGGCCATGCTCGTGGAAGAGGGTATCACCTTCCTTGACCGGTTAGCCTAAAGCCCGGCGGACGGTCTGCAGCAGATCCCGGGGGCGATAGGGCTTTTGCAGAAAACCGCTCAGGCCTTCTTCCATCAACTCGCCCACGCTCTCTTCGTTATATCCGCTGGAGAGCACCACCCGCACCTCGGGATCGAGCTTAAGCAACTCGCGGAAGGTCTGCTTGCCGTCCATCTGCGGCATGGTCATATCGAGCAGGACCAGGGAGATGGAATGGCCTTGCCGGCGGTAGAGATCGATGGCTTGAGATCCTCCTTTCGCCGTCAGCACCGCGTACCCGTTCTTTTCCAACATGTGGGCGGCGAGTTCGCGGATGCTTCCATCGTCGTCGACCACGAGGATGCATTCCTGGGAAGCGGCATCCTCACCCTCCCGGCGGCCTTCCACGGCGGATTGGGAGGAAGCCTGCGCTTGTTGAGCCGGGAAAAGGATGCGGAAAGTCGTGCCCCGGTCTGGGCGGCTCTCAACTTGGATTGAGGCGTGATGGGAGCGGACAATGCCCAGCACCGCCGCCAAGCCCAGGCCCCTCCCCGTGAACTTGGTGCTGTAGAAGGGATCAAAAATCTTCTTGAGAGTCTCGTTCCCCATGCCGCAGCCGCTGTCGGTTACTTCCAAGCACACGTAGGATCCGGCTGACGGTTGCTGAGACAACCAGGGTGACGCCAAGTCGCTGGACGAGCACTGGCGCAGCGAGGTGGAGATGCGGATGCTGCCCCCTTGCGGGCCCAAGGCGTCGGAGGCGTTGGTGATGAGATTCATCACGATCTGACGAATCTGCGCCGGGTCGGCTTCGATGGGCGGCAGGTGGGAGTCGAGGTCAGAGCGCAGCACCGCCTTCTTCGAAACCGAGACGTGGAGCAACTGGGTCATTTCCTCCGCTACCTCGGAAAGGTTCAGATGCCTGAGGACGAACTTGCCCTTGCCCGAATAGGCCAGGAGTTGGCTGGTCAACTCGGCGGCCCTTTGGGCCGTTGTCTCGATGGCCTCGATGCGGGATTGGGCGGGTGAGGAAGAGGGCAACTCGGCCAATGCCAGAGAGGCATTGCCCAGGATCCCCATCAGAAGGTTGTTGAAGTCGTGGGCGATGCCTCCCCCCAGGACGCCCAGGCTTTCCAGTTTTTGGGCGTGCAGGACCTGCTCCTGCAGCTTGCGCCTCTCCTCTTCGGCCCGCTTCTGGTCGGAGATGTCGATGACGATGCCGCGGACGCCGACCACGCTCTTGTCGCGGATCATCACGTTGCTCTGGATCAGCGCCGGGAAAACTTGGCCCCCTCTCCCCAGCAAGCGGTATTCGCCGCCTCCGGTGGGCTCGTTGCTCAGCCGCAGACCGAAGTTGGTGCGGGCTCTCTCCCGGTCCCCTTCCGTCACCAATTCGAAGATGGTCAGGCCGGCGTCGATTTCCTCGTTGCTCAGTCCAAAGTAGTGGTTGCCGGCCTTGTTGAGAAAGCTGACTCGTCCTTGTGCGTCGCACTCGAAGACCGACAAGGGCAGCAGGTCGGCCAGTTCGCGGTAGCGCTGCTCGCTGCTGCGCAGTTTCTCCTCGGTCCTCTTGCGGTCGGTGATGTCCTGAAAAACGGCCGTGGCGCGCTTCATGTTGCCGTCCTCGTCGCTTTCCATGACTCCCGACAGCAGCACATCGATGACGGATCCATCCTTGCGCACGAACTGGTAGGGAACATCACGGAAAGAGCCCGTTTTCAGGAAGGCGGGGTATACCAGCCGTTCGGCCAACCGTCGCGAGTCGGGGGTGAGAAAATCGAAGGATGGCTGGCCCAGCACTTCTTCACGGCGATACCCCATGACCTCCAGCCATTTGTCGCTGACGGTCACGATGCGTCCGTCGGGACCGATGGAGTGCATCATGGCGGGCGTCCGGTTGTAGAGCGTGCGGTAGCGCTCTTCGCTTGCTCTCAAAGCTTGGTTGGCCTCCACCCGTTCGGTATGGTCGACCTCGGTTCCCACCACCACCTTGGCCTTACCCTGCTCGTCGCGCTCTACGGCGATGGCGTTGACCCGCAAATGTCTCCAGCGTCCCTGCTTGTCACGGATGCGGTAGCTGTCGTGGCGGATCTCTTTGCGCCCTTCGATGAAGTCCTGATGGTCGGCCAACACCCGCTCGCGGTCGTCGGGGTGGAGGCGGTCGGCCCACCACTGGAAGACCTGCTCCACGGGAGGAACCTCATCGGCTTCAAATCCCAGGTTCTGGGCCCAGCGCGGAGAGATGTAGCCTCTGCTGAGATCGATGGAGTACTCGTAGAATCCCGAACCGCTGGCTTCGATGGCCAGCGCCAGCCGCGCCTCGTTGCGCCGCAGTTCCTCTTCTACGCTCACACGCTCGGAGATGTCGTGAACCGTGACGCAGGTGAGCGGTTCTTCGTCATCTGAGGGCAACTTGGAGACGGCCAGCTCACAAGGGAAAATCCGGCCTTGGCGGTCGCGATGGTATTGCAGGGCGATGCGGGATGAGCCGATGGTGTTGCAGCGGGCGAGGTCGCGGGCGGCTTCGGCGGGCTCTGTGGAGAAGTCGGGTAAGCGGCGTCCTGTGAGCTCTTGGCGAGGATAGACGTAGAGCCGGCAGGCCGCCGTATTGGCGTCGACCACAATGGCGGAGTCGGATTCGAGCAGCAGGACCGGCTCGGGCAAGGCGGCGAAAAGACGCCGACGCTCATTGCGCTCGCGCCGCAAGTCCTCCTTGAGCCGCTTGACTTCACCGATCAAGGACTCGCGTCGGCTCAGAGGTCCTGAACCGGCCTGCTCTTGGCATGGCTCGCCGACGTTTCCGCCGGCCTCTTCCTTAGATTCCATTGGCGCACAGACTCCCGGGCTGGCTCTGTGGGTATTCTAAAGCAGTCGGCGGCGACAACTGGAAAGTTTTTCAAATCAGATGCTGACTATGGAGGAATCGAAGGCCTTTGGCCGTCAGGCCACCTCGCAGCCTTCCATCGGCCAGGGCAGCAGGCGCATCAAATACAGATCCCTGACGTCCTGAAAGGCCGGGAGGTGTTTTTCCTCCAACGGTTTGTCCGAGGGCCAGGAAATCATCTGGCGCGGATTGATGTACCGTCCCGATTGGTCTTGGACGCGATAGTCGAGATGGGGCCCCGTGGACACTCCGGTTGAGCCGACCCGGCCCACGACTTGGCCCTGCTCGACCGCCTGCCCCCCCTTCACCAAAATGCGGGAAAGGTGGGCGTATCCGGTGGTGTAGCCGTTGGGATGGCGGATCTTGACCATCTTCCCGAAGCCGCCGTTGCGTCCCGCCAGAACCACCCGTCCCGCGGCCGAAGAGAGGACCGGCGTACCGGTCGGGGCACCGTAGTCGACCCCCAAATGAGGACGGTAGACTTTGTGGACGGGATGGAAGCGGCTGTAGCTGTAGCCTGAAGTGACGCGCGGGTTGAAGGCGAAAGGAACTTTGAGGAAAGCCTTGCGAACCGCCTCTCCCTGCCGGTTGTAGTAGATCTTCTTGCCGCGGTCAGGATGGTGAAAAAGAAATGCATGGAAGTCCTTGCCGCCGCTTGAGAAGCGCCCTGCCAGGATGTCGCCGTAGCCTGCGGGCCGGCCTTCTTTATAGCGCTTCTCCACGATGATGCTGAAGGAGTCGCCGGGCTGAGCGATGGTGAAGTCCACGTCCCATTGAAAGAGGTTGGCGATCATCATGACCAATTGGCTGTCGCCGCCCTGTTCCAGGATGCTGTTCCAGAGCGAGGACCTGATCACGCCCTCGATCTGAACTTCCCGAGTCTGGAAGGAATAGGGCAAGCGGCGGGCCCGGTATCCGCCTTGAGCATCGGACTCGATGCGCAGATATTCCTCGTCGCTGATGTCGTATTCCAGGACCGACAGGGTTGTGCGCCTGCGCTCGATCAGCAACCGGTGGCCGGCCCTGACCCTGGCCAGGTTGTAGACCGGACGCACGCTGTCGATCATGGCCTGCACTTCGCTCGGGTGAAAGCCCGCGTCCACCATGACTTGATGAAAGGAAGATCTGGACGGAAAGGGATTTTCACTGCGTACCAGCGCGCTCGTCGGGTCGCTTGGGACTTCTGGTGCCTGCGGCGGGGAAGGCTGTGGCGGGGGCGAGTCTGCTCCCGTCCGAGCAAGAGTCGAGGAAGCCTGGGAGCCGGTGCAGCCGGCCGCCAGCAACAGCGCGCCTGCCAGCAGCAGGAAGAGCCCACGATCAGCGCAAGAAAACCGGCTGGAATGGATCTGAGGTCGTTTCATGGTCGTGCTTGTCCGCTTCAGCTCTTGATGCGCTGGTCGACTTTCTCGCGCAGCCGCCGCTCCACCTGCGCCGGAACCAGCCCTTCCACCGAACCTCCCAGAGTGGCCACTTCCCGCACCAGACTGGAACTCAGGAAAGAAAACTCTTCGCTGGGAACCAAGAAAACCGTCTCCACTTGAGGCTTGAGGCGCCGGTTCATGAGCGCCATCTGAAATTCGTATTCGTAGTCGGTCACCGCCCGGATGCCGCGCAGAATGACCTTGGCCTCCTGGCGCCAAACATAGTCGACCAGCAGGCCGTTGAAGGAGTCCACGGAAACATTATCCCAGCGGGCTGTGACTTCGCGCAGCATCTCGCTGCGCTCGGCGATGGAGAAGAGAGGCTCCTTGCCGCGGTTGACAAGGACGGCCACAACCACTTCATTGAAGATCTGCGCGCCCCGCTCGATGATATCCAAATGGCCGTTGGTCACGGGATCAAAGGAACCCGGATAAATGGCCTTGACTTGATTGCCCATCAAGGCGCCATCTTATCGAAGACGGCTCAGCCGTGCCAACCTCGCCGGCCTTGCCGACTTTGCTCTCGCGCCTCGGAATCCGTATTCTTGTCGGCGTTGCCTGGACACCCGTCCGCCGGGTCTGTTCAAGCCGCTGTTCAACCGCAGGCCGAGGAGAAACGAATGAGCATGCAGTCGAGCGTCGAGGGTCTTGTCGAAGGGAAAGTCGGGCTGGTCTTCGGAGTGGCCCACAAAAGCAGTCTGGCTTGGGCCATCGCCCAGTCGCTGCATGATTCCGGCATGCGTCTGGCCATCACCTACCAGAGCGAGCGCCAGGAACGCAACGCGCGCAAGCTTGTGGATGAACTCGAGGGAGGCGGTTCGGTCCTGCTGCTGCCCTGTGACGTCACCTCCGACGAGCAGATCGACGACGTATTCTCCCGAGTCAAGGACGAGATGGGCCGTCTCGATACCCTGGTCCATTCGGTGGCCTTCGCCAACCGCGAAGACCTCATGGGGGGCTTTTCTGAAACCTCGCGTGACGGCTTCCTGGTCTCCCAGGAGATCAGCGCCTTTTCACTGGTGGCTTTGGCCAGAAGGGCCGTCCCGCTCTTTGAGGAAGCAGGCGGAGGCAGCATCATCACCCTCACCTATCTGGGCGGCGAGCGGGTCATCCGCAACTACAACATGATGGGCGTCTCCAAGGCTTCGCTGGAGATGTGCGTACGCTACTTGGCGGCTGAGTTGGGCGAGAAGAACATCCGCGTCAACGCCATTTCCGCCGGACCCGTCAAGACCCTCTCGGCCCGCGGGGTGTCCGGCTTCACCGACATTCTGGGCTTCATGCAGGAAACCGCTCCCCTGCGCCGAAACATCGACGGCTCCGAAGTGGGCGCCACCGCCCTCTACCTCTCCAGCGGCCTGTCCAGCGGCATGACCGGCGAAGTGCTTCACGTGGACGCCGGCTACCACATCCTGGGCTACTGAACTCGGGCAGGGTTACATTCGGCAGCGATGAAGGCGGACAAGCCGCCCGGGCCTCTTAGGCTTGCTTGGGTCAGCGGCGCAACCGGCGCAAGATGAGGCGGATCATCTCGCCCAGTGCGGCGGGCTGGGCCTCTCCCCGGCTGCGGTTTTCAGCTCCGATTTGGAAGGCCCAGTTCCAGTGGCGGATCAGTTCTCGATAGGCCTGCCACAGGCTTCCGGCATAGATGTGGGTGGGTTCGGAGGTGACGCCGTTGATTTCAAGCACTTGGAAGCGACCCCGGCGCAGCGCTTCCTCGCTTTCGGCGCGCACGTCCAGCCGCCCGTAATAGAAGCCCTCCAGAGCCTGCGAAATCTCGTCCAGAGCCAACCGCAGATCCTCGCTGATCAGGTCGCGTCCGTCCTCGAAGACGGCTCCACGGGAGTGAGTTCCAACGTGAGTCAGGGGCACCTCCTGACCTTCTTCCGGGACCTCCCACAGACGTCCTTTGAGGTTCTCGAAGTAGTGAGAGGCCATGCACACGGCCCTCCGGTCCTGAAGGACCAATTCTTCCAGCGTGTGGCGGCCGTCGCCTCGGACGGAGGGCAGAATCTTGCGGGTCAGCGACGTGATGAGTCCCTGCTTGCGGCCCGGACGGCGAATGTAAAACACTCCGAATTCCAGACCCTCGGCGAAGGCTTGGGCCATCATGCGCCTCTTGCCTCGCTCAAGGGCTTGCTGGGCCTCTTCACGGTTCTCGGCCACGCTGACCTGAAAGCCTCTCTCTCCTCTCTCGGGCTTGATCACCAGGGGGAAGTGCAATCCTTCCTGCCGCATGAACTCATCGACCTCCTCCAGGGCTTGAGCGGGCTGCTCGGACAGCAAGCGGACGGGCAATGAATAGCTGGGAGGAACCTTCCGCAGCAGCGGCGATTTGGGTTCTTCGGTGAATCCGCCCTGGGGCAGCGCGGGATTGGCGGCCGTGAACAGCGTCATCGAGCGGTAGCGGACCATCATGGCCGCTACGGCGGCCACTACCGGCGGATAAAAGAACCAGGGAGGCCAGAATTCCCAATTCAACTTGCGTCGGATGCGCCCTGCCAGCAGCCGGCGGCCGCGAAAGTTAGTGAGGGGCAGCAACACGCGGGTGGAAAAGTAGATGGCTGCGACCAGCGCCACCAGGGCCAGCCAGGCGTATTCTTGGAAATAGTCCAGGTAGCGCATGGCGTCTTGGCCCAGGTAGAGCGCCAAGCCTACCAGCGCCGGCGTCCAAATCAGGGCCATGAGGATGAAGTAGAAGAGAAAGACGGCAAAGCTGGTATTGAGCATCCCGGCGGCGAAATAGGTGGGCAGGCGGCTGCCGGGAAGGAAGCGGCTGGCGGCGATGACGGCTGGCCCGTTGACGGCCAGCCAGCGCGAACTGCGGTCGATGTCGTCGTCGCTGAGGAGCCACTTGAGCGGCGCTCTCTTCAAAGCCGGGCGCCCCAGCAGGCGTCCCATCCAGAAAAGGCCGATGTCGCCGAGGACGATGCCCGCGAAGCAGGCGCTGGCTCCGGTGAGGAAGTCGATGCGTCCGGCGGCGATGATGAGTCCGGCCAGGATGCAGGTCAGATCTTCGCTGATGAAAGTGGCCGTCACGATCAGCAGCCAGAAGACCACCAGCGTCAGCCCCTTGGCCGCTGGAACCGAACCGGGGTCAAAAGGCTTCAGGGCCTCGGCAATGCGCTGGGGATCGGCCTGGGACCGGGTGGGCGCCTCTCCGGCCTCGACTTGCTTGACGAAGGACTCGATCTGACGGGCCACGCCGGGTCCGTCGACAAAGACCCCGAAGTGACTGTCCTCACGCATCAGCAGGATGCTCTGGGGGACCAGGCGGTGATGCTCGCGGGCTGCTTCGACCGGAACCAGCGGGTCTCCCTCGGCATGGATGATCAGCATCGGCTTTCGGTACTGGCGCAGGATCGTCCTCAGCGGACGCTGGTCGGTGTCGTAAAAATTGCGGGCGTATTCCACGCTCAGGAAGGCGTCGTCCAAAGCCCCGAAGTGAGGGAAGCCCTCCCTCAGCCCCCACAGGATGGCCAGTTGGATGCCGTGCACCAGATGATTGAAGTGGTAGTTGCCCAGCAACTCCATCTCCTGCACGCCGATGGCCGAAAGAAGTACCAGGCTTTCGACCCGATCGGGATCCAGCCGCTGGACCTCGAGAACCACGCCACCGCCCATGCTGTAGCCCACCCAGTGAGCCTTGTCGATGCCCAGCGCGTCCGTCCAGCGCAGCAGGTGTCGGGCATGGGCCTCGATGCTGTAGTCGGGGATGCTGCGGGTGGAAGCGCCATAGCCGGGCAGATCAGGAGCCAGGACCCTCAGGTCGCGGGCCAAAGCTGGAATGACGCGTCGGAAGTTGCCTTTGGCGCCCGGCGAGCCGTGCACCAAAATGACCACCGGGGGAGTGTCCTGGGGTGAAACCGTCGAAGACGTGCGCTCCAGCGGCCCTCGATCGAAGTAGCTGATGGTAACCGGGGAGGACGAGCCTTCTTGGGGCGGCAGGCGCAGGCTGAGCGAGTCTGGCGAGGCGGGTCGGAGCGGCGGGGGCGTCCACCAGCGGTAGAGGTGGGAGGCTGCCAGAACCAGCAGGTAGGCCAAAGCCAAATAGCGCAGCCAGGGCCTTGATGATGGAGAGGAGGAGGCGTTCAAGACCCTTCCTCCGGCGGGGAGGGCTGAGGGAAAGAGGGCTGGCGGACGGTCCGGAAGATGAGGCTGACGGCCTTGTGCAGGCGCTTGGCCATCTCTTTGCGGTGGCTTGCGCTCAGCGGCTGCTCGCCGAAATCGAGGAAGGCCTCGAAGCCCGGCAGCGCCAGAATCCTCAGCAGGTGTCCGGGCAGTCCCATCGTCCCCCACCAGCACACCGAGAGCGAGGCGGGAGGCGAGTGGGAGGGCGTGCGGTAGCTGATGGCGCAATAGTGGACGGGCGATGCGGCTTCCACCGCCGGTTGCAGCAGTGAGGGCTTGAAGGGGTGCACCCGCTCTCCGCTTGTCGACGTGGCCTCGGGGAAGAACACCAGTCCGCTGCCTTCCTTGACCCGCTCGGCCAGCAGACGGTTGACGCGCACGACGTCTTTGCGGGTCCGGCGGTCGACGAATATCGTGTCCACCGACCGGCACAGCCAATTGACGAAGGGCCAACTGTCGATTTCCGCCTTGGCGACGAAGACGCAATCCAAATGGGCCGCCAGCAAGGGGATGTCCATGTAGCTGAGGTGGTTGCTGACCAGAATAAAGGGAGCCTGAGGCGTCGGCCCGCTGACCCGGGCCTGCATGCCGAAAATAGACATCAGGCCCCGCGACCAGGTGCGGATAGCGAAATGGCGCCAGCGTCGCCGTCCTTCATGGAAGAGGGCTGCGGGAAGCTTGCCGGCCAAAAAGACGAGAAAGGAAATCAGCGTCCAGGGGACCAGGGCTCCCAGCCGCAATGAAACCCGGAGCGCGGGAGGCAGGCGGGCCGGCCAACCGAAGCTCTGTGTCGTTGGGAAGGAGTCTGCCTGCATCACTGAAAGAAGAGCCGGTATTTCTCGGGATCCAAGTCGGCGATGTCGAGAAGCACGAAGAAGTCGATGGTCTTGAAGGCGGCATCGACGGCCGGCGGACTGCAGACTTTGGCCCGGTAGCGCAGGTAGGTTCGGAACAGCGTGGGGATCTCCACCTGGCCCTCCAGTTCCTCCTCATCAACCTCGGGGCACCTGAAATCAGGCTTAGGCCGGATCTGCAGGTTTGGATGAACATGTCCCTCGCGGCGGAAATAGCGCAGGGCCAGTTGCCCGGCCTGAGGATCCTGGGAGTTCAGCGAACAGCACCCGAAAAGCCTGCGTTGGCGGTTGAAGGAGAGGTAGAGCGCCAGGGCCTTCCAAAGCAGAAACAACACGCGCTTGTTGCGGTGAGAGCGCAGAATGCAGGCCCGCCCGATCTCCATCGAGTCTTGGATGATGTCCGGCGAAAGGGCGCTCAGGTCGAACTCGTTCTCGGAATAGAAGCCCAGGTGACGGCCCGCCATTTCGGAAGTCTGAAGGCGGATCGTCCCAACCGGGCGCTGCTCCTGACGGCTGTAGACGACGGCATGGTGGCAGACGCTGTCAAACTGGTCTTCGTCGCGGCCGCTGAGATAGGACTCGTCCAACCCCTCTCCCAATTCCAAGTTGAAGACCTCGAAGCGCAAGCGGAGGATCTGCTCCAGTTCGTGGGGTGCGCGGGCAAAGCGCACCAGGTAATCGCCCTGCGCCAGTTCGGTCTCGGGAATGTTGCCGCGGACGATGGGATATCCCTGCTTGATGAGAGGAGGAGTGTCCTCTTGGGGCCGCCGGCTGCCGCCCGGAGGTTCGCTCCGGCTGTCGGAACGAGAGGCTTTCGTCGTCGATTCGTTGCTCATACCTATTGGGCCTCCGATTGCGCCGGCCACTGACGGCGCGGCGACTGGTCCGTTGGCATCTCTCTTCGGCTCTATTCCAAGACGACGAGCAGATGCTCCCGTTCGTTAACCGTTCGATGGCAAACGGTCTCTCACGAACTGCCCTTCCTTGAGCGTCGAAAGTCCGTCTCAACGCGCACCGGAAGGATATCAGATGAGCACCCATCCCGCTTGACGTCAGTCGAGTGGCGGACAGGATCGGCGTCGCGTTGTTGGAAGGACAACAAGGGCACCGGAGGTGTGAAAAGAGAAGAAAATTTGCAATCAGGCAACTGGGCAGTATAGGATTGCAAAACTTTAAGGCGGCGGGCATCAATTGTAGAGCGAATGTTGTTGCGCGCTGGATCGGTCCGCTAGAGTTGAAGACAGGTGAATTTAGGCCACTATCTTTGACGTTTTGCAAACGACTCTGGCCTTTTTTTGCGATAATGGTGGAGCTGTGCGAGGGGCCAT
Source organism: Acidobacteriota bacterium (assembly GCA_035471925.1). Taxonomy (GTDB): domain Bacteria; phylum Acidobacteriota; class UBA6911; order RPQK01; family DATIPO01; genus JANQFM01. Next base: position 28,115 of record DATIPO010000429.1, read on the forward strand.
ATCCTGCAACATAGGAAAACAAGATAGCTGGAAGAAAGGGAAGGAAAAAGTTCTTTTTTTTTCTTTCGCCTCTTGCTTTTTCATCGGTTGTGATATCCAATGAAAGAGTTTTAAAGCCATTTTGACGGGCTCTTCCGGGCATCATCCAAAAACAAGGGATCTCGTTGACAACAGAGATAATGGGTTTTGAAGCCTGTTTTTATCAGAGGCTTTTGGTAAAACGTGCTGGGTTTTGAGGGCTTTAGGCTTCGATGCGGCCGCCCAGCCTGACCGGACGACCAAGCGAAGACGCTCTTACGACAGCTAAACGACTGGGGGTAGAAGACATGAGAAGATCTGGGAAATCGACCAGCGTCATCAACAACTATGTGGGAGATTGCATCCGGCAGATCCGAATCGCCAAGGAAATCAAGGTCCAGGACATCGCCAAGCACGCCGGTATTCCCGCCAGTTCATATTCCTGTCTGGAGGGCGGACGATACAAGATCAACTTGGACAATCTTTTCCGCATTCTTCAAGCGCTTGATGCGGATATCACCGACGTCTGGCCTCAGGGAAACGTGCCCGACGTGGACATCATCTCTGAAGAGGACATGCAGAAGGTGGTCGATGAGGCCATGCAGAGCAAGCCTCCAGTCGTTTCGTTGGATGACGTGGTGGAGGCGGTTTGCCGGGTCTGCGGCATCAAGGAGATTCGCCGGGGCCCCGAGATCAAGGCCAAACAGGCCTTCGAGGCCCAGGCTTTGTGTGCCTGCTTGGTGCGGGAGCTGCCGCAACTTTCGCTGACCAGCCTCTCTCACAAGCTAGGCGTCCATATCTCTTCGCTCAGCCGCCGCGCCACCCGCATGATGGAGATGGCGGACGAAGATCCCGAATTGGAACAGAAGATCAACGACGCCCGAGAAGAGTTGCACTACATCATGGGCAGCGAAGACTGATTCAAGGGAAAGACGGGCGCAAAGCACCCCTGCCGGGACTTGGCCCGTCGACTCCCGACTTACGCTCTCCGGGCTGATCCGATCTGCGTCTCGGCCCTGCTCTTTCCCGGCCCGCCGCCCGCCATTCCGCTGTCTCGTCTATAATTGGGCCTTCAGACGGAAGGAGAGCGCTAGAAAGTGTCGAGCTCTGAGTCTCCTGTCATTCGCAAAGCAGCCTCACCGGTTTCCGCCAGCGCGGATTTCATAGAGGAATTGTACGCGCGCTGGAAGGAGGATCCGGATTCGGTCTCCTCCGACTGGGGCCATTTTTTTCGGGGCTTCGAAATGGGGCTGGGGGATGCCGACCCCCGCGCCGAGCGGGGACAGCTCCGCGTTGACCGGCTTGTGGAGGCTTACCGCAGCCGGGGACATCTGGCGGCCCGCACCGATCCATTGGGCGACAGTCCCGCCGAGGCTCAAGCCCATCTGGAGTTCAAACGCTTCGGGTTGGGCGAGGACGAACTCGATGAAGAGTTCGAGACCGGCCTTAAAGGCGGTCCCAGCAGGGCTCCCCTCAGGCAAATCATCGAAACCCTGCGCGAGACCTATTGCGGCAGTGTGGGCGTCGAGTATCTGCACGGAAGCCACCGCGAGATGCACGACTGGCTGGAAGAGCAGATGGAACCGGTGGGCAACAATCCCTCTTTCCAGCGCTCGAAGCGCCTTGAAATCCTGCGCCAACTGACCGACGCCGAGGTCTTCGAGAACTTCCTGCAGCGCCGTTATCCGGGCCAGAAGCGCTTCTCGCTTGAGGGAGGGGAATCGCTCCTTCCGGCTATGCATTTTTTCATCGAGGCGGCTGCCGACGCTGAGATCAAGGAAGTGGTTGTGGGCATGGCCCACCGCGGACGCCTCAACGTCCTGGCCAACATACTCAACAAGCCCTACGCCGAGATCTTCTACGAGTTCGAGGACGTCGATCCGGCGGCAGTGGACGGCGACGGCGACGTCAAGTATCACCGCGGCTATTCCAGTCTCCACCAGTCGCAGTCGGGCGCCGAGGTCAAGGTCAGCCTGACCGCCAATCCTTCCCACCTGGAGGCCGTTGATCCGGTGGTTCTGGGACGCACCCGGGCCAAGCAGCGCCGTCATGACGACATCAAGGAACGCCGCAAGGTGGTTCCGCTGCTGCTGCACGGCGATGCCGCCTTTTCCGGCCAGGGATTGGTGGCCGAGGCCTTCAACCTCTCCGAGCTTCCGGGATACCGCACGGGCGGAACCGTCCACATCGTTGTCAACAACCAGATCGGCTTTACAACCTCTCCCGGCGAGGCCCGCTCCACCCTCTATCCCACCGACGTGGCCAAGATGGTGGGCGCCCCCATCCTGCACGTCAACGGAGACGATCCCGAGGCTGTGGTCTACGTCACCGAACTGGCCTTGCGTTTTCGCCAGAAGTTCTCCAAGGACGTGGTCATCGACTTGGTCTGCTACCGTCGTCACGGCCACAACGAGGGCGACGAGCCGCGTTTCACCCAGCCCCAGCTCTACAAGAAGATCGAGAACCGTCCTCCGGTGCGCGAGCTTTATGTCGACTACCTGCTGGAGTGCTGCGAACTGAGCCAGGAGGAGGCTGAAAAAGAACACGACCAGTTCAATCAGCGCCTCCAGGAAGAGCTCGACACCCTGGAAGAAAATGAGCCTGAGGTAGTTCCCCAGGCTTTCGGCGAGCTTTGGGAAGGATTGGACAAGCCGTATTCCCACGAGCCCGCTGACACCCAGGTCAGCTACGACACTCTCGTCAAGGTCTCACGCGCCCTCACCACCGTCCCCGAAGGATTCGCCCTCAATCCCAAGATCAAGCGGGCCCTGGGGAAGCGCATGAAGGCCGTCAAAGAAAGGAAAGACATCGACTGGCCCTTCGCCGAATTGCTGGCTTTTGGTTCGCTGCTCACCGAAGGGCTTCCGGTCCGTCTTTCAGGTCAGGACTCGGCGCGCGGCACCTTTTCGCAGAGGCATTCGGTGTGGCAGGACACCGAAACCCAGGAGTCCTATATCCCCCTCGATCACGTAGGTGACGGGCAGGAACGCTTCTGCGTCTACAACAGCATGCTCTCGGAAGCCGGCGTGTTGGGATTCGACTTCGGCTACGCCTACTCCGAACCTCACATGTTGGTCCTGTGGGAGGCTCAATTCGGCGACTTCGCCAACGGCGCTCAAGTCATCATCGACCAGTTCATCGTCTCTTCCCAATCCAAGTGGAAGCGCACCGCCGGACTGGTCATGCTGCTTCCCCACGGCTACGAGGGGCAGGGGCCGGAACATTCCAACGCTTATTTGGAGCGCTATCTGGCGGCCTGTGCCGAGGACAACATCCAGGTCGTCAACCTGACCACGCCGGCCAACTATTTTCACGTCCTGAGGCGTCAGCTCAAGCGGCCCTTCCGGCGTCCGCTGATCGTCATGGCGCCCAAGAGCCTCCTGCGCCACAAGCTGTGCGTTTCCCCCCTCGACGACTTGGTGGAGGGGCGCTTTAACGAAGTCCTCGACGATCCTTCGAAAAACCACAAGGCCAAGCGTCTGGTGCTGTGCAGCGGCAAGGTTTTCTACGATCTGCTGCAGCGTCGGGATGAAAAAGAGGACGATTCGGTGGCACTGGTGAGGGTTGAGCAATTCTATCCTTATCCCGAGACCCAGTTGCGCCAAGTGGTGGAACACTACAGCAAGGTCGAGGAAGTGGTCTGGGCTCAGGAGGAATCGGCCAACCGGGGAGGTTGGATGTTCATGCAGCCTCGCCTGCGCCGCCTTTTCTTCGACTTGCCCGTCCACTACGTGGGCCGCGATCCCAGTTCCAGTCCGGCTACCGGTTATCATACCGTCCACAAGCGCGAACAGGAAGAACTGGTGGAAGCCGTCTTCCAAAGCGAAGAGCAACGGCCGGAAGCCGTCAAAGGCGGTGATTGGGCCTGATGTCCCCCAGGTTTTGAGCATCAAACGAGCACGAGGCAAGATTGGAAAGGATTCTCTCCCATGGTTGAAGTGAAGGTGCCCGAGGTGGGCGAGTCGATTACCGAAGGCGTCCTGGCCGCATGGCTGGTGGCCGATGGTGACTACGTCGAGATGGACGCCGAACTGTTCGAACTGGAGACCGACAAGGTGACCGTCACCATCAACGCCGAAACGGCGGGGCGTATCGAACTGCTGTGCAAGGAAGAAGAGGACGTCGAGGTGGGACAAGTCGTGGCCAAGATCGACGATTCGGCCGAGAAAGGACAAGGCGACCAGGAGAAAGAAGCCGGTCAGGAAGAGGCGGGGAAAGAAGAAGCCGAGAAAGAAAAAGAAGAGCCGGAAGAGGAGGAGGCGGCTGAAGAGGAGGATTCCGGCCAGGAGGACCAGCCCTCGGGGCAGGAGACGGACGAGGAGGAGCGGCCCGGTCCCAAGCCGGTGGAAGACCGGCCGGCGGCGGCTTCAGGCCGCGACTCAGGCTCCAGGCAGCTCTTCGTGCCTCCCTCGGTTCGCCGCATGATTCGTGAGCACGGCATCGATCCTGACCAGATCGAAAGCAGCGGCGACCGGCTGAGCAAGAGCGACGTCATACGCCACCTCAACCTGCTGCGCTCCCAGGAGGCACCCAAGGCAGATTCCGCCGCTCAAGAGCCGGCCCCGCAAGCCGGGCGCCCCGCCTTGGAACCCCGTCCGCCGGGGGAAAAAGGACGTCAAACGCGCAGCAAGATGAGTTCGCTGCGCAAGCGCATCGCTGAGCGGTTGGTCCAGGCCCAGAAGTCGGCCGCCATCCTCACGACCTTTAACGAGGCCGACCTGAGCAACCTGATGGCTTGGCGGGAGCGTCATAAGAAGCCCTTTGAAGAGAAGTACGGGGTCAAGCTGGGATTCATGTCTTTCTTCGTCAAAGCGGCGGTGGACGCTCTCAAGACCGTGCCCGAAGTCAATCGCCAGATCGAGGGCGAAGAGATCGTCGAGAATCACTACTACGACATTGGAATCGCTGTCAGTTCCGAGCGCGGTCTGGTTGTTCCCGTGCTGCGCGAGGCCGACCGACTCAGCTTTGCCGAAGTAGAAACCGAGATCGCCGAACTGGCCCGCAAGGTGCGCGAGAAGAAGATCTCCCTCGAGGAACTCAGCGGCGGCGTTTTCACCATCTCCAATGGCGGCGTCTTCGGATCCCTCCTTTCGACGCCGATACTCAACCCGCCCCAAAGCGGCGTGCTGGGCATGCACTCTATCCAAAGGCGTCCCGTGGCCGTGGGCGATTCGGTTGAAGTGCGTCCCATGATGTATCTGGCCATGAGCTATGATCACCGCATCATCGACGGGCGCGAAGCGGTGACCTTCCTCAAGCGCATCTGCCAATGCGTGGAGGATCCCGAACGCATGATGCTGGAAACCTGATCACCTCATCTGGTACAGTTTTGGCCAGGGATTTTGATCTGGCGGGCCCGGCGCCGCCAGACTCCTCGAATGACAGCTTGGAGGCCTGGAGTGCAATTGCCCCTGCTTCATCACGAACAGATGACGCTCTCGCTGACTCACCTGTTGATTCTGGGGCTGCCCTTCTTGGCCCGCGGGTTAACCCGCCTCTACCTGCGCCTGCGCGGCTCCCGCGATCGCAGCGGCTTCCGCCTGTTTCGCCGCTGAAGCCTCGCCGCTCCCGGCTTGACTGTGCCGGCACCTTTTCCTGCCTTAATTGCCGCCCGTGGTCTCCTTCATTTTGAAAGAGCTTTGTTAAAAGGACTCTCAATTGGCCGTAGACCCGTCTACCGTCGAACTCGGGCGCAGGAAATGTTCAGGAGTCTGAAAGGAGTCGGCATGGACGTGACCGGCCTCTCGGACCCGCCTCCAACCAAGCCACCCAGCCTCACAGGGATTCCGAGTCATTTTTTTCTGATGAGCGCATAACGCCTTCGAACCGAGCGCAATCCGCATCTGAGTTTCTCATCAAAATCGCTTTTTCTCTGTCGCTCATTTGAATTGAGAAGCGTTTATGAGGGGGAAGGGATAGCGGCACTATCAAGGCCGAACGGCGATGGGGCGGCGGATCAGAATTCAGGGCTAAGTGATTGGAAATAGTCTTTTTTGACTGAAATGCCCGCGCTGACATTGCCCATGACAGCCTGCGGGGGACAACGTCCTCTGGTCTCGTCAGCGATTTGGAGGTGGCGAGCCGCCATGCCGGATGGGCAAGCACAGAACTACTTGTTGGGCATGACAATTTGATGTTGCTAGCATGAACGCCGTTCCGAACTCGGTGGGCGGAAGACCGCTTCCGACCTGCCTCAGCAGTCAAGCTCAGGGGCAGATGCCTACCCGCAGGGCTCTTTCGCTGGTCCATTCGGGGAAGTCCGCCCAACGGCTGAGAAGGGAAGCCGCCCTTGGACAACAAGACCGATCCGGTCAACGATTTCGTGTGCTCGACGGTGCGCAGAATCCGCATCGAGAAGGGCATCCGCGTGCAGGACATGGCGCGCCGCTCAGGGATTCCCCTGGGATCCTATTCCTGTTTGGAGACAGGACGTTACCGGATGAGTCTTGAGAATCTCTTCCGGATTCTGCAGGTGTTGGGCACCGACATCCAGCAGGTCTGGCCGGGTGAGATTACGGAGTGGGTGGAAGAGGTGGACGAAGAGTTCATCGAACAGTGGGTGGAACGGGCCAAAGCGCGCCAAGTGCCCTTGGTGACCATGGAGGAAGTCCAGCAAGCCGTGTGCGAGACCTACAGCATCGAGCGAGAGGACTTGTCGTCGCCTTCGCGGCGCCGCGACTTGGCCGAGGCACGGGCGGTGGCCACCGTTCTGGTCAAGGAGACGCCCCACCTGGCCTTGGTGGAGTTGAGCCGCCTGCTCAAACGCGATGTTTCCTCTCTTTCTCATTCTCTGCGCCGCACCTACGACCGGCTCAGCTATGACCGCGCCTTGCGTCTCAAGATCCGCCGGGCGCGCCGTACTCTCAATCACTTGCAACGCCAAGCTGCCCGCCGCGCCCGCGCTCAACAGGACTGACCCCGCTGGGATGGCGGGCTGGCCCTTTGGGAGTTGGCGGTTGGGACTTGGGAGTTGCTCCGTCAGGAGCGCGGATGGCTCTTGTCGTAGATCTTCTTGAGGCGCTCGCGGGCTACGTGGGTGTAGATCTGAGTGGTGGAGATGTCGGCGTGTCCCAGCATGACCTGGACGGCCCGGATGTCGGCACCATTTTCCAGCAGATGGGTGGCGAAGCTGTGGCGCAGCTTGTGGGGGGAAAGCTTCTTCTTGCTGATGCCGGCCCGCAACCCGTAGCGGACCACCAGCGACCAGAAGAACTGGCGGCTCATGGAACCGCCCTGCTGGGTGAGGAAGAGGTCGGGGCTGGGGCCCTTCTTCTTCGTGAAGCGGGGACGGCTTTGCGCAAGGTAGCGCCGCAGCCATCCCAGGGCAGCATCGCCGAAGGGCACAAGACGCTCCTTGGATCCCTTGCCCATGGTCATCAGGTAGCCTTCCTCCAGGTTGATCGCGTCCACTCGCAGCCCGACTAGTTCGCTGACCCGGAGTCCGGTGGCGTAAAGCACTTCCAGCATGGCGCGGTCGCGCAGTCCGTGGCGCGAGGAAAGGTCGGGCTGATCCAGGAGGGCCTCCACCTCGGAGAAATCCAGGTATTGGGGCAGGGAGCGGAAGATCCGCGGCGTTTCAAGGGTTTCCGTGGGGTCGTGATCGAGGTAGCCGTCGCTGAGCAGGAAGCGGTAGAAGGAGCGCAGGCTGACGATCTTTCTATGGACCGAAGAGGAGGCCAGGCGTCCGTGCAGGTCGCGAAGATAGTTGTTGAGCTGCTCCCTGCCGGCCTTGAGAGCGTCTGTCTTCTCCTGCTCGGAAAGAAACTCGAAGTACTGGTCGAGATCGCGCTGGTAAGCGGCCACTGTGTTGGCGGCCAATCCTCGCTCGACCTGCAGGTATCGGATGTAGTTGCGCAGTGCTCTTCGGGCCGCTTCGGGGGAGTCTTGGGATGTTCGGCTCATGAGTCCTCTCCCGGGCCCGAATCGGCGTTGCTGCGGGGCGGCGCTTTTCCGCCTCCCTTGAGGCGCTGCGAGATTCCGCTCAGGACCTCTTTCACTTCTTCGACGTCCAGGAGCAGACAGACGGCGAAATAGACGATGGCCCCGGCGGCCACGGATATGGCCAAGCTCAGGATGGCACTCCAGCGGGAGTCGGAGAGCAGATTCAACAGCACCTGCTCAACCCCATAGACGCTCGCCGCCATGGCCAGCGCCGCCGCCGTCATGCGCAGCAGCGGACCCGCCACTTGGCTCCGCATGGTTCCCAGGCGGACACGCAGCGCCCGGCTTAAGAGAGCCACCTGCAAGCTCACCGAGACGCCCGTCCCAAGAGCCAGGCCCAAGTAGGCGCTTCGGGGAAGGGCGGGCTGCAGAACCAGGAACACCAGCACCAGGCTGAAGAAAACGTTGACCGTCACCGACAGCAGGCTGATGCGCACGGGCGTGCGGGTGTCGTCGAGGGCGTAGAAGGTGGGGACGTAGACTTTTTGGCAACTGTAGGCGGGCAAGGCCAAGGCATAGACCATCAGGGCCAGTGCCGTGGCCTGGGTGCTGTCGGCGGTAAATCGGCCGCCCTGATAGAGGACCCGCACCACCGGTTCGGCCAGAAGCAGCAGTCCCGCCATGGACGGCAGGGCCAGCAGCATAACCAGCCGCAGCGAGTGGGAGACGGTCTCGCGCACCTCGCTATGGCGTCCTTCGGCGGCCAGCACTGACACGTTGCGCAGATTGACCGTCCCCACGGCCACCCCGAACATGCCGATGGGCAGGTAAATGATGCGGAAGGCGTAGCCCAGCCACGAGACCACACCGTCGCTGGGCTCCAGGTAGGAGGCCATCTGCATGCTGATGAGGACGTTGGCCTGCACGGCGCTGATGCCCACCACGGCGGGCCCCATGAGGCGTATGATGCGGCGGATGCCGGGATGCTGAAGGTCGAAGGCCAGCCGCAGGCGGAAGCCATGGCGCCGCATCAGCGGCACTTGTACGGCGAATTGCAGCATGCCTCCCACCAGCATTCCAATGGCCAGTCCGACGGCTGGATTCAGCCCCTGGGATTCCAGGTAGGGGGCCAGGGTGAATCCTGAAACGATCACCGCCAGATTAAAGAAGGCGGGTGCCAGGGCGGGCAGGAAGTAGTGTCCCAGCGCGTTGAGGATTCCCATGGCCACTGAGGCCAGGGCCACGAAGAGCAGGAAGGGCGAGAGGATCTGAAGCAGCAGGGCCGTGAGGCGGGCTTTCTCAGGATCGTCGGCGAATCCCGAGGCGGCCAGCAGCATGCCGTAGCGGGGGAAGGCCAGAAGCAGCAGTGCGAAGAGTCCCAGCACGATCATGAGCAGACTCATCACCAGGCCGGCCAGGTGCCAGGCTTTTGACTTGGACTGATTGTGCAGGTAGTCGGTGAAGGTGGGGACGAAGGCCGAAGACAGTGCGCCCTCGGCGAAGAGGTCGCGCAGCAGATTGGGCACCAGGAAAGCGATGCGCAGGGCGTCCATGGCCAGTCCCGCGCCCAGCAGGCGGGAGAAGACCATTTCGCGCACCAGTCCCAGGATGCGGCTGCACATGACCGCCAGCGAAACCAGTCCGGCGGCCCTTGCCGCTTTTCCCCTGCTGCTCATGCGTCTCCTACTTAGTCCCCGGAGCTTTAGCGACGGGTCCGCGATACGATATCATCGGCGCCTGATGAGACTTGAAGAAATCGCCCGCCGTCTGGAGTGCCTTCTGGAGGGTCCCGAAGACTTGGAGATTCGCGGCGTCGCCGGAATCGAAGAGGCGGGTCCTGACCAGTTGACCTTTCTCTCCAACCCCAAATACCGGTCCAAGCTCAAGGACTGCAATGCCGGGGCTGTTTTGACGGCTCCCGGAGTGGAGACCTCCATCCCCAGGCTTGTGACCGATAATCCCTACTTGGCCTTTGCCAGGGCCATCGAGTTCTTCTATCAGCCTCCCGAGGTTGTACCCGGAATCCATCCCACCGCCTGGGTGGCCGACTCGGCTGAGCTGGGCGAGGATCATGCGCTGGGTGCCAATGTGGTGATTGGCGAAGGCGTCCGCGTCGGACGCGGCGCGGTGCTTCATCCCAACGTCGTGATTTATCCTGAGGCCCAAATTGGAGACGATTTTGAAGCTCATGCGGGGGCGGTGGTGCGCGAGCACGTCCGCATCGGCGACCGGGTGACGTTGCAGAACGGAGCCGTCATCGGGTCCGACGGCTTTGGATTCGCTCCTGACGCGGGGGGCGAGTACCACAAGATGGTGCAGTCGGGAGTGGTGATCTTGGAGGACGATGTCGAGATCGGCGCCAACACCTGCATCGACCGCGCCACGGTGGGCGAAACGCGCATCGAGAAGGGGGTCAAGATCGACAACCTGGTGCAGATCGGTCATGGTTCGCGGCTGGGGCGCGACACCGTCGTGGCCGCCCAAGCGGGATTGGCCGGCAGCACCAAGGTGGGACGCAGCGTCCGCTTGGCGGGACAGGTGGGCGTGGCCGGTCATTTGACGATCGGTGACGAGGCTGTGGTCACCGCCCAAAGCGGGATCGGCCGCTCGATCGAGCCCGGCGCCGTCGTGTCCGGCTCTCCCGAGATGGACAACCAGTTGTGGAAAAAGAACGTCTTGCTCAGGCGCCGCTTTCCCGACCTGTTCAAGACTGTGCGGCGTCTCGAGAAGGAGCTTGAGGAAATGAAGCGGGGCAGGGCCGCCGAGGAGGAGTGAAAGGATCCTGGTTCGTGCCCCAACCTTAGAAGCACTGATCGGCTGAGGCAAGATCCCGTCCCGGGGGGGGGAGCGGGAAAAACTGGCATAATAGCAGCGAGATGCCTGCCAACCTGACACCTCAGTACCACGAGGCCGAAGAGCGCTACAAAAAGGCCGTCGAATACCAGGAGAAGCTGGAGGCGCTGGAAGAGATGCTGCGCATCATCCCCAAGCACAAGGGGACCGAGAAGCTGCAAGCCGAGCTCAAGTCCCGCCTCTCCAAGTTGCGCAAGGGCGGCGCCAAGAGCGGACCCGCCACGACCACCAAGACCCATCACCAAGTCGATAAGGAAGGTGCGGGTCAAGTCGTGATCTGCGGTCCGCCCAATTGCGGCAAGTCGCAACTCGTGGACTCGCTGACCGCGGCCGACGTGGATGTGGCCGATTATCCCTTCACCACGCGCGTCCCCCAGCCTGGGATGATGCCATTCGAGGACATCCAGATCCAGTTGGTGGATACGCCTCCCCTAGCCGACGAGACGCTGGAGCCCTGGCAACTGGCCCTGATCGAACGCGCCGACACCGCTTTGCTGCTGTTCGACGTGACCGACCCCTCCCTTCTGGAGTACAGCGACTTTGTCCTCAAGGCTCTGGGAGAGCGGGGAATCCAGATCGGCGAGAAGGCGTCGCCTCCCTTGCTCGTGCTGGGCAACAAGATCGATCTGCCGGGCGCCCGCGATGAATTTGAGGCCTGGCAGGAACTTTACGGCGAGCAATTGCCGGCGCGTCCTTTTTCGGCCGTCTCGGAAGGCGACCTGCTGGCTCTCAAACCCCAGCTCTTCAAACTCCTGGACGTGGTGCGCCTGTACACCAAGGCACCCGGGCACCGTGAGCCTGAGGGTACGCCTTACATCCTCAAGCGCGGCACAACCATGATCGAGGCCGCCGCCCATATTCACAAAGACTTCGCCGAGAACTTCAAATTCGCCAAAGTCTGGAATGACGAGCTGGAAGGACTAATGGTGGAACGGGAGTACCCCGTGCGTGACAGAGACCTGGCTGAAGTCCACGCCTGAAAACGCCTTTTTCAGCCTTTCCCACTTGTGCATGGCTGTCGTATATGCTACAGATTCTCCTACCGTGAGGTCCGTACGGGGAAAACATGAGGGAAGCCGCCTGAGCGGACCAAGCCGGCGCCGCCGAAGTCCCGAAGGGAAGGGCGGCCCACAAACCAGCTAGAGCCTGTCCCTCACAAGGAGACAACCAAGCATGCCTGAAGATACTCCGCCGCAAACGCCTCCCCCGCCTTCTTCACCGCCGCCGCCCGAGTCCTCCGCTCCGCCGCCGCCCTCAGGGGGAAGTTCCGGAGGAGGAGACAACCGCACGGTGATGCTGGTTCTCAGTTACGTCTACATCCTGGCCCTGGTCCCTCTCTTGGTCGAGAAAGAGGACGCTGAAGTGCAGTGGCACGCCAAGAACGGCCTGTGCATTCTGGGGACCGAGATCGTAGCTTGGATCGTCCTTACCATTCTTCAATTCGTCCCGGTTCTGGGATGGATCCTGGGATGCGGATTGATCCCGATTCTTTTCTTGGGATTCTTGGTCTTGCGCATCATTGCCATCGTCAAGGCCACCAAAGGCCAGCGCTTGGTCGTGCCCGTTGTCAGCGATTTCGCCAACAAGTTCTGAGGCTTGGGCCGTAGCAAGCCGCAGCCTCCCGAACATTCGCGGCAGGGGCTCCAGAGCCGCGCCGCAGAACTGAAGAAAGATGTTTAGTAGGCTTCGGCGCCGGCTGCTCTGGATCATTTTGGCGGTCGCGGCCGTGGCCGCCGTGCAGTCCGGCTTCGCTGTGCGTACCGAACTAGGGGCGATCCGTCTCTACCAGCAGTATGGATCGCCCCTCTCCTCCAAGGTGGTGAGCTGCCGCTTCAAGACCACCTGCTCTCACTACGCCGTCCACGCTCTGCAAAAGGACGGTTTCCTTCTAGGCAACCTCAAGATCGGCCACCGATTGCTCATGTGCTCACCCGTCGGATGGGCCTGGGACCAACTCTCAGGCAGTGATGCAGATCAATCGGCCTCGGCCCAAAGCAGCGAATAAGAGGATGCGGTTGCAGGGGACCGCAAGGGGGGAGCAGGGCTGCGTTACGGCTCAGTCTGCTTTGCCGAAGGGCGACTCACCGCCCTCAGGGGTGCGCCAGCGCTTCATATCGATGTGAATGTCCAGCAGATCGAGGGCCCGGCCGACGCTGTGGTCGACCATTTCCTGCAGGGACCGGGGGTTGTAGTAGAAGCCCGGGATGGGCGGCGCGATCACCGCTCCCATTTCGGCCAGCGCGGTCAACTGGCGCAGATGTCCAAGGTGCAGCGGCGACTCGCGGATCATCAAGATCAGCGGACGCCTCTCCTTCAGGGTCACATCGGCCGCCCGCGTCACCAGGTCCTTGGTGATGGACTGGGCGATGCAGGCCATGGTGTTGATTGAGCAAGGTGCCACGACCATTCCGTGATGGCGGAAGGATCCGCTTGAAACGGCTGCCGCCATATCGTCCCAGCGGTAGTATTCGTCGGCCAACTCACGCAGATCGTCGAGGCTGCGGTGGGTTTCGAGCTGCACTACCCGCATGGATGATCGAGTCAGGACGAGATGGGTTTCGACTTCTTCCCGCTCACCCAGGATCTCCAGCATTCGGATGCCGTAGATGGGAGCCGAAGCCCCTGAAATCGCCACCACCACGCGTTTCTTCTCGCTCACCCCGCCATGCTAGCATGACCCGCCCTGCAGAGCTCCGAGAACGAGTTCCAACTGGCGCACGGACGGCGACCGGCCGAACCCGATGGTGGCGGCCATGGTCTCCTCAGTGAGTCTTGGAGAGACCTCAATTCAGCCCGCTCGCTGGTCGCCGGTATCAGTTCGCCAGTCGTCGTCCTGCTGCATCCACGCCCGGCCGTCGAAACCTTGCTCTCGCTGGGCGTTCCCCGTATCATCGCCCGATGGCAGCCAAGAAACCCTGGTATCGGCAGTTGCACTGGCAGATTCTCATCGGAATGGTCCTGGGGGTGATCTTCGGGGTCTTTGGAGCGCTCAACGGGCTCCACGGCTTTATCGAGGACTGGATCGCTCCCTGGGGACGCATCTTCCTCAACTTGCTGCTGCTGATCGCCATTCCTCTGGTGCTGACGTCGCTGATCACGGGCGTGGCCTCGCTCTCCGACGTCAACCGGCTCTCCCGCCTGGGGGGCAAGACGATTGTCCTCTACATGGCCACGACCGCCGTCGCCATCACCATCGGGCTAGGTCTGGCCAACATCATGCGCCCCGGCGATTATGTTCCCACCGAACTGGCTGAGACCCTCCAAGCCCGCTACCAGGCCGAGACTGGCGAGCGCGAAGCCACGGCCGCCTTGACGCGAGAGGAGGGTCCGCTGCAGCCCCTGGTCGACATCGTGCCCGGCAATTTCTTCAGCTCGGCGTCGAGCAACCGAAACATGCTGCAAATGGTTTTCGTGGCGTTGCTGGTGGGGATCGTGCTCATCCAGCTCAAGACCGAGCACACCGAGGTGGTCTACCACTTTTTTGAGGGCATGAACCAGGTCATCATCAAGATGGTCGACCTCATCATGTACATTGCTCCGCTGGGAGTGTTTGCCTTGCTGGCCGACACCATCGTGCGGGTGGGTGAAGATCCCGACCAGATCATCGAACTCCTGGGAGCGCTCAGCTACTATTGCATCGCCGTGGTTCTGGGGCTGATCCTGCACGTCCTTATCGTCTACACCTCGTTGATCAACTTCCTCACTCCCATGCCCCTGCGCAAATTCCTGGCCGCCATCACCCCGGTTCAGCTTGTGGCCTTCTCCACAAGTTCCTCAGGCGCCACCCTGCCGGTGACCATGGAGCGCTGCCAGGACGAACTGGGCGTCTCTGAGGAAGTTTCCTCTTTCGTGCTCCCTCTGGGCGCCACCATCAACATGGACGGCACGGCTCTCTACCAATCGGTGGCGGCCCTCTTCATCGCCCAAGCTCTGGGACTGGAACTGGGCTTTGTCGCCCAACTGACCATCGTCTTTACGGCCCTGCTGGCCTCCATCGGAAGCGCTGCCGTCCCCGGGGCAGGCATCATCATGCTGGTCATCATCCTCAACGCTATCGGCGTCCCGGCGGCTGGAATCGCCCTGATCCTGGGCGTCGACCGCATCCTCGATATGTGCCGCACCGCCACCAACGTCACCGGGGACTGCACCGTAGCCACTCTCATCGCCCACTCCGAAGGCGAGAAGCTCAAGGTCGACTAACCCACGCCGTCTTCTCTCAGAGCGCCGGTTGCTGAAAGACCTCGGGCGGTTTGAGTGCCCGCGCGATTAGCCGTCTTCAAGTTCGCGCAGGAGGGCGCGGACGGGGGAGCCGTCGGCGTTGGCGATCTTCAGGGGCGGGGCAATAAGTTCGTACCAACCGTCGGGGACGCCGTCCAAAACCAGGCTTTCCAGGATGAGGACTTTGTGGCGGGCGAAGGCGTGGTGGGCGGGGAGGTCTTTGCTGTTCTGGTGGTCGACGGAAGGGGCGTCCAAACCCACCAGGCGGACGCCCGCCGCGCCGATGGCTTCCGCCGCCTCGGCGGAGAAGTGGACGTAGCGGTCGGGAAACACATCCAGCGAGTAGCCCGGGTTGCAGTGGACGATCAGGCGTTCCGGCTGTTGGGCTAGGGCTGCTCTCAGGTGCTGGGGGCGGATGAGGCCAGGTGAATCGACGGAGACCAGCAGGCAAGGTCCGATGAAGATGCTGATGTCGACCCGGTCCATGGGGCGTCCGTCCTCCAGGTAGTGCAACGGCGAATCGGCATGGCTGCCGGTGTGCAGGCTGGTTCGTATCGAGGAGAGGTTGACTGAGTCGCCGCGGGAAAGATAGAGGGCCTGCTCGTGCTCGAAAGGAACGTCCCCAGGCCACACCGCCATTCCTGGCCGAAGGGTCGGTGAGATGTCGTGAATTCTTCTGACCGCCGCTTGCCTGGATGTTTGAGCTTCGTTCATGAGAACGCCACCATAAGTCCATCTCCACGATTTGTCTAGCGGGACGGGCTATTTCACCTCGTGGGTTCTCCTGCTGAGGGGCTGCTCGCCGGCTTCAGACCGCCGGGGTGGAGAGTTGCTGCACGATCGAGGTCATTTCGGCGATGGTGGCCTCGCATTCATCCAGGGTGTTGTAGAAGTGCGGGGCTACGCGGATGCCGGCGCCCGGGCGGTAGTCGACCATGTATCCCCGCTCGATCAGTTCCTGGCTGACTTGCTGGGCGTTGGGCGGGTGAACGGACACGGTTCCGCCGCGTCGATCACGCTGACGCGGGGTGTTGACTTCAAATCCCTGTTCCCGGGCCAGCTCGATCAGCCGGTCGGTCATCGTGAGGCTCTTCTGACGGATTCGTTCTACACCCACTTGGGCGATGATCTCGTATCCGCACTTGGCGGCGTAGAGGGCCGGTACGTTGGGCGTACCGTTGAGGAAGCGGTAGCCGCTCTCGGCATACTCCATCTCCGGCATGAACTCGAAGGGTTGTTGGTGGGCCATCCATCCGGTCAGACGTGGTTTGAGTTGGTCGCGCAGATCCGGGCGCACCCATAAGTAGGCAAGTCCGGGGCCGCCGCACAACCACTTGACCGAGCCGCCCACGACAAAGTCGGCGCCCCATTGGCTGACATCGAAGGGCACCGTGCCGCAGCTCTGGTAAGTGTCCAGGATGACGTAGGCGCCCACCTTGTGAGCCTTCTCAATGATGGGTTCGACTTCCTGAATGTAGGCGCTCTTGAAGATGACGTGGGAGATGGGAACGGCCAGGGTGCGCTCGTCGATGGCGTCCAGCAGCGGCTCGAGGGGGACGTGGATGCCGTCGGGGCAGGGAACAGCCTGGCATTGCAGTCCGGGAGCGGCTTGGTAAAGGTAGCGCACGGAAGGAAAATTGAGCGCGGAGTAGACGATCTTGTTGCGTTTGGAGTCGCGGGGCAGCGAAGACAGGATGACGGCCTCGGCGATGGTCACGTTCTGGTGGGTGGTGACTTCGCCCGGTCCCGCGCCCAAAATTTTGCCGATCAGATCGCCCACTTCCAGCGACATTCCCCACCAACGCTCTTCCCAGGCCCGCACGCCCCTGTGGTTCCAGGTATCGGCGTAGTCTCTGAGGGAGTCGTAGACGGCTCGCGGCATGGCGCCCAGCGAGTTGTTGATCATGTAGACGGTCTCCTCCAGGATTGGGAACTCTTCTCTCCAACGCAGCAGTTCGTCACTCATGGTTTCAAAGGATACCAGCAACTCAACTCCCGGGGTTTGCGGCTGGGGGCGGCCGGACCACACATTTGGACCCAAGCATTCGGCGTTGGCGAATTCGTCGCCTTTTCCCAGGTCCTCACGGACTTGCGGGCTCGACGTGCCGGTTTTGGGCTGGAAGAGCACGCGGCGAACGATGAGCGAAGAAAAAGGCCAAGCGGCGGCGTCCGTGCGATGGCGGAGGGGATCTGGTACTTTTCTAACATGCGCAGGTTGAGTGTTCCTGTTTATTGCCTCTCGGCAATCATGTTGTGGATGGGCCTTTCGGCCAACCTTCGGGCGCAGTCGGAAGCGCCGAGGCAGCCGACTTCCCAGCCCTCTCAGCAGTCAGCCTATGACTGGATTTTCCTGGGTGGACGCGTGCTGGACGGCAGCGGCAATCCCTGGTTTCGAGCCGATGTGGCGGTCAAGGACGGACGCATCGCCGCCATCGGCGACCTGAGCGGAGCCCGCGCCGGACGCAAGGTCGAGATGGAGGGGCGCTACATCGTCCCCGGTTTCATCGACCTCCACTCCCACGCCGACGATGCCTTGCGCTCCTCGCGCGGCCTGCGTTCAGCCGATCCGCGCCGGCGGGCCGCGCCCAATCTGGTCAGCCAGGGCATCACTACCGTGGTGGTCAATCAGGACGGGCGGTCTCCATGGCCCATCGGCGAGCAGCGCGACGAACTGCGCCAACTGGGCCTGGGCATCAACGCCGTCCTTTTGGCCGGGCATGGCACCCTGCGCTCCCAGGTCATGGGCTCCGACTTCAGGCGTCCTGCCAATGAGGCCGAAGTGGAGCGCATGCGCGACCTGCTGCGGCAAGCCCTCTCCCAAGGCGCCTGGGGACTCTCGGCCGGACTGGAGTATC
The DNA here is from genome assembly GCA_035471925.1 of Acidobacteriota bacterium. Taxonomy (GTDB): domain Bacteria; phylum Acidobacteriota; class UBA6911; order RPQK01; family DATIPO01; genus JANQFM01. Next base: position 45,940 of record DATIPO010000429.1, read on the forward strand.
AGCCGGGACGTTGGAGCACGACCGAAGAGCTGGTCGAACTCATGCAGGAAGTGGCCGCCGCCGGAGGCGTCTACATTTCCCACCAGCGAAGCGAAGGCGCCGATCCCATGTGGTTCTGGCCCAGCCGCTCGGAAAATCGCCCGCCCAGTCTTCTCGACGCCGTGCGCGAGACCATTGAGATCGGAGAGCGCAGCGGAGCCGTGGTCGTGGCCTCTCACATCAAGGCCAAAGGGGAGCACTACTGGGGTGCCTCCCAAGCGGCCATCGAACTCATCGAACGGGCCCGTCAAAGAGGCGTCGAGGTGTGGGCCGACCAGTATCCCTACGACACCACTGGAAGCGACGGGTCGACGGTGCTGATCCCGCGCTGGGTTTGGCAGGGAATGAACACGGATGATGGGGAAGAGAGCGACGGCGAATCTGGCAACGGTTCTTCGGCCTCCTCCTATGCCGACGCCCTGCGCCGCGTCCTGCAGGACCAGGAGTCCGAGTCCCGCCTGCGCCGTGACGTGGCCCATGAAATCGCCCGCCGGGGCGGTGCTGAGAAAATCGTGCTTTTCGACCATCCCGAAGCAGGGCTGATCGGAAAGACCCTGGGGGAATTGGCCCGCCAGAATTCGCTGGATCCGGTCGAGATGGCGCTCAAGCTGCAACTGGAAGGCTTCGCCAACCGCCGCGGAGGAGCCCGACTGAGGGGGTTCTCACTGGCCGAAAGCGACATCCGCCGCTACGCACAGCGTCCCTGGACGGCTACCGCGTCGGACGCCGGAATCGCACTCCCCGCGGACGGGCCGGTGCACGCCCGCTACTACGGTACCTTCCCCCGCAAGCTGCGCCGCTATGCGCTGGAACGCAATGTCCTTTCCCTGGCCGATGCCGTTCGCTCCTCTACCGCTCTGCCGGCCCGCATTCTGCGGCTGCCCCGGCGGGGACTGCTGCGAACCGGAATGGTTGCCGACTTGGTGGTCATCGACATCGATGACCTGGAAGACCGCGCGACTTTCTTCAAGCCCCACCAGCACGCCGCGGGCATCGACTTCGTCCTCGTCAACGGCGAGGCGGCCGTCGATCAAGGACGCCTGACAGGCGCCTTAACCGGTCAAGTCCTGCTGCCGCCCCGCCGTTGAAGACTGCTTGTCTTATTTCACCCTTTCAGGGCTCTTTTAGGCCCTGATCCACCACCCAGGGTGCCGCTCCGCCGCTTCGCGTCCTCGCTCTATCCTGGGCTGACGGATGGCTCCCCTCCAGGGAGCCTTGACTTGACGTTCAGCGCGGACGTGCGCACCCGCCGCAGCCTTGGCAGAGGGGCGCTAGGCCGGTCGGGAGGCGAAGGAGGCGCTGGGTTTGTCGGAGGGGGCGCTATTGTCGGGCGACGAAAGGCTGTGCCTTGGCGAAGGCGGGCTATTCGAGTTGGAGGAGGTCTTCCACCACGGGAGGGGCTGAGGGCTTCTTGTCATCCTGGCGCGTGGGGTCGAAGACTTTTTTCTGGGGGGCGCGCCACATGTCGGCCGTGGAGGCCGTGTGGACGCAGGCGATGGTGCAGTAAGGGGCGCAGGACTTCTCGGTGAGGAACTCGCGGTCGATGTGTTCCTGGGTATAGCTGCTCAAGGGAATGCCGGGGTAGCCCCGCTGCTGCGAGCAGTAATGGACCAAGCCGTCCTCGCAGATGTAGAGGTAGCGTGCTCCGGCTCGGCAGCGCCAGTTGTTGGGCTTGCCCTTGACCAGGTTTTCCTGGAAGATCCGGTTCATGCGCGAGTAACCCTTCTTGGCCATCATCTTGACCGCCTCGTAGACTTCCACTTCTCTCTCGCGCAGGGGTTCCATGTGTCCGCTGCCGTCGTGAATGATGCCCACCGTGCACGTGAATCCCAGTTGGTCGGCTCGGCGGGCGATGATGTAGGCGTCTTCGGGATCGTCCACGCCTGAGCCCAGCACGGAATTGATGTTGACCTTGAAATGGGCGAACTCGGCCAGATAGCGCAGCTTCTTGTCCAGTACCTTGAGGCTCTTCTTCGACACCTCGTCGGGATCGACGTTGTCGATGCTGATTTGGAGGTGCTCCAAGCCAGCCCCGTTGAGGGACTCGATGCGCTGGCGGCTCATCAGGTAGCCGTTGGAGATCATCCCGGCCAGCATCCCGCGCTTGCGGATACGGCGGATCACGTCTTCCACCTGGGGATGCATCAGGGGCTCGCCTCCGCTGATGGTGACGATGGCCGTTCCCAGCTCGGCCAAGCGGTCAATGCGCCGGTTCATCTCCTCGATGGGCACCGGCTCGGAGTGGTCGTCGAACTCGTTGCAGTAGGTACAGGCCAGATTGCAGCGCCGCATCGGGATGATGTGGGCCAGCAGGGGATGGCGGGTCGAGTACATGGCTCTGGCGGCCATCTTCCATTCCCTCAGGGTAGTCTTGAGTTGGTAGATCTTGCGCCGACGTTGTGAGGCTTCGGACCGCTTGACGGGAATGTTGAAACGCTTCAATGCTTCCCTGACATTCGAGTTCACAAATATCTCCCCCAAAACTAAACGCGAACTATACCAGCCGTCCTGGCACCCGTCAATTCTATCCCAGGGGACGATGCGACGCCATAGTCAGAAAGCCGACAACGATTGACTGCTGTTGGGTTGGATTTCACAAGGGCGGACATGCTATACTCAGCCTGCTTTTTGAGAATGATTTTCAAAAACAGAGTTCTTATGGGTATGGCGAGGCCTCAAATGAACACAGCGAAATCGGCGCCCGTTCCGCTTTCAGCCCTTTCGGCGGGCCAATGCGGACGGGTCTGCGGCATGGACGAAGGGCACCCCTTCTGCCGCCGCCTGCTCGATTTGGGCTTCGTTCCCGGCAGCCGCGTCCGGGTGCGCCACAGTTCGCCCCTTCGCGACCCGGTGGAATACGAAGTCCGCGACACTCGCATCTGCCTGCGCCGTACCGAATCTCGCTGCATTCTAGTCCTTCCTGAGAATGGCCTCAAGACGGCCCGGTCCAACGGATGGCATCCCAATGGCAACGGCAATGGCAGGCCTTCGGGCGGGAAAGGCCGGGAGTGAGCCGCCTTGCTTCCCCGCAGGCCGGCGATGAAGCGGTCCTGCCGGTCCTCAACACTCAACGCCGCATCGCCCTGGTAGGCAGTCCCAACTCGGGAAAGACCACCGTTTTCAACGCCCTTACCGGACTGCGCAGCAAGGTGGCCAACTATGCCGGGGTCACGGTCGACCTTTCCTTTGGGATTCTGCGCGGCCCTGACGGCAGCCAGATCGAACTGATCGACTTGCCTGGTACCTACAGTCTCGATCCCCATTCCCCCGAAGAGCGCCTGACACTCGACTTCCTTCGGGGCGAGCTGGGTGAGGAGGAACAGCCTGACGCCGTGCTCTTCATCGCCGACAGCACTTCGTTGTCGCGCTCCATGCCGCTGTTGGGGGCGGTCATGGAACTGGGGTTGCCGGTGGTGTTGGTGCTGACCATGGTGGATGAAATCGAGTCGCGCCGGGGACGCGTCGACTCCCACAAGCTGGAACGGCTGCTGGGCGTCCCCGTCCAGCCCGTCGTGGCCAACCGGGGACGCGGCATCGATCATCTCAAGGAGCGCCTGCTCAGTCCTCGCACCTACTATCCGCCCTTGCCTCAGCAGCCGGTCCCCGAAGACCCCGCCGAGCGCTTTGGCTGGGGCGACGAGATCCTGCGCCAAGCTTATCGCTCGCCGGCTTCCGGGACGCCCTTCACCGACACGCTTGACCGCTGGATGCTTCATCCTGTCTCGGGAGTCCTCACCTTTCTGCTGGTGATGCTCTTTTTCTTCCAGGCCATCTTCTCCTGGGCTCAGCCTATGATGGACGGGTTGGACAGCGCCGTGGGGCTGCTGGGCGGCTATCTGGAGACGCTGCTGCCTGCCGGCTTGCTGCGCGAAATCCTGGTCGACGGCATTCTCACCGGAGTGGGAAGCGTCATCGTCTTCGTTCCTCAGATCGCATTGCTGTTCCTGCTTCTGACCTTCTTCGAGCAAGTGGGGTACATGAGCCGCGCCGTTTTTGTCATCGACCGTCTCATGAGCTGGGCCGGCTTGGACGGACGCAGCTTCGTCTCCCTCCTTTCCGGCTATGCCTGCGCCATACCCGGCATCATGGCCACCCGCTCCATCCCCGACCGGCGGCAGCGTCTGGCCACCATCCTGGTCACGCCTTTCATGACCTGTTCGGCCCGTCTCCCAGTCTACGCCGTGCTCATCGCCGCCTTCGTCCCCGCCCAAACGGTGGCCGGATTCCTCAACCTGCAGGGACTGGTCATGATGGGCCTCTACCTGATCGGCGCCGCCTCGGCCCTGCTGGCCGCCACTTGGCTGCGCCGAGGACCCCTCAAGGGCCAGTCGATGCCGTTCTTTGTGGAACTGCCTCCTTACCGACGTCCCACCGCCAAGGTGTTGTGGAGGGGCGTTTGGATGCCTGTTTCCAGCTTCTTGCGCCGCGCTGGGACGGTCATCCTGGTGGCCTCCATTATTCTCTGGGCCCTTCTCACCTTTCCCCAAGTCGAAGCTCCGGCCCAAGTTGAGGCTCAAGGTCCGCAAGCGGTGCAGGCCTATCAGTTGGAGCACTCGCTGGCCGCCGGACTGGGCAAGATGCTGGAACCGTTCTTCCAGCCCATCGGATTCGACTGGCGTGTCTCGGTGGGCATTGTGGCCTCGCTG
>DATIPO010000430.1:0-7276 GCA_035471925.1 Acidobacteriota bacterium
GTCCTCTGAGCTTGCAGGTAAACCGCCGTGGTCAGCAGCGCGGTCAAGAGAATGCCAAATGTCTTCAATCGCCCCTTGTTCATAAGGCCTCCTTGTGAGAATCCACTTTAGCACCCGGCTTCCAGCCCGTAAACGTGGCAGCTTTTCCGCCGCAGGGGCGGGGTGTACAATGCCGGGCTATATGACTCTGGAAATCGGCATCCTCTTCGCCATATTGATCGCCATGGCGTACCTTTTCTTTACCGAAAAGCTGCCGGTCGATCTCACCGCTTTCATCGGACTGGCCATCCTGGTTTTGGGCGGATTTCTGGCGCCTGAGGAAGCCTACACGGGATTCGCTTCCCCGGCGGTCATCACCATGTTGTCGATCTTCTTCGTCAGTGCCGCCATGCTGCACACGGGAGTGGCCGACATGGTGGGCGCCCGTGTCCATCAATACATCGGCAGCAAGGAGGTTCCCCTGATCGTGGCCATCATGATGGTGGGAGGAATCCTCAGCGCCTTCATGAACAACATTGCCGCCTGCGCAGTGCTGCTTCCTGCTGTGGCCAGCATCTCCAAGAAGGCCGGGGTTTCGCCCTCACGCCTCTTCATGCCTCTTTCCTTCGGCTCGATATTGGGCGGAACAACGACATTGGTGGGCACACCCCCCAACATCCTGGCCGGCGAACTGTTGCGCGAGAACGGCCTCGAACCCTTCCAGCTCTTCGACTACACCCCCTTGGGGGTGATGCTCCTGGTCCTCGGGGTCGTTTTCATGGCCACCATCGGCCGCCGTCTGCTCCCCGAGCGGGACGCTGACGCCTCGCTGGGCGAGAAGCGCGATTTGTCCCGGGTCTACGATCTGGAGGAGAACCTGCTCTCCATCCGCATTCCCGCCGGCTCTGACATGGACGGGGTCTCACTGCGCGAATCGCAGTTGGGGAGGACCCTGGGCGGTCAGGTGGTGGGCATCGTCCGCCAGGGCAAAAAGAAGCTGGCTCCCAGAGGCGAGACGGCCTTGCGGGGCGGGGACGTTCTGATGATCAAGGGACGTCCCTCGGATGTCGAGGAATTGTTGCGCGTGCAAGGCGTCGAGATCGGATCGGCCAAGGTGGCCACTCTGGCATCAGCCTCGGAGAAGGTGAGCGGAATCTGGGCCAAGGTGGCTGGACAGTCGCCCCTTGTGGGCAAGACCATCCGCGAGACCCGCTTCCGCCGTGACTACGGGGCCGTGGTCGTAGCCCTGCGCCGTGATGAAGAACTGATCCAGGACGTTATTGACGTGCCTTTCCAGCCGGGCGACGAGATCTTCGCCCTGGGCACCAACGAGCAGTTGGAACAGATGGCCTTGCGTCCAGAGCTGGAAGAGGCCCGCTTGGGCAGCGAGATCTTTCAAGAACTGGAAGGCTACCTCTACCTGCTGCGCATTCCCTCCGGCTCAGAGTTGGCGGGCCGCAGCGTGGCCTCCAGCCGCATGGGCGAGTTGGTGCGTCTGACGGTGTTGGGAATCGTCAGGGAAGACGAGACGCTTTTGCCCGTCGAGCCTGATGAGGTCATCCAGGCGGACGACGAACTGATCGTCACCGGGCAGCCCGACCTGATTCAGAACTTGCTGGGACTGGGCAGCGTGGAACTGCGCCGCGACGTCACCGAATCCGGCATCGAGTCAGGCGAGGTGGGCATTGAAGAGGCCACGGTAGCGCCCCGTTCCTCCTCCGCCGGAAAATCTCTCCGGGAACTCAACTTCCGCGACCGCTTCGGCTTGCAGGTGCTGGCGGTGTGGAGGGAAGGGCGGGCCATCCACGAAGGGCTGGCTGATCTTCCGCTGCGCTTCGGGGACGCGCTGCTGCTGCAGGGCCCTTGGAGCAAGATCCGCCTCTTCGGCGCCGATCCCGACTGGGTGGTGCTGGCGCCGTCGGCTCAGGAGCCGCGCCGAACCAATAAGGCCATCTTTACGGTGCTGGCGCTGCTGGTCATGATTGCCTTCGTGGTGACCGGGTTCCAGCCCATATACGTGGCCGCTTTCGTGGCCGCCATCATCTGCGTCCTGTCGGGGGCCATCACCATGCAGGAAGCCTACCGGGCCGTGGAATGGAGGGCCATCTTTCTGGTGGCGGCCATCCTCCCGGTGGGCATCGCCATGGAGCGGACGGGCGCCGCCGAGCTGCTCTCCGACAGCGTCACGGAACTGGCCGGCCCCTACGGAGCCTATGCCGTCATGGCCGGACTCTTCACTCTTTCCAGCGCCCTCAGCCAGTGCCTCGACGGAGCGCCGGCCGTGGTGCTTCTCACCCCCGTCGTGCTGCAGGCCGCCGAGGAACTGGGGCTTTCGCCCTATCCGCTTATGATGGGCGTCAGCCTGGCCGCATCGGCGGCCTTCATGACGCCCTTCTCCCACAAGGCCAATCTGCTGGTGATGGGCGCGGGCGGCTATCGTGTGATGGATTACTTCAGGGTGGGGACCGTCCTCACCATCGTCTTGCTCATTCTTCTCGTGGTCCTGGTGCCGGTTTTTTTCCCGCTGCATTAGAAAAATCGATCGCTCATCCAACCATCGGCCGCTTCAGGACCACTCAAGGGACGGAAGTGAACGAAGAACGACAATGGGCCGAGGCCATATTGAAGGAAGGCGACGAAGTGTCCTTCCGGCGCCTCTACCGGCGCCACACGCCGCGCCTCTTCAATATTGCCCTGCGCATGCTGGGCAGCCGGGCCGACGCCGAAGACATCGTGCAGGAGACCTGGGTGCGGGCCGTGCGCCAGTTGGGACGCTTCCGCTGGCAGTCGGCCTTCTCCACCTGGCTCACCGGCATCGGACTCAACCTCTGCCGCGATCATCTGCGGCGCCGCAAAAGGCTGTCCTGGAGCGCATTGGAAGCGCTGCCGGAACCCAGCGCGGCGGCCGCTCCCAGCGGGTTGCGGCTCGATCTCGAGGAGGCCGTGCAAGCTCTGCCCGAGGGCTACCGCATGGTTCTGCTCCTGCACGATCTGGAAGGCTGGACTCATCGCGAGATCGCCCACGGCATGGGTATCAGCGAGGGCACTTCCAAGAGTCAACTTTTTAATGCCAGAAGGGCCGTCAAGGCCTCTCTGAAGGGTGAAGGCAATCGCAATGAACGAAGAACGGGATGAAGTGCAGTGGACGGACGGGGAAGCCGAAGATCTCAAGCGGCTGGCCCGGTCAGAGGAACTCCCTGCCGACCTGGAAGACCGCATCGTCGCCCGCCTGAGCAGCGAAGGACTGCTGGGCCGCCGCGTCCTGCCCTGGTGGCGCCAACTGTGGATGCCCTGGGCGCTGGCCGGAACGGCGGCGCTGGCCGCCGTCTTCCTGCTGGGGTTCAGCTTGGGACAGCGGGCGGGTGCCGACTCAGCCGCCTCCATGATGGCCGAAGTGCGCCAGACCCGCGATCTGGAACAGGCCATCGCCAACGTCCAGCGGACCGGCTCGGCCTACGTCACGGCGCTTTCAGCGCTGGGACATCTGTCGGCGGCACAAAGCACCGATCCCGCCGAGCGCCGGCAGTCCCAGGAGGTGGCCCTCTCGGCCCTCTACGCTGCCGCTCAGGAACTGGTGCGTTTGGACTCCGATGATCCCGTGGCGGCCCGCCTGCTGCAAGGACTGGAGGCCGAGCGCCTGCGCCAGGTTTCCGCCCAGGATTCCCAGCAAGAGCCCAAGCCCCGCAAGATCTTCTGGAACTAAAGGAATAAAGCCATGTTGAAGCAACTTAATGCATCGCGATCCAGTCGAAATGCGCTCTCGAAACCTTGGCCGATTTGGGCCGCCGCCCTCTTGACGGTGCTTTTTCTGGCCGTCCCCATGGCGGCCCAGCCCTGCCCGGGGGGCGATGATCAAGTGGCCTACACCGGCGTCATCTCGCTGGAGGCCGACAGCATCCGCATCAGCACCTACGATGGTCCGGACGGCCGTCGTCAGCGCGATATCTGGTTCGGCCAGGAGCCCATCGTGGGAAGCGTGGCCAAGGACTCTCCGGCTTGGGGCAAGCTGCGCGCCGGAGACATCATCGTGGCCGTCAACGGACGCTTTATCACCACCCGCGAGGCGGGGACGGCCCTGGTCCATCCCCAGAGCGATGAAACCCTGACGCTGCGCCTGCGCCGACGCGGACGGGAGATGGAAGTCGCCCTGACGCCCCGCATGGTGTGCCCCGACCAGGTGGAGGTGCCCATCGCCCGGCTGGCCGCGCCCCCGCCCCCGGCGCCGCCCGCCCCTCCTGCTCCCCCTTCGTCTCCGACTCCGCCGTCGCCTCCCGAAATGCCTTCGCAGGCACCTCCGGCTCCGCCGCGGCCATCCGTGGTGGAACTGCCCCCGGTACCCCCTGCACCTCCGGCGCCGCCTGCCGTCCCATCGCCGCCGCGTCCTCCGGTTCTGGCCCGCATGGGATTCGGATTCGAGTGCGAGGACTGTTCGCTGAGCACCAACAACGGGGTCAGCCGCTTTCGATTCGGACAGCATCCCCGCATTTACTCGGTGGAACCGGGCGGACCCGCCGCCCAAGCCGGTCTGCGCCGCGGCGACGTGGTGCTTGCGGTGGACGGACATGACCTGACCAGCCAAGAAGGGGCTGAGCGCTTCGCCCAAGTCCAGCCGGGGCAGACCGTGACTCTGCGCTACCGGCGCGGCGACCAAACCTCCAGCGTCGAATTGACGGCCCAAGAGCCGCCTTCGCGCTACGTCGGCCCCGCCGAAATCGACCGGGCGGAGCGTTTGCGTTTCGCCGGCACTATCGGCAACGTCGACGTCGAAGTGCGGGGCATCCGACCGGTGACCGTCACCTCGGCCGAAGACGAAGGTGTCCTCATCATCCGTACTCAGGACTCCACCATCCGCATCACTTTGCAGGAGAGGCCTGCCCGGCAACAGGAGCAACAACAGCAGAAATAAAGGCCATTCCCGCAATCGAATAGACGGTCCGCCCTGTTGTTCTACAATGTCGCCTCTATGGACCTGATTGAAATCGCGCGCAGCCTGCGGCGGGAACTCCGTCCGCTCAGCTTTTCGGAGCCCGTCACCCACGTTTACAACCCCCTGGAATACGCTTGGGAGACCCACTCCCAGTACCTGAAACGCTGGGGAACGGGCTCCCGGGAGGTGGTCCTCTTCGGCATGAATCCCGGACCCTGGGGAATGGCCCAGACCGGCGTCCCCTTCGGTGAGATCGGCTTGGTGGAAGACTGGGTGGGCATCTCCGGCCCGGTGGGCAAACCTCGTCAAGAACACCCCAAGCGTCCCGTGGCAGGCTTCGCCTGTTCCAGAAGCGAGGTCAGCGGACGGCGGGTCTGGGGCTGGGCCAAGGAAACCTTCGGCGCTCCCGAAGCATTCTTCCGGCGCTTCTTCATCGCCAACTACTGCCCCCTGCTGTTCATTGAGGAGAGTGGCCGCAACCGTACTCCCGACAAGCTGCCGGTCGCCGAACGGCGTCCTCTGCTGGAGATCTGCGACCGGGCCATCCGCGCCACGGTCGAATGCCTTCAGCCCGGTCACGTGGTGGGCATCGGCAAGTTCGCCGAGCGCCGGGCTCATTCCGCATTGAAGGACATGGAACTTAAGGTCGGCTCCATCCTCCACCCCAGCCCCGCCAGTCCACTCGCTAACAAGGGCTGGGCTGAGCAGGCCACCCGCCAGCTTGAGGACCAGGGCATAAGGCTGGCCTAGCCCGGGCCAGCTCCGCGGTGAATCAATCTCGGCGAGCGGTCGTACAAGAGCACAAGAGGGCGATGGCCCGGACGCCACCCGGCCCCAAGGGCAATGGGTGGGCACGGCCTGACATCGAACGCCACCAAGAGAAGGGCAGACGCGCATGGACGAGCCAGATTTCCGACCGGCTGATGCAGAAGAGGCGCGGCCCTCGCGGCGGCGGGTGATCCTCTTTCTTCTCGTTCCCGCCGTGGCCGCTCTGGCGCTGCTTCTCTGGCTGCGCTTCAATCTGAGGGCAGCCGGTCAAGTCAGTGTGGAAGCGCTGGACTCGGCGCCCTCTTTCCAGCCCGCCCCTCCCACAGACTACGCTGACTGCTGGCAGGCGGTCCGCGAGTTCCGGCTAAAGGCCTATGCCGACTGTGTTCAGACTCCCGTCCAAAAAGTCATGGCTCAGGCCTTAGAGGACTTTTATCAAGCCCGCTACCCCGAGTCCGATCAAGGCTTCCAGCAAGTGCTGCAGGACGCTCAAGCTCCTCAAGACCTGCGGCGACGGGCCTTTCGGGCTTGGGCCGAGTCGCTTTTGATGCGCGAGCTTTGGATGGAGTATCGCGATGCCATGGTCTATTTCCCGTCACTGGCTCGGGAGTCTGGCCTGGATCCCGACGGCGACGTCCTGGCCAGAGCCTTCATGGGGAAACCGGGTCAGAAAATCGACTTTCCGCCTCAGGGAAACGCACGGACTGCTCTGAGTCAAGCTCTCACCGGACAGCCCCAGGTGGAGGTGAAGATCAATGGCCGCTCCTATGACTTTCTGCTCGATACCGGCGCCAGTCTCAGCGTGCTCTCTTCGACGGTAGCGGAGGAGGCGGGAGTCGAGCCCGCCAGCCAAGTCTCAGGCAACGTCAACGACGTCGAAGAGATCCGCTTTTTTCCCGCCCTCGTGCCCGAGCTGGAGATGGGCTCACTGCGTGTCCGCAACCTGCCCGTCGCCATTATCGACAGCGAGCACCTCAGCTTCGGGCTGGCCGGCATCGACCTCCTCAAGGTGGACGGGATTCTGGGGTGGACCCTTATCCGCCGTCTGCGCATCGAATTGGACCTGCGTCAGGGGACCGCCCGCTTCTCGCCGCCAGCGCCGCCGACCACCCAGCGCAACGTCTTCTGGTCGGGATGCCCCATGGTCCTCCTTCACACCCAAGACGGCACTCCCGCCCTCTTGGGCATCGACACCGGGGCCCAGAGTTCGGAAATCCGTTCACGGCTGATCCGCCGGTTGGGGCTTGCATCGCAAGGCGATTCGCATCTCTCCATCGGTGTGGGACGCCGCCAGCGGGTGACCGTACAGACCGTCCAAGACCTCGATCTGATTCTGGGCCGTCACCGCCTCCATTTCGACTCCATCTCCACGGGAGAAGGCCTGCTGGCCCTCTTCTTCATCGACCCCGACGGCCAATTGGGCTTCAACATCGCTTACAAAACCGGCCTGACCCTCGATTTCACCTCCGGCCGCCTCGACCTCGGGGTGTCGTCCAACTGAATGGATGCGCAGCTTTCGGGGCCGCTCCTAGCGTTGATCCAGTGGCGCATTCATGAGGGGCCGCCTCGCCGAGCGTCGTCCTGAACGTCGGCAACCACCCA
>DATIPO010000431.1:0-3597 GCA_035471925.1 Acidobacteriota bacterium
GGAGATTGGCCGGGCGGCTCTGTGGAGCGGTTGGTCGCCCAGATTAAGCAAGTTGAGGCAGACGACTTTTTCGGCGATTTCCCATTGCCGCTAGTCGGAAGCATCGGTGTCCTTCCACCGGTCGAGGTGAACGGCCTGGTCATGTGGAAGCAACGCCCGGAAGTCCTTCGAGTCGCACGTATCGACGAGGAAACGCCGTGCATTGAGGGGCAGGCTTGGTGCGTCTGGCCCTCGGACGGACCCTGCTACTACATCGGACCCTACCCGCTGCATGAGTTGAGACCGGTCGGTGAAGGGCATCTCGTAGACGGCTACTTTGACCTGCCGCCCGTCGAGCATGCCGTGTGGCTCTGCCCCGAGCATGGGCGACTAAAAAGCATTCGAGGCCGGCCATGCCCCTACCTGCCGTGGCCGAAATCCGAGTTTCTGCGCGATGGGCATCGCCCCGTGACGGAGGTCACAGACGAGGACCGCAAGCGACTCAAGGACCTGGGCGTGAAATGGGAGGAGGACAGCGAGTGACGGACGACAACGCAAGAGACCTGCACTGGACGCTTTTGCACTTCGAACGGACCTGCACGGTGGCCGAAGTCACCGGCAACATCAATCGTTGCGGGCAGGTGGACAGGTTGGGCCACCACCGCCTCTACCCGTGTCCTCAGCATATCCACCTCAATCCGAGGTTGATGGACATCGTGGGAAAGCTTCAGGAGAAGGTCAAGTCGGACGATTTGGCAGCCTGCGCCTTCACCGTACGGTTTCAGGGCGGAAGGGTGGCGGGGCTGGAGGTAAACCGGCCTGAGAAAGTTGCTTGAAGTTAGGCGGGCGTCATTCGCCGCTTGACAAGTGTCAGAGGCTATATGCTATTGTCAGAAACAGGGCCGGGAACTATTCCTTGGCAGCCCCAAGAGCCCGCCTACAGCCCGCACGCATTTGCCCGCCCCTGGCAGCCCCAGGCCAAAGACTTTTTTGCCTTGATGGGCTCCCGCTCACTCGCCGACAGTTCACGGAGGGCCCCAGCAGGGAGAGTTGCGCTTTTGCCCGTCAAACACAGCCGTAGCCGTCGCCGCTCCCGCCGCTCGCTTGAAATGGAGCGCCAGCGCCGAGTCCGCCGCCTCTACCTGCTCGAACTCAGGGAGCGGGAAGGTGAGTTTGCTGGAGGTTCCACCCCCTTTCGCATCGCCAACCGCACCATCCACAACGGGAGGTTCGTTGGCGAGAGCTACGAAAGCTGCGGGCACAGGGGCCGCAAGCGGACACGCCCGCCATTCTCGGTCCTTCAACGGCGGGAAGAGGCGAGACAGCGTGATACCGAAGACCGCTTCGACGACAACAACCGAAAGTTGCAGAAGCAGGTCGAGGATGATGCATGGCGCTGCAAGAACGAAGCCATCTGCCTGCTCATCCGGCATGGGCTGGCAAGCGAAGCGCACCGCAGCGACTTGTTGCGCCTTGACCTGGGAGACCTTCACACGATGCTCCCAGAGAGAGCCTTGCCTGAGCTGACGGGGCGCAAGAGCGTGAAGTCCAAGCCCCGCAAGCCACCCACCCTGCCTGGGAGCAGGACCGAAGGGCTGGCGCGAACCTGAACGAATTTCCCCCGGCGGTCTGCTCATCCGCCACTCTCTCAGAGCCGGGCAGTTTTACGCTGCCCGGCTCTTCACTTTCTGAGGAAAGCTATGAGAATTCTAAGCATCAACGAAAGCTACCCCGAGCCTCACGCCCAGCCACGAATGGGCGGCTTCGGCCTGGGCAACATCGACACGGCTTTGCGCACGCCGGAAGACCCGATTCGGGGCAGTTACGAAATTTGGGTGTCCGACGCCCAGCCCGGAGACACCGCCTTTCTGGTGATGACACCCCGGAAAGCGAAGCCGGATGTGCGAACCAACATCGCCTTCCCGGACGGCCAGACGGCCCTGAGAGTCCGGGTGGAATCAATCCCGGCGGAGTCGGAGACACCGGGCCGAGTTTTGGGAGCGACGGGTGTCTTGAGGTTTTCGGATGACGAAACCACGCCGGCTCACCTCGGATTAGCACCTGGGGACAAGGTGGACTTCTGGCTGGCCGGGGATCGCGCGCAATCCCTTATCGGAGGGGTCGAGGTGGTCGAGGAGTACCCCTCCAAAACCCATGGTCCTGGCAGGGTCCATCCCGGCGGCGGCGTTACCCCCGGCGCCCCCATCAAAGACCGCGTGCGCTCGGCGCGCAGCCTTCTGCAAGAGGCCATCGAACTTTTGGGCGAGGAATGATGAGAGGGGCGGCGCTGTTTACGCTCGCGCTTGCGATGTGCGGCACCGTCTTCGCTCAGCCCCCCTCGACCGCACAACCGGAAATCACGGCGCTTGCCGACGCCGCCACAACCCGCTACCCCAACTGGGTGTGGGTCGTAGCGCTTGATAATGCACCGCCCGTCCTTCTCGGCCTTCCCGACAGCCTGCGGCCTCCCGCACCGGGCGAGTCGATGGGCTTTACGCGGGGAGAACTGTACCGGCGGGCGAACTTGCCTGAAATAGGGTGCGACGCCCAAGGCAAAGCCGCCAACCTGCCGGAGGGCGCAAGGACCTGGACTGCGGCGCTGACCGACCCGCGAAGCGGCAAGCGGCGGCTGCTGCTCTTCTACGAATTCCCGACGGGAGCCGGGCTTAAACGAGAAGGCTACGTCCTTTGCAATTTCCCCTGACCGGACGGGGAGCCTGAGTCACATTGCGTTCCGACTGAAAACTCCCCGTCCGGCTCAAAGAAGCGGCTGGAACAGCAAAAGGCTAGCCCAGCCAGCAAGGCACACAATGCATTTGCGTTTGCAACGCCTCAAACACGACGACAAGGCCACGCTGGGAGCCCTGTTCATCGACTCGCGCTTCGCCTGCTTCACCCTGGAGGACCCGCCTCAAGAGGCGAAGATAGCGGGCAAAACGCGTATCCCCGCCGGCCGCTACAGACTCACGCTGCGCACCGAGGGGGGAATGCACCAGCGCTACTCGGCCCGCTTTTCCGAAATGCACCGGGGCATGCTCTGGATTCGGGACATCCCCAACTTCGAGTGGGTGTACATCCATATCGGCAACGACGCCGATGACACCGAAGGCTGCCCGCTGACCGGGTATGTCGCCACCTGCGAGGGACGGCTGACGGTGGGGCGCTCGACCGACGCCTATAAGGACATCTACCCCGAAGTGGCCAAAGCAGCGGCAGGCAACAACTGCTGGGTGCATGTGGTGGACGAGGAGTGTGCGGCGTGAGCAAGGGACAAGGCCGCGTCGCCACCATCTATGACATTGAGCGGTTGGAGCAAGAACACCAGGAACTGAGGCGGCGGGTGGAACGCTTGGAGCGGGAGCGGAGCACCCCAGGGGGCCGACTTGACCCCCCAGGGCCGGAAAACCCATTGATTTTAAAGGGCCTACTTTTTAAGTAGCGGGAATCCGAGGTCGGTCGCCGAGCCGGATAAGGAACCCGTCCCAGGCTGGGGCACGCCACGTGGTCGAAGGCACCGGGGCATAGACGTGCTGTCCGTCGGTCTGCACCCGCTGCTGAGGGCCGGGAGGGGGCTGGGAAGAGACTATGGCCAAGAAAAAGCACGCCCCCCGCAACAAG
>DATIPO010000432.1:0-2560 GCA_035471925.1 Acidobacteriota bacterium
CGGAGATGGAACTGCATTGATCCAGGCTGACGGGAGATCCTACCTGGGCGGGAAGGGTTTGGCAAACGAATAATACCTACACGTATTATTCCGCAGGGCTGTTCTAAAGTCGGAAAAGCGCCGACTGGATGGGGTGTTCGCGCGCGCGCGAGGCTTCATTGGAGCCGAGCGTGGTGAGGCTCGGCCTCCAGCAGCCGGTGAAATGTGCCTGGAGCTGCGCCGGTTTGGGGGAAAAGGAGTAGCCGGGGCGCGCTGCATTCCAGAGCGGAGCTTTGCGGGCAGAAAAATGGGGGCAGAAAGATAGACCGGTTCTGCCTCGACGCCTTGGCGGGAGTCGATCGGGCGGTTGGATTGAGCCCCGTTGACCGAGTTCAGAAGTCCGGCGGAGGTCCGGCGGCTGAGCGGATGACTTGGTTGAGCCGACGACTCATCTTGTCCCGGAAGGTGGGAAAGGTCCGATCCCTTTTGCGAGGCTGCTTGCGCGCCCAGGCCCGATACTCTCCCTGCACCGCTCGGCGCAGAATCCCAAGGACCGTCACCGAAACCGGGTGGCGAACCCGGCATTGGTCCTCCCCGGCGCTGACGTCCAAGGGATAATGAGTGCAATTCTCGATGCTCCAGTACAAGCGGACCAGTTCCAACAACCGTTGCCCATCGGCTTGATCGGCTGTCAGGCTGGTGAGGACCCAGACCGTTTCGACCTCCTGTTTGCCTCCCTTGAGTTCGCGAATGCGGTCAACCCGCGCCAGTTGATGAACGTGGGGAAAACCCATTTGCTCGGGAGTGACATCCCTGACTTCGATGCCTCTCCATTCGATGCGTCCGTGGCCTTTGTCCAGCGTCATCAGCTGAGGGGGAAAAAACCTCCGGCAGGAGGTTTTGGGCTTGGCCCAAGAGGGTTTTCTGATTGCCCTTGGCCACGAGCACGAAATCACCTCCGCCTTTTTGCACGATGGTTCCCGCCGTCTGCACCTGGGTATGGAGGGCATCCATCAAGGCGATGGTGCCCTCGAGGTCCAGCCGTTCCAGCAGGGTTTGGCCCGCAGGGATCTCGTTGCTCTTGTCGGCCACCGCTTCGACCCCCAAGGCCCGTCCGCTGCGCGCATTGACCGCCCCCACCAACTGGGTGCCCCGGCTGCCCCGCGCCGCTTTGCCATCGAGCACTACTTCGCCCCCATCGGCGCTGCCCAGGCGGGCCTTCTGCCACGCCCAGATCGCTTGTTGAAACTCCAGCACCGGCACCGCTTTGAGCACCCGATAAATGCAGTTTTCGGAGGGAACGTCGTAGCGCCTCTTTTTCCGGTCGAACCAACAGCCAAACCCCGCCCGTTGGGTCGGGGACAAATCCTGGGCGAACAGGGCCACTGCCCGGTGTCCGCCCCCCCGCCCCCCGGAGAGCAAATAGGCAAAGGCAATCGCCAGCACCGTCGCCTGCTTGTGTCGCAGGCCATGGACGTTGCGGCTTTCAGGCACCTGCTGGTGAATCACCTGCCACAGTGACTTCGCCTCCTGTGCTCCCAACAGGCAGCGCGGGTCCACCTTCCGTTCGTAGCCAGCCAACTCTTGGGGAAGCTGGCGCGCACGCAGGGTGCGGGCTCCATGCTTGGCCAGTTCGCGAACAAACAACTGTTTGGGCCGCTCGTGCAGTTCGTAAAAGTCCTCGGCCACCCGCTTGAAACCGGCCGTGCAGCCGATGGCCTTCCAGCCGGTGGCCTTGTAAGAGGTGCCGCGGAATAGTTGGGTGTCGACAAAGCTCTCCACCACCAGAATCGGGTGGCCGTAGGCCTTCTGCCAGTCCTCCGACAAGCGCCTCAGACACGCTGCCATGACGTAGCTGGCCAGGTTGGGATGCTCCTCCGGGGGAGTGAGCAAACAGAACCGCCCGTTATTGGCCAGCAGCGACAGCCGCATCCGCCGCTGGGTCTCATTCCAGCCGATCCAACTCTCCCGCCCCTTCAAATGGTAGGCTCCGGCCGACCAGCCCAGCAACCCCAACCATTGTCCTTGATACTCCGCGACGTACCACAGTTGCTCGCCCACCAAATCCGCGCTCTTCAGATAATGCTTCTCACAAACCTCTTGCCGGCATCGGGCCAGTTCCTCGGGCAAGACCAACCGCACCTCAACCTGGGCCAGGAACGCCGCTTCGATTGGGTCGGTGACTCGAAATTCCTTTCTGTCCTTTTTGCGCATGCGCGCAACCAAAACAAATTGAAACGCGATTGTCCAGCATCGAGTTTAAATCCTCTGTTCAGAGCCTCTTAGACTCGAGGTGCGAACCACCCTGGGGGTGACGGGGAAGGTCTTTCAGAACGGGACGGAGATCTTTTCCCAGGCGGTGGCCGGCAGTGACCAGACGGGGTATGAGGTCCTGGTGAACACGACGGTGAACGAGGGCGAGTATCTGGATTTCGCGCTGACGCCGGTGGGGCCGGGCGGAGACACGGGTGATGGTTCGGACGGGAGCCACATGACGGCGACGATTTTGGCGGGGACGGTCATGGAGCCGGAACCGCCGGCGCCTCCCGGCATGGTGGTGGCGGATTCCGCGGCGGACTAC
>DATIPO010000433.1:0-10343 GCA_035471925.1 Acidobacteriota bacterium
GGAATGAACTTCCAGTGGTTCATAATGTCTTCGATCGCTGCTTCGTCCAAGCCGTATCCCACGCTCCTCAGGATCTTGAAGCTGTCAGGGTCAGTCTCTCCTTTTTCGTCCACGACGGTCTGCAGCAGGCAGGTGCCTTGCACTAGCGCGTCGATAGCCTTCTGCGTATAAGGCGGATGGGTTTGCTTGACCAGACGGGGTGCCTCAACATCCTCCGCGCCATACTTGTAGGCCTCGACCTTCCCCTCACCGCCCACCGGTCCGTCGGCCAGGTTTCTCCAATCTTCAGCGAATTCCGAAGCGATCTTGAGAAGCCCCCTGCAAGACCCATCCGTGACTTCCTGAACTTCCAGCGACACCTTGGGCTGACCCGGCATCAACTCGTATTCGGTCAGCTTGCCCGCGGAGATCCTCTTTTTCTTCTTGAGGACGGCGCTGTCGCTTCCCTGGCCCGTTAGAGTGACTCGGCATCTCTGCTTGCGCACATTGACCGAGTGCACCACAATTCCCACACTATAGACTTCCCACCTCCCTTTTTCGCGCACCACGGCGCCGAAGACCGCCCGCTCTTCATCGTCGGCCTCGATC
The DNA here is from genome assembly GCA_035471925.1 of Acidobacteriota bacterium. Taxonomy (GTDB): domain Bacteria; phylum Acidobacteriota; class UBA6911; order RPQK01; family DATIPO01; genus JANQFM01. Next base: position 589 of record DATIPO010000433.1, read on the forward strand.
TTGAAAGGAATGGTCTTCGTCGGCGTCTGAGCCAGAAGCCCTCCACACGTCAGCAACAGCAAAAGAGTTATCCAACGACTTGGACTTAGAGCTTGAATCATGATTAGATTTTCCCGCTGGTGGCATTCGCCGCATTTCTCAGCTCGTTCCTTAAGCGTAGGTCGATTCTTCACTGTACGCAAGCGTCGGCACTTCACCAGACTCTTCAGTCGTCGTTACATCCTTTACGGGCCGCGCTCCTACGGTATCGGAGCGCTCTTATTGAGGGGTTTAGCCGCCCTAGATCGTTCTTAAGTCAGGTTGTCCATTTCTTGTCACGACCAGGCCTTCGCATGTTCCGCAAGGTCAACTTGGGCCGATAATCATGCAACGGCTAGGTGCTCTTTGAGGAGGCCCGATGAATAAGTGCCGATTCCTCCTGTTCCTGCTTGGATTTTCCCTCGCCAACCTTGAGCCATCTCTGGGGAGCTCGATCTATTTCCTGGAGAACACCGGTTCCAACCAAGGGATGCTCCGCCGCATCAATCCTGACGGTTCTGGACTCGAAGATCTTCACCCGGTCTTCGAGGGTCGGTACATGGACATCGACCCGGTTGAAGGAAAGATCTACATCGCCAATCACGGCACCCGAATACTTGAGCGCACTAATCTCGATGGTTCGCAGGCCGAGCAGTTGAGGGGAGCTTCCTCACCCACCGGCGTAGCCGTCGACTCGGTCAACCGCAGGCTCTACTGGACAGACGATTTCGATAAGGCCCTGTTCCGAGGGAACCTCGACGGCTCTAACCGAGAAGTGCTTTTCATCTTTCCAGGGCGCGTCGACAGCATCTTCACCGACGTTGAACTCGACGTACAGGGCGGGAAGGTCTATTGGAACGACATCCGGCAAAATAAGATCTTTCGTGCCAACCTCGATGGTTCTGGCTTCGAAACGGTCCATACCTTCGTTTTCGGCGCTCCGGTGGGACTGGCTCTAGACTTGCGGGCGCGCAAGATGTACTGGCAGGAATCCGTGTTCATCCTGCGGGCCAATTTTGACGGCAGCAACCGGGAGACGGTGCTAACCGTACCGACCGGATCTCCCTACGACATCGAGATCGATGTCGACGCCGGGAAAATCTACTGGTCTTCCTTCTTTACCGGTCTCTTCCGAGCCAATCTCGACGGCTCGGACGTTGAGCAGATCTACGCCACCGATGTCAGCATCCGGGGGATTGCCGTTCTGTCCTCGCCTCGCATCTACTGGCTTGAAAACACCGGACCGTCGAACGGAGGACTGCGCAGCAGCAATCTGGACGGAACCGGGGTCCAAGACCTTCTCGACGCCTTCGAAGGCCGCTACATGGACATTGATCCGGTGGAGGGAAAGGTCTACATCGCCAATCACGGTGCCCGCATACTTCAGCGCACCAACCTCGACGGCTCGCAGCCCGAGGCGTTGAGGGGCGCCTCGTCGCCTACCGGGGTGGCCGTCGACTCAATCAACCGCAGGCTCTACTGGACAGACGATTTCGACAAGGCCCTCTTTCGAGGCAGTCTCGATGGTTCCAACAGGGAGATCCTCTTCATCTTCCCAGGGCGAGTCGACAGTATCTTCACCGATGTCGAGCTGGACGTGGAGGGAGGCAAGGTCTATTGGAACGACATCCGGCAGAATAAGATCTTCCGCGCCAACCTAGACGGCTCCGGCTTCGAAACCGTCCATACTTTCGTTTTCGGAGCTCCCGTGGGCTTGGCCCTCGACCTGAGGGCCCGAAAGATGTACTGGCAGGAATCCGTCTTCATTCTGCGGGCCGATCTTGACGGCAGCAACCGGGAGACGGTGTTGACCGCGCCCACCGGGTCTCCCTACGACATCGAGATCGATGCCGAAGCCGGAAAAATGTACTGGTCCTCTTTCTTTACCGGCCTCTTCCGGGCCAATCTCGACGGTACCGAGGTTGAGCAGATACACTCGACCCCAGGCAGCGTGCGCGGCCTTGCCTTGAATCCTCCCAAGACGGACACCGACCAAGACGGCATAACCGACCGCGAAGAGAATGAGGCGCCCCATCAAGGGGATGCCAATGAAGACGGCGTCGCCGATAGTGTCCAGTCCAATGTGGCCTCCCTGAGAAACGCTGCCGATGGTCGCTATGTGGCATTAGTCAGCGAGCCTGGACTTGTGTTTCGCGATGTTCGGCCCACCGCCAATCCCTCGGAGGGTTCCCTGAATTCGAGCTTTGACTTTCCATTCGGATTCTTTCAATTCAGACTGGAAGGATTCGCCCCAGGGGGAACCCTCGACCTCAATCTGATCTTGCCCGCCGACGAGCAAGTCGACACCTACTTCAAGTTCGGTCCTCCGTCCGCCGGAGAGCCCGCCGAGTTCTTTGAATTTAACTTCGACGGCTTGACGGGAGCGCGGATTCTCCCCGGCCTAGTGAACTTGACATTCTTGGATGGCGGCCGAGGAGACTTCGACGCCGATGCCGGCAACGGGTCCTTGACTGATCCCGGAGGTCCCGCAATCCGACTGAACCGAGATCCAGTGGCGCTGTGCTCAGAGGCCACACCGTCGGCTGGAGGCGACTGCACGGCAGAGGCTTCGATCGACGCTGGTTCATTTGACCCAGACGGCGACTTGATTGAACTCGACCAAACGCCGCAGGGACCCTACCCTCTGGGAACTCACCTTGTTACCTTGACGGTCACCGACGACAGTGGAGCCGCCGATTCGTGCTCAGCGGCAGTTGAGGTGGTGGATTCGACTGCTCCGGTCCCCTTGCAGGACCCTCTGCCCACAATCACGGGACAATGTTCGGCTGTTATTGCCCAGCCGCCTGCCGCTCAAGACAACTGCGCCAATCTCGTAACGGGAACAACGAGCGATGCCCTGCTCTATTCGGAACAGGGCGAGTTCGTGGTCCGCTGGGAGTTCGACGATCAAAACGGGAATACCTCTACCCAGGATCAGAGAGTAGCGGTCCGGGACAGCATGCCTCCGGTGATTGAGAGCGTCAAGGCGTCTCCCGCGGTACTCTGGCCGCCGAATCGGCATTTTGTGAATGTCGGGGTCACGCCCGAGGCGACGGACAATTGTGGAGCCCCGGTTAGCTGTCGTATCGAAGGTGTCACCAGTAATGAACCTAGCAGCGGTCCAACAGGTCCCTTTTCGGAGGACTGGGAGATCACGGGTGATCTTTCACTAAACCTGCGTGCCGAGCGCAACGGCGTCGGCGAGGGTCGAATCTACACGATCCAGCTCTCTTGCAGTGACTCAGTCGGAAACACCACCGACGCCGAGACTCTCGTAGTGGTGCCGCTGACCCAAGACCAGTAGCTGGCCCCACGCCCAGACTGGCAAACAGGGCCCCTGCGGGAGTAAGCTCTGAAGGCGTCTTCATTCGAAACTTGCTGAAGAGGAGCACTATGCTTGACACAGGGGCTTGGGATCCGCCGCGCTACAGAAATGTCGTGCACCTTGAAGACCATGAGCCGCCCAAGAAATGACGACCAGAACAGCGGGCGGCGGCGAGTTTGCTGAAATCGAGAGGTTGGGGCGGGAGCAACTGCGCAGACTCCAGAACCAGCGGCTGGTCAAGGTCGTGGAGCGCGTTGCGGAACAGGTCGAGTTTTATCGGGAGCGCTTCCGTCAAGCGGGGCTCGAGCCGGGGGACATCCGCTCGGTCAATGATCTGGCCCTCCTTCCCTGCACCTGCAAGGACGACCTGCGCCAACACTATCCCTTCGGGCTGTTTGCCTTGCCGCCCGCACAAATCGCCCGCATCCACTGCTCCTCCGGCACTACGGGCAAGCCTACGGTTTCGGGGTACAGCCGGGCCGACCTCGAGCTGCTGGGCGAGGTGGCCGCTCGCTCGTTGGCCGCGGCCGGGGCGCGTCCCGGCATGACTCTGCACAACGCCTACGGCTACGGACTGTTCACCGGCGGCCTAGGACTGCACGCCGGCGCCGAGCGTCTGGGGCTGACGGTAGTGCCTGTCTCGGGCGGAATGACCGAGCGCCAGATGACGCTGATCGAGGACTTCACACCCGAAGTCCTGTGCTGCACGCCGTCCTACGCTCTGACCCTGACCGAACGCTTCGCCGCCAAGGGACGGTCGGGGCAAGATCTGAGCCTGAAATTCGCCGTGTTGGGCGCCGAGCCTTGGAGCGAAACCGTCCGCCGCCAAGTGGACGAAGGCCTGGGCATCCGATCGACGAATTGCTACGGCCTGTCTGAGGTCATCGGTCCGGGAGTCTCTCAGGAATGCCTGGAAGGGCGCTCCGGCAGCCACATCTGGGAGGACCACTTCTACCCCGAGATCGTCGATCCAGACAGCGGCGAACCACGGGCTGAAGGCCAGGAAGGCGTGCTGGTGCTCACCACCTTGACCAAGCAGGCCATGCCCTTGCTGCGCTATTGGACGGGAGACATCACTTCGCTGAGCAGCGATCCTTGCCCATGCGGACGCACCCACGTCCGCATGGCCCCCGTGCGCGGACGCAGCGACGACATGCTCATCGTCCGCGGCGTCAATTTCTATCCCTCGCGGGTGGAGGAATTGCTGGCCGAGTTCCACAACCTGGGCCCCCACCACCAACTGCGGCTCACCCGCGAAGACTCCCACGACCACGTCATGCTGCGCGTCGAGCCCCGGCTGGCACACCTGTCCGATGGTGACCGGGAAGCTCTGGCCCAACGCCTCAAATCGCGCATGAAGTCGGCCATCGGCCTCACCTTCCGCATCGAGGTCACGGAGCCCGGCCAAATCCCCCGCAGCAAAGGCGGCAAGCTGTCCAGGGTGGACGACCGGCGAAAGGCCGAGTAGCCTGAAGGCGATTCAAAAGCGGGCCATTCCGAGAAACTCAGCACAAGAGGAGTGAAGACCATGTCGGAGAGACAGGTTGGCGACCCCCGCCTCTACAAGACCATCATCAATCACGAAGAGCAGTACTCCTTCTGGCCGGAATCCAAGCGAACGCCCGAGGGCTGGAAAGACGTGGGCAAGAAGGGCTCCCGCGAGAACTGCCTTCAGTACATTGAAGAGGTGTGGGCGGACATGCGTCCCCGACTCGCCCGTGAGACTGCCATCCGCTGGCACGAAAAGCTCCTGGCAACCGACTCCTGAGGTTCCCAACCAAGCCGCTTTCTTCACTCAGGTGCTTGGTCAAGGTGTGCGGCACGGGCATAATGAAAAGGATCTGCTGACGGATCGCGGCCCTTGCAGAGGGTCGCGATGAAGGAGAACCTATGTCTGCGACGCTGCCGCCCCTCGAAGTACGTCCCAAGACCAGCAGGACGCTCTCCATCGACCACCTGCGGGCTTTTTTGATCCTGCTGGTGGTAGCTCATCATGCCGTACTGGCATACGTCTCCTTTGCGCCTCCTCCCGATGCGGGCTGGAGCACGCCGCCGATGCTGTGGCGGGCCTTTCCGATTGTCGATACGGTGCGCGCCTCAGGGCTCGACATACTCGTGGTCTTCAACGACGTCGTTCTCATGGCCCTGCTCTTTTTTCTGGCAGGTCTCTTCACCTGGAGGAGCCTGATCAAGAAAGGGGCCCTCGGATTCCTGCGCGGACGCACCCTGCGCCTCGGCCTGCCTTTCGCCGTGTGCGCCCTGGCCCTGGCGCCGCTGGCTTACTATCCGGCCTACTTGCAGAGGGGTGGAGAGCCCGGACTCGGATCCTACGCCCGAGCCTGGCTCGATCTTCCGGTGTGGCCGTCGGGGCCGGCCTGGTTTTTGTGGGTGCTTCTGGCCTTCTCGGCTGTAGCGGCCGCCAGCTACCGCCTGGCCCCCGCCTGGGCAGAGAAACTGGGCGAGCGGCTGGGTCCGCTGGGAGCACGGCCTGGGGTCTTCTTTGCTCTTCTCGCCCTTGCTTCGGCACTCGCCTATGTACCGGCGGCTTCCTTCATCGACCCCTCGGCATGGACTGAATACGGTCCCTTCGCCTTCCAAACCACCCGCATCCTGCACTACGCCCTCTACTTCGTGCTGGGTATCGCTCTAGGCACCTACGGCATTTCATCGGGACTGCTCTCTCCCCAAGGACGTCTGGCACGCCGGTGGTGGCTCTGGCAAGGATGGGCCACGGTCTTCCTGATCGCCCTAATCGTTTGCCTGGTCGCCATCAACGTCCAGATCGCGAACGGGTCGCTGCACCCCGCTCTGCCACTCGTCTCCAGCTTGGTCTTCACCCTCTCCTGCGCGGCTTCAAGCCTCATGCTGCTGGCCCTCTTCGTCCGCTACGGCCACTGGGCGGGCAGCCTTTGGCGCAGCCTGGACCGCAGCGCCTACGGCATTTACGTGGTGCACTACGTCTTCGTGAATTGGCTGCAGCTGACGCTGCTCGACTTTCCCGGTCCGGCCATCGTCAAGGCCCTGGCGGTGTTCGCGGCGGCCGCGCTCCTGAGCTGGTTCACCGCCATCCTCCTGCGCCGAATCCCCAAAGTAGCCGCCGTGATCTAAGCGCTCGGAAGTGCCGGCCCCGGTGGGGTTGGGATCGCAGGACGCCAGCAGACTGCCCCGGCCTATGATGCCGAACCGGGGACAAGAACATCTGCTTTCTGCAACAGGTCGCCTCTCCTCAGCATGAATCATTCTTGCGTCCTATTTGCTTGTTGTCACATTGAATTATGTATTGACAAAATAATTTGAAGTCTGCTAGGCTCTCGCGTCAGGTACCTACCGAGCATTGTCGTGGTCTTCCAACGGGTTTGTTTTCGAAACAAGCCGGGAGCCGATTTGGGCCCTGTCCATGAAGACTTACGGCTCATGCCGCGGCCTACGGCTCACTCGGGCAGCCGAGGGTCGGCAGTCGACTGCACGCGAGAAGAGGAGAATCTCAAAGCTCACCCAAACCAATGGAGGTACATTGTGAACATCAACAGAACTCAAAGCGCATTGGCTGTAGCCTTAACCGTCCTTTTGGGACTGTCAGGGGTAATGGCCCAAAGCATCGAGCAGGTTCCCCAGGTGGAATCCGAAATGATGCAGGTGGCCGAGTTGGTGCCGGGATTCGGCGGTCTTTATTACGATGAGCAGGGACGGCCCAATGTCTACCTGCTCGACCGCTCCCAAGAGGCGCGCCTCAAGGCCGTCAACCCGGACATTGTGATCCACCAAGCCGATTATGACTTCGCGACGCTGCGGACCTACCGCATCGGCCTGCGCGAGGCGCTTTCCTTGGAAGGCGTGGTCGCTTTGGACGTCGACGAGCGCTCCAACCGCATCCGGGTCAGCATCAACCAAGAGGCCCACCCCCGCATCAAGGCCGTACTCCGGCGCCAGATCAGGGCCCTGGCTGATGACGAAAACGCCGTCATCATCGACGAAGTTCCGGAGATCGTCCGCCATGTTTCGCTGCGCGATAGCGTGAGGCCCATTCCCGGCGGCGTCGAAATCGGCTTCCCCGGATTCCTCTGCACTTTGGGCTACAACGTCAACGGCGCCACAGAGTTCATCACCAACTCTCATTGCACCAGCGTCCAAGGCGGAACCGAAGGTACGCCCTACACTCAGGATGCCGGCGGCGGAAGCATCGGGGTTGAACTCTTCGATCCGGTCTACAACGTCACTCCCTGCCCCTTCGGACGCGTTTGCCGCCGCAGCGACTCAGCCCGCGTCCGGTACAACTCCAGCGGACTGGGCAACCAGGGCCGCATCGCCCGTACCGTGACCTGCAACGGCGGCGGAGCCAACGACCGCGAGATCAACGGCAACCTCACCATCAACGGCGTAGGCAGCGCCTCCACCGGCCAGACCGTCACCAAGGTGGGGAGAACCACGGGTTGCCGACGGGGCACAGTGGCCCAGACCTGCGCCGACGTCAATGTGGGCGGCACCAACATCACCCAGTTGTGCCAGACCATCGTCGTGGCCAGCGGACCCGCCATGTCCCTGGGCGGAGACAGCGGCTCGCCCGTCTTCATCCAGAACGGCAACAACGCTACCGCCGTAGGCCTGTTGTGGGGAGGAAACGGCTCGGGCTCGGTTATGGTCTTCAGTCCCATCGACCAAGTCCTCGACGAGCTCTTCTAGGTTCTGCGGAGCCTCGTCCGACTGCCCCGGCGGAATCATTCCGCCGGGGCTTTTTGACTCTGAGTCACAGACGCGGACGGGCGCGGGAGATGATGGTGGCGAAGTCGACCGAGGCGGGGAGCGTGCCATACAGGCGTCCCTGCTGAGGCGAGAGCCTTGAAGCGCAGAAAGCGTCCGAGACCGCCGAGGGCGAGTGGCGAACCAGCAGTGCAGCTTGCAGCGCCACGGCCAAGCTCTCGGCCAGCACGCGGGCCTGACTCTCGGAAGGGGCCTCCAGCGAGTCCTCAAGTTGCTCGAGAAAGCCGTCGTAGGCGGCGTTGCCTCCTCGCGACGAACGCAACTCCGCCAAGAGAGCCTCAAGCGCTCCCTTCTCCTTGGCCAGGACGCGCAGCACGTCCAGACATTGGATGTTGCCGGCCCCCTCCCACAGCGAGTTGAGGGGAGCGTCGCGGTAGAGCCGGGACATGGGCGCTTCTTCAACGTAGCCGTTGCCGCCGATGCATTCCAGCGCCTCGGCCGCCACGCCGGCCACGCGCTTCGTGACCCAGTACTTGGCCAGGGGCGTGGCCAGGCGGGTGAAAAGCTTTTGGGCCTCGTGGCTGGCGGACTCGTCGAACCCGCGGGCCAGACGCAGCGCCAGCGCGGTGGCGGCTTCTGATTCCAAAGCCAGGTCGGCCAGCACGTTCTGCATCAAGGGCTGCTCGCTCAAACGGCGTCCGAAGGCGCGGCGGTAGTGGGCGTGGTGGAGCGCTTCGGCCGCGGCCCGGCGCATGGTGGAAGCCGCTCCAAGGACACAGTCGAGGCGGGTGTGGCGCACCATTTCGATGATGGTGGGAACGCCCCGGCCCTCCTCGCCCAGCAGCCGGGCCCAGGCTGCCTCGAACTCCACTTCGCTGGAGGCGTTGGAGCGGTTGCCCAGCTTGTCCTTGAGACGCTGGATGTGGAAGGCGTTGCGCCGACCGTCGGGCGTCCAGCGAGGCAGCAGAAAGCAGGAGAGTCCGCCGGGCGCTTGAGCCAGCACGAGAAAGGCATCGCACATGGGCGCCGAGCAGAACCACTTGTGTCCGGTGAGGACGTATTCGCCCCCGGGACCGCCGCCGCCGAGCGGCTCAGCCTGGGTGGTGTTGGCGCGAACGTCCGATCCGCCCTGGCGTTCGGTCATAGCCATGCCGAAGAGCGCTCCTCGCTTGTCTCCGACCGCTTTGAAGCTGGGGTCGTAGTGACTCGAAAGCACCTTCGGCTCCCACTCTCGCGCCAACTCGGGCTGCAGGCGCAACGAGGGAATGACGGCGAAGGTCATGGTCAAAGGGCAGCTCGGTCCTTCATCGACCTGATGGCGCAGCATCATCAATGCCGCCCGGGCCACGTTTGCGCCAGGACGCGGGGACGTCCAGGGCAATGAATGGGTTCCCCGTTCGATACCCACCCGCATCATCTCGTGCCAGGCGGGATGATACTCTACCTGATCGATCCGCTCGCCGAAGCGGTCATGGGTGTGCAGGACGGGCGGATAGCGGTTGGCCAGGTGGCCCAGCCGCAGGGTTTCAGGCCGCCCCGCCCACTCTCCCAACTCGAGGGCTTGCGACTCGACCCAACCGCCCCCTTCACGCTCCACGGCTTCGCGCAGGACGCGGTCTTGGGTGAAGAGATTGTATCCCTCCAGAGGCGGCGGCTGATTGGCGGCCCTGTTGCTCATAACGGGTTAGCTCGACTGCATTCGATGCTAACAAAT
>DATIPO010000434.1:0-16024 GCA_035471925.1 Acidobacteriota bacterium
GGTGGGCCATTATTCGTCGACTTTCAGGACGCTCAGGAAAGCCTCCTGAGGGATCTCCACTTGGCCCACCGACTTCATGCGTTTCTTGCCCTCCTTCTGCCGTTCCAGCAGCTTGCGTTTGCGGGTCACGTCGCCGCCGTAACACTTGGCGGTCACGTTTTTGCGCAGGGCAGGAATCTTCTCGGCGGCGATGACCTTGCGTCCCAGAGCGGCCTGCAAGCGGATCTCGAAAAGCTGGCGCGGAAGCACTTCCTTGAGCTTTTTGACAAGCGCCTTGCCCCGGTAGTAGGCCTTGTCGCGGTGGGTGATGAAGCTGAGAGCATCGACCGGCTCGCCGTTGAGCAGAATGTCCATCTTGACCAGGTTGTCTTCCTTGTAGCCCGCCATTTCGTAGTCGAAGGAGGCGTATCCTTTGGTGCGGCTCTTGAGGGCATCGAAGAAGTCCATCAGGATCTCTGAAAGGGGTAATTGGAAGGTCAGCATGGCCCGTTCCGGGCCGTTGTACTCGAGCTTGCCGAAAGTGCCGCGGCGGTCGTTGCACAGTTCCATAATGGAGCCCACGTACTGGCTGGGAGTCATGATGGTGGCGAGGACGTAAGGTTCTTCCACGCGGTCCAGCTTCTGCCCGTCGGGCCAGTGGGTGGGGTTGTCGATCTTTTCCACCGTGCCGTCGGTGAGAATAACGCGGTAGACCACCGAAGGCGCCGTGGCCACCAGCGGTATGTCGAACTCGCGCTCCAGACGCTCCTGCACGATTTCGCTGTGAAGCAAGCCCAGGAATCCGCAGCGGAAGCCGAATCCCAGCGCCGCCGAGGTTTCCGGCTCATAGCTCAGGGAGGCGTCGTTGAGCTGCAGTTTCGCCAAGGCCTCGCGCAGATCGGGAAACTGCTCGGAATCGACGGGATAGAGTCCGCAAAAGACCATGGGCTTGGCCTCATGGTAACCAGGGAGAGGCTTTTCGGCCCGGCGTCCGCGCTCGGTCATGGTGTCGCCCACGCGGCAGTCGCCGATGGACTTGATGGCGGCGTGCACGAATCCCACCTGACCGGTGAGCAGGGCCTCAGTTTCCAGCATCTCGGGACCGAAGATCCCGACGCCTGCGATCTCGGCCTCGTGTCCGGTGGCCATCATGCGGATCTTCATTCCGGGACGGATTTCGCCGTCCACCACCCGCACGTAGGCGATGATGCCCAGGTACGGATCAAAGTGGGAATCGAAGACCAAGGCCCGCAGGGGCGCTTCGGGATCACCGGCCGGCGGCGGAATGCGGGAAACCACGGCTTCCAGAATGTCCTCCACCCCTTGGCCCGTCTTGGCGCTTGCGGGAATGCACTGGCCGCGCTCGATGAAGAGGGTTTCCTCGATCTCCTCAGCCACCCGCTCAGGATCGGCGGCGGGCAGGTCGATCTTGTTGATGACGGGGATGATTTCGAGATCGTTGTTAAGGGCCAAGTTGACGTTGGCCAGGGTCTGGGCCTCGACGCCTTGGGCGGCGTCCACAACCAGCACCGCTCCCTCACAGGCGTTGAGGCTGCGCGACACCTCGTAGGTGAAGTCGACGTGGCCGGGAGTGTCGATGAGGTTGAGTTCGTAGACGGTGCCGTCCTTGGCCTTGTAGTGCAGGCGAACGGCGGCCATCTTGATGGTGATGCCGCGCTCGCGCTCCAAGTCCATCTTATCCAGGACCTGGGCCCGCATCTGGCGCTGGTCGATGGTCTGGGTGTCCTCAAGCAGCCGGTCGGCCAGGGTCGACTTGCCGTGGTCGATGTGGGCGATGATGCAGAAATTGCGGGTGTGCGCCTGATCAACCCGAGGTGGCCGCGTCCGCTTTTCCGTAGTTGGGGCCATGCAGAATGCTCCGTCCTTCGTGCAAAACCGCCATTTTACATCAGAGCCTGCTCCCCAAGCGGACGCAGGAGAAGGCTCCTTTCCAGCGGACGGGCTTTCCAGCCCCTGACGAAGCGGTAGGGCAGATTAGCTGGCTTTTAGAGGCAGCCGGATGGTGAAGGTCGAGCCGCAGCCCACCTCGCTATCCACGAGGATGGCGCCTTTGTGCTTCTCAGCCACCACATTGTAGGCAATCGCCAATCCCTGGCCTGTCCCCCGCCCGACTTCCTTGGTAGTGAAGAAGTGATTGAAAATATGATCGCGGATGTCGGCAGCAATCCCAACGCCCGTATCGCGGATGGAGATTTCTACTGACTCTCCGCAGCATCGGGTGCTGATGTTGATCTGGCCTCTTTCCTCCCGTCCCTCTCCCACCTTGTCAGCAATAGCGTGTGCAGCATTAACAATGACGTTGAGGAAGACCTGTTTCATCTCATCAGCCAGGCAGGAAACGAGAGGCAGGTCGGGGTCAAAATCGGTTTCCATTTCGGCCACGTACTTCCACTCGTTGCGCGCCACGGTGATGGTGCTGGCCAGCAGGTGGTTGAGGTCGGTGGGCGTCAGATTCGCCGTTGGGTGGGAAAATTCCTTCATGGCCTTGACGATGGAAGCGACTCGATCGAGTCCGCCCTGCGACTCCTGAACAGCTCGCGGAATCTCCTCCGCCAAATAGTCGATTTCGCACTCCTGCAACGTCTTTCGGGCATCTTCAATCAAGGGAGCCAGTCCCTCGTCCGCGCCCTCTGCCTCCAAGCCGGCCAAGCCTCTGAGGGGAGTTACGACCTTGAGGAGGTCGTCAAAGGCTTCCTGCAGAAAACGGGTGTTGTCGGAAACGAATTGGATGGGCGTATTGATCTCGTGAGCAATTCCGGCCGCGAGCTGGCCGATCGACTTGAGCTTTTGAGACTGCAAGAGCTGTGACTGCAGTTTGCGCTTTTCGCTGATGTCGCGGAAGGTCAGGACGGCCCCGACATTCTTGCCTCCCTCTTCGACCTGTGTCAGGGCGTATTCCACCGGAAAAATCGTGCCGTCGCGCCGAGTGAACTCGTCCTCGCCGACTTGAGTACCGGCTGGATCGGCAGCCACTCCCGAGTCAGCGACGGAATGCGTCACCAACACCGATCCGTCTTGCCGCGGCGGCTGAGACAGCGGATCGCGCCAGCGGATCAGCTCGGCCAGGCGCCGGCCATGGATTTGCTCTTTTCCGAATCCCGTGAGTTCGGAAAAGGCTGGATTGGCGAAGATGATCCGCCCCTCGAGGTCAACTCCGCACAGGCCCTCGGCCACCGAGTCGAGGATCAGTTCCACTTGCTGCTTGAGGCGGCGCAGATGGTGGTTCGACTCCTGAAGTTCCTCGGTTCTCCGCTCCACCGTCTCCCCAAGCCGCCGCCGTTGCCGGCTGAGCGCACGCGTGCGGAAATGCACGACTGCCGCAAGACCGGCGGCACCCAGAAAAACAGCGAAGATATAGAACCACCAAGTTTGCCAGAAGGGCGGCGTGATCGCGAAGGAGAAGCTGGCGGGGACAGCGTTCCACACTCCGCTGTTGTTGGAAGCTTTGACCAGAAAGGTATACTCGCCGGGCGGCAGGTTGGCATAGGTGGCCCGCCGTTCGATGGTGACGGGCGACCATTGCCGGTCGAACCCCACAAGCTTGTATTGGAAGCGGACCTTTTGCGGCACCGTGAAGCTCAATCCTTCGAACTCGAATCCCAGGTGATTTTTGTGGTGGGGAAGCCTCAGACCGGTAGGCAACGAGGTCCAGCGGTCGACGCTGTCGGCCCAGGCCGTCCAATCGGGCTTCTCAAGAAAGAGCCGGAGACCGCTGATGTAGGTTTTGGGCTCGATGATGTTGGGCACGTCCAGAGCCGGGTCATAACGGGTGACTCCCTCGATGGTTCCGAACCACAGCCGACCCCGAGCATCTTCAAGAATGGCATGGGTGCTGCACTCCACGGATTGGAAGCCCTCCTGCTCGGCGTAGCGGCGGATGCTCTTCTTTCCCGTCCGCTTGTAGTGTTCGACGTCGATGCGGCTCAGGCCCCGGTTGGTGCAGGCCCAGAGGTCGCCGTCAGAGGCAAAATGCAGGGACACGACGCCGTTGTCGCTAAGACCGTGCTCGACCTGAAAGGAGTCGACTTGGGCTATATCTCCATTGTCGGTCAGCCGCATATAGTTGATGCCGCCGCCATAAGTAGCCAGCCAAAGGCCGTCGTCGGGATCTTCGACAAGATCGAGGACCAAGTCATTGGTGAGGCCGTCTGCCCGGGTTAAGGTCGTCAGGGCCTCACCGTCATAGCGGTTGAGCCCCCGGGTTGTACTGAACCAGTAGGTTCCGCTGCGGTCTTGGTGCATCCCCAGCACCCTTCTTGCTGCCAAACCGTCCTGAGTGCTGAGTTGCGTCCATTGGCCCTCCTTATAGCGGAAGAGGCCGTTGAACGCAGTGCCTACCCAGATGGCCCCTGAATGGTCCTCCATCAGGGCCCGCACTGTCCGCAGCGGCTCGGGAGCTTCTGGGCGCACAAGCTTCGGCCCGTCAAAGCGCCCGAGGCCCTCATTGGCCCCGACCCAAACCGTGCCCTGCCGGTCGATCAGGACGGCACGTGCTTCCTCCCCAGGCATCCCATCCTCGACAGTAAAGGTCTTGAACTCCTGTCCGTCGAAGCGGCTCACTCCCTTGCGGCTGCCAAACAACATGGCACCCGAAGGCTCTTGAACGATGGCCCAGACTCCTCCCGGTGCCAGTCCGTCAGATGAATCATAGTGAGTGAACGGTGATCTGGAGTGAACGAAGAGGCCCTCGCCTTCGGTACCGAACCAGAGGTTGCCCTCGGTGTCCTCGCTGATGCTGGTGATCCATCTGCCTGAGGACGGGTGATTGCGAAGGGGGATGATGCGCTCACCGTCGAAGTACGCGAGACCTTTGTTGGTGCCGAACCAGATACGTCCTTGCAGGCCTTCTTCAATAGCGAAGACATCCGAACCGGGGAGGCCGTCGGCAGTTCCATAAGCGGTAAATCCGCGACCATCGAATAGGCTGACTCCACCCCTCGTTGCAACCCATACCCGGCCGGACGAATCCACGGCGATATCGTGGACCAGACTTCCCGCCAGTCCGTCGTCCTCGTCGAAATGCCTGAGCCCGACACCGTCGTTCAGATAAACGCCCTTACGGTCGGTGCCGATCCAAATACAGCCATGTTGGTCACCGGCAATTCTCTGAATGGATTCGCCCTCCAGTTCCTGAAAGCCTGCGGGAGAGAAGGATTCTCCGTTGTAGAGGCCGACACCGCGGGCCGTGCCGATCCAGAGCCGCCCGCGGGCATCCTCGAAGAGGGCGAAGATTGTGTTGTCAGGAAGGCCATCTTCCACTGTGAAAGTCGTGGTCTGCCATCCATCGTAGCGCTTCAGGCCTTGACTTGTTCCGAACCACAGGGTCCCGTCGCGATCCTCGTGGATGACGAGTGTCAAGAGAACTGGACCTAAATCAAGTGTTGAGAATGTATCGCCGTTGAAACGAGCGACGCCTCCCAAAGTGGCCAACCAGATGTAGCCCCTGCGGTCCTGATGAATGTCGCGAATCTGCGACTGAGGTACGCCCTCATCTCGGGAGTAGTGTCGGATGTTGAAGCTCTGGGCGATAAGGGACGTCCACAACCCAGGAATGAGGAGCAGGACCAACAGCCAAGCCTTCCACCCGGTACCGATACCCAGCGGCGTCAACCGGCGATCCTCGGTCGGCGGCACCTGGGGAAGGCCCGCCTCGAGCTCCCATTTACGACCCTGTCCGGCGACCGTTCTCAACCGCAAGCTTCGCTCCTTTCCTGATGGTCTCAACGAGAGAGAGCAACCGCCCCATCCCTGGACTGAATCGTCGCAGGAATCTCGACGGTGCATCAGGAATTCCCCCATGAACAGGCGCCAAATTCCTGAGGAATCGGACGGGCGGTCGGGCCGTCTTCTCGGTCGGCGTCAGGGCTGGTCTTCCTGAATGGCGTGGCTGGACTGGGCCTCGACTTGCTCGAGCTTATCCTCAAGAAAGCGTCGTTCGGGTCCGCTGCAGGGACACTTCAGTGCGCGACGGTAGAAGCCAGCGGCCCGCCCGGGACGTCCCGCCCGACGCTGCAGGTCGGCCAGAGTGGCGGGCAGCAGGTAGTAGTCGCGCAGGGCGGGGTCGTCCTCGATCCCCTGCAAGGCCTTGAGTCCACTCTCCACGCCGTCCACGAAGGCCAGAGCCACGGCCCGGTTGAGGCGGAAGACCGGGGACGGCTGAATTTCGATGAGCGCGTCGTAGAGGCCCAGGATCTTCCTCCAATCGGTTTGGTCGTAGCTGGGAGCGGCCAGGTGGCAGGCGGCGATGGCGGCTTGCAGGTGGTAGCGGCTGAGGGCTCGGGCCCGCATGGCCTGACGCAGGTGGCGGCTGCCTATCTCGATGAGACGCTGGTCCCAGCGGGAACGGTCCTGATCAGCCAGCAGGACGATCTGTCCGTCCTCTTCGCGGGCCGGCAGCCGCGAAGCGTGCAGGTGCAGCAAAGCGGCCAAGGCATGCACTTGAGGCTTGGACGTCAGAGGATGCGCCGACAACAGAGAAATCAGGCGCAGAGCCTCACCGGTCAAGTCGCGGCGCACCAGTTCCTCGCCGCTGTGGGCGGCATAGCCCTCGTTGAAGAGCAGGTAGACGGCCTCCAGCACCGAGTCCAAACGCTGATTGAGGGCTGCTGGCGGAGGAACCTGGAAGGGCAGGTTCTTGCGTTTGATCATGCGCTTGGCGCGCACCAGCCGCTGAGCCACGGTGGGTTGAGCCGAGAGCAGGGCGCGGGCGATCTCGGGGACCGAAAATCCGCACACCGTTTTGAGCGTCAGCGCCACCCGCGAGGCGGGAGGCAGCTCGGGGTGGCAGCAGATGAAGATCATGGCCAGTTGATCGTCGCTGAGTTCTTCGGCGAAACGGCTCTCGCGGGGCCGGCCGGGCTCTCCCGAGGACTGGCTGATCCATTTCTTGAGGTCGTCTGCCTTGCCGCGCAGGGTGGAGGAGCGGCGCAGGCGGTCAAGGGCCCGGTTGCGGGCCACCCGGATGAGCCAGGCCCGGGGATTGTCGGGAAGTCCGCGGTAGGGCCAGACCCGCAAAGCCTGCACCAGGGCATCCTGCACGATGTCCTCGACCAAGTCGAGCTGCCCCGGCCCCAGAATGCGGGTCAGGGTAGCCGCCATGCGTCCCGCTTCGCGGCGGAAGAGATGATCGACCATATCCCGCGTCCGATCATCCCCGAACTTCTCGGCCATCACTCTTCCCTGTGGTGTTCGTCGATTTCGCGGATCTCCACACGGGTGCCGTAGCGGACGTGGGGGCAGTCGCGGCTGAATTCCACGGCTTGGTCGTAGTCGTCGGCCTCGATCATGAAAAAGCCTCCGATGACTTCCTTGGTTTCGCTGAAGGGGCCGTCCACCACAAGTCCCTTGCCGTCCTGGCGCACGATGCGTCCTTCGCCTTCGACCAGCTTCTGGCCCGCCAGATAGCGTCCAGCCTGGGCCATCCGTTCGCTCCAGTCGACGTATTCCTGAATGAGGTCTTGCATCTGCTGGGGCGAGTAGTGGGAAGCGGCATCAGGTTTTTCGTGAAGCAGCAAAAGATACTTGGGCATTTCATTCACCTTTCGGTTGTCGGTTCCTGTTTTACGTCATCAAGACGAACGCCGCATCCCCTTTTCGACACCGGCTGGTTTTTTTTCGTCCCAGGACAGCCTCCAGTTCGCCTTGCGCTGGCTTGGGACCGCCGGTGTCAGTGGACGTTCAAGGCATCGCTTGGCGTCGCGATATCCTAGTAGGCTTGGCCGCCTTGTCCCGAGACGAAATCAAGGTCGGGGAACTCTTGCATCGGCAAAAGGGCCAGTCCTGTGGGCGCGGATGGATCGATTTCTTTACAATGCAACGCATGAGACAGAGACATTTTGAGCGTCGAAGCGGATTTGGGGTTGTTGTTCTTTTGCTGCTGTGGCAAGCGGCGGGACCGGTTCTGCTAGGTCAGGATAAGGCGCTGACCGTCGAGGACATGATGAAGTTCCGCCAAGTGGAAGATCCCGTCATTTCCAAAGACGGAACCTGGGTGGCTTACGAGGCGCGTCCCGGGCGGGGCGACGGAGCCGGCTATGTGGCTTCGGTCGACGGTGCCACGACCTACAGCGTGGAGCGGGGCGCGCGTGCGGCCATTTCGGGCGACTCGGCTTGGGCGGCCTTCGTCCTGCAGCCCTCTTTCGCGTCTCAGGAGAAATCGCGCAAAGACAAACCCAAGCCCGGCATGGTGCTGGTGAATCTGTCCAACGGCGAAACCACCGAGTTCGAAAGAGTCCAGCGCTTCGCTTTCTCTCCCGACGGAAAGTGGCTAGCCTATCACCGCTTCAAAGAGGAGGAGAAGAAAGGCGAGTCCGCGGGCGGCCAAGAACAAGAGCCGGAAGAGGAGGAGGGCGCCAGCCAGGAGGAGGCAGCCGATAAGCCGAAGAAGCGCAAGAATGCCGGCACCGTTTTGGTCCTGCGCCGGCTGGCGGACGGCCAGGAAACCGAGATCGAGTGGGTGGCGGGATGGTCCTTCGACGAGTCCTCGCGTTATCTGGCCTACGCCGTGGCCGGAGAGTATGGAGAAGAGAACAGCCTGCGGGTGCGCCTCCTAAATGACTCCCTGGCGGAAGAAGAGCTAGCGGCGTCCGCTGACGGCATCTTCGACTCCTTGACTTGGAGCGAGGAGAAGGGGCACTTGGCCTTCCTGTCGGCCGTGGCCGACGAAAAGGGCGAACCCGGACCCGCCCAGTTGGCGCTTTGGGACGGCGAGGGCCCGGCCCGGATCGCCGTCGACGATTCCAAGACACCCCAAGGATGGATGGTCCCCCTCAAAAACAACGACCTGACCTTCAGCAAGGACGAAGAGCGGCTGTTTCTCGGGCTTCGCCCGCGTGACGAAGCGTCCGGCGAGGAGGAGCCGTCTGAGCAGTCTCAAGAGGGAGCTAATGGAGAGGAAGGCGACGAGAGAGCGTCCGCGGAAGAGGACTCGCCCGACCCTTACGACGTGGACGCCATTCTTAAGAAGCGCGAGGTGGACGTCTGGCACTGGAACGACCCGCGCATCAAGACCCACGAACGCAACACCTACCGCCAGCGCAGCCGGGCCACCTTCGGAGCCGTCTACCATCTGGAATCGGGGAAACTGGTGCAGTTGACCGATGAGGAAGCGCCTCAGCTCATCCCGTCCGAGAACCCCAACACGGCGGTGGTAACGTCCGCCATTCCCTACCTCAGAGAAATCACCTGGGTGGGATTCAACTCCGACGCCTACGTGGTCGACCTCAACAGCGGCCAGCGCAAACTGGCCGCCAAACGCATTTCCAGCCCCTTGGAACTCTCTCCCGACGGACGCTACCTGGCGTACTTTCACGTCGACAACTGGTGGCTCTACGATTCTGAAAGCGACACCAAGCGCATCCTCACGGCCGGGATGGAGACGCCTTTCTACAACGAAGATCACGACTATCCGTCGCCTCGGTCGGGGTACGGCTCGGCGGGCTGGCTGGAAGACTCCTCGGCCATCCTCATCTACGACAAGTACGACATTTGGAAGTTTCCCGCCCAACAGGACAATCGCGATGCCGAGTGCCTGACGCAAGAGCGCGGACGGCAGGAAGAGCGCGTCTTCCGGGTGGTACGCACCGATCGGGAAGAGGACTTCATTCCCGTCGAGGCCACGCTGCTCCTCAGCTCGTATCACGACAAGCGCAAGAACGACGGCTGGTATCAGCTCGATCTGCCGAGCGGTCAACTCAGCGTCCTGTTGGAAGAGCCTAAGAAATTCGATTTCGTCGCCAAAGCTGAGGAGGCCGACCGGCTGCTCTACACGCGCGAAGACTACGGCGAATTCCCCAATCTCTGGGTGGCGTCCCCCGACTTCTCCGATGCCCGCCGGGTCAGCGACCTCAATCCCCAAATCAGCGAGTTCGCCTGGGGCAGCTCTGAACTGGTGGAATGGAATTCGCTGGACGGGATTCCCTTGCAGGGCGTCCTCATCAAGCCGGGCAACTATGAGCCGGGAAAGCGGTATCCGGTGCTGGTCTACTTCTACCGCTTCTTTTCACAGCGGCTGCACGAGTTCAACGAGGTCGTCATCAACCACCGTCCCAATTTTCCCTTCTATGCTTCCAACGGCTATGCGGTCTTTTTGCCCGACATCCGCTTCGAAGTGGGACGTCCCGGCTTCTCGGCCACCAAGTGCCTGGTGCCGGGAGTTCAGAAGCTGATCGAGATGGGCATCGCCGACCCTGATGCGGTGGGACTCCACGGGCATTCCTGGAGCGGCTACCAGACGGCTTTTGTGGTCACCCAAACCGACATCTTCGCCGCTGCCGTGGCGGGCGCTCCGGTCACCAACATGACCAGCGCCTACGGGGGCATCCGCTGGGGTTCGGGACTCTCGCGGCAGTTTCAATACGAACAGTCGCAAAGCCGCATCGGCGCTTCGCTGTGGGAGGATCTGCCGGCCTATCTCGAAAATTCTCCTGTCTTCTACGCCGACCGCATCAACACACCGTTGCTGATTCAGTTCGGAGACGAAGACGGCGCCGTTCCCTGGACGCAGGGCATCGAGCTCTACATGGCCCTGCGGCGGCTGGAGAAGCCCTCGGTCTTCCTGCAGTACCGGGGCGAACCCCATCATCTGCAAAAGTACGCCAACAAGCTCGACTACACGCTCAAAATGAAGGAGTTCTTCGACCACTTCCTCAAAGGCGCGCCGGCTCCCGACTGGTGGACCACCGGGGTCGAATACACCGAGGCCGAACCCGCCACCAACGATCGCCGATAGGGCAGCGCCTCGGATTCTCTGTCATAGCGCCTGTTCATCAGCACGCCGCCCTGGCCTCAGCAATTCATTCATCTTCGAGGGACTCAATCAAGCGGACGCTCTTGAGACTGTCGCCAGGCAGGATCTGGTGGAGTATGTCCCAGCCGTCCACCGCCTCGGCCCATACGGTGTAGCCCCCGTCAAGGTGATGTTGGGGCGAGTAGGTGACGAACCACTGGCTGCCTCCAGTGTCCTTGCCGGCCAACGCCATGCCCACCGCGCCCCTGGAGTAGCGGCGGGTGTTGATTTCGCAGCGGATATCATAGCCGGGCTCGCCCCAGCCGTCCCCGCGGGGACACCCGGCCTGCATCACAAAGTTGGGGACGGTGCGGTGGATGGTGATGCCCTCATAGAAGCCCTTTTCCGCCAAGCTGATGAAGTTGTGGACGGTCAGCGGCGCGTCCTGCGAAAAGAAGCGGATGCGGAAGCTGCCCCGGCTGGTTTCGATTTCAGCGCCCTCCCACCGCTTGAGAGTGCGCAGCGCCTGGCGGTAGGACTCAAGGTCGCGGTCAAGGGCCACGGGACCAATTTTCTCCCGCACTGAAGGGCCGTCGATTTCGGCCAGAGCCGCCGCCGCTTGAATGCGGATGTTGCGGTCGGGATCGTCCAGCGCATCGCGCACCAACTGGAGCGCCGCAGGCTGGTCGAGTGAGTCCTGGGCAGCGCGCAGGACGGCCGAGCGGGCCTCGAAGTTGGGCTGATCACGCAGGCGCGAGTAGGCCGCTGCCAGCGAGTCGAGGTAGGGCCCCGCTCCGCGCTGCCTGATTTGTCCCGCCGCCAGGGCTACGACCACCGGGTCGGAATGCCCGAGCAGATCGAGCAGCCAGTCGGTCACGGCCTCCCTGGGGTAGGCCTGCACGGCAGCATTGCGCACCAGCGGATGAGGATCCTGCAGGGAACGGCCGAGGTGGGCCATGAAGGCTTCCTCTTCGTCACGGGGGAAGAGGGGGACCGCTGCCGCGCGCACTTGCGGGCGCGGATCTTCGAGAAACTGCTGCAAGTGGGGAGCGATGCGCCGGTGATCGAGGGCCTGCAGGCTAGCCAGCGCCGCGGCCACGAGAGCCGGGTCGTCGTGCTCCAGCCAGGGAGCGACTTTGTCGGCGGTGGAGGCGTCGGTTGAGACCGCGGCCGCTTGCAGGCGTTCCAGCAGCACGTGGGGCGGGTCGGAATCGAATCCGCCCATGGCCTCGCAGGCGTCCACCATGCGGCGGGCCGCAGCCGTCCGCAGGGCCTCGATGCGGACTCCGGCGTCGGAATGTTCGATCAGCCGCCGCAAAAGCTGCGGATCGGGGTCCGACGCCATCTCCTGGCGCAGCAGGCGGGCCAGGTAGGAGGCGCCTTCAGCATCCAGACGGTCGGGGAGCCGGCTGAGCAAGTCCGAATCGACCTCGAAGGGCGGTTCCTCCGAGTCGCCCCGGGGAAAGCGGGCCAGATGATAGACCGCCTCTTTGTAGAAAGGGCTTTGCTCCTCCATCAGGATCTCGACCGCCCGCTGGGCCGTGACCGGATTCCCCAGCCGCCACGACGTGAGCAGGATGCGCCGCCTGACGGCCTCGGATTCCTCCGCCTCAAGACGGTCGAGAAGCGTTCCCGCCAATGTTTCAACGCCCAGTTTGCTGGCTGCCTCCACGGCCATTTCGCGCACTTGCGGGTCTTCGTCTGAGAAGGCCGCCACCAGGGCCGAGAGAGCCGCCTCTTCCTGGGCCTCGCCCAGGGCGAAGGCCGCCATAGCCCGCACCGAGGCGTCGGGATCGTCGCCCACGAGGCGCACCAGCTCAGCGCGGAAGGCATCATCGGGGAAATCGAGGAGTCCGATGCGTCCCAGAGCCAGGACGGCCCGGGAACGGACGCCGGGATCTTCGTCTTGCAGCAACGGTCCGAAGACCTCCATGTCGGCCTGCCGGCTGTCCTCCAGCATGAGGATTTGAGCTTGCCGTTCATCTGGATCAGGCGCCGTTCCACAGCCCAGCATGGACAAGAGCAGGAAAATCAGATAAGTCTTGCGTCGAAGAAAGTAGACCATGTCATCACCCCAAGGGAACCGATTCTCGCCCCGCCGTCCGACCGCTGTCAACCGCATTAGGGCGCTCCTCCCGCGCCTTTCGGGGCAGCGTTGGAACGCATGGCCAGAGCGACTGCATGCGACGCCCGCGCCTTTCTGGGCAGCGCAACGTCAAACCTTCGAACTCTGGATCGTCACCATGCTTCAAAAATTCGACTATCTTCCCGACCAGGCCAAGAATCGCCAAGGCCATCACGAATATCCCGCCAAACCCTGAGCCAAGCTCAAGCTGGCCTGCGGCCTCGATACTCGCCGAGAGTATTCGGGGTCATGGTAGCGTGATGTGAAGCGGCCCCGCCCTTTCTCAAGGGCTGTCGACGCGAGGAAGAACGGCAGGCGCCGCGATGCGAAGGCGTTGCGGCCGAGGCCCCTGGAAACGCATTCTGCGGTAGGCTGAGCAGGTCGACCATGCGGGCTAGGAAGGCAGCTTGGGAGGCGGCGGCGGGGGCGTGCTGTTGGCGCCATCCTCTCCGTCTTCCAATCGGGCGATCAGCATGGTGAGGTCGTCGCGGAAGCGGTTCCCCTTGACGAAGTCGCTCACCTCTTTGAGGACGTTGCGGCAGATCGCTTCAGGCGGTTGTCCGGCGTGACGACGCAGGGCCAAGCGCAGCCGTTGCTCCTCGAACTGCTCTCCCGACTCGCGGTCGGCTTCGGTCACGCCGTCGGTGTAGCCGTAGAGCAGATCGCCGGGAGTCAGGCCCTCCTGGCCCTGTTCGTAGCGTAATTCCTCGCGGATGCCGAGCGGCAGTCCGCCGATGCTCAGTTCCGTGATCCGCCCGTCGGCCCTGAGCAGGATGGGACGGTTGTGTCCGGCATTGCAGTACCACAGCCGCTTCTCCTTAAAATCGACTTTGGCCAGGAAAAAGGTGATCAGCTTGTTGGAGGGCGTGTTGCGGTAGATGTGGCGGTTGAGCGCCGACATGATTTCCACCAGGTCTGTCCGTCCGTCGGCAATCAGGGCCCGCAGGCTGGCTTGAAGATAAGCCATCAGCAGCGCCGCTGGGATGCCCTTGCCCGAAACGTCCCCGATGGCCAGCAAGAGTTGTCCGCCGGGCAACTCCAGCACGTCGTAGTAGTCGCCACCGACGGTGTTGGCGGGGATGGATGCGGCGTAGACGTCGACCACGCCTTCACGCCGGTAGCGCTCGGGGGGCAGCAGCGTGAACTGGATGCGCCGGGCGATCATCAGATCGCTCTTGAGCATCAGCTTGTCGGCCAGTTCCAGGCCCAGCAGCAAGTTGAAGAGCAGGAAGGAGAGCAGCAGGTAAAAGCCTGGCGAGCCGGCGTCCTGCACCAGCAGGACCATGCCCAGCAGGAAGAGCAGGGCGGCCAACGTGTAAATCACCCGCCGGACCGGTGAAAGCTTGAGAATGAAGCCCACGAAGAGGGCCTTGGTGCCCTGCCACAGGCGGTCGTCCCAGTTCTTCTCCTTGAGATCCTCGCGCTCCTTTTCGCTGATGAAAAAGCGCCAGGCGTCGCGCGTCTCATGGCGGAAGAGCCTCTCCACCTCCTGGCTGCTCAGGCCTTCGGTGTAGGCGCTGTAGATCTTGGCCCACTTCTCCCTGCCCCACGCGCTACCGGATGTCTGTTGGCCGCCCTTCTCCATCCGCCCCAGAGTATTCCAACCATCCACCGCCGGGCAAGATGCAGGTCAGGGAGCCGCCATCCATGTACCGATCGGGTCGGCTTTCGGAAGTGAGTCGGCGCCCTGTTATAATCGGCCCGCAATGAAGACCAAGGTCGTGGGATTGATATTTGGCGTCGTCTTCGCCGGCTACGTGGTTTACACCTCGATGGGCCTGGATCAGGTCACGGTCGAGGCCTGCGTGGAGTACAACGGCAGCAGCGCTTGCCGCACCGCCTCGGGCGTCAGCGAGGAGGAGGCGACCAAGACCGCCGTCGATGTTGCCTGCGCCATGCTGGCCCAAGGACGCGACGAGAGCATGGCCTGCAACGAAACCGAACCCACGAGCGTCCAACGCCTCGACTGAGGCCCGTCGCAAGGCGCACTTCAAGGCTGCGTAGAATCTGATGTCCACTTCAAGTCACCAAAAGGACTCAGACGGCCAGGGCCGTCACGCCGAAGGCCGGCGAGATGTGGACTCGGCTGCCCAGGAGCCTGTCAGGAGGCAGGTCAGAAGGCCCCACGCTGGCGGGCAGGGACTCGGCGTCTTCGCCGCCTATCGCTGGCCGGTGGCTTTAGTCGTGGTGGCTTTGCTGCTTCTGGTGGCCTACCTCGTGACCTTCGCCGGATTTCGTCAGAGCGGCCAGGATGCCCTACAGGCCGCCGCCGATATCGCCTCGCGCTTTCGCAGCGGACGGATCACCGAGACCGTCCGGTCGGGATTGCCGACGATCACCTCCACCCCCGGCGGAAACCTCGAAGTGGCAACCATTACACAATTGGAGATCCTCACCCGGGAGAACGAACAGCGCATCTTCTGGGACGCGGTTTCCTTAGGCACTTCGGTGTCGGAAATCCGTCTGGACGCCACTTACCGCTACCACGTCCGCATGGACGCTCACTGGCAGATCGACGTTTCGGGGCAAGTCTGCATCGTCCGCGCCCCGCCTCTGCAGCCCAGCCTCCCCCCGGCCTTCGATTCCGCCAGCGTTGAAAAACACACCCAAGCCGGATGGCTGCGATTTGACGCCCAACAACAGCTCGACCAACTGGAACGCGACATCACCTCCCTGCTCAGCACCAAGGCCGCCGATCCCGGGCACCTCAATCTCGCCCGCGAGGAGGCCCGCAAGACCATCGCCCAGTTCGTCCACCGCTTCCTCGTCCAAGAAGACCACTGGGGCCCCACCCGCTTCCGCGCCATCATCGTCACCTTCCCCGACGAACAACCCGCCACGGCCCCCTACCACCTAGGCACCGCCCTAACCCTAGAATCCCCCACCAGCCCGCCCGAAAACAAGTAAACGCCCCATCCCAGATGTCTCCTGCTTTGGGAGCAGGAGGTCGGAGTTGCGAGCATTCCTCCCAAACTACTGACTCTAAGCCACTTATTGCCTCAGACAGGCTCCCGTGAACACCTCACTGTAGACGATTCTGTAGCTGTAGGCCGTCTAGAGAAGCTGGCCGGCAACCTATCACCTAGGCTTGCCCACCTCGTTCTTCCACCAACATTTGTCTGACCAACCAGATGCGGAAGCTTGTCGGGATGGCACCGTTTGTCAGAAGGAGG
>DATIPO010000435.1:0-4305 GCA_035471925.1 Acidobacteriota bacterium
GGCTTGCAGAGATGGCCGAGAAGGGTATGAGCCTGAGACAGATGGCTAGGCTTCTGAACGTGGGGAAATCGACGGTAGCGCGCAAGCTCAAGGGGCTTGGGTAGTCAGTGTCAGCTTCGGTGAAGTCCGGGTGCGGCTAGCCCAGCCCTTTGAGCTTCCGGGCCACGGTCGATTTCCCCACCTTCAGCAGCCGGGCCATCTGTCTCAGGCTCATGCCCTTCTCGGCCATCTCCTGAAGCCTCTCGGCGTCGATCTCGGCCTTGGGCCGTCCCAAGCTCTTCCCCTCGGCCTTGGCCTTTCTAAGCCCGGCCTTGACCCGCTCGGCGATGATGTCCCGCTCCAATTGGGCCACGGCGCTGACGATGGTGAAGACCGCCATCCCCAGCGGGCTGGTGGTGTCGATGGACTCCTGAAAGCTCACGAAGTCAATTCCCACATTTCGGAACTCCTCAAGCGAGATGAGCAGATGACGGGTGGAGCGGGCGAAGCGGTCAAAACGCCACACAAGCACGATGTCAAAGCGGCGCTTTTTGGCATCGTCCATCAGGCGGTTGAGGGCCGGGCGGCTGCTCTTGGTTCCGCTTACCGCTTCGTCCACATACTCCCCGGCGATCTTCCAGCCCCGTTGCGAAGCGTACTTGCGCAAGTCCAATAGCTGGGGCTTGGCCGACTGCTCCGAAGTCGAGACGCGGGCATAGAGGGCGACTTGCTTGGTCTTCATGGCGGCTCTCCTTCCCCGTGGCGGAACGGGAGCGCCCATGGCGGACCTAAGGCCAGCCTTGAGCGCTCGCGCTTCCGCTCAGGGCCTTCAGTGGCTTTGTTGGGGTTGGCGGTTGAGGATGAAATCGGCCGATTTCTGAGCCTGGGCCGCAGCGATCACCACCAATCGGGGATCGCCTTTGAGCCGGTTCAGCCAGCCGGAGATGTAAGCCGCTTGGTTTTCGATCACGGCGGGCTCTAGGCCGGATTCGCCGCACAAAAAGGCCGCGCCCATCTCGGCCACCAGTTCCTCTTGGGAGTAGTCGGGCGAGCCGAAGCGGGCCATCTGCTTGAGGGTGGGCCGCGAAAGGCGCGAACCATGACCACTGGAATGGGTTAGCTCGTGAAAGAGCGTCGAATAGTAGCACTCTGCCGGGTCGAAGTGTCCGGGATCGGGCATGCGCACCAAGTCGGCCCGTGGCTCGTACCATGCGCCCGTCGCGCCGTGTTTGATGGCCGGGGCCTGGGGCATGTCCTTGACGATGCGCTCGGCCTTCTCCACCGGCTTGAAGGGCTTGGGCGTGAGATCGGGAATGCGCTCTGAGGGAATCCCCTCGCACTGCTCCACATTGAAGACCGACCAGCGGCGAAGGACGGGGAGGTTAACGGTTTCCTTCTCGCCGTCTTCGGTTTCGACTTCCTTGGGAAAGACCTTCCAGAAGACGACGGGGCTGGCCGTCTCGCCAATGCGGACGTGCCCGCCCAACTGCTTGGCTTGCTTGAAGGTGAGCCAAAAGGGAGAGCCGAAGCCTGAGCAGGAAAGGATAAAAGGATTGATGCCCCGGTAGGCGTGGCGGCTGATGAGATTCTGGGGAGCGACGCTTTGCCAGGGCTTGCGCCAAGGGACGGTGCCTTGCTCCAGCAAGTGGACGATTCGCGCCGTGATCACGGCATAGGGATCGGATGGGTTAGACTTGGATCTAGCCATTTTCAGCACCTCGGTTGCTGGGAGTGGTCAGGGCTCGTCGGGTGGTACCAACACCCGGCGGGTCCGCTTTAGAGACTCACTCGGATTCTAGGTTTTCTTCTCCCTCCCCTTGCCCTTCTTGGGCGGCCTTCCGCCTTTGAGTCCGTTCAGGCGGCTGGCCCGGCGCTTGGCCGGAGTGCTTTTGGAGCCGCCCATCTTTCCCAGGTGGGAAGCGATCAGCTCAGGCGGGATGGGCTCGCCGCAATGAGGGCATCGGAGAAGTTCCATGCTGTGTGCCCATTCTAACCTAATCAGGTTAGGATAGTCAAGGAAAATACAAGCTGTCTAGCCCGATTCTTCCTGCTCTGCGGCCTTCTCAGAGTCCCGTTTGCGAAGCTTCACGCGGCCCTAAAGCTGACAGTAAGCTTGGCCCGGACTCCCTCCCCGCACGTGCCCTGATTAGCTGGCGCGAAGCTTCCGGGAAAGGGGCGCGGAGTTGTCTGCGGGCAACCTTGAGCCAGTGCCCGTATCAGGGTCGGCCAACTGTTGACGCGCAAAAAAAATCGCCAAGGGCCGCGCTTGGGCGCGAGCAGGTACAATAAGGGCAGTCCTTACGCCGGGCTAGGGTCGCTCCCGAACTCCAGTTTTCCCGGACTGGCCGCCCGGCCCCTTCCAATTTCCGGGAGCCACAACCGGGAAGGTGGCAAATGGCCGAGAAACACCGGCCCGAGCTTGAGGCGCTGCGACAAGCTCTGAAGAAGCGCCGGGAACGACTCACAGATATAGAAGCTCTTAGCTGGGAGTTTAACGAGGCTTCCCATCAGGTCGAGAACCTAGCCGAGAAAATAGAGGGCGTAAAGTGGAAGATCTCCGAAGCCATGTCCTTGGAGATTCCCGAGGCTGAGCGCCAGAAGACCATCGGCGCCTTGGAAGACAGACTGCGCTGTCTTGAGGAGGAAGGGCGCATTTGGGTGGAACATGGGGGCTTGATTGAGGCGGTTTCTTTGAGAGAAGGGTTCCCTTTGCTTCGCGGAGCGGATCTGCCGCCGCCGCCCATGCGAATCCACTACTATCGTTTCGTTGACGGTCAGGTAATCGCGGAGCCGTGGCCTGAGGGCTCGGCTGAATACCAATCGCGCACTTACGCCAAGCCTTGGAGCAATGCGGCACTGGCCGCGCTGGCCAAGGAGCCGCCTGAGCGCATAGAGCGGATTCTTGCCACGCTCCAAGCCACTAGAAAGGACATCAGTAACGACCCCCTTTCAGAACAGAGGGGAAAATGGCTGGCCGTCTTGGACTCCAAGATTGAGGATCTGCACAAGATTCGATCAGGTGAGCAGCCCGCCGAGCGCGAAGAGGATTCACCAGATGAAGGGCCTTCCCTAGCCCATCGCCCTTCGGCTGGGGAAATCGCGGGTGCGATGGGCAGCGACCCCACGGTCCCGGAAGAAGGTGTGGGAATGAAGTCTTCGACCCAGGGGGACCGAGGTTCAAACCCGCCAGATTCTCAGGCCGAGAACGAGGAAGCCGACGCCGAAGACGACAGATCCATCCCCAGTTCCGAATTTGACCCGCGACCGTATGGGGGAAAGGAGACCTGTTTTGTAGTTTCCTACTCCAAAGCGGGGCTAAAGGGCATTCGACGCCTCGCGATGGCCATGACCCATCAGGCGCATGTCGATTACAGCAAGAGCAGCCGCATTAAGTACGACAGTCCTATTGCCTGGTACGACAACGACCGGATGGGCTTCTACAAACGGTTGGACCGTCTCCGAGCAGAGGCGAGGAAAAGGGGATGGTGGGATTCCATTCCTATCGACTATCAGAAGAGGTACATGAAGTCCTGACTTCCTCGAACATCTCCTCGACACTTCCCTGAAACTTCCCTAAGCCAGAAAAACTTTTCCTTCTAAGCTATTTGAAACATTGGATTTAGCGACCGAAGGAAATTTTTCTTTTTCGCCGATATTGCCTCTCTCCCGTCGTCCTTCAGGATGGATGCTATGGCAACCACGAACCGAAGACTGAAGGCGCAGAGGGTGCTTCAGGGTTTCACCCAGAAGCAACTAGCCGAGCGCATCGGGCGCTCCCAGGCGTGGGTCTGCGAGCTTGAACGGGGCCGCAGGCAGCCGACAGATATCGACGTAGCTCTAATCTGCCGCGTGCTGAAGGTCAAGCCCGACGCTGTATTTCCCGAGGCCAACGGCGAGGAGAGAGATGGCCAAGTCCAAAGAAAAGACTCACGCTGAAAAGCTGCTTGATTTAGTGAAAGCGTCAGGTGCCCGTTTCTTCCGCGACCAGTACGACCGCCCGCATGCCCGCATCCGCCAAGACGGTCATTGGGAGATACGCGCCTGTAGCTCGGAGGGGTTCGAAACTTGGCTCACTGGACTAGGCTATCGTAGCCGGAGCAGCTTCGTGCCGAATCGAGAGACACTCGGTGCGGTGCTGAACCTCCTGAAGGCAAAGGCCCGCTTCGAGGGCGAAAGGCACCATCTCTACAACCGCGTCGCTCTTTATGAGGGCCACATTTACTACGACTTGGCGGATGAACGCTGGCGGGCCGTCGAAGTGAGCGAGTGCGGATGGAGAATCGTAGACTCGCCGCCGATCCTCTTCCGCAGGCACGGCCATCAGGG
>DATIPO010000436.1:0-1537 GCA_035471925.1 Acidobacteriota bacterium
GCGGTCACGAACTTCTTCAGCACCGCCTACAGTGCGCTGATCTGCGCCGACGTGCAGGCGACAGAGGCGACCACGGCGGAGGTGGATCCGACTACCGGCGGTCAGCTGACGAAGGCCGCAGACCCCCGGAACGACGCAGGCACCTCGGAAGCCGCCTGCCTCCCCTTCCAGTGCGCGGTGGTCGTCTCCCTGCGCACGGCCCTGGCCACGCGGGCAGGACGTGGCCGGATGTATACGCCAGGAGTGGCTGTCGATCAGCAGGACGGCGGACGCCTGGTCACCGCTGCTCAGACCACGATCGCGGACTCCGCGAAGGCGATGATGGACGCCCTCAACGGAGCCGGACTCGCGCCGGTCATCTACCACAAGGCGGCCGGGAACTTCGACGGCGTGACCAGCCTGGACGTGGGTGATGTCATCGACACCCAGCGACGCCGGAGGAACAAGCTGATCGAGGGCCGGACCTCGCGTGTGGTGTGACAGGTTTCGGACAAAGGTGCTGGCCCCCCTTCCGCTGGAGCAGAGGGGGGGCCAGACTCGTAGCGAACAAACACCCACTGACACGGAGAGTGTGGCATGACTGACGTGTACTCGCTAGCTATCAGCGCAGTGCAGTATGACGACGGGCTGACCGTGACGTTCCGGGGGAGCCAAAGCGGTGAGGAGGAGACGTACCGGCTTGCAGGTCGCTGGATCTTCGACAGGCCGGTCATGGATGGGGAGCCTCTGACGGAGTGGATGTACAAGCTCCTGGAGCGACTCGTCCATGACTTCGACACGTACACGCCGACCGAGATCGAGGTCCGCGGGGCCAAGCAGATGCAGGAGGACCTCCCGAATGCCTAAGCGCACCCTCCACGTCATGGTCATCGACGATGGCGAGACACTCGACTTCCATTGGGCCGTTGTGGTGAAAATCGGCCAGGAAGAGGTCCCGACAGTTGCTGGCCAATTCCAGCAGCTCAGCCTGCCTAAGGAGGACCAGAAGATCTGGGCCAAGGACACGCTGGTTGCTCTGATTGAGCACTTGTAGGCCGACACTCCTGGCCTGAAAAAGCCCCTCGCCTTGCGGTGGGGGGCCTTTTCCTTTTTCATGGGGGGTATTCGGACCCTATCTTCCATTGGATAGGATTTCAACGGGCGGCGGGCGGGCTCGGAGCAAATGCAGCACGGTCGCCGGGCGACGGAGTCGACCGGTGACCGTTCCTTCTAGGCCATCTGTGCTAAACTGATACCTCGCGGTATCCTCGTGTGCATGGCCAGACCGACTACGTGGCGCCGATCCTGGAACTTCTCTGCCTTTGGCCAGAGCTCAGGCTCACTCGACCTTCTCCTGGTGCAGCCGAACGAGACCTTGGGCGGGACCTGGTGGCAGTACAGCCTGAGGTCGGTCGGCAACACGCTGCAACAGTCCGCGCCGCCGTTGCAGAACGCAGTGCCGGTAGTGGGACTCATCCTGGTGGACGATGAGTCTGGCCCCGTTCTGCCGTTGGCGGACGCGGACGCTCCCTGGCTCTGGTGGGAGATGGCTGACTTC
>DATIPO010000437.1:0-1856 GCA_035471925.1 Acidobacteriota bacterium
TCTGGAAGAGCACCGCAACCGCGATCTGCCGCCTTTGCAGGATATTTCCAGTTCTGAGGAGTACGATCGCCGCAACAATGAGTCGGTCGATGCCTATATGGCCTTTTTGAGCGACCAGGAAATCATTACCGTCCGCGACGACATGGACCCCGCCTTGCGGGCTCGTCTAGGCAGTTTCGCTCCTCCCGACCAGCGGGGATTCTTCAGCCATGTCATCCACCACTCGCCGTTGGCCTTTCGTCCTCACATGCATCATTGGATCGAGCTGGCCAAAATGGACAACGACCCCCACCCCAATCCCATCCGGCGCGAGCCGCTGCCCTACAATATCTTCGATGGACGCTCGGAAGGGCTGGCCACGGGGGTGGAGGAGTGGTTCATGCATGCCGGACTGTTGCAGGGCCGTCCCCGCGAGCGTGAAATGGTGTGGATCATGATGGCCCAGCGGGCCGCCCGCGCCATCGCGGGACTGCACCTGCACTCCAACGACTGGACGATCGAAGAGGCCTGCGACTTCGCTTCCAAGTGGACGCCCCGGGGCTGGATGCCGGCCGACGGCGGAACCTGCCTTTTCGAGCAGCACCTTTACCTGCAGCAGCCCGGATACGGCACCAGCTATCTGATGGGCAAGTACGAGATCGAGAACCTGATGGCCGAGCGGGCTTTGCAGCAGGGCGAGGACTTCTCCATCAAGGGCTTCATGGATGAATTCCGCGCCGCCGGCCTGATCCCCGTCTCGTTGATCCGCTGGGAACTGACCGGAAACGACGACCAGATCCGCCGCATGGAAGCCTTGGAATGAGGTCAAGGCTGCGCAAGGCCTGCAGCGATGTCTTGAATGTCAAGTCCGGGCTCCCTGAAAGGGAGCCATTCGTCAGCCCAGGGTAGAGCGAGCCGCGAAGCGGCGCAGCGGCACCCTGGGTTAGGCAAATGCCTTGATAGAAACCCTGAAAGGGTGCAATAGCGGCCCTTGGCAGAACCAATCTGTGCTTGCCGGGCTACCGCGCGGGAGCCCGGCAAGCACGTTGGACTTATTGCTGGTTCTTGTCCGATGGCTCTTCCTTGAGCAGCGGCGTGACGGGGAGCGCGGTGAAGCTTCCCGGCTGTGAGCCGAACTCCAGCATCACGGCCACGAAGGAGCCGCCCTGGCTTCGGATCTCCAGCTCGCCGCTGAATTCAGGGGGCAGGGCGTCGCCGAAGAGTTCGTCCAGCAGCCGCGCTTGGCGCGCACCCGCTTCGAGGCTCACTTCAGCCTCGGCTCCGGGGACCGGCCGGCCTTGCTGGTCGCGCAGAGCCAGCCTGAGGGTGATGGGGTGCTCTTCGGTGTTGCGGAAGGCGGCACCAGTGTGGGATCCGGCTCCGCCGCGCACACTGGCCAAGGCCTCGGTCACCGGCTGGCTGCCGGGCAGGACGGCGGTCCCCAGTCCGGGGATGGTGAAGCGTACGATGCCGGCCAGGGGTCCGTCGGAGCGGACCGAAGCCGATCCCGTCCGCACTCCTTGGGCCTGCGAGGCGTCCAGCGCGAAGTGGCCCATAGGCGCAATCGAGAAGGGCATCGCGCTCCAGTCGCCTTCGGCGCGCAGGATCTGTCCGTCCACGTGGGGCAGCACCTCAAGGGGGGCGCCCTCCGAGTCCATCAAATGGATCATGCCGTTGACCGTCCGCGTTTCGGACGGATTATGAAGGATCATCTCAGAAGTCATGCCCTCGCCCGCTCCGAACTGGGCGAAGTCGAGCAGATGGCTGAAGTCCACATCTTCCAGCTTCTTGCCCTTTCCAGGACGCACCACTTGCACGCTGCAGGTTTGCTCGGTCACGTCCCCCGAGGCGCCCTCGGCTTGGACGGTCCACTCGAT
>DATIPO010000438.1:0-6543 GCA_035471925.1 Acidobacteriota bacterium
ACCGAGATCCCGGCCCCTTCCTCAGGCGGGACGGTCTTCACCAGCGACATCTGCTCGTCACAACTCATACAAACAAACTTCATCGCACCTCGCTCCTGGAAAACAACCCGCCCAGCCTACCACACAGCGCCAGCTAGAAGATTTGCGAGAGGTTATCGCCGGACCAGGTTACTTCCACTCAGACCTCGGCTCTATGACTTGATGGGTCAGCGGCGCAATGCAGACAGGCTAATGAGTGCCCTTGATGGATAGGTTGCCGTTGTTGCCAAGGCCAACGGGATGGGCGTGGCCACCCGCAAGATCGGCGATTTTGAAGTCGTCGGGCTCCAGCTCCTCAATCCCTTCGAGGCTTAAACTCAGATGCAGTCTGGCCTTCAGTGCGGGTGGGGCGACAGAGTAGTGTTGTGTTGCTGCCTCGGGCAGATTTGTGTGCTAAGGAATCCCCTTGAGCTCGCGCCCAATCAACTAAGAGGGCCGAATTCTCGGGGCTCGATTGCTTAGGAAGGGCAAGGCGGGTGTTACTGGGGAAGCTGCGAATATCGACGCAGCTCTTCGGAACTCAAATCATGGGCCGGTACCAACCGGTAGTGCTTCTCAGTAGCCAAGCGTATGGTGCCTTCCTGTTTTGTGAACTCAAATAAGGCGATGGTGTTGTCGTCCATGAACTGCGCTCCAATGGGGCGACATTGTAGATCACGGAACTTGGCGTGGCACATCCGCATGTCCTGATCGATCTGGACAATACCGAGTTTATCGCGACCGGACTTTGCCTGAACCGGATAGACATAATGGGCCCCTCGTTGGTCCACACCGACATAGATCTCGTCGGTCTCGATCTGACCCATGCCCCGGACATGCGTGCGGAGATGGTTTTGCAGCGAATAGCAGGCTGTGCCGCTGAAGATATCGACGAGCCGATTGTACCGAAGGATAGCTAATAGGGCCTGTTCGTCACTTAATGCATACTCTCGGATGATGCCGGGCGTCGAATCGGGTATTTTAGTGACAGCGAGGTTGGTATTGGGAGAGATGCTTGATATGGAGCTGTCGACTAGCTCGAATCTGTAGCGTCCGCTGCCGGCGCCAGTGATGACCCAGTCGCTGCCTTCAGGAGCTTGGTTTCGGATCCCTTGGGGCAGGGGCCGTCGGTAGCGGAACGTGTAAATGACATCGCCCAGGTTCTTGGGCAGCTTGATATCTAGCTCAGCGGCCAATTCAGCCATTTCCGCACGTTCGAAGACGAATTCGGTGGTTCCCTCAGAGAAATGACGCTGGAAGATTTTCTCCAGGATTTTTCCGTAAATGCTGGTCACGAAGGCCTTTTCCCCGGCCAGCGTAGGACGACGACTTCCTCTCGGAGGTCTTCTCCCGTGGCTGTTGCAAAACGTGTTCGGAATAGGTCGATGCTTTCTACTTGGTATCCTTCGTGTTCGGCGACTTCAGCCAGTAGTTGGCCTGTGCGAATCATGATGCGAAGATAAGAGGCTTGGTCGCCGACTACGTAGGCCAACAACGCACCCGGCTTGAGCACATTGCTGAGTTCCCTGAGATGTCGGGCCATTCCGCCGAAATAAAGTTTGGTCACGCGATGATAGAGACGTTCAAAGCCAGATGTTTTCTTTAGTTTAATTCTCCGCGCCTCGATGGCTTCGGCGATTTGTTGGATACTTTCGTTTCTTTCAACCCACTGATCGTCATCGTCTTTGACGTACACGTTGCGCGTATTCGAACGGATGAAGCCCTCTTTCATCGCCCTCAAGTCGCGCTTGCTTCGCATGAATCCAAGCAGTACCGATTCGAGTCGGGTGGTCCGCGAGTAGTCTTTCTCGTTTGGATAGGGCGGGGAGGTGATGACAGCGTCTACCGAGCACTCTTCAAGAAGATCGCCAATCTGCCTCGAATCAGCGTGCAGGATCCTGCACGGAGTGGCGCTCGAATCTTGAAGACTCCCTAGGTCCTCGGCCATCGTTTCCATTTGGCGCAGCCAGGGAGAAATCACCGCTGCATCTCTTTTAATCTTCCCAACTCCGACTTCGGGGCCGAACCTGAGATTGGAAGCCGACTCAACGGCCGTTTTCGCCAACCCTAATCTCAAATGGCCGCCAGTTTTAGGCATATCTAACTTTGCAATTTGGTTACGCAGAGTTAGTACTTTGTGTAGCGGCACAGGGCTTATGGAGTTCTTGATGAGCAGCTTAAGGCTCTCGTCGGGAAGACTATTCAACCGCAGATCATTGGTTTGAAAGGGCCTTGGTTGGTCAGTGAGACACTGAGACTTCAAGTTCGCCGTGCAGGCGTCCGCTATTTGTCGGGAGAGGCCACGCAAGGCCTCCGGCTTGGGTGACCAATCCGTCTTCACTTGTGAGGCGAAACAGGCCATGCGGTTGGCTTCGACTCCGATCCCCTCGATGCCCGCCTTCTTGCATTCCACTACCGTAGTCCCCGTCCCGCTAAAGGGGTCGAGCACACGGTCCCCCGGTCTGACTCCAAATCGTTCGAGGTAATCACGCACGAGATAAGGTGGATAAGAGAGCACGAACTGATACCAATTATGCACATCATCGTTGAAGTCAAATAGTTTTCTTGTAGCACCACATGCCGACGCCATTAGACAAGCCCCTTTCTTAGCTGTACTTCCTTCAGCCAGAAGGAAGGGTACTACAGAACACCGACTTTTCTTTCCAAGCAGGCATAGTCGTTTCTCCGCTGGATGCTGTCGTGACACAGCCTATCCGCCTACACTTCAGCCTGCGTGTCGTCCTAGCCATAGGGACATATCGGGATACTTCACTTCACAGATTCGCGACTGGACTCCGAGGTGGCGAATGTTGAAGTCCTAGGCTATTGGCTAATCAGACGCCCGTCCTCTGTGTGCGCGGACCGATGGAGGTTAGGACTTCGTAGGGGAGGGTGTTTTGGAGGGCGGCCAGGGATTGGGCGGAGCAGGGCGAATCCGGGTCGGGGCTGAGGAGGGTGACTTCGCTGCCGGGAGCGATATCGGGGTGGGCGCTGAGGTCGATGGTGATCAGGTCCATGCTCACGATGCCGATGACCGGAGCCAACAGGCGGTCGTATCGCGCTCTTCCTCGTTCGGCGTCTTGGCCTAGAGTGGCCCCCGCGCGTTTGGATCTTGGGTCATTGGGAGTTGGGGTTTTCCCCCCGGGGTGGAGTTCGACTTGGGCGCGGTTGGAAAGCAGACGCGAGTAGCCGTCGGCGTAGCCCACCGGGACGACCCCCAAGCGGGTGTCGCGTTGGCAGCGGTGAGTGGCGCCATAGCCGATGGTGGAGCCGGCCGGGACGTCCTTGATGGTGAGGATGCGCGACTTCCAGCCCAGGACCGGGAGGAGTCCTTCGATGGCATCTCCTGGGTCGATGCCGTAGAGGGCCAGGCCGATGCGGACGGCGTCCAAGTGCGATGCTGGGTAAGGGAGTCCCGTGCTGGAGCTCAAGTGGCGCATCACGCGGCGGTGGGGCGCTTTCGCCTCGATGGCTTGGCCATCGCTGCTTTTGCTCCCACTTTCGCCACCTTCCCTCTCGACGTTCTCTCCTCTACCGTGACTTGCGCCACTTGCCCTGACCTCAGTGTTCTCAGCTCTTGGACTCTTGGGTGAAACGGGGGTTTCTTCAGTCGTGCCGATCGGCTGGCCGCTTAGGTTGGTACTGGACTCCTGCCGTTCCTTCAGGAAATCGGTGGAGCGGAGGAAGAGGTCGATTTGGCGGCGGGTTTCTTCGGGATCTGCTTCCGCCGAGTGAAGGTGGGAGAAGAGGCCGGTAAGGTCGCTTCCCAGGCGTGCGGCTTGGGCTTGGACGTCCTGGGGGAGGATGCCGAGACGGCCCATTCCCGTGTCGATCTTGAGGTGGGCCGGGACGCCCCGCGGGTGAGGGCGGGAATCGAAGACGCTGGCCGTGGCGCCCAGGCGGCGGAAGTCGTCCTCGCGGCCTTCCTGAATGCCGCCCAGGACCAATATCAAAGGTTGTTTTTCGGCCTCGCCGGGACTTGCCCAGGTTTGGTCCGCCGCCGACCTGGCTGGCTTGCTGCCTTGTTTCGCGCTGCTGGCCTGTTCCTTATGGCTGCCGCTCCCACCATCCATCTTGGCGAGGACGCGGCGGAGGGACTCGGCTTCGTCGAGATGGGCCACGGCGAAATGGCGGATGCCCTCTCGATAGAGGACAGGAGCCACCAAGTCGAGCCCGTGGCCGTAGGCGTCGGCTTTCACGACCGCGATTATCGCCGGAGATCCTGCGTCGTACCAAAGCGGTCTGCCTGCTGAGTCCTCCGCTCCGACCTCGCGAGGGGCGTGATGGTGGAGCGGGCGCCGAGGCCGATCAGGTGATGAGGCATCAGGATGAGAGGATTCCGCTTCCAAATCGCGGGCCTGATCATTCCGCGAGGGGGCCCGCTCAGATGGCCAACGGTTTGCCCCCGTGTATGCCAGGTAGCGGCGCAGGACGGAGAGGTTGTGGCGGAGGCGGCTGGCCGAGATCTCAACCCATGAACGCATCGTCGCTCTCGCGGGCCAGGTTTTCGAATTTGGTCCACTGTTCGATGAAGGCCAGTTTGACGGTGCCGGTGGGACCGTTGCGCTGTTTGCCGATGATGATGTGGGCCACACCGTCTTCTTCCGAAAACTCGTCCTCGTCTTTTTTGTAACGGTCGGGACGGTAGATGAAGAGCACCACGTCGGCGTCCTGCTCAATCGATCCTGACTCGCGCAGGTCGCTCAGTTGGGGTTTGTGGTCGCCGCGGCGCTGCTCAGGCGCGCGGGAAAGCTGAGACAGGGCCACCACGGGGATGGCGAGTTCCTTGGCCATGAGCTTGATGCCGCGGCTGATGGCCGAGATTTCCTGCTGGCGGTTCTCCTGGCGGCGGGACGGTCCGCCCGACATGAGCTGCATGTAGTCGATGATGAGCAGGTCGAGTCCGTGACGGGCCTTGAGCCGGCGGGTCTTGGCCCGCATCTCCACGATGGAGGCGCCGGGCGTGTCGTCGATGAAGATGTCGGCTTGGGAGAGCCGCGCCATGGCCTTGGCGAGCTGGCTCCAGTCGTCCTTGGACAGGTAGCCTGAGCGCACCCGGTGGCTGTCCACCCGGGCCTCAGCGCACACCAGGCGGGTGACGAGCTGGTTGGCGGACATTTCCAGGCTGAAGATGCCTACCGTTTTCTCTTCCTTAATGGCGGCGTATTGGGAGACGTTGAGGGCCAAGCTGGTCTTGCCCAGTCCGGGACGCGCGGCCAGCACAATCATATCGGAGTCTTGGAGCCCCGACATCATGTTGTCGAGGTCGATGAAGCCGGTGCCGATGCCGGTGATCATCTCCTTGCGCTCGTAGAGGCGCTGGATGTGGGCGTAGGTCTCGTCCACCAACTGCTCGATGGGGCGGAACCCGCTGGCGATGCGCTCTTGGCCGATGTCGAAAACGGCCTTTTCGGCCGTTTCCAGCAAGTCGTTGGCGCTTTCCTCCTCCGAGAAGCTGCGGCTGAGTATGTCGTTGCTGATGCGGATCAGACGGCGGCGCAGCGAGCGTTCCTTGATGATGCCGGCGTACTCAGCCACGCTGGCCACGTGAGGAGTGCCGTCCATCAGCTCGGAGAGTTCGCCGATCCCTCCGACCGTTTCCAGGTCGCCGGATTTGGTGAGTTCCTCGGCCAGGGTGACGGGATCGATAGCGCGCGACTCGGAGGCCAACCGGGCCATGGCCTGGAAGATCTTTTGGTGGGACTCGGCGTAGAAATCCTCCTCGTTGATCAGCTCGGCGGCTTGGTCGAAGAGCGTGCCCTCCAGCAGGACGGCCCCCAGCAGCGCGCGCTCGGCTTCCAGGCTGTGGGGCAGTGTCCGTTCCGGGGTGGCTTGGGTCTTCATCCGCGCACGCAACTCTCCGGCCTGGGGATTCCCCGGGATGAGCGCCTCTCTCGTGTGGGAGGTTTCCTGCCCTGCCTCACCTTATCCAGACCTGCGGGCCAGTATAAGATAGGCGCGCTACTCCTTCCACCGAGTCTCTGCCGCGGGCCCGGCGGCAGGCCAGAATCTGGTTTCAAAGGCGCTCTCGTGTGGGCTTCGAGCACACCTGTCAGGCCTTGGCCTCTTCCTCTTCGTCCTCGGCTTCGGGCTCTTGGGCGGACTCTTCGGCCGCTTCTTCTGCGGCGGCGGACTCGTCGGGGCCGCCTCCTCCGCCGTGGACAGCGCCTGCTTCAGCAGCGGCCTCGGCTCCGGTTTCGACTTCGATGGCGGGTTCGGCGGCTGTGACTTCGCCCTCGGCGGCCTCGTCCTCGTCGCCCTCAGGCTCAGGACCGAAGCGTTCGGTGATGACCAATTCGTCCTCATTGGGGAGGTTGAGGTCGCGCACCTTGGCGTTGATCTCGGCCACCAGCTTGTCGGTGTCGGCGTCTTTGCGCTTGACGTCGCTGACGGGGATGTCGCCCTCGGCCACTACGCTAATGAGCAGGTAGGCCTCGATCTCGGGGAAGAGGCGGACCTCCATCTTGTAGTTGCCGATGCTCTTCAGAGGCTGCTCGATGACCAGCTTGCGGCGGTCCAGCGTAA
>DATIPO010000439.1:0-3755 GCA_035471925.1 Acidobacteriota bacterium
GCCGTGCTTGCGCTCGACGAAGGTCTGGGAACGGGCCTGGGTCCAGCCAAGCTGAGGATGATAGCGCCAGTGGGGATGCGGATTGAAGTCCACCTCCAGGATCCGGCACACTCCCTCGAAGGCGGCCAGGGCCAGCACGAAGGTGGCCGTGAACAGAGCGATCCGCTGCATCAAAGAGCGTCCCGGGAATCCTCTCATCGCAGCCCATTATCCCGGCGCGTCCCCAAAGCCGTCAATCCCGCCGGATCCTGAAGAAGCGACGAGGGACTGGACCGTCTGGCCAGGACGACTCGGCGGCTGCGATAGGTCCTGAGGACCTCCAGCGGGAGGCGGGGAGGCGGTTCCGAGCTGATATAGAGGAAATAGTTGTGCGCTTCGGCGTTATCGAGGGAGTGCCGTTGGACCTCGGCCAGCCAATCGAGATCCCGGGCTTGGCGGTAGTAGTTGAGGGTGACGGCGAACCTCCAGTGGCAGGCCAGCGACACCGGCTCGCCGGGTCGCAGCGCGGACAAGTCGTCAACAGCGGGCTCGACGGCGGCGTCGATCTCCCAGTCGTTGCAGGTGCTCAGATTGGCTGAGAAGGTCCATTGAAGACCGCAGAAAAGAGCCACGGCCAGGAAGAGCCCTTGCACGGGTCCAGCCCTCCAGAAATAGCGGGTCGACCAGAAAGCCGCCAGCACGAAGCTGGGGAAGAGAAAAAGCGTGGAGCGTCCGATGGGGTAGCGGATGCCGAAAACGTGGTGCTGCACCAAAATGCTCAGTGCGCATCCCAGCATGACGCCCATAGCCGCCAAGAGGCGAAAGCCGTCCTCAGTGAAGCGATTCCTCCACAGTCTGGCCGCCAGCAGCAAAAGTGCGGCAAACAGCCACAGACCCAATAGGATGAGCAGCGCCTTGAGCGCGTAGGTCACGGTTGAGCCCGCCGGGGACGCAAAGATTCCGGGCGCGCTGGGATAGGCCAAGTCGTGGAGCAAATAGTAAACTGAGTCCTGCAAAAAACCGTTCTCCCCTCCATAGTAGAGCGCGCCCAAGGAGGAAAGCTTCAAGATCATGGGAGTGACGTAGATGGCCAGCAGTATGGAGATGCCGCCCGCCGTCAGCCAGGCGCGTGAATGGGCCCATCCGGCACTGAAGAACTTCCGCCAGGCCTTTCCGGCGTCCCGGCCGTTCGATGAGTTCTCCCTCTCAGGGCTTGCCTCTTGCCGGCAAGCAGCCAGGACGATGAGCAGGAAGGCTAGGCAGAGGGCGATGTAGAGATGAAGGAAGGCCAGGTTGGAAAGAACCGCCAAGGCGCCTGTCACAAAGACCGCCGCCGTGTCGCCAGCGCTTCTGATCAAGCGGCCGGGGGCTCTCAAGAGCAGGTAAAGGGCCACGAGGGAAAACGACATGGCCAAGCCATACCCGCGCGAGAGTGAAAAGAAGTCCAGCACATAGGGATTGGAGGACAGGATCACAAAGGTGCAGAAGGCCAGAAGATCCTGACGGATGACTCGAAAGGAGACCTTATAGGCAGCCGTTAGGTAAAGGACATGGGCCGCCACGTTGGGAAGTCTGAGAGCTAGCGGACTGTCACCCAAGAAGAACGCCGACAGCTTTGTCAGCATTGTATTGAGGACGTGATTGTTGGCCAGGTGGCCGGGCTCGATGGGCGTGCTGAATGTAAGTATCTGGAAGAGTGAGCTTTGAACGAAAGTCAGGTAAGTCCGGCTTTCGTCGGGAGTAAAGGAGAGATAATAAGCCCGCAAAGCCGCATAGCCGAAGAGGACGGCGGCCCAAGCGAGCGCACTCCGCCTCCAAAGCCGAGACGGCAGTTTGGCTGGCGTCGCCAAGACGATTCCCTTCCGCTCCCGACCTATCGTGAGTGGAAGTGGTGCCGGGGGACGGAATCGAACCGCCGACACGCGGATTTTCAGTCCGCTGCTCTACCGACTGAGCTACCCCGGCACGGGGAAGTGATCATCATACCAGAAAATTTTTCCGCTTCAAGCCCATTCCCACAGGGTTTCCCAGACCCCTCAGCAAGTCTCCCGGCTCTGGACAGAAAGGTCCGCCGACGCTACCATACGGGTCCATGAAAGAAGTCATCTACACCGACAGGGCGCCCGATCCCGTCGGGCCCTATAGCCAGGCCATCCGGGCCAACGGATTCATCTTCATCTCGGGCCAGATCCCGCTGCTCCCCAAGAAAGACGCTCCGGAGCTGGAAGGTTCTTCCAGCCGCGAGGTGCGGCAAGTGGGCATCCAGGACCAAGCCCGCCAAGCCCTTGAGAACCTCAAGGCTATCCTGGAGGCCGCCGGAAGTTCATTGGACAAGGTGGTCAAGACCTCCATCTTCCTCAGCGACATGAACAATTTCGGGGCCGTCAACGAGGTCTACGCCGAGTACTTTCCGCCCGAAAACGATCCGCCGGCCAGGGCCACGGTGGAAGTCTCGCGCCTGCCTAAAGACGTCGACGTCGAAATCGAACTCATCGCCCTGGAATAGTCCCTGCGGGACCGGCGTTGCTCTCGGTGAGATGGAACTGACCGGCTACCCG
This sequence comes from Acidobacteriota bacterium, assembly GCA_035471925.1. Classification (GTDB taxonomy): domain Bacteria; phylum Acidobacteriota; class UBA6911; order RPQK01; family DATIPO01; genus JANQFM01. Next base: position 2,538 of record DATIPO010000439.1, read on the forward strand.
ACGCATGGCGACTGTTGGAGCGGCCCGGTTGATTCGACGGGACGGGCTTTGCCCTGGGCCCGATGCGACCCAGCGGCTAACCCACCTGTGGCAGACTGCAAGAAGCATGATTTACCTCGACAACAACGCAACCACGGCGGTGGACCCGCGGGTCTTCGAGGCCATGAAGCCGTTTTTCTTGAGCGACTACGGCAACGCCTCCTCCATCCACGCGCTGGGACGCTCGGCGCGGACGGCCCTGGAGGAAGCCCGAGCTCATGTGGCGCGCCTGGTGGGAGTACGCTCGGGCGAGATCATCTTCACCAGCGGCGGAACCGAGTCCGACAACCTGGCCCTGCGGGGAGCGGCTTGGCAAAGGCGGGGCCAAGGACGCCACATCATCACCTCGCGCACCGAGCATCCCGCCGTCCTGGAAGCGTGCCGCCAGTTGCAGGAGGAAGGATTCAGCGTCACTTTCCTTCCCGTCGACTCCTCAGGACTGGTTGACATTGAGGCCCTTGACCAGGATCTGCAAGAGTACGGCGACGACACCATCCTGGTCTCCATCATGTACGCCAACAACGAGACCGGCACCTTGCAGCCCATTGAGGACATCGCCCGCAAGGCCCATGAGCATGGAGCCTGGGTCCATAGCGACGCCGTGCAGGCCATGGGCAAGATTGCGGTCAAGGCGCCACAACTCGGCGTCGATCTGCTCTCGCTGACGGGACACAAGTTTCATGGCCCCAAGGGCTGCGGGGCCCTCTATGTCCGCAGCGGACTCAAGCTCAAGCCCCAGATGGTGGGCGGATCGCACGAGAAGGGCTTCCGTCCGGGGACCGAAAACGTCAGCGGAGCCGTTGGCCTCGGCGAAGCCTGCCGTTTGGCCGAACTGGAGCTGGATGAGCGCCAAAGCCGCATGTCAGACTTGCGCGATCAACTGGAAGAAGGCGTGCTGGCGTCGATCGCCGACGTAGCGGTTAACGGCTCGCGGGAAGAGCGTTTGCCCCAAACCGCCAATTTGAGTTTTTTGGGCGTGGAGGGCGAGTCGCTGCTGATGGCCCTCGACTTGGAGGGGGTGGCCGTCTCTACCGGCGCAGCGTGCGCTGCGGGAAGCCACTCGGGGTCGCACGTCCTGCGGGAAATGCGGCTCGACAAATCGGTGCTGCAGGGGGCCATCCGCTTTAGTCTGGGGAGCGAAACAACCCGGGAGGAGATCGACCAAGTGCTTGAGTTGTT
>DATIPO010000440.1:0-2055 GCA_035471925.1 Acidobacteriota bacterium
CCGTAGTCCTCCATCGTTGAAGACGGCTTGTTGGCACCCTGAGCGGCCGGGCCGTAAGGGTGCGGCTGCATGCGCCCATCAATCAGCCAGCCGGAATGCCAACGGCCCATGCCGTCGGTATCGCCGACGGTCAGCGGCCGGGGACGGCGCGCGACGTATTTGTCGGGCAGGTCCTCCCACATACGGGGACTGAGCAACACATGGGAATCGGCATCGTAGATTGGGCGGTTGTTGAGCATTACTCGCCTCCTCCCGGAGGCCCGGCGGCCCCGACAGGGCCGCCGATTCCATGGCCGGGACCGGCGCAATGGCCCGCCCCGGTATCCATGAGGGGACCTCCCTCCCCTTGTCGCGGCCCTGCTACTTGGCGCAGGTGACCTCCTTGGCGGTCTGGTCGTTGCCGGGATAGGTGATCTCGCACTCCATGCCCGCTTTGACCGCCTTACGCTCGGTGCGGTCGCCGCCAATAGTGACAATGGTGCGCGAGCTCGAGACCCGGACCTTCTGCTCCTTGCCGTCGACCTTGAAGTGATACCGGCGGCCACCCCGCTTGACGGCGGAGATCTTGACCTTGACCGTCGCCATCTTCAGGCCCTGGCGCTTGAACCAGAGGCCGTCCCAGTGCTTGACCAGTTCGGCCTTTTCCTTGCGCCAGAGATCTTCACGATAGAAGACGCGCTTTGAATCATCGATCTTGAGACCCGGCAGGGCGTCCAGACCGGCTTCCTGCAGGTCCTTATAGAGCGGCGTGTAGTGGGCGCTGTGGAACTGGGCGACCTGGCCTTCACGGGTCAGGAACCAATTGACGAACAGCCTCGCCGCATTTTCATTGCCGCCCCTGATGATGCCGACCGGCGACACCGTCGTCGGCACGACGGGATCCGGGCAGTGCAGGCTGATCGGCGTGCCCTTCTTCACCAGCACCGAGGTGCGGTGGACGGTCCCGGCAATCAGCGCGTCGAACTCACCGGCGCCCAGCAGCTGCATGGCTGCGTTGTTGCCTTCCTTACGAAGCTGCGGCTTGGTCTCCAGGAACAGCTTGTTAAGGAAGTTCTTGGTCCACTTCTCGCCCTTGGTGACCCAGAGGTGCAGCGCCCAATAATCGGGACGGTTGACCAGAGCCAGGTTCTTCCCCTCCCAGCGCTTGGAGGTGGCGACGTCTTCCCAAGTCTTCGGCAGCTCTGATTTCTTCACCTTGTCGGTGTTGTAGCTGAAGCACCGGGTCAGATACCGCTGTCCGACGAAGTTGCCGCTGGGGCTCTTCATGAACTTGGGAACGTCCTTATAGACCGGCAGGTCGGTCAAATTCACCAGGGCGTTGAGCTTTTCGAACTGCCAGGTGTTGCCGCCGAACCCCATGATGGAATCGACGATGACCTTGCCGGACTTAAGCGCGATCAACGGCTTGATCACCCGGTCGTAGCGGTTGGCCCGGGCATAATTCACGTCGATGCCGGGATAGCGTTCGTGGAACGGCCGGATGAAATCGCGGAACTGCTTGGGATCATGGGTCGCGCCGATGCGGACCTGGCCTTCCTTCCTCGCCGCATCGAGCATTGACTTGGGGACGTTCAAGGCCTCGTCCAGGCCCTTGAGCACACTGGCATCGATCTTCAGCTTCTTGAGCATCTCCTGGGTCGACTTGGGAAGATCGGCCGCGCCCGCAGCCGAGGCCATGAGGCCGCCCGCGAAGGTGCCCGCGATCAAAGCCGTCAGTCCCAGATTCAATGTCTTAACTGTCATCCTGAATGCCTCCTTCTCGTGTAATTTTGACTTCGCCTTGACGGGCAGGATGCAATGGGGCCCGAAGACACGGATTCCCGCGCGCAAAGCACCGATGCGCACAGCCTTGCCGCCTGGGCGGCGGCGCACCCATGCAAATATGATAGATAGGCGTCTTGGTCGGGCCTCATGCCCGGTTCTCCCTGCAGCGCCAGGCGATTATCGCTCGCCTTTCCTTTACGTCCCACACCCGTGGGGCGCTCGCTGTATGAAGCCTATAAGGATTTTCGAAAAAAAGATACCGGTTCCAAAATATGATAATGACCACAGATC
>DATIPO010000441.1:0-1707 GCA_035471925.1 Acidobacteriota bacterium
CATCCAGACGACGCTCAAGTACGCGCGCTTTGTGCCGTCGGCCCTACAAGACGTGCGGGCGGCTCAGCAAAAGGAAGCTCGGGAAATCGAATCCACGTGGGAGACAAATGGGAGACGCGTCAACTCGCGATGAGACCCGACGGGCGTAAGTAGTTGAAAAGACTGGCACGCCCGGCAGGATTCGAACCTGCGACCTACGGATTAGAAGTCCGTTGCTCTATCCAGCTGAGCTACGGGCGCGCGGTGGGGAGCATTTTGGCAGAATTCGGCCAGCAAGTCTATTAGAGGCAGCGGACTCGCCGGGTCCTGCGGCTGGTATACTGGAGGTGATGACGCGACGTATGACCATCCGAAAGACTTCGCTAGGGGAAGAAGAGAACCCTATGCACTGGCATTCGGATCTTCATCCAGACGAACGCATCGGACTGGTATGGACCCTGACTCGCCAAGCACTCGCCTTCCAAGGCCATGAAGCTGAACCCCGACTATCGCGACATGCTGTCAGGCTTTTCCGAGGCCAAGGCTGAATACCTGCTGATCCGAGCCTACGCTCTTGCCTCTCATGGCTTGGTACGGGCCACCAAGAATATTGATCTTTGGGTTCGGCCGACTCCCGAGAACGCAGCCCGCGTGGTCAAAGCTTTGATTTCATTTGGGGCCCCAGTCGACCATTTTTCTGCTGAAGACTTCACCCGTCCCAACAACGTACTCCAAGTGGGAGTGGCGCCCGTCCGCATTGACCTCACGACCAGCGTCTCAGGGCTAACGTTTGAAAAGGCCTGGAAATCGCGAGAGGTTATCGAAGTCGATGATCTTTCCGTGCCGGTGATCGGCTTGGCCGGGTTGATCACCAACAAGCGCTCTAGCGGACGTCCCCAAGACTTGGTAGATCTGGAATGGCTCGAGAACGTAGACGATTGACTCCAATCCTCCCGAAGTGGCTTGTGGATTTGGGCTCGCCCTCCCCGATCTCTACTCCGAGCGGAGGGTTTGGGCGGGGTTGATTTTTAGGGCGCGCAGGGCCGGGGAGAGGGCGGCGGCTGAGGCGGTCAGGGCGAAGAGGAGGGCGACGGAGACATAGACCGCCGGGGAAAGCGGCGAGACCTGGTAGAGGAGTCCCGTGAGGGTTGAAGAGAGCGCGGCCGCGGAAAGGAGACCCAGGGCCAGACCGGTGAGGAGGAGGCGTCCGGTGGTGAGGGTGAGCAGGCGCAGGACGTCCGGGCGGCGGGCGCCGAGGGCCATGCGCAATCCGATCTCGCGGGTGCGCTGGGTGACCAGATAGGCCAGGACACCGTAGAGTCCGACCACCGCCAGGATCAGGGCCACGGCGGCAAAGAGTCCCATGAGGACGGTGGGAGTGCGGCGCGGAGCCTGGGCCAGATCGAGCAGCTCGGTTAAAGCCACGGTTTCCAGCGGCAAGTCGGAGTCGAGCGTGGCGATGCGGGCGCGGACGCTGTCCGACACCTCCTCCCAGGGACGGGCGGTGCGCAGGAGCAGGTTGAAAAACGGCTTCAGGCCGTGGACCGAAGGCATGTAGATGGCCATGCTGTAGTCGCCTTCCAAGCCGCCGGACTTGAAGTTCTCGGCCACCCCCACGACCTCCAGCCAAGGCACCTCTCCCTCGGTTACGGAGATGCCGATACGGCGTCCCAAGGGAGACTGGCCGGGCCACATGCGCTCAGCCAGTTGCCGGTTGACGATGCACAC
>DATIPO010000442.1:0-26271 GCA_035471925.1 Acidobacteriota bacterium
GAAAACGCCTGTCCTCGGCCTTCATCACCGCTTCTTTCAGGGCCGGGGAAATCTCGGCCAATGGCGTCCAGCGCAAGCGGCGGGCTTGCAGATCAATGCGCACCTCCTGCAAGACTTCCCCTCGGCGGCTGAGCAAAACCGCCTCCGAACGGCTGTAGCCCTCGCGCACGCTCTCAAAGGACTCCACCTCGGGAAGCATTCCCCACCAGAGCACGCCCCACGCCCCGGCCATGGCCAGGACGGCGGCGACCATCCACTTGATGCGGGACGATGTCAGGCCCATGTTTCTATTGTATCCGTCTTGGCAGGGAAGGTTGCGCCGAGGAGTCTTTTTCTACAAAAATGTATAAAAAGCCTAAAAAATGGATTTCGCACTTGACCTCGCCAAAATTTTCCTTACATTGAAGGAGTGGCTGAAGCGAAGAAAAGGAGAGCGGAATGACCTTTATCATATGTGAGCCCTGCATCGACACCAAGGACACGGCCTGCGTGGACGCCTGCCCCGTGGACTGCATCCATCCCCGCAGCGACGAAGAGGAATTTGAGGGAGCCAAGCAGCTCTACATCGATCCTGAAGAATGCATCGACTGCGGTGCCTGCGTTCCCGAATGCCCAGTTGAGGCCATCTTCCCGGAAGACGAAGTACCCGATCAGTGGCAGAACTACATCGAAATCAACTACGAGTACTTCGGACGCGAATACTGAGCAACAGCCAGCAGCCTCACAGCCCCCGAGAGCAGACGAGGCCGCTGACCCATGTTCGCGAAACTTGGCTCTTGCGCGAATGTTGGCTGCCGAATCCGCTTCCCCTTCGACTCTTCTTTGACAGGGGCGGTATAATGCCGTTCATCAACTCTGTTGGAGGTACACGATGGGGAGAGGAATGGCCGCCAGTCGGATTCTCCGGGCGTCCCTAGGACTGTTCTTTTTCCTGACGCCGCTTTGGGCTTGGCAATCCGGCGTCCCTGCTGCGTCTCAGGCAACCGACCCGCCCGCCCGAGAGCAGGCTCACGCCGCCAGCCACTCGACCAAGCTCCCCGAAGAATATCGCCAGTGGCTGAATGAAGAAGTCCCCTACCTGATCTCCGACCGGGAGCGTGACGAATTCCAGGCTCTGTTGACCGATGCCGAACGGCAGCGCTTCATCGAGCGATTCTGGCGGCTGCGCGATCCCGATCCCTCCACTGAGGCCAACGAGTTCCGCAGCCAGCATTTGCAGCGGGTGCGCCAGGCCAACGACAAGTTCTCCGAGGGCGTGCCCGGATGGAAGACGGCGCGGGGCCGGGTTTGGATCATGCACGGTCCGCCCGACAGCATCCACTTCGACGTGGGCGGATCGATGCTGGAGTTGAAGATCTTTCGTCCCACCGAAGTGCTGGCCGAGAACAGCAGCGTCTACAAGACTCCCTTCGCCAGAATCTCGCTGGAGATGCCCGACAGCGAGGTGTGGGTCTACCACCACTTGGAGGGAGCGCGTCACTTTCCGGGGACTTTTGAAGTGGTCTTCTCGCGGGCCAACCGGACCGGATTGTGGAGCGCCGCCCAGCAACTCGGACGCCTGGGCTCGGGCCAAGCCCAGTCCTACACCAACCGCCTCCAGCGGGACAAGGCCATCGCCCGCTTCAGGCAGGAAAACGTCAGCGTGGGGCGTTACGAGGTGGTCTATGCCGGCCCCCACCGCTACGGAAGTGTCGAGCAGCTCTACCGCGCCATCTTCACTCCTTCGCTGGCCTACCGCTTCAACGTCAACGAAGTCATCTTGGGCGTGCGCGATTTGGACGAATCGCGGGGCAATGTGCTGGAGCGCAGGATGGCCCTGCGCAAGCGGCTGCGGGAAAGCGTCGAGTCGCAAGTCTACTTCCAGCGTTTCGACATGGAGGTGCGGACGGGAGCCGTGCGGGCGGGTGGAGGCAGGACCTCCCTGCCCGTGAGCATCTCCCTCGACCCCTCGCTGGCGGGAGACACCCTGGAATTCCTCATCGAGCTGTTGGGACCCGACCGCGAGCCCGTGGCCCACGTCGTCGACCGGGTCCTGCTGCCCCAACCCAGCCCAGGCGACGCAGAGGGAGGCAGCCCGCGCGAGTTCCTCTACCAGACCCGCCTGGAGGCCCGTCCCGGACGCTACCAACTGGCCGTCTACGCCACTTTGGAAGAACGCAAGGCCGCCGCCTTCCATAACAGCGCCGTGGAATTGCCCGACTTCTCGGGACCGGCGCTTTCGGTCAGTGAAGTGCTGCTCTTCCGCGACGTTGTAAGACGCTCCGAGGACGGCCAGGACGGCTCGCTTCCGGTCCGATTCCTGGGGGGCAGCCGTCCGCCGGCCTTGCGCGACTTTTACCTGATTCCCTCAGCCGACAGCCGCTTCCGCCGCCGCGACAACCTGACAGCCTTCGTGGAGGTTTACAACCCCTCCCTGCCGGACGGCGCCCATCCCGACATCGACCTGGTGTGCCGCTTCTGGCAGGGCGACCGGCTGGTGGCCACGGTTCCCAGCAAGTCGCTCGATTACCTGACCGAGGCAGGAGGAGACCGCCGCACCGCCTACGGCATCTCCTTCCCGCTCAGGCGCTTTACCCCCGGCCGCTATCGGATTGAACTGGAAGTGCAAGACCGCCGGGCGGGCCTGTCGCGGACCAAGAGCGCCGACTTTCTCATCCGTTGAAGGAGCATGAACCATGAAGACCATCCGCATGGCACTGGCAGCCGCTCTTCTGAGCGGACTCTCGATCCCGGCCGCCGCCCAGGACGCCGAGGAAAAGGGGCAATACAAGAAGTGGCTGGAGCGCGAGGTGGTTTGGATCATTTCCGAGAAAGAGAAGGAAGAGTTTAAGAGCCTCGACTCCAAGGCTGAAAAGAAAGCTTTCATCGAGCAGTTCTGGCAGCGGCGCGATCCCACGCCCTCGACGCCGCGCAATGAGTACAAGGAAGAACACTACCGGCGCTGGATCTTCGCCAACAAGCATTTCGCGGAGGGCGTGCCGGGATGGAAGGCCGACCGGGGACGCGTCTACATCATCCACGGACCTCCAGACGGCGAGTACTATCACCAGGCCCGCAACGTCATGAGTCCCAACCGCGAACTGAAGTCCACCGACCGCAGCCCTGACAGCATCGTCTGGGTTTATCACCAACTGCCCATGGCCAAGCATTTCCGGGGCGAGATGCGGGTGGTCTTTCAGCGGGCGGGAGGGCTGACGCGCCAGAACTTCGTGCTGGGAGAGTCGCACACCGCCCAGGAGAGGGCCGATGAGCTGGAACGCATGTTCTTCCCCTCCTCCAATCCCAATTGGATGGATGCCGACGTGCGCTACCGCCTGACCATGGCCGGACCGCCGGGCATCATCAACGCCCGCGGCGCCGAACTGCCCACCTCGGGCACGGGTGACTTCGCCAAGCATGTGGCCGACCTCTTCCGGTCGCCCGGCGAACTGCTGGAGGAGGAGGAAGCCGAGCGCCTGCGCCGAAGCGAATCGCAGAAGCAGATCAAGGCCGACATCGCCGCCAACGTCACTTTCGATTCCCTCCAAGTGGGGTCCTCCTGGGAATCCTACTTCCTCAAGGGCGAGGAATGGATGCTTCCGGTGGAGATCAGCTTTCCGGCCCAAGGACTGCAGGGACATCGCCTCGACATCTACACCTCGCTGCTCGACAGCCAGGGCCAGGTTTTCGACGAGTTCCTCGATTCGGTGAACGTCCCCGAGGACTATCCCCTGCCCCAGGTGACCTACCAGAACCGCTTCCTGGCGCCGAAAGGCGAGTACGTCCTGCGTACCGTCTTGCGCGACGTGGAGTCGCAAAGCAGCGGACTGACTCGGCACAAGGTCAAGGTCGGGCCCCAACAGCCCTCCAAGGTGGCCTTCGGATCAGTCTTCCTCACCAACCGGGTGGAGGTCGACCCGCCTGAAGAGAGCCAACACCAGGAGCAATCGACGGGATCGGATCAAGGGGCATCGCTGTCCGGCGTCTCCGATCTCGTCTATCAGGGCGTCCGCCTGCTGCCCATGCGGACGGGTCAGTTCACCTCCGATTCCCATCTCTACCTCTACTTTCAGTACTGGGTCCCCAGCCAACAGCAGTGCCGCGTAGTGTTGGCCGCTAACTTCATCCACCAGGGCCAGATCGTCAAGCGCATTCCGCCCACCGAAATGCCCGAGAGCGCCGAGGGCGGAAACGACTACGGCACGGTCATTCCTCTGCAGGGATTCGAGGCTGGCGAGTACGTGCTGCAGCTCCAGCTCATGAACTTGGAAGCCGGCAGCAACGACTTCCACCGGGTCACCTTCGAGATCGGCGGCTGAACCCTAGGTGCAACGGCCGTAACGCTATTGCACGCTTTCAGCGTTAGGGACTTGGCCGCTTCAACCCCAGGGTGGCGCCCTCATCTCGCTGCGCTCGACTCCGGCTGACCCTGGGCTGGCATATGGCTCGCCTACAGCGAGCCCGGACTTGATCTTCAACGCAGTCGCCGGGCTGGAACAGGGCTCGCCTACTGGGCGCCCGGACTTGATGTTCAACGTAGTCGCTGGGCTGGCGTCTGGCTCGCCTACAGCGAGCTCGGACTTGATGTTCAACACAGTGGCTGCTGGGCTGGCATCAGGCTCGCCTACTGGGAGTGTGGAGTTGAACCTGGAACGCAGTCTCTAGATCAGCTCCTCTTCCTTAAGGCCGCGCAGGGCGCGCTCTTCGATTTCCCGCAGTTCCTCCGCGCCCAGCTCAAGCATGGAAGCCGCCTCCGTTTCGCTCAGATCGAGGTCGGGATTGCGCTCGGGGCCGACTCCCAGGCGGACGCAGAGGGCGTTGGCCAAGCTGACCGCGGCGCACAGTTGAGCGTCGATCTGGGCATACTCGGGTTGATGGTGCAGGCGCACCGCCTCCTGCAGGACGGGAGCGAAGTTCCAGCGGTTGAGGACGTATCCCCCTACTTCAGCGTGGTTGAATTCCAGGAAATGGTTCTCGGCTTCCAGGAAGGTCATGCCGTCGTTGTAGACCGCCTGCACGACGTTTTCATAGCGGTGGCCGTAGTTGTGGTCGAGCACTGTCTTGCCGATGTCGTGCAGCAACCCGGCTACGAAGGCTTCTTCGGGCTCGGAGTGCCCCACCCGGCGCGCCAGCTTGCGCGACACCAGGGCTACCCCGAGCGCGTGGTTCCACATCAGCCGGTCCTTGAGGCTTCCCGTTTTGTAGAGGGATTCGCTGGAGGCCGCCACCACCAGCGACTGCAACGTCTTCATTCCCAGGATGACAATGGCCTGGGTCAGAGTGGTAATGGTTCCCCTCACTCCGTAGAGCGCCGAATTGGAGATCTTGAGCACGCGGGCCGCCAGCGCCGGATCGCGGGACACCACTCGCTCAAGGTCGGACGCCCCGGTGTCGGGACTCTTGACCATCCGCATCACTTCCCAAGCCACCCCGGGAAAGGGGGGCAGGTCCCTCAAGGACTTGGCCATCAGTTCTGATCGTTTCACGCGTCTGCTCCTTGCCAGCCGAGCCTGCCTTCCCTCCTCCTTCTATTCATCGGTTCATTTTGAAAAACATTTAGACAGGCACAGTCATGACAATGCCCACAGCCGTCCCGCAGGCTGTCGGCGTCCTTTTTCTCTCATTCCGCAGCATGAAGGTGCGCTGAAGTCAGGCTTTAGTGTTAAAATAAAAGCCTGATTTCGGGGTTTTTGGGTCCACGTCAGGGCAATTGTCTTATCGGCTGAGCGAATATGCTGTAGACGACGACGTGAACAAGATTGACCCATCCAAATAGGGTGACTTGTCTATGCTTAGATTCAAGGTAAGGAGATCGGCCAGCGTATACGACCGTGGTCTGGGAAGCGGTCAGATTTGGGTGGCTGATCCGGAGAACATCGAGTATTCCTCGAAAGAGGCCGAAGAGATCGAAGGCGAAGAGGCGCACAGGGTGCGCTGGAGAATTGCCTGGGACGATCCCTGGGACGACATCGAGGCCTTTTGGCTTCCCGACGAGCGAAAGTTCTTTGTCGATGACATTATGAGGCTGGAAGAGGGCGAATCGGTCATGTTCTTCATGCCCGATCAAGGCAAGAAATAGCCTCTCCATCCTGCCCTTCCGAAGCCCAGGCACCTTTAAGCTGATCCTTGTACTGCAACTGGTAAAGGGTGTGGTAAAGCCCCTTTTGAGCCAGCAGTTGCTGGTGAGTGCCCGCCTCCCGGATGCGTCCTTTATGCAACACGATGATGCGGTCACTGGTCTGGATGGTGGAAAGACGATGAGCCACGACCAGTGATGTGCGGCCCTGCATGAGCCGGTCCAAAGCGTCCTGAATGAGCAACTCGGTTTCCGTGTCGATGGAGGACGTGGCCTCGTCCAGAATCAGCACCCGGGGATCGCGTGCCAGAGCCCGGGCGAAAGCCAGCAACTGGCGCTGACCCACCGACAGAGAGGATCCCCGTTCGGCGATGCGGCTTTGGTAGCCTTGTTCCAGCTCTTCGATGAAGGGCTCGGCGTGAACCTGCCGGGCGGCCTCGCGCAGGCTCTTGGGGTCTGGCGCGGGATGTTCCCGGCTCGACCACAAGGCGATGTTTTCCTCCACCGTCCCGCTGAAGAGGAAGACGTCCTGCAGCACGATGGCCATCTGGCGTCTGAGCGCGCCCATGTCCCATTGGCGGACGTCCACGCCGTCGATGAGAATCTGCCCCTCCTCAATCTCGTAGAAACGGCTCAGCAGCGAAATGATGGTGGACTTGCCCGAACCGGTGGCACCCACGATGGCTACCCTCTCGCCCGGACTCACCTTGAAGCTGACGTCGTGCAGCACCGGATTGCCGGGCTTGTAGGCGAAGGTCACGTTGCGGAACTCGATCTCGCCCCGCGCCTGACGGGGACGGTAGGGCTGCGGGTCCTGCTCAATGGAAGGCTGGGTGTCGAGCAGCTTGAAGATGCGCTCGGAGCTGGCCATGGCGCTTTGCAGGATGCCGAATTTCTCGCTCAAGTCGCTGATGGGACGATAGAAGCGGTCAGCGTACTGAATGAAGGCCACCACCGCACCCAGCGTCAGCGCTCCCTCCATCACCTGCAGTCCGCCGTACCACAAAATCAGGGCCACAGCCAGAGCGCCGATCAAGTTGACTACCGGATAAAACACGGCGTAGTAGAAAATGGAGTCGAGAAAGGCGTCGCGATGGTCCTGATTGCGCCGTCGGAATTCCTCGTACTGGCGCTCCTTCTGGCCAAAGACCTGGACCACGGCCATCCCCGTCACATTTTCCTGCAGAAAGGCGTTGATGCGGGCGATACAGGTGCGGACCCGGCGGAAGGCGTCCCGAACCTTCATTTTGAAAACCGCCGTGGCCGCCACCAGCAGCGGGATGACGGCGAAGCTGACCAGGGCCAGCTTCCAGTTGATCCACAACATGGCGGCCACGATTCCCGCCAGGGTGAAGATGTCGCCGAAGATCTTGATGACGCCCGAGGTGAAGAGCTCGTTGAGAACGTCGACGTCGGTGGTGGCCCGGGTGATCAGCCGTCCCACCGGATTCTTGTCGAAGAAGGACAACTGCAGGCGCTGAAAGTGGCCGAAGATCTCCATGCGCAGGTCGTACATGATGCGCTGGCCCGTCCAGTTCATGACGTAGGCCTGAGCATAGGCAGCCACAAACTGAAGCAGCAGCACCCCCACGAACACCAGCGCCAGCAGGCGCAGCCCGTGCCAGTCTCCGGCGGCGATGTAGTCGTCGATTCCGATCTTCATCAGGTAGGGACCCGCCACCTGAAGTGCGGCCACCGTCAGCAAAAGCAGGATGGCGATCGTCACCTGGGTGCCGTAGGGCTTGAGATAGCCGAACATGCGCCTGGCCAGGCGGCGGTCGTAGATCTTGCCCAGAGCTTCTTCGTCGTGGTAGTGCTTGGGCTTCATCCCGCCTCCAGTTCTTCTTGGAGAAGTTGCTTTTCGTAGAGGGCCGCGTAGTAGCCGCCCAACTTCATCAGTTCCTCGTGATCGCCCCGCTCCACGATGCGTCCCCGGTCCAGCACCAGGATCTTGTCGGCCCGGCTGACAGTCGAGATGCGGTGGGAGATAAGCAGGGCGGTGCGTCCCTGCAGTTCGTCGCCCAAGCTGCGCAGGATGCGCTCTTCGGTTTCGGTGTCCACGGCCGACAGGGCGTCGTCGAGGATGAGGATGCGCGGATCCACCAGCAGGGCCCGACTGATGGCCACCCGCTGCTTCTGCCCTCCCGAGAGAGTGATGCCCCGCTCACCCACGAAGGTCTGAAAACCTTCCGGAAACTCCTCGATGTCCTGGCGCACGTTGCTCACCTCGGCAGCCCGCCTGATGCCGTCTTGGCCGGCTTGCGGGCTGCCGAAGGCGATGTTGCGTTCCACCGTGTCGGAAAAGAGGAACGTCTCCTGGGGCACGAAGCCGATGGCGCCCCGGAGCTGCTCCAGGGGAATGCTGTTGATGTCGCGTCCGTCGACCTTGATCACGCCGTCGGGAAGCGGATGGAGGCGGCATAGCAGGGAAGCCAGCGTCGACTTGCCGCTGCCCGTGCGTCCAACCACGGCCAGCGTCTCTCCCGCCTTGACGCTGAAGGAGACGTCGTGCAGCACGGGGGCGCCGTTGTAGGCGAAATCGAGTCCCTGCACCTCGATGTCGCCTTGGATGCGCTCAAGCGGCCGCGTGTCGCGGTCGCGGACCGCGGGCTGAGTTTGCAGCACGGTGTTGATGCGTCCCATGGAGGCGGCTCCGCGCTCGAAGATGTTCATCACCCAGCCCAGCGCGATAACCGGCCAACTGAGCATCATGATGTAGCTCATGAAAGCCGCGAAGTCACCCAGGCTGAGGACTCCCGAGATGACCTTGCCGCCCCCGTACCACAGCAGCAGCACCATGGAGAGTCCCAGCAGCAGCGTCAGCAGCGGATTGTAGGCCCCCGACAGGCGGACCAGCGACAGGTTGCGATCGAAGTATTCCTGGTTGGCCTGTTGGAAGCGCTCGATGAAGGCTTGTTCCTGATTGTAGGCCTTGACCACCCGGACACCGGCCAAGTTCTCCTGCACCATGGTCGTGAGGTCCGAAAACTGCTCCTGGATCTTCTCAAAACGCTGGTGGATGCGCTGCCCGAAAAACTTGACCGCCAGGGTCACTGCGGCCAGCGGAACAAGCACCAGCAGCGCCAGACGCCAATTGAGGTAAAGGAGCAGCGAAATCACTGTCACGAAGGTGAAGAAGGTGTTGAGCGAGTACATGATGGCCGGCCCCAGCACCGAACGCACGGCGTTGAGGTCGTTGGTGGCGCGGGCCATGATGTCGCCCGTGCTGTGCTTCTGGTAGAAGTCGCCCGAGAGCTGCTGCAAGTGGTGGAAAAGGGTGTTGCGCAGATCGTATTCCACGTGGCGCGAGACGCCGATGAGTATGCGCCGCATGGCGAAGCGGAAGACGCCTTCGGCCAAGCTGGCGGCCAGGATCAGGGCGGCGTAGAAGGCCAGCAGGTTGAGGTTGATTTCCTGCGTCAGATGATCGACGCCGATTTTCAGGATCCAGGGGCTGGCGGCGGCCAGGATGTTGGTGATCAGCACCATCAAGGCTCCCAGCAGCATCGAGCGCCGGTAAGGCCTGAGAAACGGCAGCAGATGCCCGAGATGGCGGATGCGTTCGGGAATGCGCGGAAGCTTGATCATAAGGACGTCCCAAGCGCCGGCTAGAGTACCGGTTGGCCCTGGCCAGGAGCCGAAGAATGCTCTCGCGGCCCGTCCTCAGCGGACGGCGCCGCGGCCTCGGTCTGTTCTCGGGCGTCTGCTTCGGGGGAGTCCGTGCCGGGGGAGTCCGCGTCGGGGGAGTCCGCGTCCGGGGGAGCGTCGGCATCGGGCGAGGCGGGCTCTTGTTGGCTCTCGTCAGGCAACTGAGTATCGCGCACGTCGAATCCCTTCATGTGCGGAATGACTCCTTCAGGGCCCACGAAGACCAAGTCGTAGCCGTAGAGGTTGGCGGGCTCTTCCCGGTAGGTGACCGTGAACTCGCCGGCCTGGCCAGGGGGCAGCGGCAAAGGATCGATCTCGCCCTGCACTTCTCCCAGCACCTGCTTGTGGACGTCGTAGACTTGGACCACGGCCACCACCTGCTGCAGGGGATCCGAGGTCTGGTTGTAGACCTCTCCCTTGAGCCGAAAGCCTTTGGAGAGGCGCTTCTGAGTCAGATGAGTGAGACGCAGGGGCTGCAGCCGCCAGCCTTCGCTGTTGGCGAAATTGTCCATCAGGGGCAGTGGGGTCACGGTCAGCAGGACGAAGGCCGCCAGCGCCGCCGCGGCGCCGATCAGGATGGAGCGGTAAACCGCCGCCAGGTCGCGCGAGCTGGCCTGCAGCGGAGCCGGGTCATGGCTCTGGCCGGCTTCTTCGGCAGCCCTGCGTTGTTGCAGCTTGAAACGGCGCAGACGATAGGCAGAGATGGCCACCGCCAGGCAAAAGACGCCCAGGAAGACCCACAAGGAGTACCACAGCGCTTGATCGAGAATGGTAATGGCCTGCTCGGTCATAAAAGGGACGTCCTCATCAGCGTGGCGGACGTTCGGGGCTGGCTACCGTGGGAATGCGGTCCTCGGGACGCGGCACGTAGGACGGATCGTGCTCCCAGAAGCCTTTCTTGGGTTGGTCCAGCTCGAATTCGGAACCGAAGAGCCGCTTTCCAAAGGCCGTCAGAAGCTGGGTTTCCAGACGTCCGTTGCTTTGAATGTCGACCCAACTCTCCTGCCCCAGGAATTCACGCTTGAGGGCCTCGATATCCGTATTCACCGTGACTACGGCTTCTCGGGCCGCGATCAACTGGACGTTGATCACGTAGCGGTAGCGGGCCTTCTTCCAACTGGCGTCTGTCAACTTGACGGGCACTCCGATCTTGGCAATGTGGCTTTCGGTCAGCGGGCCGTCGATATAGTCGCGCTGGGTTGTCACGATCTCACCGCTGATCTGATCGGCCTGATCCACCTCCACGGGCACGTCTTGGCGGACGGTCTCCAGCATGCCTTCCCAGGCCGCCTCGAAGGGAATCAAGACCTTGAGGGGCGGCGGCAGGTGAGGCTTTCTGCGGCTTTGCGCTCCCAACACGGCCATCAGGGCCAGCACGGCCAAGGTCAAAAAAATGAGGGATCTGCGGTGCTTGAACATAGTTTCGTCCCGGATCTGCGGCGGCGCCTCAAACAGACTAGAACTTGCGCCGACGCTTCTCTAACAGTCTAGCTCATTAGACGCATGACTTCCCACAGCGTTTCAACGCCCTTGCGCCAATGGCCCAGGGCCGGACGCCGTGGAAACCCCTCTCAGTCGCGCTGAAAGCGCTGCACAGCTCGCTCATGCTCGCGGTAAGTACGGGAAAAGACGTGGCTTCCGTCATTGCGGGCCACGAAGAAGAGAAACTCGGTCGAGGCCGGGTCGAGGGCGGCATCGATGGATCCCAATCCGGCGTTGGCGATGGGACCAGGGGGCAGTCCCGGGTAGCGGTAGGTGTTGTAGGGCGAATCGATTTGCAGGTCGCTGCGATGGATAATGCCGTCGTATTCGCCTTGCCGCTTGACGGCGTAAATGACGGTTGGATCGCAGTCCAGCTTGATGTTCTGGCGCAGCCGGTTGTGAAAGACCGACGAGATGAGGCGGCGCTCGTCGGCACGAGCGGCTTCCTTTTCGATCAGCGAGGCCAGGGTCAGGACTTGGCGCAGACTCATTCCCAGCTCGTTGGCCTGAGCTTGGCGGCGTTGGTCCCAGATGTGGCGGGTCCGCTCCACCATGTTGCGCAGGACTTGTGCAGCTTGGGCGGAGCGGGGAAACAGGTAGGTGTCGGGGAAGACGTAACCCTCCAAATCCTGGGCCTGCGGATCGAGGTCGGCGATCCAGGAAGGGTCACGCATCAATTGCAGCAGCCGCTGCCGCTCTCCCCAGCCCTGCGAGGACAAATGGTCGGCGATCTCCTCCAAGTCGAGTCCTTCCCGCACCACTGCCTTGTGGTAGTGGATGTCTCCGCGAGCCACCATTTCGGCGGCCTGGGCCATGCTCAAGGGCTGCTCGAAGAGGTACTCCCCGGCCTGCAGTTGGGACGCCGATGAGCGCATGTGCACGTAGAGGCGGAAGAGCCAGGCCGAAGAGATCACTTGCTCGTCTTCCAGGCGTTGAGCGATGCGTTGCAGGGAATATCCGCGGGGAATCTCTACCAGCCGTTCTCCCGAGCCGTAGGGCTGATTCCAGCGCCCCACCAGCCACAGCAGCGAGGCCAGGACAGCCAGAGCCAGCGCCATGCCCAGCCAAACCAGGACGAACCAGCGGGGACGGCCCAAGCGGACCCGCTGAATCATAGGGGAGGAAGGACGGACGTCTTGTCGGGAAGCGGCGTCCTCTTGCCGTTGCTGCTCGCTCATTGCTCGATTTCGTCTGTGCGGGGAGGCTCCACCGGCCCCTCTTCAAAATACCATTGCAGAATCACCGCGGCGGCGAACTCGTCGCGCCGGCTCCGTCGCTGGGCCGGCGGAACGCCAGCCTGGACCATGAGCGCTTCGGCCTCTTTGCTGGAGAGCCGCTCCTCGGCCCAGCGCAAAGGCAGCCGGCTGAGCCGGGCCGCTTCGCGCACCAGCGGGATGATCTGCAGGAGCACCCGGCTGGGACGCCCGCCCAGATGCACAGGACGTCCCGCCACCAGCTCAGCCGCCTCCTGCTGACGCGCCAGATCGGCGATGCGGCGGGCGTCGGCCTGCAAATCGGAGGTGCGGCGCAGGGTTGTCAGCGGACGCGCCGTCAAGCGCAGCGGGTCGCTCACCGCCACTCCCACCGTCTTGGCGCCCACGTCCAGCCCCAGGCAGCGTCCCGGCGGGGATTGCGGCCCGTCCCGCTGGGAAGCCCGGCCTTGTTGCCGATCGCCCATTTCAGCTATAATCTCCCTTCTGGCTATTGAGAAAGGTGCGCCCCCTCATGATGGTTCGAATCAAGCTTGTTATCGTCTTATTGTCGGCCCTCATCGTCGCATATGGCTTCGTCGGCGGCGTGATCGACACGGCCGCCGTCAGCAACGATGTCTATCAGGACCTCTCGGTCTTCATGGACATTCTCCATAAAATCCGCGACGAGTACGTGGAAGAACCCAACATGAACCGAGCCATCAAAGGCGCTCTGCAGGGCATGGTGGAATCGCTCGACCCCTACTCCAGCTTCGTGGACGGCGAAACCTACAGCGAACTGGCCGAGCGCCGCGGGACGGATGCGGCCTCGCCGGGGCTGGTCCTGTCCAAGCGCTTCGGATACGCCTACGTGGTCTCGGTGCTGCCGGGATCGCCCGCCGAGGCCCAGGGACTGCGCACAGCCGACGTGGTGGAGTCGATCGAAGGACGCACCACCTCGGCCATGAGCTTGTGGGAAGCCGAGAGCCGGCTGATGGGCGAATCCGGAAGTCAAGTCGAAGTCCGCGTCATCCGCGCCCGCCGAACGCAGCCCGCCAGCATCGTGCTGGAACGCCGCAAGACCCGGCTGCGAGAGCCCTCCGGCCGCATGGAGGAAGAGGGAATCGGAGTGCTGCGGATCCCCCACTTCAATTCCGGAGTCAGTCAGTCGCTGAGCCAGGAGCTCAAGGATCTCAAGTCGTCGGGCTTGGCAGGATTGCTCATCGACGTGCGTGGAACCGCTTTGGGCGATTTGGGAGAAGCCGTTTCGGTGGCCTCCCTCTTCTTGCCTCAAGGCACGTTGGCGGCGCGCCTGAAAAACCGCAAGGGCCAAGAGGAAGAGCTCACGACGCAGGCTGAGCCGGTCTTCCCCTCCGGTCCGGTTCTCATCCTCACCGACCGTGGAACCAGCGGCGCGGCTGAGGTCTTTACCGCCGCCCTGCATGACCACCAAAGGGCTGAAACCCTTGGAGAACGCACAAATGGTCAGGGGGGCGTGCAAGAATCGTTCCGCTTGCAGGACGGATCCCGGCTGATTTTAGCCACTCAGAGGGTGTTTCGGCCCTCGGGTGAAGCCGTGCAGGCTGAGGGACCCAGGGATTCCGGCGTGGCGCCCGACGTGAGGTGGCCCGAACAAGACTTCGAGACCAATTTCTACTATGATAACGTTCCGGAAGACGCTTCAGAGGAGCTAGGCGACGAGTACTACCGTCGCTTGGCCGAAGCCGTCGAGAAGGAGCAATTGAGGAAAGCGGTCGAGAAAATTCGGGAGCGCCTCTTGAACAAAAAGGCCGCGTGAACTAGTATGTGGGCTTTTTCCCGGCCCGAAGACGATTGGGAACAGTTTTTACAGCACCGTTTTAAGGAGGAGTGATGAATAAAGCAGAACTCGTGGATGCGATCGCCAACGATGCAGGGATCAGCAAGTCTCAGGCGCAGAGCGCTCTGGACGCGGCCCTGGAGCATGTGCAAGGCGCTCTCAAAGGTGGCGACAAGGTCACCTTGGTGGGATTCGGCACCTTTTCCACCTCGCATCGTGATGCCCGCACAGGACGTAACCCGCAAACTGGAAAAGAGATCCAGATCCCGGCCAAGACGGTGGTCAAGTTCACCGCCGGCAAAGCCCTCAAGGAAGCCGTCCAATAAGCGGGTCCGATTCTCAGACCCAGTTTCTGAATTCAACACCGGCAACCCTTCACCCGGCCCGGAGGAGCGAGGGAGTAAAATCGCTCCTCAGCCGTGAGTGACTGTGGTTGCCGGTCGTTTTTGTGTTATCATCGGCGGCTCCAAGACTTTGATGTGAACACGCGGACAACCCGCCTCCGTCGGTTCGGTGGGGGGCATCCGCGATCAGGAGAGACGACAGGCAGGATTTGAGAAAATATTCGGGAAGGCGCGGACGATCAGGACCTCGGGTCAGGGTCAACCGCCAGATCCGCTCGCGTGAAATCCGGGCGATCGACAGCGACGGCACCCAACTGGGCATCATGCATCCCAAGGACGCCTACAAAATCGCTCAAGACAAGGGCCTTGATCTGGTGGAAGTGGCACCCAACGCCAAACCGCCCGTTTGCCGCATTCTGGACTATGGCAAGTACATGTACCAGCAGAGCAAGCGGGCCCAAGAGGCGAAGAAGCATCAAAAGCAGATGCAGGTCAAAGAGGTCAAGTTTCGGCCCAAAACCGACCAGCACGACTACGACTTCAAGAAAAAGCACATCATCCGCTTCATTGAAGACGAAAACAAAGTCAAGTGCACCATCATGTTCCGGGGACGCGAAGTCACCCATCCCGAAGCCGGACGAGACATCCTGGAGCAGCTCAAGGAAGAACTCGAGGATCTGGTCGATGTTGAGCGCGAGCCCAAGCTGGAGGGCTACAACATGACCATGATGCTGATTCCCAAGAAGGACAAGAGCTAGCCCTCGCAGGAGCCTCCCTTTCGTCGAACCATTCGTTCAATGATATGAAACAGAAGACCAAGAAATCGGCCGCCAAGCGGTTCAAGCTGACCGGCACTGGAAAAATCAAACGGCACAGCAGCCACGCCAGCCACATCCTCACCAAGAAGTCGCCCAAGCGCAAGCGCAAGCTGCGCAAGGGCAAACTGGTGGCGGACGGCGACCAGAAGCGGGTGCTGCGCATGTTGAAATTGAAATAGAAGAAGGAAATCGAAATGCCTAGGGTTAAACGCGGAAACAAGCGGCTCCAGCGGCGCAAGAAGATCCTCAAGCAAGCCAAGGGCTACTGGGGCACCAAGAGCAAGCTGCACCAGGCCGCCAAAGAGCAGGTCATGCGCAGCTTGGCCTTTGCCTATCGGGACCGGCGTCAGAAAAAGCGCAACTTCCGGCGTCTCTGGATCATGCGCATCAACGCCGCGGCGCGCCAGCACGACCTCACCTACAGCCAGTTCATGCACGGACTCAAGCTGTCGGGTCTGGAACTCGACCGCAAGATGCTGGCCGATCTGGCGGCTCGCGATGCCGACGGATTCGCGGCTGTCGTGGAAACCGTCAAGAAGGCTCTCGACTCCAAATAGGCCCTCCCCCACGGAGTGCCGGTCCTCACAGTCGGACGATTTTGCAGCAGGCGGGATGGAGATCTCCTCTTCATCCCGCCTTTATCTTTGGCTTGACATCCCCCCGGGATGGGTTACAATGATTTTGCGTTGTGCCCCGCCCGGCGTTTGAGCGTCGGTTGGAGAGCCAGCCCCCTCATTGATCTCTGCAAGTCAGCCTTTCCCATTTGTTATTCGGAACTAGTTCGCCTCGACCGTTCCGCCGGAGCCGTACGCTTCCGCCGGACGGCGGCCTCTCGTCCGCGCGAGCCTGAAAAGCCGCCGGGCAGCGGCCCAAGCGGGAGACAGGACGATGCAGGACGCTCTCAAGCAGTTGGATCAGGCGGTGGAAGCCGCGGCCGGCGACTTGAAGCGTCTCAAGCAGGAAAACCGCTCCCTGCGCAACCAGTTGGAAGGACTGCAGCAAGAGCTGAGGCGGGCCAAGTCCGAGAAAGAACACATCCACCGGCTGGTGGAGCGCTACCGGGAGGAACGGTCCCGGGTGCGCTCGCGCTTGGCCGGACTACTCGAAAAGATCGCCGGCTTGCGCAAGCCGGCGGACGAAACGACTCTGCAGGCGTAACCGAAAACCATGCAGGACGGAAATAATGCGGTAACGGCCGTCAAGATCTACGGACAAACCTACCATGTCCGCAGCGGCGACCCTGAACACGTGCGCCGCTTGGCGCACCTGGTCGACGAGCAGATGAAGGAGGTGTCGCGGCAGACGCCTACCGTAGACTCGCTCAAGGTGGCCGTTTTGGCTGCCTTGAATCTGGCCGACCGCCAGCTTTCCGCCCGGCGGGAAGTCGAATCGCTGCGCGAGCAGGTTCAAAGAGAGTCTAACCGAATGACCGCGCGCCTCGATGCGGCGCGGGATCTTTGAACTGCCTCGGCCCGATTCGATACACTGAAGTCAGGGATCGCCCCCTGCGATGTTCGTGATGGTGAGCGAGAATTGAGCCAACACTCAATTATCGGGAACTCGGGTCCGTCCGACATGTGAAGAGTCCCATTGGGAATCTCCTACGGCGGACGGCAGGGTACCCACCTGCTCAAGGCAGGTTCATTTCCGTAGCCACACGGCTGAGCGGGGCGGCGATATCCCTTTTCTGCCCGCCTCCATGGACGGCACGTCCGACAGGGTCTGGGAGCGCGACATGATGGAGCAAGTCATCGCCCTGGCCGTGGTCGCCGCCGTCGCCATCGCCGTCTGGCTGCTGCTTCGAGTCCGCTACGTCAAGCAGAAGATCAGCGCTGCCGAAGGACACTGCCGCAAACTGGAAAAAGCCGCCCAGCAGGAAGCCGAACGGCTCAAGAAAGACCGTCTGCTGGAGGCCCGTGATCAGATCCTTCAATGGCGCTCGGAAGCCGAATCCGAAGTCCAGGAACGACGCCGTGAAAACGCCCGGCTGGAGGAGAAGCTCTCCCAACGCCAGGAACGCCTCGAGCAGGAGGAGGAGCGCCTGCGCGGCCGTAACCAGGAATTCGAGGAATGGTCGCGCACCCTGCGGGAGCGCGAGAGCCTCATCCGCAAGCAGGAGGAAGAAGCCCAGGAGCTGGTGAAGAAGCGCAGCCTGGAGCTGGAGGAGGTGGCCGGCATGACCTCCGATGAGGCCAAAAAGGCCCTGCTGAGCACGGTGGAATCGAACGCCTCCCACGAAGCCGCCCTGGTGGCCAAGCGCATCGAAGATCAAGCCCGCGAAAACGCCGAGAAGGAGGCCCGCAAGATCATCGCCCAGGCCATCCAGCGCTGCGCTCCCGAGCAAGCCGTGGAGTCCTCGGTTTCGGTGGTCGATCTGCCCTCCGACGACATGAAAGGACGCATTATCGGGCGCGAGGGACGCAACATCCGCGCTCTCGAGCAAGCGACCGGGGTCGACCTGATCGTCGACGACACGCCCGAAGCCATCATCCTCTCAGCCTTCGACCCGCTGCGCCGCGAGATCGCCAAAGTCTCCATCGAGTCGCTGCTGCGCGACGGACGCATCCACCCAGCCCGCATCGAAGAAGTGGTGCAGAAGGTGGAAGACGAATTCGACGAGAAGCTCTACGATGAGGGCGAGTCCATCGTCTTCGAACTGGGCATCCACGACCTGCCCCGCGAGATCGTCCACCTGCTGGGACGCTTGCGCTACCGCACGTCCTACGGCCAGAACGTCCTCTACCACAGCCGTGAAGTGGCCTACTTGGCCGGCATCATGGCCCGCGAACTGGGAGCCGACGTCGAAGTCTGCAAGCGGGGCGGACTGCTGCATGACGTGGGCAAGGCAGTGGACCGCGACATGGAAGGCACCCACCTGCAACTGGGCGTCCAATTGGCCCGCAAGCACGGACTTTCCGAAGAGGTCATCCACGCCATCGAAGCCCACCATTTCGACGTCGAGTTCCGCAGCGTGGAGGCCGTCATCGTCCAGGCCGCCGACGCCCTTTCGGCCGCCCGCCCCGGCGCCCGCCGCGAAGTGCTGGAAAGCTATGTCAAGCGGCTGGAAAAGCTGGAGGAAATCGCCGCCGGCTTCGAAGGCGTCTCCAAGGCCTTCGCCTTGCAGGCGGGACGCGAAGTGCGCATCATCGTAGAAAGCAGCAAGGTCAGCGACGACAAGGCCTTCTGGCTGACCAAGGAAATCGCCAAGAACATCGAACGCGACATCCAGTACCCCGGCCAGATCAAAGTCACCGTGATCCGTGAGACCCGGGTGGTCGACTACGCCCGCTAGGCGGAGGCGGATCGCCTACCCTGGAAGCACATGAAGATTTTGTTCATTGGAGACATCGTCGGCCGTCCCGGACGCCGGGCCCTGCGCGAGAACCTGTCCGCCATTCAGGACGAGCACGACGTTGACCTGACCATCGCCAACGTCGAAAACTGCGCCGGAGGCTTCGGAGTCCTGCCCAAGCTGGCCAAGCAGATCCTGGAGATGGGCGTCGACGTGATGACCTCGGGCAACCATATCTGGGACAAGAAAGACGTCCTCGGCTACATCGACGAGCAGCCCCTCTTGCTGCGTCCCGGCAACTTCCCCCCCGGCAATCCGGGCAACTGGAAGGCCCTGGTGGAGAGCCGCGCCGGCGTTCCGGTAGCGGTCCTCAACCTGCAGGGGCGGGTCTTCATGGCCCCCATCGACTGTCCTTTTCAGATGGCCGAACGCGAGATCCCCCGCCTGCGCGAGCAGACCCCCGTGGTCTTCCTCGACTTCCACGCCGAGGCCACTTCCGAAAAGGAGGCCATGGGCTGGTTCCTGGACGGCCAGGTGTCCTGCGTGGTCGGCACCCACACCCACGTGGCCACCGCCGACGCCCGCGTCCTGCCGGGTGGAACCGCCTATGTCACCGATGTGGGCATGACCGGCCCCCGCGACTCCATCATCGGCATGAAAGTCGAGCCTTCCCTGGCCCGCATGCGCACCGCCCGCAGCCACCGCTTCTCGGTGGCCAAAGGCGCCGTCATCTTCAACTCGGTAGTCGTCGACATCGACGAAGAATCGGGCCGCGCCCGCTCCATCCACCGCCTCGACCGAACGTCTGATTAGCACTTCGCCAAGGCGCTGAAACCCGTGCTACGCTGATTCAGGTTTAACTGAAAGGATGGTCCATGGCGAATCTGACTATTGCCATTGATGATGACTTGCTCGAAAAGGCTCGGTCTAGGGCGGCCAGCCAGGGAACCTCAGTCAATGCCCTGCTGAGAGACTACTTGACCGCTTATGCGGGGGCTGAGGATGAGCGGAGGCGGGCTATTGAGGGATTCTTGCGCATTGCCCGCCAAGCTCATACGGGAATCGAAGGAAAGCGCTGGACGCGCGAGGAACTCCATGAGCGGTAGGATCTTCATCGACACCAACGTGTTGGTGTACGCGCTCGATGAAAAATCGCCCAGAAGACGGAAAATCGCCACCAAACTGCTCCTCAAGACCGTCACCAGCGGAAAGTACTCCGTCAGCACGCAGGTGCTGCAGTAGTTCTTCGTGATCGCGACCCGTAAGTTGTCACCACCTCTCAGCGTCGAAAAAGCCTTGCTCGCTCTCGAGCACCTGGCCGCCCTGAGTGTGGTCATTGTCGATGTTCCCCTGATCCTAGGTGCAGTCCAGTGTACCGCAGAGCATCCCATCTCCTTCTGGGACGCTCTGATCGTGCAGGCGGCCCAGCAAGGCGGCTGCTCCACGCTTCTGACAGAAGACCTTCAACAATGGTCAGACAATCGCTGGAGTGACCATCCACAATCCCTTTCTCAGGCAATAGGCGAAGAGGAACGCTGCACCAGCGGCCGGGAAGGGCGGTGTGAGTCAGCACTCGGATGCTCCGAACAGATTTATTGCCCCCCAAGCGGAGGCGCGGATTGAAACCGGTTAATGCTGTAGAAGGCCGAGCGTCCCATTTGTTGGGAACCGACCTGAAGCCACTCCGAGCTAGGTGTATAATTATGCCAAGACTTTATAATATCGCAGTAATAAGTATTGAAGGTTACTCGGTCTGCTTGCCAGTTAGAAAGGTGCAAATTATGCGAAAAGTTTTGCGATGGATTCTTGTGGTGCTGGCTTCTCTAGTCAGCGCCGTCGGTCAGGATAGTCTGCAGCAGCCTGGAGCGATGGACCCAGATAAGGGCACATTGCGGTCTTTAGCAGCGACTGACTTGGGAGAATCCACCAGCATGTTTCCTGACGCCACCGTTACTATTACCCAAGATCGGCTCTTATGTATTGACCCGCTTGAACACCGGCTCGATGCCTTTGCGTTAAACGGAAGTCGGCTCGGGTGGGTGAGGCTGGCTTCCGAAGAGGAGCCGGATCGGATGGTCGGACGCCTGCAGCCTCTTCAGGACGACGTTCTCATCCACCATAATCGCGCATTCGTCAGTTTGGACGGCAAGATTCATGTGTGGGAGGTCTCGAAGCGTCGCCCCAGAGAACCAGTGACGATCCTTCGGTTCGCAAGCCCAGTGCGGCTACTTAAGGTATTGGACGATGACCGTCTTCTCATCGTCCAACCGACGCGGCGTTCGCTTTTTCTGGTAACGGATCCGGCCGGAGAAGAACGCTACCGGTTCGGACGGCCCTTAACCTCGGTTCGTCACGCGGCCAACGAGGAGTTCAACCAGTTCTTTGCCTTCTTCCACAATGGTGAAGTCGTCGTGCTATTCCGGTTTTTTCCCGTCTATCGCCGCTACTCGCTGGAAGGAGATCTCTTGCTGGAGGGACGATACGAACTGTCCCCACATGCCGCTGCCTCAGCCAAATTAAATCCTAGCTTGGCTACCCTGCAACATCTGACCGAAAAAGCGGGCTCGAGGGACTCGCTGTTCGACATCGCCGTTTACCACGGCGGCCGCTTCTATTTGGCCAGCAGAGGAGTTGAGATCGCCGTTCTCAACGACGAACTGGAATTAGGCGATTCACGGATGCTGGTCAGTCTCAACGAGAAGCGCTTTCCCGACATTATCGGCATCGACCCCTATCGCGACCGCCTTCTCGTGCGGGAGAGGTATCTAAAAGGCACACTCAAAGATGGTATCTTCCACAGTCTGCGTTACGTGCCCATTATGGCAGGGGAGAAACCGAGATGACGCGTCTCAAAGATTGTACGATCCTTCTCCTCTTTTTCTTCAGCGCGGCGAATCTACTCGCACAGAGCGGACCCTGCGAGCAGGAGCAGACCATATGCTCTAATTTCGTCGCCTGCAATAACAGCAGTACGCTCAGATGCGATTGCTTTTGACGATGAGAACTGCTCCGGAGAGAAATGCTCCAGTGATAAGAAGGTTGAGGATTCCGGTGAAACGAAGCTAACAAACCTACTTCGCTTGGGCACGCGGCGGAACTGCGGCAAGATCGAGTATCTAAAGTGGAGATGTATAAATGGCGTCCCAGACCTGTCAGATGAAAAAACATTGAAGTGCGATCCAGGCTGCCTTCCTGACATCCCCATAGATCCCTGCGACGGAGCATATCCGATCTGCCCTGAAGGCGAAATGCAGGATCCAAACAATCCGTGCTTCTGTGTCCCCATTCCCGAGAGTCCCATACTGATCAGCATAAATGGTCCTCTGCTAACACTTACGGACGCCATGGGCGGTGTCCGTTTCGATTTGAACAGCGACGGAGAAGCTGAACAGATCAGTTGGACTTCCGAGGGCTCCGATGACGCTTTCTTGGTGCTGGACCGCAACGGTAATAATCGCATTGACGATGGCCAGGAACTCTTCGGCAACTTTACGCCACAGCCCGAGAGTCCCGAGCCCAACGGTTTTTTGGCATTGCAGGTCTTCGATGGGCCCGCGCACGACGGCAATTCTGATGGACGAATCACAGCTGAGGATGCCATTTTTTCGAGGCTGGCACTCTGGATCGACATCAATCACAATGGATTCTCCGAGACCGAAGAAATTCACCCGATAGGTTCGTCCATTGTGGCTATTGAGCTCAGCTACAAGGAAACACATCGAACCGACCGTCACGGAAACGAGTTCCGATATGTCAGTACGGCGGCCTGGGCAGATCCGCCCGCTAGAAAGCTGGTTATCGATGTGGTGCTCGTCAGTGCTGATCGGTGAGCCGTCGCCCTTGGCCCCTGGCTAAGGTCTTCCCTATTGGACGCAGGGGAGGCAACAAATTTCGGAAGTCTCACAGCCCGCTCGGACCCTGAGTTTCAATCCTCGCCTAGACGCGGGCGCGGACCCCGGGGAGAATTCTTGTGCGCTTGAGGTTCGCACCTGCGGGTGTCATTGCTACTTAGATCTGGCAGGTTCGAGCTACATTTCGCTGACTGAATTCGGGCACGATCCAGCTTTCAGACCTTTCTCCTAATAGACCGCTGGGGTGGGGTTTGCCATAATTCGAGGTTATGCAAGAGCCGGGGCGGGCGCGGGTGCTTTATGGGGTGGAGGAGAGGCCCGCTTCGCTTTGGGAGAGTCTGCTCTACGGGTGGCAGCATACGCTGGTCGACATTTCGCCCTTCGTGCTGCCGCTGGGACTGGCGGCGGCCTTGGGTTTCGGCGATCTGGAGACGGCTCAGTTGATCAGCTTCGGACTGGTGGGCATGGGATTGGCCACGCTCATGCAGACCACCATCGGAAACCGGCTGCCCATCATCCAAGGACCCTCGGCAACTCTGACCGGATCGATCATTCCGGTGGCTTCCCAGATGGGTCCGGCAGCCATGTGGGGAGCGGTTTTCGCTGGAGGGCTGATCGAAGCCGCTCTGGGCGCGTCCAGGGCGCTGTCGCTGTTGCGGCGCTACTTCCCTCCCCTGGTTTCGGGCGTGGTCATCACCGTCATCGGACTCTCGCTGGCCCAGTTGGCAGCACGCCTCACCCTTGGCGACGGCTCGGCTTCCAACTTCGCCTTCGCGGGCGGCGTGCTGGCGCTGATTCTCTTGCTGCAGTTCGGACTCAAAGGCCACGGCATTCTCTCCCGCGGAGCCATCTTCTTCTCCATCTGGATGGTGGGACTGGGCGTCGGAACGCTGACGGGATCGGTTTCCTGGGACTTGGTGGCCCAACAGCCTTGGTTCCAGGCCCCGATCCTCTTCCCTTACGGATTCCCGGGGGGAGGCTGGGAGTTCACGCTGGCCGCCGTCCTGGCGGTGATGGCGGGCTACTTGGGCTCGATCATGGAGTCGGTGGGAGACTACGCCGCTACCTGCCGGGTTGCCGCTCAGCGGCTCACCTCGCGCCACATCAACCGAGGCATCTTCAGCGAAGGACTGGGCTGCGCTGCCGTCAGCCTGATCGGAGGCATGCCTTGCACCTCCTACACCCAGAACATCGGCATCATCGCCGCCACCGGGGTGGCCAGCCGCCATGTCGTGCGCATCGCCGCGCTCTTCCTGATGGCTTACGGACTGTGCCCCAAGTTCGGGGCCTTGCTGGTGGCCATTCCACGTCCGGTCCTGGGAGGCGTCTTTCTGCTGGTCTGCGCCCAGATCGTGATCTCCGGCATCACCTTGCTTAAGGATTCTCTGCAAACGCCGGCCCAGGGCCTGGCCGCCGGACTCAGCTTGGTCATCTCCCTCAGCCTTCCGCTCTACGCCAGCGCCGGACCGGCGGCTGGAGCGCTCCAGACCGCTCCCCTGCTTTTTCGGCTGACCCTGACCAACCCCGTCGTTCTGGCCGTCGTCCTGGCCATCACCCTCAACCTCCTCCTGACACAGGACGAGGGGGCAGACCGATGAAACCAATAATCGAACGACTGGGACAAGACGCTGATCTGCGCACCCTGGGGCCGGCTCGGGAGTTGGCCGAGGAGGTGGTCCAGCAGCCCGAAATGCTGGAGGAGGTGATCGAAGCCTTCCTGAGCGACGACAAGGTGCTGCGTTCGCGGGCGGGGCACATCCTCAAAAAGGCAGCGCGGGAGTGTCCTGAGGAAGTCCAGCCCTACAAGCAGATCTTGATCGAGGAGGCTTCCGGCATCCAGCAGATGCACGTGCGCGAGGCCTTCACGGTGTCCGTCATGAAGCTCGATCTGAGTCCCAATGACATTCCCCAACTCTTCGAGATTTTCCTTTCCTACCTGCAAGACCGGGCCAGCGTGGTTCGCACCGTGGCCATGCAGGGCCTGGTCGAGCTGTGCGAACTGGAGCCGCGCTACTACCCCCGGGTGACGCCCCTGATCGAACGTCTGACCCGCACCGGCAGCGCCGCCATGCGGGCCCGCGGACGCCACTTGCTCAAACGGCTTGGCTCCGCTTGATAGCGACAGGGCTTGTCGCAGCAGCCAACAAGTGATGCCGCGCACAGTTTTGGCCGTCAACAGCGGCTATCATGGGTGAGGCCTTTTGAACTCATGTCGCAAACGGCACTTATTTCTTCCTCATTGGACCGATATACGCGAGACATGATTTGAGAGGAGCCGCCGTCATGGAAGCCTCCGGCTGCCCCGAATTCCTGACGCTCACAACTTGTTGAGCCCGAAATTCACTTCCAGGAGGAGGCCCTCATGTCCGCCACTCTCTTCTTCAAAGATCTCCGTCCGATTGCGCTGGCGGCGCTCTTGAGCTTGCTGGTCACGGCTCCGCTGCTGGCCGATACTCAGACGCGCAATGCCGACTTCAACATCGTCAACAACGGCGCAGAATGGACCACTCCCTCCAACGCCGAGGGAGCGCCCGACGACAACTGCGCCGGCACCTCCACGCCCGCGGGGTCTTGGATCCAGCTCAGCTTCCCCGATTTCAGCCTGCCGGGAAGCGCCACCGTCACAGGCATCGAGGTGCGGGTCAAGTACCTTTCTCCCAGCGGATCGAACTCGGTGCGGCTGACCCAAAGCGGAGCTCCGCTGGGCCAGATCAAGACCCTTGCCGCGGCCAGCGGCGTAAGCAACTGCGCCAACACCAGCTTCGTCTCGGCTGGGGGCGACGGCGATCTTTGGGGAACCGCCTTGACAGCCGCCCATTTCAACCTGGGACGCGTGGGCTTCCGCCTCACCCAAGACGCCAACACGGTCGACATCGACGCCGTGGAATTGACGGTGCACTTTACCGGCGGGGAGGAGAACCAGCCTCCGGTGGCGCTGTGCCAGAACGTCTCAACGGCGGCCGGCGATCTGGTATGCCAAGCCAACGCCAGCGCCTCGCAAGTCGACAACGGCTCGTCCGACCCCGACAGCGATCCCATCAGTCTCTTGCTGACCCCCTCGGGTCCTTTCGCGCTGGGCGACACTGCGGTCACGCTGACCGTCAGCGACGACAGCAACGCCCAGGATTCCTGCTCAGCGACAGTGACGGTAGTGGACCAGACGCCTCCCCAAATCGTTTTGGCGGGCGGGGACATCGACCTGTCCTGCGGGCAGCCCTTCATGGATCCCGGAGCCTCGGCCTCGGACATCTGCGACAGCAGCGTAGCGGTGCAGGTGGGCGGCGACCTGGTCGACACTTCCCAGGCGGGAACCTACGTCCTCACCTATGACGCCCAGGACGCCTCCGGAAACGACGCCGTGCAAATGACGCGCACGGTGACGGTGGCCGGCGGCGGGCCTCCGGTCGTGTCCTGCAACGCGCCCGACACGATCACCCCGCCCGACGCTCCCGTTTCCTGGACCGCCAGCGCCGATGGGACCTGTCAAGGCGAAGTCTCGGCCCAAGTCACGGGATTCGACTGCTTTTGGGTCAATCCCGCGGGCAAGCGAGTCGACAAGACCGACTCCTGCGTGGTGACTTTCGAGGGCGACACCTTGACCGTCGAAGACTCGGGCGGCGTCAACAACACCATCGAGTGGACCGTCCAAGCCGAGGGCGCCTCGGGGGACGTGACCGAGCAAACCTGCAGCGTGCAAGTGGTGCGTCCTGGAAAGGGCAAGAAGCTGGAAGATGTGGACTTCAGCCATCTGCTCGACTTCGCCCAGTTCGGA
>DATIPO010000443.1:0-1511 GCA_035471925.1 Acidobacteriota bacterium
GGGTGAAGGCGCGAGGGCGAGGGCACTTCATTGTTCAACAAGGCCTCCCCCACGCCGATCAAGTAAGAAGCTTTCTGGCGCGAGAACCGGCGGCGGCGCAAGTCTTCGATATCGAGTCCCGCCAGATCCTGGGGCCTAGGAGCCGCCGTCAGTCCGCTTGGGGTGGACGTCCCGGCTAGGCGGTAGAGGGTACGCCGCAGGCTGTAGGCGAAGGGCAGGTTGACTTGCTGACCGACGATCACCCAGATCAGCCCTTCGACGCGGCCTGCCAGGCGGGGGATGCGCAGCCCGGGCAGACGCAGCAGGGGAGCCAGACGCGGCTGTCCCGTGAGGGCAGCCTGGAAGGGACGCGGGTCCTGATCGAGCCCCAGCATGGCAAGCAGGCGCCCGTGCACTCGGGCGGCGCTTCCCGGACGCGGGGCGCCGTCCAGCAGACGGCAGACGGCCGCACCGCTCTGGAAATCCACCTGCACGGCCAGCGGACGCTCATCGAGGCGCAGAGCCAGGCGCAGGGTACGTCCGGCCACTCTTTCGCTCAAGCTTTCGGGGTCGCGTCCCCAGTAGTCGAGCATGAAGGCCAGCGGATAGGGGGCTGGGAGGTCGATCACAAAGGAGTCCGCCTGGCGCAGGGCCCGGTGAGAAGAGGGCGTCATGCGCTGAGAACGGCGAAACTGCTGGTTGAAGACCGAAAGCGATTCGAATCCGCAGGCGAAGGCCACGTCGGCCACCTTGTCGCCGCCTTGCAGCAGCATGCGCCGAGCCATCCTGAGGCGGTAGCGCAGCAACAGCGCCGCCGGAGTGCTCTGATAGTAGCGGCGCACCTGCTGGTTGAGCTTTGAAGTCCCGATGCCGGCCTCATCCGCCAAGTCGGCCACATGGCGATAACGGGCCGGATTGCGGCGCAGCGATTCGATCACCTCCACCAGGCGCTCGCGCTGCGGGTCCCGTCCCCTGTAGAAGAGGTCGGGACGGCAGCGCTTGCAGGGACGCAGCCCCGCCCGTGAGGCTTCCTTCGGATTGGGGAAAAAGCGCACGTTCTCGGGTTTGGGCTTGCGGGCCCGGCAGGACGGCAGACAGAAGATCCCGGTGCTGAGTACGCCCGTGATGAAGCGTCCGTCGAAGTTGGAATCTGAAGCCAGCATGCGGTCCAACATGCGCTCGCGCGTCAGTGTCATGCTTCGACTATAGACCTGACGAGCGCTTGAATCTACCGGATTAGACCGCTGGAATTTTCTTTACGGGCCAGCCCGCAGGGGCCAGACCCAGGGCAGGATGAAAACGACCACCAGGAACATAAGCGCCAACAACGGGAATCCCACGCGTCCGTAGTCGCGGAAGCGGTAGCCGCCCATTCCCATCACCAGCAGGTTGACGGGGTGGGCGGTGGGCGTCATGAAGGCACAGGAGCAGCCCACCGCTACCACCATGAGCAGTGCCTGGGCCGAGAGTCCCAATTCGCCGGCGCTGCTGAGGGCGACGGGCGCCATGAGGACGGCCACCGCCGAAGCCGG
>DATIPO010000444.1:0-49613 GCA_035471925.1 Acidobacteriota bacterium
TGCTCGAATTCCGTCTTGAGCCGCTGATAGTCCTCATCGGAGAGCTTTTCCATCTTGTAGTCCATCTCGATGTCTTTGAGATTGAGGATCAACTGCTCTTTCTCGCCCAGCAACTGCTCGCGGTTGCTGATGGGAAAGGCCGGCTCAGACTTGGCATCCTCGTCGAAGAGCACCGGGTAAGCCACATAGAGGATGATGGCGATAAAGAGGACGGCGGCGATCAAAAGTTCCATGCTCTCCTCCTAGGCAGCCGCCTCGCGCACGCCCTTGCCGCTTTCCTTGACTTTGGCGCGCGAGGTGGGCTTCCTGTCCGGCGTCATGACGAAAACGCCTCCCAGCACCATGATGCCGATCCCCACCCAGATAAAGGCCACCATGGGATTGTGGAAGACCCGGAAGGTCACCACTCCGGCGTCCTGATCGAGGCCCGAGAGGACGATGTAAAAGTCCTGGAAGAGGGTGGAGCGGACAGCCACCTCGGAGACTTGCTGTTCCTGCTTGAAGTGGTAGTGAATCTGGGGCGAGAAGAGCCCCACATATTGTCCGTCGTCCTCGGCCCGCAGCCAGGCGTAGAGCGCTTCCTTCTCATCATCGCGGCGCACTTCCACGCCTTCCAGCGTCAGGTCGTAGGGAGCCATGCTGAAAGTCTCTCCGGTGGTGACCGTGAAGACTTCCTCGCGCTGATAGAAGGAACTGGCGATAATGCCCACGAAGACCAGCACCAGTCCGCCATGGATGATGAATCCGCCGTAGCGGCGCTTGTTCATGAAGGTGAGGTCGCGCAGCGCCGTCAGAAAGCCCGTAGGACGGATGGCCTGACGGGCACGGGTGCCCTTGAAGAACTCGAAGAGAATAGTGGCGGCCACGAATCCCGAGGCCGAGAAAAAGGCCAGCGGAATGGCTCCCCTGGCACCCACGGCCAAGGCCAGGATGCC
Source organism: Acidobacteriota bacterium (assembly GCA_035471925.1). Lineage (GTDB taxonomy): Bacteria > Acidobacteriota > UBA6911 > RPQK01 > DATIPO01 > JANQFM01. The sequence continues at coordinate 936 of DATIPO010000444.1, forward strand.
GGTGGCCACGCCGCCAAAAAGCGGATAAAGGAAGTTGCGGCGGAAGTTCTTCCAGGAAGCCTTGCGCCAGGCGATGAGCGGACAGATGCCGGTCAAAGCCAGAAGTCCCAGACCCAGCGGCCAAGTGACCCTGTTGAAGAAGGGCGCCGAGACGGTGATCTTCTCTCCTGTGACTAGCTCGCTGATCATGGGAAAGACGGTGCCCCAGAAGACGGCGAAGCAGATGGCCAACAAGATCCAGTTGTTGAGCAGGAAAGTGGCTTCGCGGGAGAGGAAGCTGCGCATCTTGCCCTCGCTGCCCAACGAGGCAGCCCGATAGGCGATCCAGAACAGTCCGAAGACCGTGGAGAGGCCCAGGAAGACCACGAAGAATTCGCCGATGCTGGAGCGGGCGAAAGAGTGGACCGAGGAAATCACTCCGGAACGGGTGATGAAGGTGCCGAAAATGGTCAGCTCGAAGGCCAGCAAGATGAGGACGAAGTTCCAGACCTTGAGCATGCCCTTCTTCTCGGTGATCATGACCGAGTGGAGAAAAGCCGTCACCCCCAGCCAGGGCATGAAGGAGGCGTTTTCCACCGGGTCCCAAGCCCAGTAGCCGCCCCATCCCAGTTCTTCATAAGCCCAGACGCCGCCCAGGGTGAAGCCCAGCGTCAGGAAAATCCAACTGAAGAGCGACCAGCGGCGCGTGATGGGAATCCACGAGGTGTCGATCTTGCCCGAAATCAGGGTGCCCATGGCCAGAGCGAAGGGGATGGAGACGGAAATCAGCCCGACGTAGAGGATGGGCGGATGAATGGCCATCCAGTAGTTCTGAAGCAGGGGGTTGAGCCCTCTGCCGTCGACTGGAATTCCGTCCAGCAGATCAAAGGGGTTGGTGCTGAAAATCAGCAGAACGCTGAAGAAAAAGAGCGTTCCCTGGAGGGTGACGGTGACCCAGGGCATCATGTCGCGGTGACGGCGGCGGTTCTGGGACACAAGCACGGCCGAAAGCGCCGACAGGATGAGCAGCCAGAAAAGCAGGCTCCCCGCCTGTCCGCCCCAGATCGCGGTGATCTTGTAAAAAAGCGGAATGCTGGTGGAGCTGACCGAGGCCACAAACTGCACCTGAAACCGGTCAGTCAGAATCAGAAACAGCAGGCAGGCCGAAGCGGTCAAAATGAGCGAGAAAACGGCAATGACGGCGTTCTCTGAACTGCGGATCAAGGGGTTGTTGCGCTTGACGCCGCCGATGATGCCGACCGTCAGTCCGTAGAGGCTCAAGGCAAAGGCCCCCACCAGACACAACCATCCAAAAAGGGGAATCATGAGCGTATCTCTTTCGAGCTTGAAAAGAGGCCTGAATCAATACCCGTCCGACCGCGCTCCTCAGGAGGCGGCCGGCGAGGCAGATTGTTGTTCTTTCTGGTATCCCTCGCCCTCATAGCCTTCCATCCCCTCTTCGCTTTCATACTTGGAGGGGCACTTGGCCAGGAGCGTGTTGGCGTGGAAGACCTTTGCGGAGGAGTCGAAGCGGCCCTCCACAACGACTTCGGCCCGGTCCTTGAAAGTGTCCGGAATAATGCCCTCGTAGACCACTGCAACGGTTTTCTCGGTGGCGTGGTCAACGGTCAGGAACTTGACTTGATCGAGTTGATCGTTGCGCTCGATGCTGCCCGGCAGGACATGTCCGCTGAGGCGCAGTCCCCGGCCCTCCAGCGAGGCTCCCTGGTCGAGCAGTTCAGGCACCGTGTAGTAGTAGACCATCGAGTTGTTGATGCCGCTGAACATGAGGTAGGAGATGGCTCCCAGGATCACAACTCCAGCTATGATGAATTTGGCATTGGGCATATTCGGCCTCCCATTATTCGTACTTGAAGCTACCGCCGAGGATGGAGCGACGCAGTCGGACCTGCGTGTCGTCTGAGCCCCTCCAGCCCTCATTGACAACGCCATTCTAGCAGTTTGGACGGCGCAACCGAACCCTTGGACGCAAACCGATTTCGAATTCTTCCGGCCCAGTCACATATTTGACCGACCCAAGTTCAGGATTTTGCCAGTGATCGACGGCGGGTTGTGGTGGCGTCGATGAACTCGTGGTCGATCTCCACGCCCAGGCCGGGACGTTCTCGAGGAACGCTGATGCGTCCTTGCCCGTCGGTGCTCCAGGCGGGGGAGACAATGTCGCGTTCCCAGTAGCGCGAGCTGGGTGAGACGTCTCCCGGCAGGCGGAAGTTCTCCAGCGAGGCCAGGGCCACGTTGTGGGCCCGTCCGATGCCGCTTTCCAGCATGCCGCCGCACCACACGGGAATGTCCTGAGAGGCGCAATAGTCGTGGATCTCGCGGGAGGAAGCATGTCCTCCGACCCGTCCCGGCTTAATGTTGACGATGCGTCCGGCGCCCAACGTGACCATGTCCTGGACCCGATCCAGGCCGGTGATGGATTCATCCAGGCAAACCGGCGTCCTGAGGTGCTTCTGGAGCTCTCCATGGCGCACCAAGTCGTCCCAGGCCAGAGGCTGTTCGATCATGATCAATCCGAACTCGTCGAGTGCCTGAAGCGTGGGCAGGTCTTGCAGGGTATAGGCATTGTTGGCGTCCACCATCAGCGGGACGTCCTGGCCCAGTTGATCGCGTACCGCCCGGACGTATTCCAGATCGGCGCCCGGCATGATCTTAGCCTTGATCTTGCGGTAGCCTTCCTGCACGGCCCGGCGCACTTTCTCCACCAGCATTTCGGGCGAAGGCTGGATGCCGATGGAGATGCCCACCTCGATTTTCTCGCGCACGCCGCCCAGCAGACGGGCCAGCGAGACGCCCCGTTCCTGGGCAAAGAGCGCCCAACAGGCCATCTCCACCCCCGCCTTGGCCATGTTGTGGCCCCGGAAGTCCTTTTCCAGCAGCGGCCGGATCTGGCAGGGCTCCTCCAACTCGACACCCAGAATGCGCGGGGCCACCCACTCTTCGATCATGTGCCAGGCCCCATCGACCGTTTCGGGAGAGTAATTGGGTGTTTCACCCGCCACGCATTCGCCCCAGCCGGAGGCCCCTTGGGCGTCCTCAACCCGGATCAGCAAGATGCGCCGCACCCGCTGGACCCCCGAGGAAATCTGGAACGGCTCCACCAAGGGCAGGCGGATCTCGATGAGTTCGATTCTCTCAATCGTCGACATGGTTGTCCTCTCGATTCAAGGCGCCTCCAGCAAGTAGCTTCCCCGCCTCTCCCCTTCCTCCCCTTGGCCCTTCCGGCCAGGGGGAAGGTAGCCAGTGACACGGTAGCGGCGGCCAAGGTAATGTTCGAATGCAGCTCGGGTAAAGAGCCTCCAGGCACGTCCGGCCCGAGGCGAAGTTCCCTTGACAGATTCGATCTCGGCGGGAATCTCCACCCGCACCCGGCGATCGGCCCTCCAGCCCCCCGGTGATGGTACACCGGCCTCCTCGACTCCTTGGTGGGCCAGGGGCGCTTCCGCCTCCTGGACCCGACAGCCGGAGTGCCGGACCTCGGCCTCCGCCTCCCCCGAAGGATGCGCACGCCTGCCCCGGGCCAGCCGCTCCACACGCGGATCGCGCAGCTTCCAACGCACCAGAAAGCGGTCGGTTCCATGCCCGTGACGGGGACTCTCGGAAGTCGGGTAGACGTCGCGCTGGTACTCCTCCACCCAGGCGCCCAGGCGGTTAAGATTGAGGTGTGCGTTGCGCGATTCCAGCGGATCGTAAGTCCACAGGACGTCCTCGATGCCGGCCTCCAGAACCTGCTGGCGCTGGTGCCACTTGAGCTGCTGGCCCAGTCCATGACCGCCCCATCCGGGACGCACGCCCAGCATATGGGACCAATGGGCCAAACGGCCCCGGTAGAGTCCCGTCAGTCCCAGCACGAATCCCGTCATACGGTCCTGCCCGTCAAAAGCTCCCGAAACCACTCCTCCCATCTTGTCGATAATCATCTGCATGACGGGCTGGACGCCGCCCGAGAATCCGCGTCCCCAGATGGCCTCCTGGAGTTCATAGCACTGCTGAAAATCCCGGTATCCCTTCAAGGGACGGCAGGTCTTGGTCATGACGCTTTGTCAATGGGGTTCGTCCAGCAATTGGAGCAGTTCGTCCAACTGCTGGCGGTCGATCTCTTGAGTCTTTTCCAAACGCTGGGAAATGGCCATCAGGGCCTTGAGGTACTCGTCCTGGCGATCCTGGGCCCGGGCTTCACGGCGGGCTTGGGAAAAGGCGCGGCGGATGCGGGCTTCTTCTCCCTCAGGAGCCTTCTGCACCATGGCGTTGACCACGGCTACTTGGATGAGGTCGGTCTGGTAGAGGCGCAACATGGCCACCGACGCCGCGAAGAACACCAGCATGGCGGCCAATATGATCCACGTCCGCTTTCTCACAGCCGAAGCTTAGCACGCGGTCCTCGAAACGGCTTCGCGAATTCCAATTCCCAAGGACCCGACTTACAAGCCGACCGCACCCTTGTCCGCTTCATCGGGGACTGAGCGTCCCGACGGGCTACCCGCCTCTTGGGAGTTGGCGGTTGGAAGTTGGTTATTGCGCAGCATTATAATCCCCCCCATGCCCAAAGCCGTCTGCCTCGTCAGCGGAGGGCTGGACAGTTGCGTGAGCGCGGCGGTGGCCGCCGATAGCGGACTCGATCTGGCCTTCCTCCACATTTCATATGGTCAGCGCACTCAAGTGCGCGAACGCCGGGCCTTTCAGGAGATCGCCGACTTTTACGGCGTGCAGGACCGGCTGGCCGCCAACTTGAGCCACTTGGCCGCCATCGGAGGTTCGGCCCTGACCGACGAGACCATCGACTTGCCCCAGGATCAGGTCGATGCTGAAGGCATTCCCGTCTCCTACGTCCCCTTCCGCAACTCCTGCCTGCTCTCGGTGGCCGTGGGGTGGGCCGAAGTCCTGGGGGCCCGGAGGGTCTATATCGGGGCGGTGGAAGAGGACAGCTCGGGATACCCCGACTGCCGAGAGTCCTTCTTCCGGGCCTTCAACGTGGTCATCCGCGAAGGGACGCGTCCCGAATCGCAGATCAAGCTGATGACGCCCTTGATTCACTTGCGCAAAAAAGCCATCGTGGAAAAAGGATTGCAACTGGGCGCCCCTCTCCACCTGACCTGGTCCTGCTACCGTGACGAAGACCTGGCCTGCGGCCACTGCGACAGTTGCCTGCTGCGGCTGCGGGGATTTGAGGAGGCGGGAAGCGAGGATCCGATCGATTACGCCGAGTGACCGCTCTCGCTCCTCTGGCAAAGGGCTTCAACCCGCTCGAGAACGGAAGGCAGGCTCTCTCAGCCTGGCCAGAATCGAATCCGGCGAGGGCCGGTCGGTGGGCTGGCGGCTGTAGTGGTGCAGGAGGATGCGCCCGTCCCTGCCCACCAGCACATTCCCTCCCAACTGCAGCGTGTCGCCTTCCGTCGAGAGACGCACCGGACGCCGCGCCGCAATGGCCTTGAGGTAGTACCAAATCACCTGTGGCGAATACGCGCGCAGCATGCTCCGCTCGAACCCATAGGCCCGGTAGACCTCCTTTTCAGGATCCAGCAGCATCGGATAGTCGACTCCCACCTCGTCGACAAAGATCCGGGCCCAGTGCGGACTGCCGAAGGCAATCAGGACGATCTGGACGTCATGCTCTTGGAACTGCTCTTCGAAGCGGCGCAACTGCGCCACGTGATCACGTCAGGGCAGTCAGGCCAGATGGCGCAAGAAAACCAGAAGGGCGGGACCGTCCTCCAAGAATTGATCCAGCGAAAACATCTGTCCTTGGTAGTCGGGAAGCGTGAAATCAGGCGCTTGGGGCCCTCCAAATACACTCACGAGAACTCCTTCCTTCCAGCAAACTATTGCAGTTAAACGACTTAGGCATCTTTAGCCGTAATCGTCCGACGTTGCGGCTGGACGCTTTGCACATTATACTGAGCAGGCGATTTCAGCCAACTGCAGCGGGCCCATCCGGTCCGCAGGAGGAGACGAACAGGACTGCCTATGACGGTTGAAATGATGATCCTGGCCGCCATCATTGCTGGCGCCATGATCCTATTTGCCAAGGATGTGTTCCCCGCCGACAAGGTCAGCCTGCTCACCTTGGGAGCCCTCTTGGTCACAAACCTGATCAGTCCCGCTGAAGCGGTGGCAGGCTTTGGGGCCAAAGCCACGGTGACGGTGGCCTGCATGCTGGCTTTGAGCCTAGGCATCGAGCGCACCGGCGGTCTCAACTATTTTGCCAACAGCATCGTCAAGCTGGCCGGCGGCAGCGAACTCAAGGTCATGATCGCCATCATGGTGGCGGTGGGGCTTCTCTCGGCCTTCATCAACAATACTGCCGCCGTAGCTCTGTTTCTTCCCATCACCATTTCGGTGGCCCGCAAGCAGGGATTCCAAATCAGCAAGCTGCTCATGCCCATGTCCTTCGCCGCCATCATCGCGGGCACCTGCACGCTGATCGGAACTTCCACCAACCTCATCGTGGCCGACATGGTGCAGAACGACGGCGGCCAACTTCAGATCGGCATGTTCGATCCCACGGTCATGGGACTGCTGCTCTTTGTGGCCGGCGCCTTCTACCTCATCTTCATCGGAGTGCGCCTGATACCCGCCCGCCGCTCGGGTGAAAGCCTGACGGCCGATTATTCGCTGCGTCATTTCGTCACCGACCTGAGGGTCAATGAAGATTCGCCCTTGATCGGCAGGACCATTCCCGAAACCCGTCTGGGCGAACGCTACAACATCGACGTGGTGGAGATCCTGCGCGGACCCAAGCGCTTGCTCACCATGGGAGCGCGCCAAATCGAGCCCGGCGACCAGTTGCTGGTTTCCGGAGCGCCTCAGGCGCTGCTGACCATCCAGCGCGAACAGGGCCTGGAAATGAAGGCCCTCAAGCTGCAGGATCAGGACCTGACCGACGACGACATCGTGCTGGTGGAAGCCTGGATCTCTCCCAATTCGGCGCTGATCGAGAGCACCCTTAAGGAAAGCAACTTCCGTCAAACCTACAAGGCCACCGCCCTGGCCATCCGCAGCCACGGAAAAATGGTGCGCCAGAAAATCGGCACCTACCGCCTGGAATACGGCGATTCACTGCTGGTCCTGACCGACCAGGAGCACCTTGAAACCTTGCGCCGCTCGCCCGATTTCCTGGTTTTGGAGGAAGTCGACAGCGAGATCGTGGTCCAAAGCAAGGTCTACTGGGCACTGGGCATCTTCGCCGGCATGGTGCTGCTTGCGGCCACCGGGATGCTGGACATCCTGGAATCGGCCGTGCTGGCCCTGGCCGCCATGGTCTTCACCAAGGTGGTGCGGCTGCACGAGCTCTACACCAATATCTCCTGGCAGACCATCATCATGCTGGGCTGCCTGATTCCGCTGGGGACAGCCATGGAGAACAGCGGACTGGCGGGCTTCCTGGGCGAGCAATTAGTCTCCAGCCTGAGCGCCTGGGGACCGGCCGCAGTGCTGTCAGGCGTCTATCTGGCGACCTCGCTGCTGACGGCCATCATGTCCAACAACGCCACCGCCGTCCTGATGGTGCCCATCTGCCTTTCCGTGGCGCAGCAGTTGGATGTGCGTCCCGAACCCTTCGTCTTTTCAGTCATGTTCGCCGCATCGGCTTGCTTCATGACTCCGGTGGGTTACCAGACCAACCTCTTCATCTTCGGCCCCGGTGGATATAAGTTCGCCGACTTTCTGGTGGTGGGGACGCCCCTCAACATCCTCTTCTGGCTGCTGGCCACCTTCTGCATTCCTTACTTTTGGCCTTTCTGAGGGTCCGGCGCACCCGAGAGGTGCAATCGAGCCGTGCCAGGAACGCCGTTGGCGACTCAATTCAGCCTTGACGTGACCGTCATGCGGATGTACAAAGGTTGTTCCGCGTGCCAGGCTGACACCGATGCACCTATCGGAAAGGAGAGGCGACTTGGTTTGGAAAAAAGATGAACAGCAGGATCAATCCTTCGAGCAATCGTCCTCGCAATCAGCGAGTCCCGCCCGCCAGCTCAAAGACCGGGCCATCATCGGTCACAGCATCCGCATTGAAGGCGACGTCAGCGGCAGTGAAGACCTGGTGGTCCACGGCAAGGTCAGTGGAACCATCCGCCTCAAAGGCAACAATGTGACCATCGGCCAGAAGGGGACCGTCAAGGCCGACGTGCTGGCCAAGATCGTCAGCGTGGAAGGCTCTGTGGACGGCAACCTGGAAGCCGAAGAACAAGTGGTGGTGCGCAAAACGGGTTCGGTCAAAGGCAACATCTCGGCGCCCCGAGTTTGTCTGGAAGACGGCTGCCGCTTCACGGGCAGCATCGACATGGAGGGCTCCAAGACCGGCTTGGCGACGGCCGCCAACAAGCGCGCTCAGCAAGAGTCGTCCAAGCCCAAGCCCGCCGACACTCCCAAGCCGGAGCCCTCAAAGAGCAGCGCGGTCGTCTGACGCAGGTCCCTCAGGAGGCGCAACCGGGCCACGGTGGAGTGCGTCTAGCCCGCATTTCCCACGGGTTGTGGTGGCGAGGGGCCGCAGGTGCCGTGATGACAAGGCGTCGCGACCGAGGCCCGCGCAGACCTACTGCAGGGTACGTTGAGCAGGCCGACCGAGCGCAGCGCCGTCAGCCCGGATGGATGCGGCAACGCAGCAGACCACCCGGCAGAAATGCGGGCTAAACTGTTGAAGACTGTTCTCGGAGGCCGCACGCTCCCTCTCGCCGATCAGATACAATAAGCCGCCATGAAGAATCTTCGCGCCCCAGTCGCGAGTCTGGTCGCCGCAAGCCTGCTTTTCCTGGCGTGGCAAGCGGCTCCTGCTTCCAGCCAGGCCCAGGATGAATCCACGGCCACCACCGTCCTGCGCCACAATAACTTGGGCATCGCCTGGATGGATCAGCTCAAGTTCGAGGAGGCCGCCGGAGAGTTCTCCAAGGTCGTGGAGGCCGACCCCGAATTCGTCCCCGGCTGGGTTAACCGAGGACTGGCTTACTTCTACCTGCAAGACTACGACAAGGCCCTCTTCGATCTGAAACAGGCCCTGCGGCTGGATCCGGAGCAGACCCAGGCCCATTTCGCCATGGGCATCCTGCAGCGCAATCAGAATCAGCAGGATGAAGCCGTTGAGTCCTTTCTCAAGGTGCACGCTCAAGATCCCGACGATCCAGCCACCAACTACTTTCTGGGAAGCCTCTATCGACTGCGGCGCGAGTATGACGAGTGCATCCCTTACTACCGCAAAGCCATCCAACTGGAGCCCTACAACAAATCCGCCTACTACGGACTCTCCCAAGCTTTGATGCGCAGCGGAAAGCGCGAGCAAGCCGTGGAACTGCTGAACGAGTTCCGGCGGCTGGAAGGACTGAGCGGCACCGACACCGTCGGCCAGTCCTACCGCGAGCAAGGACGCTACGCCGTGGCCATCGACCGCATCCCGGAAAAATACCTGCCGGGACGCCAGGACGACCCTTCGGCTGGAAGGATCGCGGTACGCTTCCGGGAGGCCGCCCAAGACTCGGGACTGGCGTCCTTCAAGCACGGCGGACCCGGGAAGGCCGTCCTCACCGCTGGGAACGCCGAATCGGCCGCCTCACGAATCGCCCCCGCCCTGGGATCGGGCGTGGCACTGGGCGACTACGATGGCGACGGCGATTTGGATGCCTACCTGGCCAACGCCTCGGCCGGGGGCGCCCGCGGGGGACTCTTCCGGAACCAGGGCTCGGGCACCTTCACCGAAGTCGACCCAGCCCAGGGGCTCGACGTCCGAGACCGCACGCTGTCGGCCTTGTGGGGCGACATCGACAATGACGGCGACCTCGACCTCTACCTCATCAACGCCGGACCCAACCGCATGCTGCGCAATGACGGGGGACGCTTCGCCGACATCACCCAAGAGACTGGACTGGGTGACTCCGCCTGGGGACTAGGCGGAACTTTTGTCGACTCCGACCACGACGGCGATCTGGACTTGCTGGTGGCCAACTTCATCGCTCCTGCGGGCGGCGGAACCCTGCCCGAGGACTTTCCCGGAGCCGATAACCGCCACTACCGCAACAACGGCGACGGCACCTTCAGCGACGTGTCCGAGGCCTCTAAGCTGGCGGGAGGCGGTAAGCGCACGCTGGGAGTCCTGGCCAGCGACTTCGACAATTCGCGCGACATCGACTTCTACCTCGTCAATCATGGCGCTCCCAACCAACTTTTCAGCAACCTGCGCGATGGAACCTTCCGCGACGTAGCCGGCGAAAAAGGCCTGGACCTGGGCGGAAGGCAGGCCTGGGCCCTTTCGGCAGGGGACCTCAACCGCGATGCCTGGATGGATTTCGCGCTGGCCGGACTGCAAGGCCAGTCGCTGCTCAACGCGGAAGGCAAGCGTTTCGAGGCGCTGGATCTGCCCGAGACGCCCGCTACAGCTTACGCCTCTCACCTCCTCGATTACGACAACGACGGAGATCTCGACTTGCTGGTGCTGGCGGCGCCCCTGATCGAGGACTCGGGACCCAGCGGCATCCGCCTCTACCGCAACAACAGCGGACGCTTCAGCGATGTCACCGCTGACGCCGGACTGGACGCCTATGACGGGCGTCCGCTGCGGGGCGGGGCGGTGGGAGACGTGGACAGCGACGGCGACCTCGACATTCTGATCAGCGTCAACGGCGATTCGCCCCTGCTGCTGCTCAACGAGGGAGGCAACGCCAACAACTGGATTACCGTCGAAACCCGCGGCACCAATTCCAACAAGGCCGGCATCGGCACCAAGGTGGAGATACGCTCGGGCGACTTCCATCTCAAGAGCGAGGTTTACGGAGGCAGCGGAGCGCTCTCGCAGTCGTCCTCCCGCGTCCACTTCGGACTGGGCAAGCGCACCCGGGCCGATTTTCTTCGCCTGCGCTGGCCGGGGGGCGTCCTGCAAGCCGAACTCAATCCACCGGTGTCGCAGCTCTACCAGATCGAGGAACTGGACCGCAAAGGAACCTCCTGTCCCATCCTCTATGTCTGGAACGGCGAGTCCTACGAGTTCGTGACCGATTTTCTGGGGGGCAGCGCCTACGGCTACCTGCTGGCTCCGGGACAGTACAACTATCCCGACACCGACGAGTATCTGCTGCTGCCGCGCGACCGGCTGCGTTTGCAGGACGGTTTGCTCAAGGTGAGCCTCAACAATCAGCTTGAAGAGGTCATTTTCTTCGACAAGCTGCAGTTGCTGGCCGTCGACCATCCGACCGGGTACAGCGTGGTTCCCGACGAAAAGCTGCTGCCGGGTCCGCCCTACGATCCTTTCGGACTGCACACGCTCAGCGACCCGCGTCCGCCAGTGGCGGCTCATGACGGGCAAGGACGCGACGTGTTGGCGGCCATCAGCCAGATCGACCGCGTCTATCCCCAGCTTTTCGAGGAACTGCCCTTCAAGGGATACGCCACCGACCACCAACTGATTCTCGACTTGGGTGCCGTCTCGGCTGAGCGCACCGTCCTGGTCATGCAAGCCTGGATCGACTACGCCGACAGCACCAGCAACCTGGCGGCCTCCCAGGCGGGAGTCCAACTCAAGCCGCCCGTCTTGCAGGTGCGCGACGAGCAGGGGGGCTGGAAGACGGTCATCGAGCGCATGGGATTTCCCGCCGGATTGCCCAAGTCGATGACCGTCGACTTGTCGGGCAAGTTCCTTTCCGACTCACGCCAAGTGCGCATCTTGACGAACATGCGCATTCACTGGGACCAGATCCTGGTGGAAAGCGGACCGGCCCGCCAAGACTACCGCCTGACGCGCCTGGAACCTCACAGCGCCCAACTCGACTTCTACGGCTTCCCCGAGTTTTCCAGTCCCGACGGACGCCAACCCAAGATCTACTTCTACGACCGCGTCTCGCCGCTGGGCGGATGGAAAGTCCACGCCGGAGCCTACACCCGGTTTGGCGACGTCAATCCGCTGTTGCGCGAGGTCGACGACATGTATGTCATCACCCGCTCAGGCGACCGCATCCAAGCCGCCTTCGACGTCAGCGGGCTGCCCGAATTATCGGACGGATGGGCGCGCGACTACGTCCTCTTCGTGGACGGCTTCGGCAAGGACATGGACCTCAACTCGGCCGGCCCCGATTTCGTGGCGCCGCTCCCCTTCCACTCCATGAGCGCCTTCCCCTACCCGTCCGGCGAACACTACCCCGACACCCCTCGCCACCGCGACTACCGCCGCAACTACAACACCCGCATCGAGCCGTCCACTGAACCTGACTACTGATTCCAGAGGTGCAGGGCAGGCCCGTGAATGACTCCAGCGGGAAACAGGCGCTCTCGTGGATGATTCCAGCGGTGCAGCGCGGTCTCATCGATGATTCCAGCAGGTGTTGAAGGCCCACGCATGATTTCGGCGGGTGCAGGGCAGGCTCATGGATGATTCCAGAGGGGTACAGCGCGGTCTCATGGACACGATTTCCAGCAGGTGTCGAAGGCCCACCAGGGTTTCAGCGGGTCCAAGGCAGCGCACCTCGCTGCCGAAAATCGCGTCTGGGCTCGCTACAGGCGAGCCATAGGCCAGCCCAGGGTAGAGCGAAGCCGCGCAGCGGCCGAGCGGCACCCTGGGTTACGATTGGCACAAATACAAACCCTGAAAAGGGTGGAATAGCGCTTCGAACCAACTGAAAAGATTGGGCCATGTCGCCGGACGGACAGAAAGCCGATTTTGCACTTCTAGGCCCCACTTTGGAATAATGATCTTCTCAGCAACGGGGGATAGGATCCTATGAGCACTTTGTTGGTTGCCCTGCTGTCGGCCGTGGGCTTCATCGTCGCCTACAACACCTACGGACGCTACATCTCGCGCAAGATCTTCGGACTCAGCGACGAGAACACCGTCCCCTCGCGCGAGATGCGCGACGGCGTCGACTACGTCCCCACCCGCCGCTGGATCGTTTTCGGGCACCACTTCACCTCCATTGCTGGTACCGGGCCCATTGTGGGACCCGCCATCGCCGTTTTCTGGGGATGGTTGCCGGCCTTGCTGTGGGTGCTCTTCGGATCGATCTTCATCGGCGCCGTCCACGATCTGGGCGCGCTCATCGTCTCGATCCGCTCGCGCGGGCAGACCATCGGCGACGTGGCCGGACGTATGATCTCGCCCCGCTCCCGCATCCTCTTCCTCTTCATTCTCTTCCTGGCCCTGGCCATCGTCATCGGCGTCTTCGGACTGGTCATCGCCGTCATCTTCTCGGTCTATCCCCAGACGGTCCTCTCTGTATGGGCTTCGCTCCCCATCGCCGTGGCCCTGGGCTTCTGGCTCTACAAATACAACGGACGCCTCATGATGCCCTCGCTGCTGGCCCTGGCGGTGGTCTACCTGATGGTCTACGTGGGCGCCTATCACGTGCCCGTCTCTTTGCAGGACCTGCTGGGCATCCCCCTCTTCGGCGGTCCGGAGGCCGGTTTCCTGGGCGGACTTTCTTCAGCCGTCGTCCTGTGGACGCTGATCCTGCTGGTCTACTGCTTTGTGGCCAGCACCTTGCCGGTGTGGATGCTGCTGCAGCCCCGCGACTTCGTCAACTCCCACCAACTGGTCGTCACCCTGCTGCTGATCATGGGGGCGCTGGTGGTGGCCCATCCCGAATTCGTGGCTCCCGCCGTCAACTCCCACGCCCCGGGCGACGCGCCTCCGCTCTTCCCCTTCCTCTTCATCACCATCGCTTGCGGAGCGGTATCGGGATTCCATTGCCTGGTTTCGTCGGGCACATCCTCGAAGCAGATCGAGAAGGAAAGCGACGCCCCCGCCATCGGCTACGGATCGATGCTGCTGGAAGGCGGGCTGGCCGTCCTGGTCATCATCGCCTGCTGCGCCGGAATCGGCATGGGGGTGTGGACGCTGGAAGGCGGCGACTTCGTCCCCATCACCGACGCTTCAGGCGCGGCGCTGACCGGCCAAGCCGCCTGGTTGCAGTACTACGGCGGCAGTTGGGTCAGCATGTCGCTGGTCAAGAAAGTGGGCGCTTTCATCGAGGGCGGAGCCAACATGCTGGGCGCACTGGGCATCCCCATCAAGATGGGCATCGCGCTCATCGCCGTGATGGTAGCCTGCTTCGCCGCCACCACCCTCGACACAGCCACCCGCTTGCAGCGCTACGTTCTGCAAGAATTGGGCGGATCGGTCAGCTTCCTGCCCGTCCTCAAAAACAAATACACCGCCACCACCGTGGCTGTCGTCACCGGCGGCGCACTGGCTCTGGTCCCCGGACCCTCGGGCCCCGGCTCGGGAGGACTCATCCTGTGGCCCCTCTTCGGAGCGGTCAACCAACTGTTGGCGGGCTTAGCCTTCCTCGTCATTGCCTTCTACCTGATACGCCACAAGAAGCCCATCTGGATCCTGGCCGTTCCCGGCGTCTTGATGGTGATCCTGCCGGCCTGGGCCATGTTCCACCAGATCGCCGGATGGTACGCCGAAGGCAACTGGCTCCTTTTCCTCATCGGAATCGGCGTCGAAATCCTCCAAGCCTGGATGATCTGGGAAGGCGCCCTCATGTGGAGCACCGCCAAAGGCACCCTCCCCGACCCCCTCCCGCCCTTAACCGCCACCCCGGAAGGCGGCCGCTCCTGATGAGGACGTCTCAATGAGCTTTGCCCCGGCCTCGGCTCCACGAATCCCGTCGGCGCATCATGCTGAGGGAAAGGCCTGACGATGGCCAAGACCTCCGGCAAGCTAACCCTCTTGGACGCCTGCGGGATGGCCATCGGCGGCATGGTTGGAGGAGGCATTTTCGCCGTCATGGGCGAAGCGGTCGTGACCGCGGGCAATGCTGCCTTCTTGAGCTTGGGGTTCGGCGGACTGCTGGCACTGGCGACAGGGCTGGTTTACGCCAGACTGACCGTGGAATTCGACGAGCCCGGCGGCGGATTTGCCTTTATCGAGCACGCCGCTGGAGCACAGGCCGCCGGTATGGCAAGCTGGTTCCTGATCCTGGGATATGCCTTCACCATCAGCCTCTACGCCTATACCTTCGGAGCATACTTCGGCCGGCTCATCGGACTGGAGTCCGGACCGAACGCATGGCTGGGAGCGGGCATTGTGGTTTTGGCCGCCGCATTCAACCTGACCGGCGTACGCGCCTCGGGCCTCTTCGAAGATGTGCTGGTCTACTCCAAGATCTTCATTCTTTCGGGGCTGATTATCGTCGGTTTTATCAATGCTGATACCAGCTATATCTTCCCCATCGTCAGTCAAGGGCCCTTTCAGATCATCGTCGCCGCCGCGCTCGTTTTTGTGGCCTATGAAGGCTTTCAACTCCTCACCTATGACTACGACGACATCCGCGACCACAAGCGCAATCTTCCCCGTGCCATCGTACTGTCGATTGTGATCGTCATCGGCCTTTACATGCTGATCGCATTCGTCCTCACCGGCTCCCTCAGCCCCCAGGTCATAGCTGACCATAAGGAAACTGTCCTGGCCATGGTGGCTGAGCCGGTCCTGGGCCGTCTGGGCGTCGTCCTGGTCCTTGTGGCGGCCACCTTCTCGACCTCCTCCGCCGTACTGGCCACGCTCTTCGCCACCTCACGGCTGGCCAGGCGCGTCGCCCGCGACCGCCAACTGCCTCGTGAACTGACGGATTGGAGCCGAGCCGGCACGCCCGTGATCTTCACCCTGCTCATCGCTTTCTCGTCGATTGCCGTGCAGTGGTTCGGCAACCTGCGCGATATCACAACCTTCTCCAGCCTGGTTTTTCTGCTGATCTTCGCCGTGGTCAACTGGGTGGGCTACCGGCACAGGGTCTTCAAGGGCAAGCTCCGCTGGATCCCTTTGGCCGCGGGGGGCGGGTGCCTGGGAGCCGCTATCGTCCTGCTCCGCGACCTCTACAATCACCACTTGCCCACCCTTTATGTCATCGCCGCCATCATCGCCGCAGTCCTTGTCCTGCGCTGGCTCTACAGCTCGCTCCACCCAGATTACGAACAAAGAAGGGAGCGCTGAGCACACCTATCCCCGACCAGAGTAAGAACCACTACCGCCATGAAGAAGTGGTTTCATGGCTGTGGCTGCACCGGCTGGAAAGGTTCTCGGTTCGTGCACCCTGGGCTGGGTGGGTTTAGGTGAAGATGGGCGCGCGCCTGCCGGCACTGGACCTCTGACCCCGGGTTTCGCAGGCGGTTGGTCGATGGTAGATTCGAGGAATGAGCAGCGGCGAGCCCAATGATACCCATCCTGAGATAGAGAAGATGCTCATTGAGGGCTATCGGAAGATGTCCGCCGAAGAGAAGATGAAGCGGGTGAGCGAGTTGAACCGGACGGTGCAGCGGCTGGCCTTGGCCGACATCCGGGAGCGCCATCCCGAAGCGGATGAGCGAGAGCAGATGCTGCGCCTGGCCTCGCGCTGGGTCGAGCCCGACTTAATGCTCAAGGCCTTCGGCTGGGACGTCGAGAAGGAAGGCTACTGATGTTTTCCGAGCCCCTCTTCGTGGTAGCCAGAGTGGCTGCGGCGCTCGACCGCCTCTCTATTCCCTATGCCGTGGGAGGCTCGCTGGCCAGTTCAATTCACGGCATTCCCCGCGCCACCCAAGATGCTGATCTGGTGGCTGCGCTTCAACCCTTTCATGTTCAACCCTTGGCTGCCGCTCTCAGCAGCGAATTCTATGTCGACGCCGACAGCATCGCCAACGCCGTCAGACGTCGGACTTCGTTCAACATCCTGTTTCTCTCCACCATGTTCAAAGTGGACATCTTTGTATCCGACGGCGGACCCTGGGCGCGCCAGGAGCTTAAGCGCGCCGTCTCGAGGAGGTTCACGGTCGCTAAGGATGAGGTCACCGTCCGCTTCGCGAGTCCCGAAGACACCGTTCTTCACAAGCTGGTCTGGTACAAGTTGGGCGACCAAGTCTCTGAGCGTCAGTGGACAGACATCCTGGGAGTCCTGAGAATCCAGGCTGGGGGCCTTGACGAGGCCTACCTGAACCAATGGGCCGAGCATCTCGGCGTCAGCGACCTGCTGGCTCGCGCGCGGCGCGAGGGCGACAGGGTTTAACCTTGGTGTCCTTGGCAACAGGCCTTACGCCCCAACAAAGTGAGGGCCTCGCGCCGCCGAGAGGATAGGCAGCCTTGACCCCATTCCAGGGCCACAACGGCCAGCAACACCAAGCAAGACCTTCTCTCCGACGTCATTTCTCCCTCCTCGCGAAAGAGGCTCCTTGCCGAAATGGCCGAGCCGCTGGGCATCAAAGGTGGCATAGATCTAATGCGGAGGCAATGTCGGTTGCTGCGATTGCTGCAAGAAGCCTGCCCTTCCTTCCATACGCACAGGCTTTCTCAATGATGAACACAGGTATGAGTCCGCTTGGCCGTCTTCATGGACGTTGAAGGATTTGAAGAGTCCGAGGCCCCAGAACATTTGGCCTGAACAGATCGATCCCACGAGCGCAGCCGTCAGGCCGCCTCGGCCAGGATTTCGCGCAGCAAGGCGCTGTCGATGTTGGCGCCGGAGTGGATGAGGACGACGGATTTGTGCCGCAGCTTGGAGCGGAGTTTGTAGGCGGCGGCCAGGGGAGCCGCGGCGGCCCCTTCGGCCAAGTTGTGAGTGGTGCGCAGGTACTGGCGTATGGCTTCCTTGATCTCCTCCTCGCTGATGGTGACGATGTCGTCGACGTGGCGGCGGATGACCTCGAAGGTCATCTCGAAGGGGACGCGGGTGGCCAGTCCGTCGGCGATGGTGTCGGCGGAATCGGTGGTCACCATCTCGCCCTTCTTCCAGGACTGATAGATGGCCGGGGCCTGCTCGGCCTGGACGCCCACGACTTTAGTCTTGGGGGCGATGGCGCGCACCACGGTGAGCACGCTGGCGGTGCCGCTTCCGCCTCCCAGGGGGACGAAGATGTAGTCGGGCTTCGGCAGGTCCTGCAGGATTTCCAAGGTGTAGGTGCCCACACCATGCACCAGATGGGGTGCATTGGCCGAGTGGACGTAGAGCATCCCCCGCTCGTCCTGCATCTCTTCCACCAATTCGCGGGCCTCGTCGTAGTCGCGTCCGTGCTCGATCAGTTCCGCCCCGTAGGCCTTCATGGCGGCGTTCTTTTCGGGATTGTTGCCGTGAGGCACCACAATCACCGCCTTGACGCCGTTGATGCGGGCGGCCAGGGCCACCGACTGTCCATGGTTGCCGCGGGTGGCCGTCACTACCCCGGCTTGGCGCTGCTCGGGACTGAGGCGCGCCATGTAGTTGAGTCCGCCGCGGATCTTGAAAGACCCAGTGGGATTGTGGTTTTCATGCTTGACCAGCGTGCAGGTGCCCAGATAGGCGTCCAGCAGCGGATGGCTGAGCAGGGGAGTCGGCTTGAGATGACGGTAGACGAGAGGACGCGCCTCAAACACGCCCTGGATGTTGAAATAGCTCACATGATCTTCCAATCCGGACCGCCTCCGCCTTCGGGAGGCGTCCAGGTGATGATCTGGTAGGGGTCCATGATGTCGCAAGTCTTGCAGTGGACGCAGTTGGTGAAATTCACCCGCAGCTTCTTCTTTCCGCCGTCCTCGGACGCGCCTTCCTCCTCGACCATCTCATAAACATGCGCCGGACAGAAATGCTGGCAAGGATTGCCGTATTCCTCGGTGCAGCGGTTGTTGCAGATGTCGTAGTCGGCGATCTTGAGATGGCAGGGCTGATCTTCTTCGTGGGCGGTGTCGGCGTTGAAGACCGACTCCAGCTTGTCGAAGGTCAGCTTGTTGTCGAACTCGCGCCAAGTGTCGGGCTTATGCCCGTCGGAGAAGTGCTGGGCCAGCCGGTGCATGCGCTCGTGCCCCGCCTGGGTGGGCATGGGATCGATCAGTCCGCGTCCGCCGCTAATGAACTGAAGGCCAGCGTGGACGAAGCCACTGAAAAAACCCCTTTGAAAGGCCTGGCGGAAGTTGCGCACCTGCCACATTTCCCTCTTGGCCCAACTGGCCTCAAAGCGCTTGCTGAAGCGGGAGAGCCGGTTGGATGAGAAATCGTCATTTTTGAGGCAGTCGAGAATGGTCTCGGCGGCCAGCATGCCCGACTTCATGCCCAGGTGGATGCCTTTGAGTTTTTGGGCGTCCAAAAAGCCGCCCGAGTCGCCGATCAACAGCAGTCCCTCGGCCCAGGGACGGGGCATGGAGTAGTATCCGCCTTCGGGAATGGCCTTGGCGCCGTAGGAGATCATCTTGCCGTCCTTGAGCAAGCCGCGCACCCAAGGGTGAGCCTTGAACTCCTGAAAGAGGCCGTGAGGATCAGTGGTGGGGTCTTCGTAGTCGAGTCCAACCACGAATCCCAGATCGATCATGTTGTCCTGCATGGTGTAGATGAAGCCGCCGCCGAATTCCTTGGTCCCCAGGGGCTGACCCAGGGTGTGGATGACGTTTCCCGGATCCACCTCGCGGGGCACTTGCCAGACTTCCTTGACGCCGGCAGCGTAAATCTGGGGCTGACTGCTCTTGGCCAATCCCAGCCTGCGGATGGCTTGCAGAGAGAGCGTCCCGCGGACGCCCTCGCCCAGGACGGTGACTTTGGCCAGCACGTCGATTCCCGGCTCGAAATTGGGCTTGGGCTGGCCCTGCTCGTCGACGCCCTTGTCCCCGATGCGGACGCCTTTGACAGCCTCATCCTCAAAGAGCAGTTCCACCGCCGGGAATTCAGGATAGACCTCGACCCCCGACTCCTCGCACAACTCGGCCATCCAACGCACGATCTTGCCCAGCGATGCCACGTACTTGCCCTTGTTCTTGAGCGGCGGCGGAGTGATGGGCGAACGCCAGGCCTTCTCCTTGCCCATGACATAAAGAGAATCATCGTCCACTGGGGCTTCGTAAGGAGGCTCCTGGCCGGGAAAGTCCTTGAGCAGTTCTTTGAAGGCGCGCGGATTGACCACGGCTCCGCTAAGGATGTGGGAGCCGATCTCGCGCCCCTTCTCAATGACCAAGATGAGAGGCTCGTCGATCTGCTCAGAGGCCTCGGCAGAAGCATTATGTTTTTCGATCAGCTTCGAGAGATGCAGGGCTCCGGCCAGTGAAGCCGGCCCCGCCCCCACGAAGAGGACATCCACTTCTAGCTGTTCTCGTTCCATGGTTCCTTGTCTTTTGCAGCTTCTGCTGATCGGAGGCGGGGGCCAGGGAGCCTAAGCCCGTTCGATGTAGCGGCCTTCCGAGGGGTCGACGCGGATGACATCGCCCACTTTCACGAAGGGCGGCACCTGGACGACCACGCCAGTCTCCAGGGTGGCCGGCTTGGGCGAATTGCTGGCGGTGGCCCCTTTCAGTTCGGGCTCGGTTTCGGTGACCTCCAGTTCCACCACCTTGGGGAGGCTGACCCCGATGGGCGAGTCGTCGTAGAACTCGACCTCGATCACCTGCTCCTCCTTGAGGTAGTCTTTGGCATCGCCCAGCATCTCTACGTCGATGGGGAACTGCTCGTAGGTTTCGGTGTTCATGAAATGATAGTGGGTGCCGTCGTTGTATAGATACTGCATTTCCTTCTGTTCGAGGATGACGCGCTCCACCGTCTCGTTGGAATTGAAGCGCTGCTCATAAGAGGCTCCCGTCTTCAGGTTGCGCAGCAAGGCCCGCACGATGGCCTGTCCTTTGCCGGGGGTGCGATGGTGAAAATCCATGACCCGATGAGGCTCTCCGTTGACCAGCAAGACATTGCCTTTGCGGATCTGAGTGGCGTTAATCATAGGCTCGCTAAGATATCAGAGCCCGCCTCAGCGGCGCAATCATCGCAGGTCGGCGATTCGTCCCCCTCTTTCCTCTTCCTTTCGCCCTTCCCATCTCCCACATCGGACTTGGCTTGAGCCGCTCGCCAGCGCACTCACAGTTGGATTTCTTACCGGACCTCGGGACAAGCGTAACCGCCAGCGGCAGGTCCACATCCAACCCGCCCAAAGACGGACGGCACACCAGAGCCGGTCGCCTTTGTGCAGATAACTTGAACAGAATAATCGAGGAGACGATTCGTTATGCAGAACGTAGGCATCAAATTGGCATGGGTCTTTGCGGCCTCCTTCGCCGCAGCCGCCCTCTTTGGCTTCATCCCCAACCCTCTGGTCGGTGACGGCGCATTGTTCGTCACCAACACCGCACACAACTTGGTCCACTTGGTGACGGCCATCGGATTCGCCGTCGTGGCGCTGGCCGGAAACCGGGCTTCGACCGTTTTCATGCTGGCCTTCGGAGTCGTTTACACCTTGGTGGGCGTCTACGGATTCATTGCCCTCGGAGGCGCTTCCGAAGGCCACCTGCTGGGCGTGGTCCACATCAACTTCATGGACAACTTCCTCCACCTCGGCCTTGGCGCAGCCATCGCCGCTGGAGGTTTGGCCTCCCGCAGGTCGATGGAAGGGCTCAACATAGCGCCCCAGCGGGCCTGACAGCGCAGATAGGAGCATCCCAGCCGACACGTTTCCGTGACGTGGCACCTCCCCCTGCGGGCCCGTCATGGATCCCGGGCAAGTCCGGCCCCCTGGAGATCCAGGACCGGGCTTGCCCTTTTTGGGGTTTCGGCCAGCGTCTTTGGGACGCTTACGGTGCCTCTAACTACCCGGACTTGGCCTATCGCACCTTTCCCACTCCTCCCGCCCCCTTTGCTCTAACGCTGCGGACCTCACGAAGGGCTCCACTCCCGTCTGCATGCGCTCGTCGGATTCGCTACAATGACCCCGCAATCAACCGACGGAGGGAAGGAATACCATGAAAAAACTGCTCCTCGGGTGCCTCATTGTCGTGCTCTTGGTGGGAATCGGAGCCGCGGTGGGGGGCTACTTTTTCGTTTATCTGCCCATCAGCAACGCCATCGCCGAGGTCACGGAATTCGCCGACGAGTACGAGCAGGTTGAGCAACAGGTCGAGAACCAGCAGCCCTATCCCATCCCTCAAGACGGACTGTTGACCGAAGATCAGGTAGAGCGCTTCGTGTCCACGCAGCGCAGCATCCGTGCCGGCCTGGGAGAGACCTATCAGCGCATGGAAGACAAGTACAGCGCCCAAAAGCGGCGCGACATGGGCGTCACCGACTTCCTGCAGTTCTTCGTCGACATGCGCGGCCTGATCCTGGAAGCCAAGCAGGCCCAGGTGGCGGCCATCAACGAGCACGGATTCAGCATGGAAGAGTACCGCTGGGTGCGCAAGGCCTGCTATCAGGCCCTCGGGGCCGACATCGCCAACAGCGCCATCGACGAGATCGTCAGAGCCGCCAAGGAGCAGGACGTCACAGGCGTCGACCTTTCCAAGCTGGAGGAATCGCGGAATCAAACGGCTCCTCAGCACAACATCGACCTGATGCAGCCCTATCGCGACGAGTGGCAGAACTGGGCCCCCTACGGCTGGCTGGGCATCTAGCCAGGACTCCTCGCGGGTGGTCGGCTAGGTTGCCGCATTGATCCGCGCTGACTGCTTTGCCCTCGGTCAGCCTGCTCAACGTGCCCTAGGCGGGCCAGGGTCGCCACGACAACCCGTGAGAATGCAGGCTCGGGCCACTAGCTAGGTGCCCAGCAACTCGGCACGAGTCGAGTTTTTCGAACGCGGTCAAAGGCCTCGTATTATCTTCGCGCGTACGAGGCTGCTCGCGATCTCAGTGTGAAGTTCGAGGCTATTCGAGAGCCTGAGCAAAGTCGGACTGGAGGTCCTCCAGGTTTTCGATGCCCACCGCGCAGCGGATGAGGGTTTCGGGGATGCCCAGTTCGGCGCGCTCCTCGGGGGTGAGTTCCACGTGGCTGGTGACCGCGGGAGGTCCAATGAGGGTGCTCACCGATCCCAGGCTGGCAGCCCGGTGGGCGTAGCGGAGCTTCTCCAGAAAGCGCTTGACGTCTTCAAAACCGCCGGGAAGGGTGAAGCTGACCACTCCCCCGAAGCCGCTCATCTGCCGGCGGGCCACGGCGTGTCCGGGATCGTCTTCCAATCCAGGATAATAGACCTGTTCGACCTTGGGATGCTCTTTTAGGAAGCGGGCCAGTCCCAGCGCGTTTTGATTGTGGCGCTCAACCCGCAGTTCCAAGGTCTTGAGGCTGCGGATGAGGCGATGCGCCACCGAAGGCGCCAGGCAGGCGCCGTTGACCTCGCGGAATTGAAAGATCTTCTTGATCAGGTTCTGGGGTCCGCAAACCACTCCCGCCATGGCGTCGGAATGTCCGCCCAGGAATTTGGTGGCGCTGTGCAGAACTAAATCCGCACCCAGCTTCAGAGGCCGCTGATTGACGGGGGTGGCAAATGTGTTGTCGACAACCGCCACGGCTCCGGCTTGGTGTCCGGCCTTGATGAGGCGGGCCAAGTCGAGCACCTTCAGGGTGGGATTGGTGGGTGTTTCCAGATAGAGCAGATCGCACCCCTTGGCGACGGCGGCTTCGATCGCTTCGTGATTGCTCGTTTCGCATAACTCCACGTCGACGCCATAGCGGGGCAAATACTCCAGAAAGAGCAGGCTGGTGCCGCCGTAGGTGTCTCGGATGCTGACCACGCGCCGTCCCGGACGCAGGAGCGCGAAGAGGACGGTGCAGATGGCGCCCATCCCGGAAGAGAAGCTGATGGCCGCCTCGGCACCTTCCAACAGGCGCATCTTTTCCTCGAAGACGGCAACCGTGGGATTGGTGTTGCGGCTGTAGACGTGTCCGGCGGAGCGTCCCAGGCTGACGTCGATCCAGGTCTCGACATCCTCGAAGCCGAAGGTGACGCTGTGTACCAGCGGCACTTGGGTGGCGCCCTGCCAGCCTAATTCCTCCTCGCCGCCCCAAACTGCTTGCGTTCCCAGGCCCCTCTTCTTGTCGTCGCTCATTCTTTGGCCTCCATTCACGGCAAATCGCCCGGCTCGGCCTGTGATTGTACACTCCCCGCCAAGGGGGCTGAACCGATCCTTCTCAACCAACCAGGAGCCCCTCGAACACTTGGCGTCTTGGCGAGCTAAGCTAGCCTCACACCGCCGGGCGAAGACGAGGCCGCTGACCAAGTTCATGGAACTTGGTTTGTGCGTGAACTTGTCGCCACCTAGTGGCCCTCGCATGAGGAACCTGGTGAACGCTGGCGATCACTTGTTGAAGCCGCTGGGAAAATCGCTCAGGTGAGTTGCTTCGTCAGGGTTCTCCACCGAGGAGCGCGGATCTTGCGGGCATTCACCGGGAAACCCAGTCAGCGCTTCTCTTCGCTTCCGCAGAAAGCGAGGGCGCAGTTGTAGAGGATGCGGGCCAGATCGACCACCGAATCGGCATCGACCCATTCCCGTTCGCTGTGCAACCCCTGGCCCTTGGGCCCAATCACAACGGTATCGATCCCGGCCTCGGCCAGCAGGCCGGAGTCTTCCCACCAGGGGTGGGCGATGAGGCGTGGAGATTCTCCGCGGACGGCTTGGGTTTGAGTCACCAGCGTGCGCACGATGGGCCGCTGCGGATCGACCTGGAATGGATTCCGCCACTGCGTCCGTTCAAGCGAAGACCGGAACGTCTCGACACGGCTCCCCAGATCCTCGAGAATCGCTGCCAAGTCCTGAGTCACTTGCTGTTCTGTCTGTCCCGGCACCGTGCGGCATTCCACCTCGGCTTCACAGCGCTCGGAATAGATGAAGAGTTGCCTGCCTCCGGAGATCAGGGGGACGTGCAAGGATCCCGAGCCCAGAATCGGGTGGCGGTGGGCTTTCACCCACCTTTGTCTAAGCTTCTCCAGCTCTGCCAGGAACAATCCCATGTGCATATTGGCGTCGATGCCGAGATCGGATTGGCCGCCGTGAGCCGTTCGGCCCTTGGTGAGGACCTTGAAGACGCCAAAGCCCCGGTGGGCAATGCAGACGTCGAGGTCGGTGGGCTCTAGGACGATGGCGGCGTCAGTTCTCACCTCCCCGATCAAATGCGTCGTGCCGATGCTCTCATGTTCCTCGTCGGCGACAAAGGCCAGCACCAAGTCGCCTTTCAGCTCAGGCCCGTTCTCGGAAAGGGCCCGGGCTGCCGCCAGCACGGCGGCCATTCCGCCCTTGGTGTCCTGG
This sequence comes from Acidobacteriota bacterium, assembly GCA_035471925.1. Classification (GTDB taxonomy): domain Bacteria; phylum Acidobacteriota; class UBA6911; order RPQK01; family DATIPO01; genus JANQFM01. Next base: position 25,832 of record DATIPO010000444.1, read on the forward strand.
GCGCCGCGCCCCCACACGCGTCCTTGGGCCAATCGGCCCGAAAACGGCTTCTCCATGCCCTTGACGCCTACCGTGTCGAGGTGGACGTTGAACATCAACGAAGGTCCGCCTCCGGCTCCCCGCCGCCGAGCCACTACGTTGGCCCTGGCCTCTCCCAGTTCCTGCAATTCGGCTTCCCAGTTCAGCTCGCGGAGGCGCTGGCGAACAAACCGGGCCAATTGGATCTCGCCCGGCGCTCCCTCCTCCAGCGCGGGGTTGCGGGAGTCGATGCGGACCAATTCCTGCAAGATCTTGAGCGTGAACTTTCGATTGATCGGCATGGCCTCTACAAGCATCCCTTCAGGAGCCGACGATGGCCTCGGCCAGGCGGAAGAGGGTCAGGGGGGCGCAGCCTTCGGCCTTGTTGTTGGCGATGACGTAGACTTGGCGTCCGCATCGGGCGGCCCAGCGGCAGATGTTGGCGACCGCCGAACGGGTGCGCAAGTCGGCGTCAACGAGCGTCCCATAAGGATGATAGCGCTGTCCGGCGGATTCGTAGGTCAGGCCGGCATGCAGCATCCAGCGGATGACGGTGGGTCCACCCAAGTGCTTCGACATCTCGGCTTGGCGCGTCACGGGCGGCATGCTGGGGTGAATGTTGAGGCAATGGGCCGTGCCCGTTTCTTCCAGCGTCTTCAAGTAGGAATCGTGAAAGAGCTCCCGGTTGCGCAGTTCCACGGCGCAAGTGAGATCGCTGGGGAGAGCCTGGAGGAAGCGCAGCAGCCGCTGGCAGAAGGCCCGGCGACCGCCCACGCGTCCGACGTCCATGGGTGAAAATTGGAACAGCAAAACGCCCGCCTTTTCTCCCAAACCTTGACGATAGGGACGCACTACGAATTCCTCAGCGTAGTCGGCGTCGAGGAAATGGGGGTTGTCTTGGCCCGCCCGCTCGCCATAGCGCTGGTGGGACGGAAAATGGGCCACCGTGCAGTATTCGTGGGCCTTGACCAAAAAGCGGAAATCATCCCCTACGTCGGCAGCATAAGCCGCGAAGTCGTCAGCCGTGATGGGTGCGTAGAAGGTGCGGTCGATGCCTGCCGCAGCGAGCAGCGGATGCTTGGCGTAGGCCCAGAGTCCATGGCGGGCCAGCAACTGCGAGGTGCCGCCCCGGTCGTAGAGGATGCCTTTCCAGCCAGGAAAGGACCACGAGGAGGTTCCCAACCGAATGGCCGCGGGCATCTTGTCAGCGGTTTGGCACAACGAATCGTCGACCGGGGCTGGAAGCACCTTGCGTCCCGTCGGCATCTCTTCTTCAAACAGCGACAACTGCGGCATAATGCCGGTGAGCATAACACGTCGACCTAAGCGGACTTAGAGAAGCAACCCACTCCTTCAGACAGCAAGAAATCTTCGCCATGACAAAAAAATAGAGTCTTTCATAACTCGGAGACACCGTCGCTTTTCCGAGAATAAGTTAATATAGTATCCTACTCTGCCGATAATCACATACTCTAACAGCGCGGACTTCTTCCCCGGTCAATATTCTGAAAGATGCCTTGAAAACCCCTTTGCAGCAAAGATTCTAGCATGTCGGACCGACGGCCTGCAGTCGTCGTCCGCATCTTTCAAGAGAATTACATTGACTCTATGACAAGCAAGCTCTATACTTCGAATCAGACCGAATTCCCTACTTCAACGGCAAGCGTCGTGCTTGCTCCATTCGTCTGCTTTCCGCAAGGCCCGATTCACGGGAAGCCCAAGGTACTGAGGAGGCGACCATGGAAGAAACTCTCCAACGGATTGAACAAAGACTCACCCGAATCGAAGCAACCATGGCTCAATCAGCCGGTCCAGCCGCCGGCGCAGGTGCGTTCGTGCCGCCCGGCGGAACCGTAGTCGATCCTGCCCCCTGGGGCGGCGGCGGGGGAGGCTGGACGGCTCCTTGGGTCAGGCCCAGGCCCTGGCCTTGGCCGAGTCCGGTGGTGGACCCCGCTCCTTGGGGCGGTGGAGGCGGAGGCGGCTGGGGCGGACCCGGCCCGGTGATCAGCCAACCCATCGGAACCATCGGCGATCCTCCGCCCCTCGACCTCAGCCGCTTCACCCTTGAGCAGCTTGAGACTTCGCTCCACAACATCGCCGCCGAGAGATCGCGGCTGGATGCCACCGAGCAAATGATCAACAAGCGGATCGAGACCCTCAAGGCCCAACAGGGCTAAGGGTCCCCAGAACGCCTGAACATAACACGCGGAGGGAGGTCGAAGTGCGCCCCCAGAGGATACTTCTGGTCGGATTCCAAGACCAAGACAACCTCGGGCTCCGGTACTTGATGTCGACGGTGAACGCTTCAGGTCACCGTGCCGACATCATGACCTATGGGTCCGATTCGGAGGCGATATTCGGGAGGATCGAACGGGACCGTCCCGACGCGGTGGGGTTCTCGTTGATCTTCCAGTACATGGCTCCCGACTTCGCCCGAGTCATCGGCGACTTGCGCGAGAAAGGGGTGGCCGCCCACTTCACCATGGGCGGCCACTTCGCCAGTTTCGAGCCGGGTGAGATTCTGCGCCGCACCGAGGGACTCGATTCGGTGGTGCGCTTCGACGGCGAGCGGACGCTGGTCCGCCTACTGAACTGCCTGGGCGAGGGAAGCGATTGGCGGGACCTGAAGGGCATCGCCTACCGCCGTCGGGATGGAGACGTCCACCTCGCCCCTCTGGCCGAGACCATCGACGACCTCGATTCGCTGCCTTGGCCCGACCGCCGCTCCATCGACTACGAAGGCCATCCCATGCCCACCGCTTCGGTGCTGGGCAGCCGGGGCTGCCCCTGGGATTGCTCCTTTTGCAGCATCAGGCCCTTTTACGAGGAACAAGGCGGAAAACTGCGGCGCCTGCGCAAGCCGCGCGCCGTCGTGGACGAGATGCTCGACCTTCACTACCAGCGGGGAGTGCCCATCTTCCTCTTCCAGGACGACGACTTTCTGGCCGGAGGCCCGGGCGCCAAACGCTGGGCCATGGAGATCGCCGACTTGATCCGCCGGGAGGGACTTGCGGGCAAGATGGCCTTCAAGATCAGTTGCCGATCGGACGAGATCAACGAGGACATCATGTCCCGCCTCATGGAGGGCGGCCTGACCCATGTCTACATGGGGGTCGAATCGGGCGACGAGCAGGGCTTGCTCAACATGAACAAGCGCCTTAAGCCGCAAGCTCACCTCAAGGCCGGCCGGATTCTCAAGAAACTGGGTCTCTCCTTCGACTTCGGCTTCATGCTGATGGAGCCCTACTCGACTTTCGAGAGCATCCGCAACAGCATCGAGTTTTTGGAAGAGTTCATCGGCGACGGCTGGTCAGTGGCCCCCTTCTGCCGCATGCTGCCCTACGCCGGGACGCCCATCAAGCGCAGGCTGGAAGAAGAGGGCCGCCTTCTGGGAACGCCGTTCGAGCCCGACTACAACTTCCTCGACCCCAAGCTGGACCTCTTCTACGACTGGGTGGTGAAGACCTTCTACCGGCGCAACTTCACCAATGAGGGACTGTGCCACATCCTGCGCGGCCTCAACTTCGAATCCCGGCTGCGGCTGCCGGAACTCAATCCGGTGCGTCCACCCCAACAGCAGTACCTGCAGCATCTGACGGCGGTCTGCAACCGGGTGGCCTGCTACACGCTGCGGTCGGCCGTCAACCACGTTGAGCGCAGGCCTCTGGACGAGCTGAAGCGAAGCCCTTCCTACCTGGAGGGACTGACCCGGCACGAAAAGCAGCAGGAGGCCAGGCTGACCTCGGAAGTGGCTCAGTACTACCAATGGGTCCACCAGGACCGCAGTCCCATTCCCGGTCCCGTGGCCGGACGGGCCGGGGCGGCCCGATCGGTCCCCGGCGGGTTTCAGAATTCCTGGACCTTCAGCACCGGCGACCGCGAGGCGGCCGGAGTGGGCGCAGCTTGAAACAGCCATGGATGTCACTCTCGTCTCGATGCCCTTCGCCGAGTTGCCGCGGCCGTCCATCGCCCTGGGATTGCTGCGCGCCGCCCTGGACGGCAGCGGCCTCCGCAGCCAAGTCGTCTATGCCAACTTCGGCTTTGCCGAGACGGTGGGCTTGACAGCCTATCAGGCCATCCACTCCACGCCTCCCGATCATCTCCTGGGCGAGTGGTGCTTCTCCGGTGGGCTGACCGACGCTGAGCCGGAAGAGGACGACGAGTTCCTGGATATGATCCTTGAGGTGCGTTGCTCCGGCTTCCCTGAGACTCTTGAGGAGCGCAAAGCCCTGATGCGGGGAATGCGGGCCCGCGCGCCAGACTACATCGACCGAGTGGCCCATTCGATCCTGGAAGACCGCCCCCGCATCGTGGGCTGCAGCTCGGTCTTCCAGCAGCACTGCGCTTCATTGGCCCTGCTCAGACGCATCCGCCAGCTCAGTCCCGACACCGTGACCCTGATGGGGGGCGCCAACTGCGAGGGTGAGATGGGACTGGAAACGCTGCGCTCTTTTCCCTGGGTCGATTGCGTGGTGTCGGGCGAAGCCGACGGCTTCTTCAGCGGCCTTTGCCGGATCCTCCTGGACGAGGGGCCCCGGCCCCAGCCGTCCAAGCTGCCCTTTGGAGTCATGACCCAAGACCAGGTCGCCACCTTGGAGAGCCACGGCGGATCCCCGCCGCGCAACGTGGTGCGCGATCTCGACCGCCTGCCCACGCCCCGGTACGACGACTATTTCAGCATGCTGGCCGCTTCTCGCCTGTCTCCCTACGTCCGTCCCGGACTGCTGGCCGAGAGTTCCCGAGGATGCTGGTGGGGCGAGCGCTCCCACTGCACCTTTTGCGGACTCAACGGTACCGGCATGGCTTATCGCTCCAAGTCTCCGCAGCGGGTGCTCACGGAGTTGGGAGAGCTGGCCCTGCGCTACGGCCTGCGCAATATTCAGTTCGTCGACAATATCCTTGACATGTCCCACATCAAGACCGTGCTTCCCGAACTGGCGCAGGCCAGCCCCAAGTATGCGCTCTTCTACGAGACCAAAGCCAATCTGAAGCGCGCTCAGGTGCGCCAACTGGCCGAGGCCGGCGTCCGCTGGATTCAGCCCGGCATCGAGAGTCTCGACGACAGGGCACTCAAGCTGCTGGGCAAGGGCAACTCGGCTGTGATGAACCTGCAGTTGCTCAAATGGACCCGCGAGTACGGCATCCACCCCTCCTGGAATTTCCTGTCAGGCGCTCCCGGCGAGGAGGACGCCTGGTACTCCGAGATGGCCGACTGGCTGCCTTCGATCACTCATTTGCAGCCTCCCTCAGGAGTGACGCGCATCCGCTTCGACCGCTTTAGTCCTTATTACATGCGGCCAAGGGATTACGGTCTTGAACTGAGGCCCAGCCGCGCCTACCGCTATGTCTATCCCCTCTCAGGCCCGTCCCTGGAGCGTCTGGCCTACTACTTCGAGGATGCGGGAGAGAACGGGCACGTCCACCGCTGCATGCAGTTTCGTCCCGGCGTCCAGCGCCTGCAGCGGACGGTCGAGCAGTGGAAGGATCTGTGGAATCAGTCGCCGCCGGTCTTGCAGGTGCGCCAGGTTCCCTCAGGACTGCACGTCGCTGACTCCCGTCCCGCCACGGCCGCCGGACGTTACTCGCTGGGCCGGCGGGAGGCGGCGGTTTTCCGCTTTTGCGATTCGGCCCGCCCCCGTTCTCTCCTGGCCAAGAAGCTGCCCGGACACGAGGAAGCCGTGGAGACCTTGCTCACCTTGCGGCTGCTGCTGCAACTCAACGGCAAACTGCTGAGCATCGGCACCGACAGCCTTTAGGTCTGAGGGACCCGTTCGGCCCGCCCTTGGCAAGAACAATGAGGGCGGGAAATGCCGCCTTTCGCCTGGGCTTGCCATTACGAAAGCCATGTTCCAGCCCGGGGTCAGCCGCCCTCAAGCGCAGCGCGACCAAAGGCGCCACCTCGAGTTTAAGCCGCGACATGTCCCAGGGCTGAAGCGCATTCAATAGCGTCGGAGCCGGATCAAAGCTTTTCGTGAGCAGCTGGCCGGCAGCGTTTGGCGACCGCCGCCAACCCGTGCCAGTCCTGGGGCGGCTATACTCTTCCCAGCGGATGAGCAATTCATCGACCCATGATGAGCTGAACGATGAACGCCGGGGTTTGGCGCGTTTTGTCCCCAGCGTGGGCTGGATTGCCGACTATACTTGGCCCAAGGCCCGCTCCGATGGGCTGGTGGCCATCTTCGTTGCAGCCCTCCTGGTCCCCCAGGCCATGGCCTACGCTCAGTTGGCCGGACTGCCGCCCACGGCGGGCTTGGCGGCGGCCATCGTGCCTCCCTTCCTTTACGCGCTCCTGGGAACCAGCCGCTACCTGAGCATCGGACCCGTGGCGCTGCTGTCGCTGCTCACCGCCGCCTCCATGCGTTCTCACGACATTGACGACGTCGAAAGCGCCCTGGCCACTGCGGCCCTGCTAGCCCTTACCGCCGGCGCCATTCAAGTTCTGATCGGGGCGGCCCGCCTGGGATTCCTCACCAACTTCATTTCCGATCCGGCGCTGGCGGGATTCATCAACGGAGCAGCCCTGCTGATCGCCTCCAGCCAAATCACGACGCTGCTGGGGATCCCCTTCGAAGCCCGCGGACTGCTGGAAGCCGTGAGCCAAACCGCAACCGGCCTGGAGCGCGCCAACGTCGCCGCCGCCATCACAGGCGTGGCCTCACTGGCGGCTTTGTTGGCACTCCCGCCGGCAGTGCGCAGGTTGTCGGCCCTGGCGGGCTTTGCCAAACGCTGGTGCTCGGTGTGCGAGCGCAGCGTGCCCTTGGTCGTGCTGGCAGCAGTGACAACGGCGGCCTGGGGATTGAACCTGGCCCAGGACTACGGACTGCCAGTGGTGGGAGCCGTCCAGCCCGGACTGCCCTCGCCGCATCTCCCCGACGTGAGCGGAATCGATTGGCACTGGCTGGCCGGCGAGGCCTTCGCCATCGCCCTCATCGGGTACGTCATTGCGTTGGGGGCCGCCAATTCCCTGGCCGGACGAAACCGCCAGTCCATCAGTCCTGATCAGGAATCGGTGGCGCTGGGACTGGGCAACGTGGGCGCCGCGTTAACCGGCGGATACCCTGTGGGAGCCAGCCTCAGCCGCTCCGCCATCGTCAGCGACATGGACGGCCAGTCACCGCTGGGAACGGCGGGTGCCAGCCTGATCATCCTGGCTGTGCTGCTGATGGGCGGACCCGTCTTTGCCTATCTCCCACAAGCGGCCCTGGCGGCCCTGATCATGATCGCCGTACTGGGCTTGCTGGACCTCAGACAAGTCTGGAAGTTCGTCCGCTACAGCAAGAGCGATGCCGCCGCCACGCTGACCAGCCTGACCACGGTCATGTTTCTGGGAGTCCACTGGGGTCTGGCCGTGGGTGCTCTGACCAGCCTGCTCATGTTCCTGTGGCGCACCAGCCAGCCGCGCATCGTAGTGGTCGGTCCCGAATCGGCCTCCGGACGCATGAAGAGCACCGAACGGCGCGACGTGGAAGACACGGCCAAGGGCGTCCTGGTGCTGCGGGTGGACGAGAATCTCTATTTCGCCAACAGCCGCTACTGCGAGCAGGCCATTCTGCGCGAGGTGGCCCGCCGCCCCGAGGTGTCCGACGTGGTCTTAGATCTCAAAGTCGTGGGCCACATCGACGCCTCCGCCCTGGTCATGCTCGAGCGCCTCAACCGCTCCCTAAAGTCCGCTGGTGTCAGCCTCAGCATGGCCCACGCCCGCAAGCCGGTGCTGGTGCGCTTGCGCCACATCGGATTCATGCGCCAACTCGACGAACCCGTGGCCTTCGAATCCAGCCACGAGGCCCTGGAAACGCTCAGCGACGACCAAGACAAAAACTGAACTACTCTCGGCTTGAAGCCGAGGGGTTCTAATGTTCGTCGATTTGAAATCGACTGTCGTCCTGCACTGGTTCGCCTTCTTGTCTGTAAAGACGAGGGGATTCCACCATTCCCTCTCGGCAACGGCTTTTGAAAGCGTGACCACAGCAGCAGAACTGGTCAACTCCCGGAGAGTTCGTTGAGCACGTGCATCGCCTCTTCGGCCCGAGAAACCGGCACGAAGAGATGATCGTGATAATAGGCCGAAACGGCGTTGACGCTGATTCCATGCTGGGCCAGCGCCTCAGTAACAGCAGCCAGAAAGCCCACCGCCTCCAGGCTGGAGTGGACCGAGAGCGTGATCCTGCGAAACACGGGACCGAAGGAGAGACCGGCCTCCAGGGCCTGCTTGCGGGTCACAATGAGCGTCCACCCCTCGGCCTCTTGGAAAATCCCCAACGGATGGAGCCTCATCATCCAATCCCGCGCCGACCCTTGACCGCGGCAGAAAACGTACTCTTCTTCCTCCAGCGCCGGCCTCATCAGCCGCAGCAAAGCCGCCAAATCCGTTTCGCCAGACATCAGTCCCCTGCCCTTTAGAATCGATTCAAGTGCCATCCTCTTCGAATGCGTACTGCCAGCGCTTGTCAGGATCGTCGAAGCGCACCTTCTGGGGACTGAAGTCAGAGGGGTCAAACTTGCCTCCGACCCACTCCAACATCCTTGCATGCTCTTCATGCGCGGAGTCGCTTACGGCTTCCAGAAAATCGGCATAGCCCCATGGCCCCCCGCAATCCTCGGGCGGACACGCCCGTTCCCCGCCCAGGCAAACCGGATACTTCTTCCCGCCAACCCTGGGAGTTATTTCCTCAAGCTCAACGTGATGCTGCCAGCCATCTCCAAAGTCGTATTCGTAAAGGGCATGATCGCCAGGTTCCAGGAAGTATTCGGCGATGGGCAACTCCCAACCTTCAAAGATCTCAGGGCCTTCTCCATAGGTGTCAAAGGGAATTCCGATCTGATCCATTTCCCCGCTCTCCGGATCCCGGATCCGAAACAAGTGCAGGTGATAGTCGTCCCATCCCATGGAATCCTGAATGGCCACATGGAGATCCCAAAACGAGTAGGTTCCCGGAACCACGATCCGACGCCACACCTCCGGCTCGACCTTCTCAAGAGCGACTCTGAACTGATAAACCGAGTCTTTGATTTTCATGGGGCGCGCAACTTCCAGAGTCCTGCCGACAGGACAGTCAGGGAGAGCAAGATCAGCCAGCCCATTTCGTCCTTCCTTTGATTCTGCTCGGGAAATAAAAACTCAGGAAGTTTAGCATGGCCGAACGTGACTGTCACCCATCAGTTTGCGTCGGGCACGATCATATGGAGCGGCAAGGACCTAATCGTCCCCCTCCGGTGGGAGGGAGGGGGTGGATTCGCGGTCGATTCCGGCAAGTCGGTAACCATCTGGGGCGGAGCGGAGGTAGAGGCGGACTTCCCGCTTCCAGTCGGGATGGAAGGGATTTTCGGTGAGCAGGGTCAAGGTCAGGAACTCGTTCTCGCCCAGGTCCGCCGAGGCGATGGGTATGGAGGCCTGATCGTGAGTGGACGGATCACCCAAGGGTTTGTGCTGGTCGGCGGCATTGTCGTAAATGCCCCACCGGGCTTGATAAGTGGAGGGAGATGCCCCAGCCGAGGAGGAAGCGGCCCGTGATGACGCACCGGCAGCGCTGGAGGCGGGACCCGGCGCGGGCGCCTGGGACGAGCCTAGGCTGTATTCCTCGGCCAAGTTGGTGAATTCAATCGCATTGCCGGTGAGGCGGAATTCGTCCAGCGGATTGAGGGGCAGAATTCCGTAGGCGCCGCATTTGCGCTGGCGTTCGATCAAGGTCTTGAGAAAGTAGGCCTCTTGATCGGGGTCGTTGAATTGCCCGGTGTGGACGATGGCCCGCAGTTCGTCCTGGCTGAAGCGCATGGTGAGCCTGGCAGCCCAGAAGGCATCACGCTGCGATTCGCGGACGAAAGCCGCGTTGGGATACTCCTCATACCAGGCAGCAGGATCGAAGTGCTCAGACTCGAAGCGTCCCACGGCGGAGTAGCGGTCGAGGTCGGGCCACTCGACTTTGCGGTATTCGGGAACATGGAAGCCAAAACCCAGGGCATTGTCGGCCATCTGGCCGCCGTCCATCCAGGTGCTGAAGGTGAGGCTGGGGTCTTGGACCACCGCAGTGCCGCTGCCGAAGGTGGATCCGAAGTCGATCAGGTAGTGACGCACGTAGTGCTTGCCGTTTTCCTCCACCCAAGTGGCCTGGGTATTGTGGGCACGCGAGTCATCATGGTTGATCCAGGCCGAGATGAGCCGCAGTCCACGCAGTTCGCGGCGCTGCTCGTGGGGATAGAGGTCGTTGGGATCGTCGCTGCGGCGTCCGTAGTAGCGGAAGGGCCCCAGCGGCTCTCCCTCGATGTACTTGCTGGCGATGATGCGGTAGGTGCCGTCGGGCTCGGCAGTGGCTTTGCGCAGCATCTGTCTGAGCCGTCCCTGAGTGAGCGGAACTTCGTCTCCGTAGGAATCGGTAACCGTGGTGCCCGGCTTGATGCGCAAGGTGGACGGGTCCATGTAGACGATGTAGTTTTCGGGCACGTGATAGCCGACGGCATAGAGGATCTTGGTGGCGATGACCTCAGCCGCCGTGCTCAGCCGGGGATCAGATCGGGTGCCGAACTTGACCACGTAGCGGGCGCCCTTGTCGTCGATGACGTGAAAGCCAGGCGTAATGCCCTGCTGCTTGCCGCGGAAGATGGTCCAGGGCTGGGATGGGTCGGGCCCCGGGCCGGTGTTGGGCCCGCGCACCAGTTCCTCGATCGACAGGCGGCGCAGTCCGTGGCGGTTGGTGAACCAACTGCTGTCCGGGACTTCGTCGAGGGTGTTGACGTTGTCAGCCTCGCCCCATTCGTCGGATCCAAAGTCGTGGAAGGTGTTGGAGAAGCGGTCAAAGAGGTCGCTCAGCTCAATCTCACTGGGTTTCCGGGGGACGTCGAGATTGTCCTCGTCTTCCCACACAGGATCATCGGGGAAGAATTTGGGCTGCTTGCCGGGCAGTTCCTGGGCCAGCGTCCAAAGCGAGGCTGCCGCCAGCACCGAGAGCGTCATCCAGCCGCTCAAGCGCCGCACGCCGCCCACGATTCCCCCTTCCCGCTTTGCGCCTGTCCGCATGCTCATCGCTCGTTAACCTCTCTGATTTGGCGCCTCGCAGCGCTCCGACCATCCTGAACCACTTTCAATGCCTTCCGCTTTGCTGCGCCCCCGCGTCCTTCAGCGCTGGCGGGCTGGCTGGCCGATGATGAAATTGTTGAGCGGCGGGCCCAGTGCGCTCTTGTCAACGAAAGCGCCGCTGCCAATGTAAATTCTGAATCCTTCGTGGCTGTTGGCCAGATCGATACGGAAAGTGCCTCCGAAGGGAGAGCGGATCAGCAGTCCAAAGCCGTAACCTGCTTCCAAGTCGCTGAAGTCAAGGTCGCCAGCCCGGCGGAAGACCTTTCCGGCGTCGGCGAATATCGCGAAGTCAGCATAACGCCAAACCTCCCAGCGGTATTCCAAGTTCATCAGCAGGTTGCGCTGGTCGCGGAAGCGGTAGTCGTCGAAACCGCGCAAGCTGGTTCCTCCGCCTAGGGTCTCCATCAGGTAAAAAGGCACCTGATCGCCGGCATCGGCCATGGAATGACTGGTGCGCAGACGAAAGGCCAAGCGGCGGTTGCGGTATCCCAAGGGAATCTCGGTCAAGAAGTCGGCCGTCACCCGGGTGAAATCGAAGCGTCCCCGGTCGCGGTCGTCAAAGCGGGCCACCTCGAAGTTGAGGCCCACCCCGGCGGCCGGAAACCCATCGTCGAAGAAGTTGAAGCCCAGTTGTCCGATGTAGGTGGCGTATTCGGGAGGATCATCGGCTCCCGGCAGTTGATCGAGAGTGAAGCGGTCGAAGGCGCTGGTTCCTTCAGCGGGAAGCACGTGGCTGTTGAGGAAGCCCACACCTCCCCGGATGATGGTGGTCTCATGAGGACGGATGCTGACTCCTCCGGTCAGACGCCGGTCCTCTAGCCTGAAGTTGCTTTCCCCATCAACGCTGGTGGCGCCGCCCAATCCGAAATAGTCGATCTCCCGATAGTCGCGGTACCCTGCCTGGATAAAGGCCTGAACCGGCTTCTCGCTGCGGCGTGTGGGGAATTCGATGTGTCCCAGGATGTTCTCGTACCGACGAGTGGAATAACGGGCGTCGATCGAGAAGCGAAAGCTGTCGCGGTTGATTCCGTTGACGTATCCGATGCCGCCAACCAGCCCCGCTCCCGAGGAAGCCGCCCCGAAGATGGCGGGATCATCGATGCCGCCGATCAGCAGGCGGACGCCCCCGTAGCCCTTCTCCGTCAACTTGCCGCGCGAGGTCTCGAAGCGACGCAGCCGCGCTTCCACCGAGGAAACCTCATAAGGCTCAAGAGTCTTGAGCCTCTCCTCACGCTGCTGGCGCAGCCGTTCCTTGCGGGTGGGCGGATCTTCGTCCTGCGCCTCAGCGCCGGCGACGGCAGAAGCGCCTACGGGAAAAAGCAACGCCACTCCCCACCAAGCGGCCAGCAACCGGCCCCACCTCTTGTCCTGCATGGTCAACTCCAGCTTCAACAGTCCGGCTTGAACGGGAGAAACTATCTTCCCACGAACGCCGCCCACTTACCAACTAGAAAGTTGGATGCCGAGCGCGGGGACAAGGTTTGTCGCCTTCCTGACCGGGCGCCCCGGTCCGCTAGCGGAGTCGCGTTGAATCGGAAGCAGCCGTTTCACGCGGGCGGGGAGATGTATTTAGGACTGTCAGGTTGACAGTGACTTCGGGTTGCTCGACTTGATTTCGGCGGACGCTTGTCCCATAAACCAGTAGCGTACGCCACCTCCCAGAACGGGATTAGCCAGACCGTGTGGGAACACTCTTGCGCAGCGCAAAGACCTGTCTCCAAAAGACGAGTTAGTTGGAGACCGGGGTTGACAGAGAGGCAGGGGTGTCCAAGCATAGGGGGCGTGTTTGCCACAAGAAAGCGAGCGTAGAGCTTCCAGCCGGTCGGACCACGGGCCGAGAGAAGCCAGGCGCTCAAGGAGAGAAGGATGAATAGCCGTTTGATTCGGGTTTTGGTTTTGGTCTTGGGACTGGTTTTTGCAGGAGTAGGTTTGGCTGCCGCGGGCGCGGCTCAAGAGAACGAGGCGGCAGCCGAGACCGACGATGCGAAGGACAAGAAATGGGATGTCAATGAGCCACCCGGACCCACATCTGAAGTCCCCATTGAAACCGACAGCGGCACCTGGCTCAGCCTGGACGTTTCACCCGACGGAAACGAGATCGTCTTCGACCTGCTGGGCGACATCTACCGGCTGCCCATGGCGGGCGGAGAGGCCGTGTCGCTGACCAGCGGAATGGCCTGGGACATGCAGCCGCGCTTCAGCCCCGACGGGGAGCACATCGCCTACACTTCGGACGCCGGAGGCGGCGACAACATCTGGGTCATGAAGCGCGACGGATCAGAGGCCAAGCAGCTCACCAAGGAGAGCTTCCGGCTGCTCAACTCCCCGGCCTGGACACCCGATGGGGACTACATCGCAGCCCGCAAACACTTCACTTCGACCCGTTCTTTGGGAGCGGGCGAGATTTGGCTCTATCACCGTTCGGGCGGCGGCGGACTGCAGATGGTGGAACGCCGCAACGATCAGAAAGATCTGGGCGAGCCGGCCTTCTCCCCCGACGGACGCTATCTCTACTACTCGCTCGACGCCACCTCTGGAAGCATCTTTCAATACAATAAGGACCCCAACACGCAGATCTATCAGATCCGCCGCCTCGACCGCCAAACGGGCGAAACCGAAACCATGGCCGGCGGACCGGGCGGCGCCATCCGTCCCACTCCCTCGCCGGACGCAAAGCACCTGGCCTTCATCCGCCGGGTGCGCTACCAATCGACTCTCTTCCTGCAAGACCTCGAGTCAGGACGCGAATGGCCCATTTATGACGGTCTTGAGCGCGATATGCAGGAAACCTGGGCCGTCCACGGCGTCTATCCCAGCATGGCCTGGACGCCCGACAGCCGCTCCATCGTTTTTTGGGCACGGGGGAAAATCCACCGCGTCGACGCGGAATCCAAAGAGGTCAGCAACATCCCCTTCACCGTCAAGGACTCGCGAAAAGTCCTGCAAGCCCTGCGCTTCAAGAACCAGGTGGCCCCCGAGACCTTCCAGCCCAAGATGCTGCGCTGGGTGCAGGTTTCGCCCACGGGCGGCCAAGTGGTCTACTCGGCGCTGGGCTACCTGTGGACGCGCGACCTGCCCGACGGGACGCCCCGCCGCCTCACTTCGCAGAACGAGCACTTCGAGTACTACCCCTCCTACTCGCGCGACGGACAGTCGATCGCCTACATCGCCTGGGACGACCAGGACCTGGCCAGCGTCCGCATTGCCCCGGCCTCGGGCGGTGCGGGACGCGCCGTCACCCATGTCACCGGGCACTATGTCGAGCCCGCCTTCACACCCGACGGCTCGCATCTGGTCTACCGCAAAGTTTCGGGCGGCTCCATCACCTCGCCCCTCTACTCGCGCGAAACCGGAATCTACAAGATCCCCGTGGAGGGAGGGGAAGCCGTACGCCTCTCCAACAGCGGAACGCAGCCCCATTTCGGCGCTGACGACGAACGCCTCTACCTGCTCGACTTCGAAGACGGCAAGCGCGTCCTCAAGAGCATCGGGCTGGACGGCAAAGATCCACGCGTCCACTTGAGAAGCGACAACGCCGTCGAGTTCGCCGTCTCGCCCGACGGCAAGTGGGTGGCTTTCTCAGAGCGCTTCAATACCTACATCGCCCCCTTCGTAGCCACTGGACAGGCGGTTTCCATCGGTCCCAAGACCAGCGCCATTCCCGTCCGCCAGGTGTCGCGCGACTCGGGCAACTACCTCCATTGGGCGGGCGACAGTTCCAGCTTGCACTGGAGCCTTGGACCTGAGCTCTTCACCCGCGACCTGCAGAGCACTTTCGCCTTCCTGGAGGGCGCTCCCGACGATCTGCCCGAACCCACCGCCCAAGGTCGCAACATCTCCTGGCAGGCCGAGACCGACGTCCCCACGGGAAGCGTGGCCTTCGTGGGGGCCCGGGTGATCACCATGAACGGCGAAGAAGTCATCGAGGACGGCACCGTGGTGGTCGAGAACAACCGCATCGCCGCCGTCGGTCCGCGCACGGAAGTCGACGTCCCCTCCGGCGCCCACGTCGTCGAGGCAGAGGGACGCACTCTGATGCCGGGAATCATCGACGTCCATGCCCATGGGCCGCAAGGAAGCAACGAAGTCGTCCCCCAGCAAAACCGCGAGCACTTCGCCACCCTGACCTTCGGCGTCACGACCATCCACGATCCTTCCAACGACACCAGCACCATTTTCGCCGCTTCGGAGATGGCCAAAGCCGGTCACATCACGGCACCCCGCATCTACTCCACCGGGACCATCCTCTACGGAGCCGCCGGCTCCTTCAAAGCTGAAGTGGACAGCCTGGAGGACGCCCGCTCCCATCTGCGCCGCATGAAGGCTCAAGGCGCCTTCAGCGTCAAGAGCTACAATCAGCCGCGGCGCGACCAGCGACAGCAAGTCATCGCCGCCGCCCGCGAGTTGGAGATGCTGGTCTTCCCCGAAGGCGGATCGCTTTTTGAACACAACATGACCATGGTCATCGACGGGCACACCGGCATTGAACACGCCATTCCCGTATCCAACGTCTACGGCGACGTGCTCGACCTGTGGCCCGCCACCGAGGTCGGCTACACGCCTACTCTGGTGGTGGCCTACGGCGGACGCTGGGGGGAAGACTACTGGTACCAGAAGACCAAGGTCTGGGAAAACGAGCGGCTGCTGCGCTACGTCCCCCGCGAGTTCGTGGACGCCCGCTCGCGCCGCCGTACCATGATTCCCGAGAACGAATTCAATCACATCGACAGCGCCAGGGTTTGCCATGAGCTGGCCGAGCAAGGCGTCAAAGTCAACATCGGGGCCCACGGACAGCGCGAGGGACTGGGCGCCCACTGGGAGATCTGGATGCTGGTGCAGGGCGGGATGACGCCCCACCAAGCCCTGCGCTCCGCCACCTACAACGGCGCCCACTACCTGGGAATGCTGGACGATTTGGGCACCGTCGAAACAGGCAAGCTGGCCGACTTGATCCTGATCGACGGCAATCCCCTGCAAGACATCAGGACCAGCGAGAACGTCGACTTGGTCATGGTCAATGGACGCCTGTACGACGCCCTCACCCTGGATCAGGTCGGAAATCATCCCAAGGCGCGAGAACCCTTCTACTTCGAACGCTAGGCGGAGGCGATAGCCCAAGCCCGAACTCTAACCAAGATGAAGAGCATGGCTCATCACAGAACCGACCAACCGCTCCCATGAACAAGTTGCTGCGCCTTCTCAATCCCCTTCTGGCAGTGACATTCGGAGTGGGCCTGGGGAAGTTTTTCTGGGCCGTAATCGGAGAGCCGGGCATTCTCATCGCCGTCCACAACCTGACCGCCCTGCAGTTCTTAGGAGCCCTCTATCTGACCTTCCGGGTGGCCGCCCAGCCTGAACTGGGCATCCGCCACCTGTGGCTGGGAAATCACCTGCTCTTTGCCTACTGCCAGGGACTCTTCCTCTTGGGAAGCCTGCACGCTCCGCTGGCCGGCACCTCGCTTATCTACTTCCAAAGCGAGTCGATCCACTACCTGATGGGCGAGAATCCTCCAGCCACGTTCCAACCGGCCTTGCGCCTGCTCAATTGGGTGGTCATCGCGCCCATCGTGGTCACCTGGATCTCGGGCGCCCCCGTCTTGCTGCTGAGGCGGCTGCAATTGGACCAGGACGAATTGGAAGACGAAACCTCGTCCCCAACCAGCCGACCTGAGGAAGCCAAGGCAAACGCCAGGTCACCCGGCGACCGAGACGAGGAACAGGCACTGGAAAGCCCGTCGACCGCGCGGGACGCGGCCTCATCCAGGGAGAGCAAGCCCGAGTTGGAGGAGACAGGCGATCAAGCTGAGCGAAAACCGTCCGCCACCCAAGGACGCCTCTTCGATGACGAGTGACGCAGCTAGGGGAAAGAAGCCCCGGGACCGGCTGCCAAGAACCGGCCCCAGGGGTCGGGGGAGGGGAGGAGATGGCGATGACCCGTCCATGGGGCCTGACGCGCCATCGCCTTTCAACCGCGGCTTGTCACGGGCCGCAGCTGAGCACCCGGCAAACGGTCCAGAATGGGAGGGACACTGCCGGATGCATCCGGGACGCCTAGCGGAAAAGGAAACTGACGCGTCCCAGAATCTGGTGGAAGGTCTCTCCTTCAAGAAAGACCTCGTCGCGAACCTCCACGCGGAGACCGAAGCTGTCTGAGAACCAGTGACGGACTCCTCCGCCGAAATGCATGCCGTTGAAGGTGATCTCGCGAAAGAAAAGAGTGTAGCCGCCGCCCACAAAGCCCGAGGTCTTCTTTTGTGGAGCGAACTCGTAGAAGAGGCCCGGAGAGAGCGTCCCGACGCCGGCACGGAATTCCTCGAAAAAGGTCAAGTAGCCTACATCGGCCCGAAGTCCCAATCCATTGGACAGAACGGTTTCGCCTCCGCCTCCTAGGATAAAGAGTGCATTATCTCCTTCGTTGAATCCGACTCCGGAATACACGTATCCGGCGCTCTTCGACTCGTCGGCTTGTGCGCTCAGGTTCGAGAGACTTGCCAGCAACACGATTGAAGCGATGATCAGGATGATCTTTTTATTCATATCTGTCCTCCGCCCTGCATCAGCGCACCCGGTGTGCCAGTTGCGGTTCACCCCCTTAAGGCGGGAAAAGGCCTTTCGCTGGGCGCTTTCAGGGCAGCAATCAGGAATGTTCAGATCGTTTCCAGCAAGGTGCGGGCAGCACTTCCCGCAAGGTTTTTGTGCGGTGCCGGCCCTTGGACAGGACTGATGCGGGAACCGCGGCGGGGCAAGCCAGATTACTGGGATGACGGCGGGAAGACAGGACCGCTTCCGGGGCTCAGGGAGAATATCGGGGCAGCCCTCGCCGCCCTGGGGAGGACGGCAGGGACAGAAAAAATCAGGCCCATTGTTTGAAATCGTGGATGCGTTCGACGGGCTTTTCGTCCTCAGACTCTTCCGCGTAGGCCGATGGATTGGGCGTGACCGACCGGGACTCTTCAATCGGTTGACGCGGGGGCTCATGCGAAACCTGGGCTCCCGAATCATCGGACTCGGACCTTTCGTCGAGCAGGTCGAGTTCGCGGGCGATGCGCTCAACAGCTTCCACGGCTTGGAAGGTCTCGCCCAAGCGGGCCCGTTCGCTTTCCAGACCCTTGATCTCTTTGTGCAAGGCCTCAATGCGACCATTGATGCGGTCGACTTCGGAATCGATGCGGCCTTTCAGTTGATTGGTATCCAACTGCATCTCGTCACCTCGTTCATAAACGGATCTTCAGATCCGCGGCTCCCTTTGCCCACATATTAGCCTACAACAGGCGGGGACGCCTTCAGGGGAAAAACTCGCCGGAATTCATTTGACGGAGCCCTCCTCGAACCGGCACCAGGCATCGGGGGGCGAACGGCGCGGGAAACGTTCCGGGTGAAGGATCTCGGCCAGCACCTCGAGTCCGTCCACGACGCGGGGGCCGGGACGCGAGAAATAGGCCGAGGCATTGACCAGATACACTTCCGAGTCGCGCACGGCCGGCAGGTCCTGCCACTGATCGGGGAGAGGCAGCCTCTCCAGTTCCCGCAGCGTGCGCTTCACCTCGAATCCGCACGGCATCACGATAACGGCATCAGGATCGTACCCAGCCACAGCGTCCCAGGAGACTTGAGCTGAGGGCTTTCCGGCGCGGCCCAGTCCGTCGACGCCGCCCGCCCAATCGACCATTTCGGGCACCCAATGGCCGCCGTAGAAGGGCGGATCGAGCCACTCCAAAGCCAGCACCTTGGGACGTCTCTCGATCTGGGCGGATCGTTGGCGCAGCGCGTCGATGCGCTCCCGCAGTCCGCTGCACACGGCTTGCCCCCGCTCCGGGACGCCGGTGCGGCGGGCCACCTCTTCGATGGTCTGGAGAATGCCATCCACGCCGGCTGGCTCCAGGGAAAGGATCACCCGGTCGCCCTCCAGCCGCCGCACGGCCCCCTTGACGTCGTCGTAGGAGACGGCGCACACGTCGCAAAGCTCCTGGGTCAGGATCAAGTCGGGATCGGCTTCCTCCAATCCGCGTTCGTCGAGCTGATAGATGCTGATTCCGCCGTAATGCGACTCGCTGACCTGGCGGTGGATTTCACAAGACGTCTCCGAAGAATCGACCACGTTGCTGGAAGTCACGACGGGTACTTGGGAAGCCTCGGGAGGGTAGTCGCACTCATGTGTCACCCCCACCAAGTCATCGCCCAAGCCGAGGCAATAGACGATCTCAGTAGCACTGGGAAGCAAAGAGCAGATCTTCATAAGGTCAGCCGCTTCCATGGTGGGACGGCGGGCGCCGCGATGATATCACGCCCAAGCGGACGGCTGTCCGCGGGCACAAGGCGTGACGGGGAAGGTATGCTCAACCTGGAAGCACGCAAAAAGGCCCGCGAGAGCGACGCTAGCACCCATTGATGCGCCATTCTCGCAGGCCGTTGATCGACTCCAAATGTGGAGTCCGCTCAAGCTTGTCTACTCGGCCGGGACGGGATCCTCTTCAGGAATCTCCAAGCCGAGGCCCTCGGCCACTCCGCGGCCGTAGTCCTTATCGGCCCGCCAGAAATGCACCAACTGGCGCTTCTGGATCTCCTCGGGGACCGAGCCCATGTGAGTGACGATATTGTCGATCAGACGCTCTTGGGCATCCTTCTCCATGAGCCGGAAGAGGTTTCCGGCCTGGGTGTAGTCGTCATTTCCCTTGCGGTGGTCGTAGCGATCGCCCGGACCGTCCACCGGCTGCTGAATGTCGGCATAGGACGGATCTTCCACCGGTCCGCCGAAGCTGTTGGGTTCGTAATTGGGCTTGCCGCCGCCGTTGTCGTCAAAGCGCATGGCGCCATCGCGGTGGTAGTTGTGCACCGGGCAGCGGGGCTTGTTGGAGGGCAGGGCCTCGTAGTTGACGCCCAAGCGGTAGCGGTGGGCGTCCGGGTAGGACAGAATGCGCGCCTGCAGCATCTTGTCGGGCGAGTGGCCGATGCCCGGAACCACGTTGGCGGGGGCGAAGGCCGCCTGCTCGATCTCCAGGAAGTAGTTGTCGGGATTCTTGTTGAGTTCCAGAGTCCCCACCTCGATGAGCGGATAGTCGCCGTGAGGCCACACCTTGGTCAAGTCGAAGGGATTGACGTGGTAGTCCTTGGCGTCCTCTTCAGGCATGATCTGGACGCACACCCGCCACTGCGGATTGTCGCCCTTCTCAATGGCAGCGAACAAGTCGCGCGTCCCGTAATCCGGATCCTCGCCGTTCATGCGGGTGGCTTCCTGACGGGTGAAGTTCTCGATGCCCTGCTTGGTCTTGAGATGGAACTTGACCCAGTGGCGCTTTCCTTCTTTGTTGATGAGGCTGAAGGTGTGGCTGCCATAGCCGTTCATGTGGCGGAAACCCTTGGGCGTGCCGCGGTCGCTGAAGAGAATCGTAACTTGGTGCAGCGACTCGGGGCTCAGGGACCAAAAGTCCCACATCATCGTGGGCGACTTGAGGTTGGTCTGGGGATCACGTTTCTGGGTGTGAATAAAGTCCCCGAACTTGAGGGGATCGCGGATGAAGAAGATGGGAGTGTTGTTGCCCACCAAGTCCCAATTGCCTTCCTCAGTGTAGAACTTGACCGCGAATCCGCGGGGGTCGCGCTCGCTGTCGCCGGAACCCTTTTCTCCGCCCACCGTCGAGAAACGGACCATGGCAGGCGTTTCCTTGCCGACCTCCTCGAAGATCTTGGCCTTGGAATACTGGGTGATGTCGCCAGTGACCGTGAACGTCCCATAGGCACCCGCGCCCTTGGCGTGGACCACCCGCTCAGGAATCCTCTCGCGGTTGAAATGGGCCATCTTCTCGATGAGATGGAAGTCCTGCATCAGCACAGGTCCGCGCGGTCCAGCGGTAATGGAATTCTGATTGTCGGCTACCGGAATGCCGGCCGCCGTAGTAAGCGTTTTCCTTTTCTTCTGCTCGTCGGACATGAAATCCTCCACTGCAATTGATCCGCTCTATAAAAAAGCGGATAATCTAAGGTCTGACAAATCGAAAGTCGATATATCCTGCTTGTACCCCGCGAGGGGCGAGTTTATGAATCACCATGCAATAGTATGCTAGGTGCAGGGTCAGAAAGCAAATCGAATTCGTTTATGAGATTGATTGATGAGACCTATTCAGCAGTCGGTTCAAGGGATGACGTGACAATCATTGAGCACCCGACTTTCGAGAGAGGAAGAAGAGCATGAACCTACGCGACTTCGAGTACGTGGCCGCTTTGGCCGAAACGGGTCATTTCGGACAGGCCGCAGCCCGCTGCGAGGTCACCCAGCCCACCCTTTCCACCCAGGTGGCCAAGCTGGAGGATTCGCTCGGTGTGCAGATCTTCGAACGCGGCAAACGCCGCGTTTTCCCCACCAAGGCAGGCCAGGAAATCGTGGCCCAAGTCCGCACCATCTTGAATGAAGTACGCCGCCTCAAGGAGATGGCGCGCCAAACCGGATATCCTCTGGCCGGACCCTTCCGGCTAGGCGCCATTCCCACCGTGGGACCCTATCTTCTGCCCCATCTGCTGCCCATCCTTCGTGGGCGCTATCCTCAAATAAAGCTCTTCATCCATGAGGAAATCACCCAGCGGCTGGTGGACATGCTGCATTCCACTGAGATCGATGCCGCCATCCTCTCCCTGCCCCTGGAGGAGCCCGGCATCGAAATGGAAGCTTTCATGGAGGAGGAGTTTGTGGCCGCTCTTCCCGACGGTCACCCCCTGACCTCCAAGAAGACCCTTCAGGAGTCGGACCTGGCGTCGCTGGATTGGCTGCTGCTTGCCGAGGGCCATTGCATGCGCCGTCAGACGCTCAAGATCTGCCAAGCCTTCCGGGAAAAGCGGAATGCATTCCAAGCCAGCAGCATCGAGAGCCTGCGCCAAATGGTGGCTGCGGGCGTCGGTTCGACGCTGCTGCCGGCCCTGGCGTTGCGCGGATCTTTCTCGGATCGCGATATCGGACTCCAGTTGCGGCCCCTCCAGCCGCCTACGCCCAGACGCACCCTGGTCCTGGCTTGGCGCGGTACCTTTCCCAAGGTCGAGTCGATGCGCAGCTTGGCCGAACTGCTCCGGCGCGAACTCCGGGGACTGGGCGACTATTCGGACTGAGACAGAGGCCAGCCCGCCGGGCGAGACCCGTGTGGGCAACGGACCCTTGGCTGCTGGAGCTTGACTTTTGTGGGGTGGCCGGCGGCCCCGGATAGGATGACCGGCCGCTCATCGCCGAGAGCGTTGGGACTCTGACCCTGGCCGCCCGACGGCCTACAGGCGCTCGCCCTGGGCCAGCTTGCGGCGGATTTCCCGGGCCTTGTCGCGCAATTGGGGCAGGTCTTTTGAACGGCGCTTTTCCAGGTTGGCCATGACCAGGTTCATGCGGGGATTATCCGAAAAAGCGACGCGATTGCGGGCCAGGAAGTCCCAGTAGAGAGCGTTGAAGGGACAAGCCTTATCACCGGTCGACTCACGGTGGCTGTAGCGGCAGGACGAGCAGCAATCGCTCATCTTATTGATGTAATTGGCCGAGGCGGCGTAGGGCTTGGTGGCCAGGAACCCTGCGTCGGCATAGAGGGCCATGCCCAGCACGTTGGGCGTCACCACCCACTCATAGGCGTCGGCGTAGGCGGCCAGGTACCAGTCGTTGACCTGTTGGGGATCGATTCCGGCGGTTAGGGCGAAGTTGCCGGTCACCATCAACCGCTGGATGTGGTGGTTGGTTCCCCAGCTCTTGAGATTGCCTACCGCGTCGGCCACGCAAGCCATGTCGGTGTCGCCCGTCCAATAAAACTCGGGAAGGGGCAGGTCGGCCTCAAGTTGGTTGGACTCGATGTAGCCGGGCATTTTGAGGTGATAGACTTGATAGATGAATTCCCTCCACCCGATGATCTGGCGGATGAATCCCTCCACCGATTCGATGCGGGCTTCTCCCTTGCGGTAGCGCTCCTCGGCCAAGCGGCACACCTCCAGCGGCTCCAGCAGCCCGATATTGAGCAGCGAAGACAGCAGCGAGTGGTAGAGGACCGGCTGGCCTCGGACGATCGCGTCCTGGTAGGGGCCGAAGAGGTCGAGGCGCTGCTCCAGAAAATCGTCCAGAAATGCTCGGGCCTGCCCATGGGTGACGGGCCAGAAGAATGAATCCGACCGGCCGAAATGGCCGGCGAACTCCTCCTCCACCAGTTCCATGACGTCCCGTGTCAGACCATCGGGCTGGAAGCGCTTCACCTCGGGAAAGTCGTGATCATCGGGAGGAGTCTTGCGGTTCTTCTTGTCGAAGTTCCAAGCTCCTCCCGCGGGCTTGCGGCCGGCTTCCATCAGCAGCCCGGTCCGCCGTCGCATGCCACGGTAGAAGGTCTCCATGACCAAAGACTTCCTATCCTTGGCCTCTTCGGCGAATTCCCGCTTGTCGGACAGGAAGGCATTGTTGGGGGTCATCTCGACCGGCAAGCCCAGATCCCGGGCCATGGAAGCGATCTGATCGGCCCGTCCGTACTCGGCCGTTTCCATCAACCGCAGCCTCCGGGGTTGGAAGGCCTGGATATGGGCCTTCAGACCCTGGCGAAATCCGCGGCACTGGGGGCGGTAATCAACGCTCCAACCTTGCTGTTCCATCTCGCGGGCCCAGTGGCGCATGGCCGACCAGACCAGGATGAGTTTGTGCTTGTGGCAGAGAAAATCCCGAGTGCGGGCCCGAGTCTCAACCAACAGCAGGCG
>DATIPO010000445.1:0-1781 GCA_035471925.1 Acidobacteriota bacterium
GAGGCGGCGGCAGCCAACGGCGTCGCCCGCTTCATCCTGGCCAGCACAGTGAAAGTCTATGGAGAGAGCAATGCCGCCATTGCCCCGCATTCTCCCCGCCGCCCCATCGAGGAATCGGTGCCTTGCAGGCCGGCTACGCCCTACGGCCAAGCCAAGTTGGAGGCCGAGAGCTTGGTGCTGAAAGGCGGTTACGTCCCGGAGCCTGTGGTCTTGCGCCTCTCGATGGTCTACGGCGAGCGAGCCAAGGGCAACCTGACAAAGATGATCGAGGCCGTGGCGGCAGGACGCTTTCCCTCCCTGCCCGAAGCAGGCAACCGGCGGAGCATGGTCCACGTTGAGGACGTGGTTCAAGCAGCCCTTCTGGCGGCGTCCTGCAACGAGGCAATCGGTGAGGTCTTCAACGTCACCGACGGGAGGTCGTATTCCAGCCGGGAACTGCTCCTGGCGATCCGCCGCAGTCTCGGTAAGCGCCCTCCGTCCGTGGACGTGCCCATGGGACTCCTGCGGTTGCTGGGACGCATAGGGGACGGTATCGGAGCCCTCACCCGACGTCGCTTCGTCTTCGACTCTGATGCGCTGGACAAGCTCTTGACTTCAGCCCATTTCAGCAGCGCAAAAATCTCAAAGATGCTAGGCTACCAACCGCACTGGGACTTGGAGCGCGCTCTGCCTTCAATGATTCAGGCCCTGGACTTGAAGGCGCGGAGCGCATCTCCGGGCCAAAAAGGGAGCGGATAAAATGCGTTTTGGGTTTGTGACCTGCGTAGAGCTGGGGCTCAGCTGCATGGAAGAGATTTACCAGGCCTCGGGCCGCCTCCATCTGGCTTTGACGCTTCCTGACGAGAAGGCCCGCAAGAAATCGGGCCGCGTCTACCTGGACGACTTCTGCCGGCGCCGCGGCATTCCTCTCTTCAAGTATCCAAATATCAATGACCCCGACGCTGTGGAAACGATCCGGGCCAACGAGATCGACTGGCTCTTCATCATCGGATGGTCCCAGATCGCCCGCAAGCCGGTCCTGGACGCGGTCAAGCGCGGGGCCATAGGCATGCATCCGACCCTGCTTCCCCGAGGGCGCGGCAGGGCCGCCATCCCCTGGGCCATCATCAAAGGCCTGGAGGAGACCGGAGTCACCATGTTCCAACTGGACGAAGGCGTGGACAGCGGTCCCATACTGGCGCAGGAGAGGTTGCCGCTGTCGGCCGACGAGACGGCCACCCGCCTGTACCGCCGCGTCGCCCAGGCCCACCGAAATCTGATCGGCCGCGCTTGGCCGCGGCTGATCGACGACTCCTTGAGTCCCCAGCCCCAAGACGATGCAGAGGCCACTTATTGGGAGGGCCGCAGACCGCAGGACGGCCGAATCGACGAGGACATGGTCGTGGCCCAGGCGGACCGCTTGATTCGGGCCACGACAAGACCCTACCCCGGAGCCTTCATCGATGCCGCTGGAAAGCGCTTCAGGATCTGGCAGTCGCAAGCCGCGTCGGACCCCGAACGCACAACCCGCATCCAGGTCGACAAGACGACCGGATCGTTGCTTTTCCGCCTCAAGGACGGCTGGCTGGAAAGCCCCGACTGGGAAGAGGAGGAGCAGCCGCCCCCAGAGCAACCCTAGACCGCACAGGCGGGAGAAGGAGCCGGCTCTCCGCGTTATCGGCGTCCGAATCTTAGGAAGGCAAGGAATTGAGAATCAACGTATTTGGATTGGGCTATGTCGGATGCGTGTCGGCCGCCTGTCTGGCCAAAGCCGGACATGACGTGGTCGGCATCGACTTGGA
>DATIPO010000446.1:0-9620 GCA_035471925.1 Acidobacteriota bacterium
GGACGAGATCGTGGAAGAATGGAAGAATCTTCCGGTGGCGCCCGAAGAGGAGATGCAGAGGCGCTTCGACGCCATCTGTCATCGGGGCCTCAACAAGCGCAAGGAAGCCTCTGCGGCTCAAGAGGAAGACCAAGACAAGGACGGGACTTCCGCCACCGCTCAGGCTGCGGCGCCGCAGGAATCCCAGGATGCGGCTCGCCCGCAGGAGTCGGACGATGCTGATTCACAACAAGCCGCCGCAGCCAAGAAGTCAGCCTCGGCTCAAGGACTGATCGAAAGGGCCGAGAGGCTGGCCCGCGACAAAAAATCGGGTTTGCAGCAGCGTTTGCTCAGCCGCTTGCGGGAGTCCTGGAAGGAGGCCGGCCGTCAGCAGGAGATCTCTGAAGAGGACCGCCAGCGCTTCAGCCAGGCGCTGGAGCAGCTTGAAGAGCTGCTGCGGGAACAGTCAAAGCGCAATCAGGAGATCCTGGAGGAGATCCGTGGTCACTTGGGTGAAGTGGAACGTCACTTGGCCCAAGGCGAACTGCGGGAGGCCCGCACCCTGTTTCGTCGATGCTCGCGACGCTTCAAGGGGTTGCCGGGGCTGACTCGAAAGCAGCGTGACTCCATGCGTTCGCGTCTCAAGGCCGTCCACGCCGGTGTGCGCGAACTCAAGGATTGGCACCACTGGGCCAACAACCAGCAGCGCCTGCGCCTCATCGAAAGCATGGAGACTCTAAGCGAAAGCGACCTCGATCCCGAAGAACTCAACAAGCGGATCAAAGCGGCGCGCAACGAGTGGATGCGGCTGGAGGACAGCGAAAAGCTGCCCGACGATCCGCCTCATTACGCCTCCGGCCCCGGGTTGTGGAGGCGCTTTCACGCCGCCTGCAACAGGGCCTACGAACCCTGCAAGGCGTACTTCAAGGAGCGGGCCCAGAAGCGTGAGGCCAAGACGGCCGAATTGGAGGCGGTTTGCCAAGAGCTGGAGCAGATGCCCGACCCGACGGGTGATCCTCCGGATTGGAAGCCTCTCGATCAGCTCATCCGCAAGGGCGCGCGCTCCCTCAAGCAACTCAACGAAATCGAACCCAAGAAGCGGGGCGCGATGGCGCGGCGCATCCGCAAGGCGCTCAAGAAGCTCGACCGAAAACTCAAGGAGATCCAGAAGCCCTACGAAGAGGCCAAGAAGAAGCTCATCGAGGCGGCCAAGTCCCAAATCGAAGCGGACGATCTGGGGCAGGCTACCGCCGAGATCCGGCGCCTTCAGAAGGAGTGGAAGGAGAGCGGCGTCACGGTGCGCCATCGCGAGCAGGCTTTGTGGAAGGAGTTCCGCGCCGCCTGCAATGCTGTCTACGAGCGCTTCAAGGACCAGCGAAAGGCTGAAAACAAGGCCCAGCAGGCGCACAACCGCGAGCTGATGGAGATCTGCAAGAAGATTGAGGACCTGTGCAAGCTGGACGACGACAAGCTGGTAGAGGCCGAGAATGAATTCGAAGAAGCCCGCCAGGCTTGGGAAAAGGCCGAGTCGCGCTCGCCGGGCTTGGAGCGGCGGTTCGTCCGGGCCTGTGGGCGGTTTGCCGGCAGGCTCAAGTCGGCCCGCCGGCAGGAAGCGGTCCGCCGCAAGCGGGAAAAGGCCCAGGAGCGCGTGACGGCTCTGCGTGAGAAGGCCGCCTTGTGCGCCCAACTCGAGTCTTCGGACCGGCTGGCCGGAGCCGCCTTGCAGGCCAAGCTCAAGAGCGCGGAGTCGAAGTGGCAGGAGTTGGCCGAGCTTTCAAAGGAAGACGAAAGGCACATGCGCCAACGCTTCGAGCGCGCCTGTCAGGCGCTGCGCGAGGGACGTCCCGAGGATTGGGCTGAAACGTCCGAAGAGAATCTGCGTCAAGCCGATCTGCTGTGCGTCCGCATGGAGATGCTGGCTGGCATCGATTCTCCGCCCGAGTCGGCTGACGTCCGCATGCGCTATCAGGTTTCCCGCCTCTCTTCGGCCTTGGTCGACCGCGAAAAGCCTGCCAATCCCCAAAGCGAGGCGCGCGAGATCCAGCAAGCTCTCCATCTGCTGGGACCGCTGCCCGACAAGCAAGCCGAAGCCATTCAAAAGCGCTTCCAGCAGGCCCTGGACAGCTTCGCCCAGAAGTAGCGGTCAGATCTTGCCTTCGCCGGGGAGCACGAGAATGCGGGCGATGCGTACGTGGTCGGGCTGGTCGAGGACGAAGCGCACGCTGCGGGCGACGTCCTCAGGCGTCAGCGGCTTCTCGATTCCCAACGCCTCAGCCGGATGCTGGTCGTAATGCTCGTGCAGTTCAGTACGCGCCAAGCCCGGTTCCACGCAGGACACTTTAATGTCGGTGCCCGCGAATTCCATGCGCAATGCTTCGGAAAGGGCCTCCAGGGCGTACTTGGTGCCGGCGTAGGCTCCCGCTCTCTCCCTCGTCTTGGTTCCCAATACGCTGGAGATGTTGACGAGATGCCCGTGGCCCTGCTTCTTGAAATGCCGCAGGGCTACGTGTGCCATGCGATAGGCGGCTTCGACGTTGAGCCGGACCATTTGGCTCAGGCGGCTGAGGTCGATCTCATTGACGGTGCCGGTCTCGATGATGCCGGCGTTGTTGACCACCACGTCGCATCCGCCGTGGATAAGTTCGGCCTTGCGGATGACTTGGGCCGGTAGTTCAGGCTGGGTCAGGTCTCCCGCCAGATAAGCGCACTCGGGAAGCTGGGAGGCCATCTGGCGCAGCCGCTCCTCACGGCGGGCCGTGACCAGGATTTTGGCGCCGCATTGAGCCAGGTCGCGGGCCACGGCTTCTCCGATTCCGCTGCTGGCTCCGGTGACGACGACGGTCCGGCCGCTCAGGTCCATGAGGCGATGGTAAGGGAATCCGCTGCGGCGGGCAAATGTCTCCAATCCTCGGCCGGACGCGCACCTCAGAAGGCCGGGAAGCGGTGCAGCAGTTGGCCTTGCTGGGTGAAGACCCGCACGGTGGCGGGCGCGCCCGGGCAGTGGCCGTCGGCCATGATGATCTCGTCGAAGCCGTCCTCGTCGACGTCGACCGCCGCCAAGTTGGCGCCGCAGCCGTCTTCCTGTCGGTTTTCGGCGTAGAAGTAGCCCTGCAGCTGGCCGTCCCAGGAGTAGAGGCGGATGTGTGGAGGATGTCCTTGCAAGGCACCGGGTGCCGTCACCACGCCCCAGCCGCCGGATTGCAGGCGCAGAGCGGCCAAGCTGAGTCCGTAGTCGGTGTTGAAGGCCTGCCACCGAAGGGGTTGGGTGCTATCGGACGAAAAGACGTAGACGAACCCGTGGTTGACCGAAACCGGCGTGGGCCAAACCAGCAGTCTGGGCGGATCGGGCAGCGGCGAGGCCCGCAGCGCATTGACAAAGTCCGTGCTTTCCAGATTCCAGGTGCGCAGCAGGCCCTCGTCAAGGGAATATTCATAGACCCGCTTGGGTGCCTCGGGTCCCGGACCGGGCGCGGCCGTCAGCCGTCCCCGTCCAATGCCGACCCAAGCTCCGTACCCTCCTTCGGGCAGGACGAAGCGCTCCATCTCGCGGCCCTCCAAGTCGAACACCCGTACCTGGGAAGGGGCCCTCACGCCGGGTCCCGGCGCTAAAGCGATTTCGTCGCCGGGCTTGGAGTCCAGATCGCCTGCCGCCACGTTGCAGGAGTAGCCGACCGAGGGAAAGGCCTCGAACTCTCTCAACAACTCGCCGTCGGGACGGAACAGCCGCACCCGGCAGGGATGGTCGATGTCGGGTCCCGGCAGCGCGGCGATGAAGGGCTGGTTGGAGGCGTCATAGCCGGCGGCCAGGGTCACGCCCGCTCCGAAGTTGTCGTAGGGGTGACCCCCCTTGCCCACTCTGAACTGCTGAAGTCCGTCGAACTTGAAGAAGAAGGAAATGAGCAGTCCCAGCAGGGCATGGGAGATGGCTACCGCCCACAGATTGGGTCGGCGCGTGAAGATCCAGCACCAGGCCAGCCCGCCCAGGAAGGAGGCCGCCATCAACGGCCAGTTGGGCAAGTGGTAAAGGCCGAAGAGGGCTGCGGCGGCCACGATGGCTGCGCCGCGGCTGCCCAGGACCTCCTTGCAGCGGGGCAGCAGGAAGCCCTGCAGGACGAACTGCTGCAGCAGGGCCCAGGGGATGTAGACCCATGGCAGGCGCTCTTGCTCGGGCTGGAGGCGTCCGCTGGCCCAGGCCACGACCAGCGCGGCTGCGGCCATGGCGGCGGTCAAAGGCAGGGCCAGCCGCAGGGCCTGGGACAGGTTGTCCAAACGTAGCCCCAGCCACCGATGCAGCGAATGGCGTCGACCGCCCAAGATCAGGTGGACGAGCAAAAGGCAAAGGCATCCGACGTAAACCCCGCCCAAGATCCACTCGTCGTAGTACTCGAAGCGTCCCCACCACAAGTAGCCGTAAATCAGAGCCGAGAAGAGGGCCAGCAGCAGCAGCGAGATCAGGCGCCGTGGCCGGGGATGCTGCGGCTCTTGGCGGGAAGCGGTGTGTGGCTGAGCGCTCGACATGATGCTGGGCGGACCGGTGGGTCCGCGAGCAGGCAGTGTAGCCCCGCCGGTCCTCTGGGGGCAAATCATCCTGCCATGCCGTTCCTCATCCCAGCCGGCACCTCCCTTCCCAAGGGAAGAATTCGCCAGCGACCGAACCTCCCAGCCGTGAAGGGCCTGCAAGGAAGTCTGAAGCCGCTTCAAAACACGGCTTGCTGCGCTAGGAAGCCACAGCCCATTCGGGTCTGGCGGCTGATCCGGCCTGCGCGCCCGGGGGCATCTGCTGATGCGCGCAAGCGTGGCCTTCCAGGCAGTGGCAGCAGACGTAATGCATGGGGTTGCAGCTCACGCAACGCAAGTGAGTGGAGCGTCCGCATTCATGGCAGAAATCACCCGCCATGGAGTGAAAAACGAGATTCTTCGGGAAGTTCATGGTCCTGCTCCGCAATAGGCTTCAAGCTTTGGCATGGCTTTTGGTCCTACTTGCGGCATGGTCGCCGGACAGGCTGCGGCATGAACTCGCCTGCCCGACGTTGGCCGCCAAACTAGCAAACACATCTGACAATTGGCCCTTGTGGCTACGCCATGAGTGCCCCATGGGCGCAAGCCTTCAGGAGACGGCGGCGAGGATCAGGGCGCTTTTGATCGACGGCAGCCAACTCGGCCAAGCCGTCCTGGGCCTTCTTGGGTTCAGGTCGATGGGAAACAGCACTTGATCACCAAGGCCCGGAAAGCGACAATGGCGGCTTCATGAAACTGTGGTTGATGATCGGGACGGCCGGGGCCCTGGGAACGCTGATCCGTTATGGCCTCGATGTGTGGTTTGTGAACCGCCTGGGCCGGAGCTTCCCCTGGGGGACTCTGGCCGTCAATCTTCTGGGCTGTCTGCTGATCGGGATTCTGCTGCACCTGCTGCATGACCGTTTTCTACTTTCGCCCCACTGGAGGGCGGCCTTGATGATCGGCCTGCTGGGCGGACTGACCACCTTCTCCTCTTTCGGCTTGCAGACCTTCGGCTTCTTGAAGGACGGGCAGGTGGGGACAGCCTTGGCTTACGTCCTGGTTTCAAACCTGTCGGGAGTGCTGCTGGTCTGGATGGGCTACCTGTTGGCCCGTTCTTGGTAGCCCCGGTGTCGCAGGAGTCTATTCCCACCACAGCCAGCGACGCTTGACCTTGGGCCCGTGGGTGAGGCCGAAGCGCTCCATTCCGATTTCACGGGCGATCTCGGCTGCTTCTTCGGGGGAGTCGGTGAGGTGCAGCAAGTCCACGTCGCGAGGAGAGATGGTCCGTTCGCCGACGAATTTTTCCCGAAGCACATCGATCAAGGGCTGCCAGTAGTCGGTTCCCATCAGGATGATGGGGAATTGGCGGATTTTCCCGGTTTGGATGAGCGTTACGGTTTCAAAAATCTCGTCCATGGTGCCGAAGCCGCCAGGCAGCACGACGAAGGCGTAGGAGTATTTGACCAGCATGACCTTGCGCACGAAGAAGTAGCAGAAGTCGATGGACTCGTCGAGATAGGGGTTGGGATGCTGTTCCCGAGGCAGCTTGATATTGCAGCCAATGCTGCGTCCATCGACGTCTTTGGCCCCCCGGTTTGCGGCCTCCATGATGCCCGGCCCGCCTCCGGTCATGACGGTAAAGCCGGCTTGGGCGATGTGGCGTCCGGCGGCCCGCCCCAGTTGGTAGTAGCGGTGGTTCTCTTTGAAGCGGGCCGACCCGAAGACCGTCACGCAAGGGCCCACGAAGTGCAGGGTGCGGAACCCCTTGACGAATTCCCAACTGATGCGCAGAAGCCGCATGAACTCGCTTCCGCGGCGCTGAGGTCCGCTGAGAAAGTCGATTTCGTCCTTCTCGGGCCCGTTTCCCAAGCCGACCTGATTTTCTTCAGCGGACTGAGGATCTGGAGGATGATGCTGATGTTGCGGCATGAAACCATTCTAAGTCTGGAGGCTGGCGCGGACCACTTGCCCCTCTTCAGGCCTGGGACGGACCGGCGGGGAACTGTCCGGCGTCCTGTTAACCCTTGACCGGGCTGCTGCGTATCAAAACAAGGAGGACGCGATGACAATGCACGCCCGCTTAGCCTTTAGGACCCTCGCCCTTTTGACCCTGGCTTGGATGTCGGCTGGATGCCACACCTTTATTTCCGACACCCGGGTGGTCTGGTCGACGCCCACCCGCCATCTGGAAGTCACTCTGAGAGGCGATGTCGAACTGGGCTTGGAGGACGAACCCATCCACTATCTCTCGCCCGGCGGACGCTTGCGCATCGATGACCGATCCTCCCGCCACCGCCGGCTGGTGGCCCTGGGCCGTGCGGACGGGTCGATCGAGTTGCAGTACTGGCTCGACGGCCAGAGGTCTGAGATCGACTCGGAGGCGCGATTGTGGGTGCAAAGCGTGGTGGAACGGGTCATCCGCAAGACCCCCATCGGAGCCCGCACGCGGGCCCGGCGCATCCTGGAACAAGAGGGCCCCTCCGGACTCCTGCAGGAGATCGAAAGCGGGGGCATCTCGGCCGCGGCCATCTACCTGCAGGAGCTGATTCTCGACGATCAGGCTTCCTCCTCCCAAATCGGCCGAGCCGTCAGGGCATCGGCCCGGCAGGTTTCCAGCAGCAGCCGCCTGCGGGATCTGGTGAGCGAGGCCGCTCCGCTCCACGCCCAGGATACGGAATTGACGGTGGAACTGATCAACGCCACCCGCTACATTTCCTCTTCCTCGGCGGCGTCCCAGGCTTTGCAGGCCGTCTTCAGGAGGCGCCCGCTGCCGGCTCGGACGGCTGAGCCGGTCAGCCGGGCGATTCCTTCCATTTCTTCCTCCAGCGCCCAAGCTGAGGCCTTGGAGTCGCTATTTGGTTCGCGCCAAGTGGAGCCTGAAGTCCTGCATGCCGCCATTGATACGGTTCAATCGATCTCCTCGTCCTCGGCCCAGGGGGAGGCGCTGCAAGCCGCCCTGCAACGCACCGGACTCGACGTCGAGAGCCAGCGGCAGGTAGCCCTGGCGTCCATGAGCATCTCTTCCAGCAGCGTGCAGGGCGAAGTCTTGCGCCTCTTGGCTCAAACCTGCGACCTTGAGGAGGACGTGGTTTTGGCCCTGGTGGAGGCTGTGGGCCACATTTCCAGCGCCACCAGCCGCCGGGACGTGATTTCCGCTTTGCTGGAACGGGGCCCCTTGCCTCCCTCTTCCCGTGAACGCCTCAGACTTCTGATCGAAGATCTGCCCAGCTCTTATGCCAGCAAGCTGCTTTCCAAGATGCTGGAGCGCCACAGCCGCTGAATCCTGTTAAGAAGAAGCCCCTCCTCAGCGTTAGTGGTTGCAGAGGCGTCCCTTTTCCGATGCTGAGGAGAGAGCTATGAATCAGTTGCTTCAGGATCTGCGTTTCGCTTTCCGCACCCTACTCAAAAATCCCGGCTTCACGGTGGTCGCTGTCTTGGCCCTGGCTTTAGGAATCGGCGCCAACGCCGCCATCTTCAGCTTTGTCAACGCCTTCCTCATTCGGCCCCTGCCTTTCTCGCAGCCGGAACGCCTTGTACACGTGTGGGGAACCGACACCCGCAAAGGCTATGACCAGAATCGGGTCTCGGTGCCGGAATTCCGTGACTGGAGCGAGCGCAGCCGCTCCTTTTCTGCACTGGGAGCCTTCAACTACACCGGCGAAACGCTCACGGGACAGGAAGCCCCCGAGCGAATCGACGCCGGACGCGTTTCCGCCAACGTCTTCGATCTTCTCGGTGTGGAGCCCCTGGAGGGACGCGCCTTCCTGGCGGGCGAAGACTCGGTGGCCTCGTCCCCCGTGGCGGTGATCAGCCAACGCTTCCGCAACAACCGCTTCGGCGACGAGCCGGTACTGGGACGCGAGATCGAAATCAACGACACCCTCTACACCATCGTGGGCGTGATGCCGGATCATTTCCGCTTTCCTCTGCCCACCACCCAACTCTGGCTCCCCCGTCTGATGGATCAGGAATGGCCGCGCGAGCAGCGCTTTCTGCAGGTGGTGGGACGCCTCAAGGAGGGCGTCAGCCGGCAGCAAGCTCAGCAGGAGATGGATCGCATCGCCGCCTCCCTGCGCGAGCAGTTCCCTCAGGACCACGCTGACGTGGGAGCCAATGTGGCTGACCTGCGCAGCGCGCTCAACTTCGCCCACGACATCATCCAGCCCATGTCGGGAATCCTGCTGGCGGCGGTCGGATTCGTGCTCCTGATCGCCTGTGCCAACGTGGCCAACTTGCTGCTCTCGCGTTCCTCGGCACGCCGTCGCGAGATCGCGCTGCGCTCGGCTCTCGGCGCCGGACGCGCACGCCTCGTGCGCCAACTGCTGACCGAAAGCGTCCTGCTCTCGCTGCTGGGAGCCCTTGCCGGACTGGCCGTGGGGTATTTGGCCTCGACTGCCATGGCTTCCTACATCCCCGACGAACTCTACCGGGTGGGCAGCATCGGACTCGATGGCTCGGCCTTCCTCTACACTTTGGGCTTGGCTCTGGTGACCGCCCTGATCTTCGGCACCCTGCCCTCCCTCAAGCTCTCCCGCACCAACTTGGTGGACAGTCTCAAGGAAGGCAGTGCCGGCTCCGGATTGGGGCGCTCCTCGGGACGCCTGCACGGCTGGCTGGTAACCGCCGAGATCGCCATGGCCATCATTCTGCTGGTGGGGGCGGCGCTGATGGTGCGGTCCTTCCTCAACCTGCAGAGCATCAATCCCGGATTCGAATCGGGGCCGGTTTTGACGGCGACCCTGCAAATTCCCTCCAACCGCTATGACACCGCCGACAAGAGGCGCGCCTTCCAGCGGCGGCTGATCGAGGAAGTGGCCGCCTCCCCTCAGGTCAGCCAAGCCGCTACCGTCAACTACCTGCCCCTCAACCATGAGACCGACGGCCGCGAGTTCACCATCCTTGGACGTCCGGCCAGCGACTCCTCGGCCCGGCTGACCACCGCTTTCACCGTCAGTCCCGGCTACTTCCAGCTCTTGGAGATCCCCCTCCTCAAGGGAAGGCTGCTGCAGTTCAGCGACGACGAGAATGCTCCTTTGGCGGGCGTTATCTCACGCACCATGGCCGATCAGCACTGGCCTGGCGCCGATCCGCTGGGCGCCCAGATCGAAGTGGAATATGTGCCCCGTCCAGTGACGGTGGTG
>DATIPO010000447.1:0-18199 GCA_035471925.1 Acidobacteriota bacterium
CAGGTCGAATTCTTCGATGTGCAGGACTTGGGGCGTCCACAGGGTCTGGGCGCTGAGGCGTCCCATGGGCTGATCCTGCCACAGCACTTCAGTCGGCAGCAGGAGGCTTTCGACGTTGAAGTCCTGGCCTTGGCCCTTGACTTGAGCTTGCAGCCGCAACAGGCCTCTGAGAGCTAAGCGGTCCTGCAACTGGGGCGGAAGCTGGTCGGCGAACTCGATCAGGGCAGCTTGCAGCAGCTCATTGCCCCATTGGGCCTCCAGATCGGCTTGGGCCGAGTAGGCTAGGTCAGGATCGAGACGCAAGGTGTAGTCGAGTGCCAATCCCTCGCCCCGCGCCTGTCCATTATCGAGGTGCAGGGTGCGGCCCTGGATGCGGATGCCGGCGTCTCCTTGCAGCGGCAGTACGGGCAAGCGCGGGTCGAGGGAGGAGAGCTGGACTTCAACTTGGTAGCTGCTTCGGCCCCGGCCTCTCATCTCCTCCCAGCTCCGTCCCGGCCAGTTGACTGAAATAAAGGCGTCGGCGCGTCCCGTCAGCAGACGGTGATAGCCGTCCAAACGGGTTTCCCTGATGCGGGCCTGGATGTCGGTCCGCTCCTCTTCGGAGATGGCCAGCCGTCCCGAAGCGCTGATCTCTCCGCCCCGCAGGCGGCCCTTGAGATTGGAGAAGTCGGCCTTTTGCAGGTCGACGTTGACGTCGGCGCTGATGTTTTCGAAGTCGAGCCCCAAGGCGGTGACTTTGGGAGACTTGACCGTACCGATGTAGGCGAATTCGCGGCCCCGGCCGGAGACGGTGCCCTGGCTGGTCAGGGGGGCCCTCTCCAGCGTGTCGAGAAATCCTGCCCGGGTCAGATCCTCGGCACGGGCCTCGATGCGGGCCTGGAAGCGGTAGGCGAAGTCGCTGAAGTCGCTCACTTGGCCGTCGAGGGCCACCTGCAGTGGAGCCGAGGTGAGCTCCAGTCGCAGGACGTCGATGCTGTCCATGTCGCCTTCCAGGCTCAGCGACACGTCCGCGGCGGGGATGACGATCTTCTCGCTCTCCAAATCGAGGCCGCTGAGGGCCAGCCGTCCTTGGTAGCTGCCCCGGGCTTGCCCCGACTCGATGTTTCCCCGGAAGCCGAAGCGGGTTGTGGTGATGGGCAGAACGCGGTCGTTATAGATCAAGCGTCCCTGGTCGATGCGCAGCTCCTCCACACTCAGCGCGCCCAGGTCAAAGCCGGTTCCCGTCGCCCCTGAAGAAGCTGGAGCGAACATGGCCCGCAGATTGAAAGGCTGTCCCTCCACGCTGCGCAGGCGCAGTACGGGACGCACCAACTCCACCTTTTGCAGTCTGAGGGAATCGCTGTAGAGCACGCTCAGGGGCGCGTCCACTACAACCGAGTCGAATTGCAGAGCCGGCTCGGGATAAGCGCGGGGACGCTGAAAGATGCGCAGGCCGGTCAGGCGCGCCCTCAAGGAAAAGAGGTCCAGGTCGAGGCGGTCGACCTCAACTTCGACCTGCCATCGGCTCTCCATCCAGTCGACCATCCAGGTTTGGGCCCGCAGTGCAAAGGACCTGGAATTCAGGTAGACAAGAGAAAAAATTACGGCCAGAACCAGGAGAATTGCCGAAATGACCAAAAACTTTTTTAGGCGTCGCGACATTCGGTAGGCTCTAAGTGTTTGACTCGTCTCAATTTTAGCAGAATTCAGAAGGTTGAGCCCGGCGGTTGACAAAGGCTCGGTTGAGGATTATGATTTTCCCCATTTTGGGGAGGTTTGCGATTAGCAAAACGACGGTGACTCAGGCACAGATCGACTTGTCCTTTTCCAGCGCGGTCTGCTACCTCGACCTCGTCCAGGATGTTTCCGACAATATCACAAAGCTCATCGGGTTCGACGAAGACGCGCGATACTGGATCGGCATGTCTATTCGCGAGTCGGTGATCAACGCGATTCAACACGGAAACGATGAGGACGAGAGCAAGACCGTCGGAGTCTGTCTGACGGCTTCTTCGGACCGTCTCATCGTCTTGGTGCGCGACGAGGGCGAGGGATTCGACGAAGAAGACCTTCCTGATCCGACCGACTCGGAGAACCTGCTGAAGCCCAGCGGACGCGGCATTTTTTACGTGCGTTCCTTCATGGACGACGTTTCTTTCGCCAGACGTCCCGAAGGCGGGCTTGAAGTGCGCATGGAGAAAAGACTCAACTCAGATAAAGAGAAGCAATAAGGGAGACCACGATGAAGATTGAAGAGCGGAAAGTATCCGGCGTCACAATTCTCGATGTGTCGGGCAAGATCACGATCGGGGAAGGCAGCGCGGAGATCCGTAACAAAGTTCGCGACCTTTTGGAGAGCGGCGACAAGGACATCTTGCTCAACTTGGGCAACGTCAGCTACGTCGACAGTTCGGGCATCGGCGAGTTGGTGAGCTGCTATACCACCGTCACCAACCAGGGGGGGCAACTGAAGTTGCTCAACCTGACCCGCAAGATGCGTGAGTTGCTGGCCATCACCAAGCTCTTGACCGTCTTCGACGACTATAAAGAAGAAGGGGCGGCCATCGCCAGCTTCAGCGAGTAGGCCTCTCGTCCGTCAACGTTTTCAAGGCCGTGTCGGTTTGTCATCCGTATGGACCGCCGCGGCTTTTTTTCTTCAGCGGCCGTCTCCTGGGTCGAAGTTCCCCGGTGATTTGGGCGGTTTCCGTTGACGATTGGCAAAAGTTTAAGCAAAATTGCTTTATGAGAACTTCAAACCCTGCCCTTGGTTCCCGCTTCGAGCGGCACGCTCAGATCGCCCACGGTCAAGCCATGACGGTGGACGGCACCGTCCACAAGACCGGGTTCCTGCTACTGTTGGTGGTCCTCTCCTCGGCTGTGTCCTGGAGCTATGCCACGGTCGAGACGGTTTCCCTGTGGGTGTTCGGAGGCCTGATCGGCGGTCTGATCCTGGCCTTTGCCACCATCTTCAAGCCCCGGTGGTCACCCGTCACGGCGCCTCTCTATGCTCTGGCCGAAGGCTGTTTCCTGGGTGTGATCTCCTTCTATTTCAACCAGGCCTATCCGGGACTCCCCATCTATGCGCTGGGACTGACCCTGGGCACTCTCCTGACCATGCTGATGCTCTACCAGACCGGAACCATCAAGGTGACCGACAAGCTGCGCTCGGGAATCATGATGGCCACTGGGGCCATCTTTCTCTTCTACATGGCCAGTTGGGTGGTGGGATTCTTCGGCGTCAGCATGCCCCTGATCCATTCCAGCGGAACCTTCGGCATCATTTTCAGCTTGGTAGTGGTGGGCGTGGCGGCTTTCAACCTGCTGCTCGACTTCGACTTCATCGAGAAGGCCTCCCAACAAGGGGCGGCCCGTTACATGGAATGGTACGGCGCTTTCGGCTTGGTGGTGACGCTGGTTTGGCTCTATCTGGAGATCTTGCGCCTGCTGGCCAA
Source organism: Acidobacteriota bacterium (assembly GCA_035471925.1). Lineage (GTDB taxonomy): Bacteria > Acidobacteriota > UBA6911 > RPQK01 > DATIPO01 > JANQFM01. Next base: position 3,432 of record DATIPO010000447.1, read on the forward strand.
GCTGCGCGAATAAGGGGCAGCGTCCGGGAGCCGCATGAAAGCGTTTTCAAGCCGATGGATCCAAGTTGCGGCAGTGCTGGTGTTGGCGCTGCTGCTGTTCCTGCTCTGGCCCTCGCCTATCGATTCAGCGGCTTATGAGGCTCCGCCGCCTCCCCCATTAACTGGAGCGCTTGAGCCCAACGGCAGTCTGCGCAGCGTCCAGCACATCGCTGAAGGACAGGTGCCGGGCGGTGAGGACGTCGCAGTCGATTCCCAGGGCCGCCTTTATGCGGGGACCGCCGACGGACGCATCCTGCGCATCACCCTGCGTCCTCAGGACGGCGACCAGGTGGAGGTCTTCGCCAAGGGACTGGGGCGGCCTCTGGGCCTGCATTTCGACGCTCAGGAGCGCCTGGTGGTCGCCGATGCCGACCTGGGACTGCTGAGGCTCGATGCCCGGGGAAAGGCGGAAGTCCTCAGCACCCAAGCCGAGGGCCTGCCCTTCGCCTTTACCGACGACCTCGACATCGCCCGCGACGGACGCATCTTCTTCTCCGACGCCAGCTCCAAGTGGAGCCAGCCCGACTACATGCTCGATCTTCTGGAAGCCCGCCCCTACGGCCGTCTTCTGGTTTACGATCCGCGCAGCGGAGAAACCCGGGTTGTGCTCGACGGCCTGTATTTCGCCAACGGCGTGGCCCTCTCCATGAATGAAGATTTCGTGGCCGTCAACGAGACCTACCGCTTCCGCATTCATCGCTGCTGGCTCAAAGGACCTTCGGCGGGGACCTGCGATATGCTGGCCCAGGATCTGCCCGGTTATCCCGACGGCATCGCCTCTGACCGGAGAGGGCAGTTGTGGGTGGCGATCTTCTCCTTGCGCAACCCGCAGATCGATTTCTTTCAGCGCCACCCTTTCCTTAAGGATCAACTGGCCAAGCTGCCGCGGGCCCTGTTCCCGGGTCCGCAGCCTTACGGGTTGGTGCTGGTGCTCAATGAGCGGGGAGAGCTGCAACATTCGCTGCACGATCCTGGCGGAGTGCGCACCCGCGGCGTCACGTCGGTCCAGCCTCACGGCGGATTCCTCTACTTGGGCACCTTGGAGGAAGACTACTTGGCCCGTCTGCCCTGGTAAGCCGCCGCCGTTCGGCTCGGACGAAGCGAACACGCCCGCAAATGGCACTGAGGAGGCTAGGCCCAGCCCAGTCTGGAAAGCATGGATTACCTTGTCGAAGATTTAGGACCCCAAGCCCGGGTGCTCGACCTGGGAGCGGGAGGCGGCAGCTTCAATTACTCCGCCACCCTGGCCAAGGTGCTGGCCATCGACCTGGACTTCCCCAAGACGCCGCCGCCCTCCAACGCCCGCCGCATCTTGGCCGTGGCTCTGCGGCTGCCGTTGAGGTCGGCCAGCGTCGACGCCGTCGTGTGCAATCACACGCTGGAGCACTTCGAGGATTTGGCTGCCGTCCTGGGCGAGTTGGGACGCGTCCTCAGGCCGGGAGGGATGCTGTGGGCCGCTGTCCCCGACGGCTACTCCATCGACGACCGCCTCTACCGCTACATCTTTGATGGGGGAGGCCATGTCAACCAATTCCGTTTCGAGGACTTTCTGCAAGTGGTGGAACGCGAGGCGGGTGTCAGGGCCGAGGCCTCCAAAGGACTCAACAGCGGTTTCGTCTACCTCTATCCGCCCCAGGTCGAAAAGCTGCCTTTTTATTCCCAGCGCGCCCGGCGCTTGGCCGAGCTTCCTCCCAAGTGGCTGCGCCGCGCCTCAGTGCTCCTCAACTACCTGGCGCGGACGCTGGAAAAGGCCGGTTGGAGGGGCCTCAGCCGCTACGGATGGGGCGTTGTTTTCCGGCGCTTTGACGACCGCTCGGGAGAGCCGCCACGGCGCGGGGCCCGTCTCAGCACCCAGCCGGAATATTGGAACGTATGCTGCCACTGCGGCGCCGGAAATCCTGCACCCAAGCTGCGTCCCTATCTCAAGCGTGTCTTCCTGTGGGTCAAGATTTACCGCTGCCCCGGATGCGGACAGGCGAACCTCTTCTCCCACCCGCCGCGGCGGTCCTCTTAAGGGGATACGAGTCATAGCCGACGGTCTCATTCTCCGCCGGGAGCCAGCCGGAGACCCTGTCCCGCATTCCACAAGGTTGTCGTCGCGGATGGAATGCGGGCGAGACCCTGTCGGCAAGCTTGACTCAGGTCGGTACTTGTTGGCCGTCTGGCTGCCCTCAGTCGGAGCCGGCCTCTTCGTTTTCGCGCGGCGGAAGGTGGACGCGCACTTTGTTTCCGGGAGCCTCATATTGCAGGTCGAGGAGGGAATTGGCCATGAGGATGCCGCGTCCGTGGGAATCGAAGAGACGCTCCTGGTCGATTTCCATGTAGCTCTGGAAGTCGAAGCCGGGGCCTTCGTCCTCGATCAAGATGTCGCCTCCCTGCTCGCTGATCTTGACGTGGACGGTGACGTTTTTCTCGCGGTGTTCAGGCAGGCTGAGTCGGCGCTCAATCTCTTGGCGGTAGATCCCTTTTTTAAGGAGCTGGCTCTTTTCTTCGTACCCGATTCTCAGATTGCCATGTTCGATGGCGTTGCTGAGCAGCTCCAGGATGCCCATGCTGTCCTGGCGGTTGCGGCACAGCCGTCCCAGTCCGATGGCCAGCGATTCGGCGTCCTTGAGGGTGTGGACTTTAAAGACGCCTGCGGTGAGCAGGCTGAGGGCGTCCTCGTACTCTCGAATCCGTCCCAGAAGCGATTCCTTGAGCCTCGAATCGGTGACGGCCGAATGGAGCGCCGCCAGCAACTGGTAGGGTTGCCAAGGTTTGCTGACGAAGCGGCAAGCCCCGCAGTTGATGCAATGGCGCACGTCTTCGGGGCCTAGCTGGGACGACTCCACCACTACTTCCAGGTAGGGCAGTTCACGTTGTTGTCGGGTCCACTTCAGAAGGGGCAGGCCGCCTTTTTGCGGCAAACGCCAGTCTAGGAGCAGGACCCTCACGTCAGGTCCCTTCTCGGATAGAATCCGGCGGGCCGCGGCGCTGTCTGAGGCGTGCAGGAGTTGCAGGTCTTCGCTGCCGATCTTCTGCTCCAGGACGGCTGGCAGGGGATCGGCGTCGGCGACCAGGATGAGGTCCATCAAATAAGCTCCCGGATCGAGTTCAACCGTTTCAGTCAAGAGCATCGCACGCTCCACCCGCATTTTCAACCAGACGAGCCGTCTTGACGCCGCCGCAGCCGATTTGGAACAATCGCAATATGGTCAAGACGCCTTCGACAATGCTGGAGCTGGGGACCCCGGCTCCTGACTTCGAATTGCCTGACACACAAGGAAAGCTGGTGTCGCGCGACAGCTTCGCCGACCGCAAAGGACTGCTGGTGATGTTCATCTGCAACCATTGCCCTTTCGTCAAGCACATCCGCCAAGGACTGGCGCAGTTCGCCCGCGAGTACAGCGAAAAAGGACTGGGCATCGTCGCTATCAATTCCAACGACGTCGAGTCCCATCCCGGAGACCGTCCTGAGAAGATGAAGGAGGAGAAGGAGAGCATGGGCTATGTCTTCCCCTATCTCTTCGACGCTTCGCAGATGGTGGCCAAGGCTTACAAGGCGGCCTGCACTCCAGACTTCTTCCTCTTCGACCATGACCGCAAGCTGGTCTACCGGGGACAATTCGACGACAGCCGTCCCGGCATGGACGACGTTCCCGTGACCGGCCAAGACCTGCGCCTCGCCGCCGATGCGGTTTTGAGCGGGCAATCCGTGCCCCAGGACCAGAAGCCCAGCATCGGCTGCAACATCAAGTGGCGTCCGGGCATGGAGCCCGAGTACTTCCAAGGCTGATCCGTCCTCGGTCTTCCTTCGCCAATGATCGTTACGCTTTCTCTATTTCTCTGGCATCATAGACGTCGAAGCTAAAAGACGAGAAGGTAGCGACATGGTCAAGAATCTTCCTTTCCTTTTGTTGTCGGCGCTGTTGGCCGCTTCCACCCTGGCAGCCCAGCAACCTGAGGCAGGGGCCCCACAGGAGGCGTCGGCTGAGGCAATGGAACCGCTGGACGCCGATGTCCTCTGGCAGCGTTTGAGCCAGCCTGACTTCGCCCAGGCCATGCAAGTGTCTCAACTGACGCTGAAACGCGACAATGCCGCCCTGGTTTTCGAGCAAGGAAGCATGGCTCTCGATTCGCCTTTGCCGGGACGTCCGGCGATGGCTGTCTTCGAAGGTCAGGGCCGCTTCACCCTGCGGCCGTCCATCGGAGCCGAGCGTTATCAACTGAGGATCCACAGCAAGAGCGCCTCGCTGGAGGCTGAGTTCACCCAGGCCCTGCTGTTTTTCAGCGACGACACGGGACGTGTATTGTCCCAAGCCCTGGCAGAGGCGGAGGCCGCCTCCTCCCAGTTCGACTTGGGCCGCCTGAACAAACTGCGCAGGCACGGCCTGGACTGGAATGTCCGCCTGCTCAAGTCGCTGCTGGCCCAGGACGGCTCCCACCATGCCTTTCTGGCCGCCGAGATCAAGACCAAAGATCACGGCTGGCTGACCTTCTGCCTTGATCGGGCTGATCCCGAAGAGGTCGAACTCGTCCACTGGAGGGAGTCTCACCGCAGCCGCGACGTGTGGGCCAAGTACCCCCAGGGCGACCGCCTCCCCCAGGACGTCTTTCAAGATCCTGTTGCCCACCAGGAGACGGTGATCACCTCCTACAACATCGACGTCACCATTGAGAAAAACACCGAGCTCAAGGCCTCGGTCAACCTGGAATTAGAACAGACCCGGTCCGGAGAACGGGTGTTGCTGTTTTCGCTCACGCCCGACCTTCAGGTGGCCTCGGTGCGCGGTCCGGAGGGGCGGGAGTACGGTTTCCTGCAGCCCGACAAAGACCGTGACGAGGTGTTCTTCACCGATTACCTGGCCGTCATCAGCCCCCATCCCTTCGAGCAGGGGACCCACCGCCTCACCTTCGAGTACGCCGGCAAGAAGGTAGTGGACGAAGTGGGCAGCGGCAACTTCTTCTGCCGCAGTTTCGGTTGGTATCCCAGCTACGGCATGGGACGTCCCTCGCTCAACGAGAACCCCTTTGCCACCCGCAAGGACTTCGAAATCACGCTGCGGGTGCCCAAGCGCTACGATGCCGTGGCGGTGGGCGAGAAGCTCTCCGACCATAAGAAGGACGGCTACCGCGTCACCCGCTGGAGGAGCGAAATCCCTCTGGCGGTGGCTGGTTTCGCTTTCGGCGACTACAAAATCAAGACCCACGCGGTGGGAGACGTCACCGTCGAGGTCTACGCCAACACCCGCGGCGACGACTTCCTGCGCCGCATCGAACATCTCACCAGTCCGGGCATCGGGGAGACTTCCTCCCCCTTTACCCTGGGATCGCTAACGCCCGGCCGCATGGCGGAAACCATGGCCGTCGAGGTGGGCAACAGCCTGCGCGTCATGCAGGCCTACTTCGGACCTTACCCCTACAAGAAGCTGGCCGTCTCCAACATACCGGGCAGCTATGGACAGGGGTGGCCTTCGCTGCTGTACCTGGCCACGCTGACCTTCCTCGACAGCACTCAGCGCCACCAGCTGGGCATCGACGACTCGGTGGGAATCACCGACTACTTCAGGGCTCACGAGACGTCCCACCAGTGGTGGGGGCACGTGGTGGGCTGGAAGAGCTACCGCGACCAGTGGCTCTCGGAAGGATTCGCTCAGTTTTCAGGCAATCTCTACGCCTGGTACAGCCGCTCGCCCGACGAGTACTTCAAGCGCGCCAAAAAAGATCGAGAAACCTTTTTGAAAGGCCATGGGCAAGGCTCCTACAACGTCCTGGGGCCGATCTACATGGGACGCCGCTTGAGTTCCAGCCGCGCGCCCCGCGGATATGCCGCCCTGGTGTATGAAAAAGGGGGCTGGGTGCTGCACATGCTGCGCATGATGCTCTACGACCCCAACTCCCAAACGCCCGACGAACGCTTCATGGCCATGATGAAGGACTTCACCAAGACCTACTTCAACCAGGCGGCTTCCACTGAGGACTTCAAGGGCGTCGTGGAAAAGCATATGCTTCCCTTCATGAATCTGGACGGCGACGGCAGCATGGACTGGTTTTTCGACAACTGGATCTACAGCAACCGGATTCCCAAGTACGAGCTGGAATACAGCATCGAGCCCGACAAGGAAGACGGCAAGTGGGTGGTGAGCGGCAAGCTTCGTCAGAGCGAAGTGGGAGAGGACTTCCGCACGCCTGTCCCCCTCTACCTGCACCTTGACGGCGGCGTCATGCGGGTGGGCTTTATTACGACCGGAGGCGAGATGACCCCATTCAACATCCCCGGCCTGGGCTTCAAGCCCGACAAGGTGACGATCAACGAATGGGACGACGTGCTGGCCCGCTGAAGCGTCCGCTGTCCGTCAGGAATGCGGGCTGGTCTGGCTTGGCTTGTTACAATATGCGGCGGTTATCGATGCAAGAAGCCGTCGTTGAAACTCACAAGCTCTCCCGCGACTACGGTCGGCGCCAAGCGCTGCTCAACGTCGATCTGCGCTTGGAGAAGGGCGAGATCCTGGCCTTGGTGGGCCCCAACGGTTCGGGAAAGACGACCCTGCTGAAGATTCTGGGCGGACTCCTGCAGCCCAGCGCGGGACGGGCGCGGGTCTTCGGCCTCGATCCCTTCAGCCGCCGCCGCCAAGTCATGCGGCGGACGCGCTTCGCTTTCGCACCGCCGCCCCTCTACGACCAGCTCAGCGCCCGCGAACATCTGCGCCTGCTGGGCGGCCTGGGACTCAATGGACGGCCACCCACCCGCCAAGACGTGGAGAGCGCCTTGAGCATGGTGGGACTGCTGGGACGGGCCGACGACCGTGTCGGCAGCTATTCCTTCGGAATGCGCCAGCGCCTGGCCTTGGCCCAGGCTCTTGTGCCCCCTCCCCAACTCCTGGTGCTGGACGAGCCCACCGATGGCCTTGATCCGCTGGCGGTGCTGGAGCTGCGCGGCGTACTGCGCCGTCTGCGCCAGGAGCGCGGACTCACGATCCTGCTCTCCAGCCATCTGCTGATCGAGGTCGAGCAGCTTGTCGACCGCATGCTGGTGCTGGAGGAGGGGCGCGTCCTCTACTCGGGTCCGCCGGCGGGACTGCGCGACGGACGCCAGCGGCTGCACCTGCGCGTCGATCAGCCGCACCGTGCCGTGGAGGTGCTGCGGGAACAGCAGATGCGTCCCGAGGCTTCGCCGGACGGCACGCTGCTGCTGCCCGCAGGAGCCCTCAGTCTCTCCCAGGCTGCCGCTCTGCTGGAGGCCAGCGGAGTCCGCCTGCTGGAGTTTCACGAGGCCAAGCCCACCTTGGAAGAGCTGCTTTTGGAGCGCATCCGCCAAGCCCGCCGCGACCAGGGCCTGCCAGCCCGGGGGGAGGTGCGCTGATGGCCGTCCGCCTGGAATTGCTCAAGATGGGACGCTCCAGGCGTCCTTGGGTAGCGGCCTCCACTTTGGCGCTGTTCCTGGCTTTGATGCTCTTCGGGTTCTACACCTACGCTCAGAAGGAGACCGGCGGCCAAGCCGAATTTCGCTATACCTTCGAGAACGCTTCTTATTTCAACGGATTGACTTTTTCCCTCTACGCCTTTTACTTCGGATTCGTGCTCATCCTGCCCATCTTCGCGGCCACCGAAGCCGGTGCCCAGATCGCCTCCGAAACCCATTCCCGCACCATCCACCTGATGCTGGCTCGTCCTCTGTCGCGGCGGCGGCTTTTTCTCACCAAGTCCGCCGTCTCGCTGGGATACCTTTTCCTGCTGGTAGGCGGATTCCTGGCATTGAGTCTTCTGCTGGGACTGGTGGCGGTGGGTTGGGGCGACCTCAACATCTATCCAGGCGTGCTGCAGATGACCAGCCAGCATCAGTCCCTGCCTCAATCCCAGGCGCTGGCACGGTTCCTCTTAGTATGGCCGGCGGCTACACTGGGACTGCTGACGACCCTTTCGCTGGCCCTGCTTCTGTCCACATGGGTGGGCAATCCCGTCAACGCCGTGGGATCCTCGGTGGCTGTCTACCTGGTGCTTTACGTGGTCAGCGAGATCCACTTCTTTGAGGACCTGCGTCCGTTGCTCTTCACCAGTCATCTGGCTTATTGGAGGGCCCTTTTCCAGGAGCACATTCCCTGGAATCAGGTGGTTTCCGAAGCCCTCAGCCTGGGCGGTTTCGCCTTCCTCTTTCTGGGGCTGGCCCTGTGGCGCTTCCGCAACCGCGAGGAGGTGGGCTGATGAGGACGAACTGGCGGGGAGCCTGGACGGAGAGCCTTCTTTTCCTGGCGGCGGCGGCCTCCTTCCTCTTGGGCTGGAGCCTGACTGAGCCCCCGCCCCCCACCTTCGGGCTGGAACCTCCCTCTGAAGGCGCCCTGCGCGTGGTCACTTGGAATGTAGGCGGAAGCGCCGAGGGCGGACGTCCGCTGGGGGATGAACTGGTGGCCCGCGTAGCCTCCACCTTGAGCGAGATTCAGGCTGACCTGATCGCACTTCAGGAGATACGCTCCGAGCAGCAGATCAGCCAGCTCGTCCAGCGAATGGGAGGGGACTGGCAAGCCTTCCTGGCCTCGGGCGAAGGCTCCCGCGTGGGTATGATGGTCAGGCGGGGGGACCTGCGGGCCCGTTCCTGGCCGGGCAACAGCCGCTTCGTTCTGGCCAGCTACCGCCCTCCCCGGCACCTGCTTCCGAAGTCCGCCGACTCCCCGGTTCCCGGCGACTCTGGTGCCGATGGTCAGGGGGAACGCCGTCGTGGCGGCTTTCGCAACTCGATCCTCATCGCGGTCCTGCATGCCGACGCTTTCTCGGCTGAGAAGCGCAACCAGTCCATCGGGGCGGCCGCCGACCTGCTGCAACGCTTTCCGGCGCCCAGGCTACTTCTGGGCGACCTCAACATCGACCCCGGATTAGACAAGCGCCAAGACCTTTTCAGCAACGACGAGCATTTGGACGTCGAGTCCTACAACTACTTGGCCGAACGCCTGCAGGACGCCGGGCAAGGCGGAGGTTCCACCGCCGAACCCGACCGCCGCCTCGACTACATCTTCTTCAGCCGTGAGCATTTCGAGCTGCTGGAAGCCGGCCCTCTCAAGGGCCGCCGCTGGGGAGACATGGACCACGACCCCCTCATCGCCGACCTGCGTCCTCGTCGGTAGGGACGTCTGGCGAGACAGCGCAGGCGAATTGGAGATTCGTTTCGAAAACCGCTATTACACCCTTACAGGGTTTGGCCGGAACTAGCCTGGCAACCCAGGGTGCCGCTCGGGCGCTCGCGCCCTCGCTCTACCCTGGGCTGGCCTATGGCTCCCTTCCAGGGAGCCCGGACCGGACTTTCTGCACAACTCCTGGCTGGCTTATGGTTCCCTTCTTCAGGGAGCCCCGACTTGAGGTTCAGCGCGGTCACCGGCACTTCCGCAGCACCAGCCCCGACTTGAGGTTCAGCGCGGTCACCGGCAGTTCCGCAGCGCCAGCCCCGACTTGAGGTCCAAGGCGGTCACCCGGCAGCCCCGCAGCGCCAGCCCCGACTTGGCTGTGCTGAAAGCAGGTCTGGGCTCCCTGAAGGGGAGCCATTCGTCAGCCCAGGGTAGAGCGAGGGCGCGAAGCGTCCGAGCGGCACCCTGGGTAAGGTTAATGCCTTTAAATAAACCCTGAAAGGATGGAATAGCGGTACTTCGAAGATGCCATGGCGCGTACTTTTGCGACAAGCCTTTGTAGGGGCGTTATAGCGTAAAGAGCCGCCTCAAGGCTGGCAGCGTGCCGCATTAATGGTCGCTCAGGTCGGTGTAGATGGTTGTGATCCAGTTGGCTTCGTTGATGAAACCTTGGCCCCAGGATTCCCAGCGCGGGTCCAAGCCGGCCTCTTTGATCTCTTCCAGCGTCTTTCCCTCAGACATGTGAAGCTGCACCGTGGCGATGGTGTCCAGCAGCATGGCGTGGAAGCGCTGCAGGTCGGCTTTGCTGGCCAACGGTCCATGGCCGGGAATGACCTTGACGTCCTCAGGAATCATCTCCAGCACCCGGTCGACGTTTTCGGCGTAGCCTCTGACGTCGCCGCCGCTTTCCAGGTCGACGAAGGGGAAGTAGCCGTTGAAGAAGTGGTCGCCCATATGCACGACCCGCGAGCCCGTGAAATAGATGACGCTGTCGCCGTCGGTGTGCCCATGGGGCAGGTGGATGACTTCGATGGTCTCTCCGTTGAAATGGATGGCCAGCGATTCGTCGAAGGTGATCACCGGCCAAGCCTCGGGAGGCAGAGCTTCGACGTTTCGTCCCATGACCCGCTGGTCGCTGCTCAGGCGCCTGCGCACGTTGTGGTGGGCGATGACGGTGGCCTCGGGGCCGAATTCCTTGTTGCCGTCGGTATGGTCCCAATGCCAATGGGTGTTGAGGACGAACTTGAGTTGGCCCGGATTGATCTCCCGCAAAGCTGCCCTGATCTTGTCGGCCAAGGGGGCGAACTGGTCATCGACGATGATGATGCCGTCCTCGCCGGCCGTGACGCCGATGTTTCCGCCTCCTTGGGCCACCAGCATGTGGATGTTGCCCGCCACATGGGTGGCCTCAAATTCGATCTGGGAAAAGTCGCGCTCCTGAGCCCAAGTTGGGGCCGTGGCCAGCAAACACACGGTTATCGCGGCCGCGATGATCTGATATTTCCTCATGCTGCACGTCTCCTTCTTGCATGATTGACTGATTACTTGGCCGATTCCTCAGTCTGGGCAAAGGCTCTGCGATCTGCAAGTGTGGAGGGTTCAACGGACGGCTCGCCAACCCAGGGCCAAGGTTGTGAGGCAGACGATCAGCGCCAGCCCGCTCAGAAGAGCGCCCAGACCCAAAGAACCGGGGCGGTAGAAGAATTCCACGCGGTGCTGGCCGGGGAGCAGAAAAACGCCCCTGAAAAGGGAATCCACGGCCAAGGCCGGCGTCTCTTCTTCCCCAGTTCTCACCATCCAGCCGGGGCTGTAACGTCCGAAGTCCACGAAAACGGCGGGAGCCGGGGCTCGGACGCGGAAGGAGCGACGGGTGGGAGTCGACTCCAACAACTCCCAGCTTGGGGAGGAGGATGGCCCTCCCCCGGGCCCCTCGGCAAGCTCCGCCTCGGCTGGGGGCTGGCCCACCTGGGGCAAATGGGCTTCGACAACAACCGTCGTTGGACGGTCGAGTCGCTGGACCCGCCTCAGAGCTTCGGAGGCGTTTCCGGCCTCTACCCAGTTGAAGAAGATCCCGGCGGCTGCGGCTTGGGCATTTTGGTGCAAAGTCACGGGGCCGAAATCCTCGACGGGATCGTAGTCGGAGGGAGCCTTTCCAGGAGGGGTCCACAGCCATTCGATGTTGAGGCGCCTGAAGAGGTCGGGGCGGGTAATGCGCGAGGCCGTGACCGACCAGTAGGACTCGCTTTTCAGATAGGCCTGGAGTTCCGGACCCCAGTCGGACTCCAGTGCCATGTCGAAGGCCTGACGCAAGCGTGACTGAGGGTGCAGGCGGCTTCGGGGCAAGGCCTGCAAGGCCGTCCACTCGTCGCCCAAGGCGGGATCGATGGCCTGCATGTAGCGAAAGAGGCGGCGGGGTGTCACGACGTCGTAGCCGCGTACGTCCTGGAGTCCATAGACCATGGCCGAGTTGGGTGCCAGCAGGGTGTGGCGGGTGGAGTAGATGCGCGGCAACGTCCCGGTGAGGTGGTCCTGGAGAACTGGCAGGGGTGGAAAGAGGGCTTGGCTGCTCCCCCGCGGATTCAGGCCGTAGCCGCCAGCCAGGAGTTCTCCCGCCACCAGAGCGGCCAGCAACAGCCCGCGCCAGGAGGCCGGTGCCAGCCAAACCACGGCCAGCGCCGCCGTCAGGACGCTGAGGGCGATCCAGGGGCCGGGCTGGCTGAAGGATCCGCCGCTGAAGTGGACGCGCTCGGCCCGATAATAATGCAGAGCCGCCAGACAGGCCGACGCCAGGAAGACGGCCCACAGCGTCAGAGCGCCTCGCAGCGGCAGCGGTTTCTTCCTGACCTTGCCGCCCCGATTCTCGGCGCAGGGGCGGCGGAGGAAAGCAATCAGGCGTCCGCAGCCCTGGGCCGCCAGCACGGCCAGCGCGAAAACCGCCAGGAAGGCCGCCTTGTTTCGGCGGATGAGATCGAATCCTGGGAAGTCCAGCAGCATCTCCAGCAAGGGAAGGCCAAACATCAGGCCCAGCGAGAGCAGTCCCAACACAGCGGGGAATAGCGGGCCGTCAGGCCGCGCAAGGACGTCGGCGTCTGGAGGCCTCTGGCGGGGGCGCAGGGAATCAGAGTGCCTTGGGCCTGAGGAGGTTCCTTCTTGGGCGGGGCTGTCCGTTGTGGGGACCTCTTTCGGGCTCCAGGGCCTCAGGCTCCGGGGCAGAAACGCCAAGGGCACCAGCAGCAGGGCGGTCAGGGAGGAGTAAAAGGCCGCATCGTGGTAGCCGGGAAATCCCCAAAAATCTCCCTCGAGCGGTGAACCGAAGAGGTCGGGGACCAGGAAGTTGAGGAGGTTTCCGGGCAGATAGGGCAGTCCTGAAGAGAGAATGCGCGGACCGTGGCCCACCATGCTTTCGGCCACGTAGTCGAGGGCCGGCATCCACTGCAAGGCGCACAGCATTCCGCCGCTCAGAACCGCCGATCCTGCCAGCAGGACGGTCAGGAGCCTCCGGCGCAGCAGAGACGGTGTACCCGGCGGACCTTGCCAAGCCGGCCACGCCCAGCGGGGGCAGGGGCGGAGCAGCCGTATCAGTCCGTAGAGGGCCAGCGCCGCCAGGGCCAGCAGAGCCGATTGAGGCTGGCCGGCGGCAACCAGCAGGCCGACACCCAGCGCCGCCGCCGTCCAGGACCCGGTCCGTCCCCGGCCGGGAGCCGCCAGTCCGCTTTCCAGCAAGCGGTCCAGCGCCAGCAGGGCCCAGGGAAAGAGCACGGTGACGTTTGAGTAGGGAAATGCCAGGGAAACCAGGGTGTGGGTCGAGAGGCCGAAAACGGAGGCTCCCAAGAAGGCGGCTGGGACCGGCAGGCCCGTCCGCCGCAGCCATACAAACATGCCGATCAGCCCCAGGGCGGCCTTCAGCATGAAGAGCAGGGTGAAGGAGTGCTGGGGCGGCATCAGCAGATGCAGCCAAGTGCCGGGGAAGAGTACGGCCGCTTGGGGATTGGCCCAGAACGGCGTCCCCAGATAGCTGTGCGGGTCCCACAGGGGAAGTTGGCCGTTGAGCAGCGATTCCCGATAGAAGCGGGCCCACGGATAGAACTGATGCAGAAGGTCGTATTGCTGGGCCGGATCGCCCGCCAACTGGGGAACTTCATTGCTCCAGGGCTGGCGTTGATAGAGGAATCCGGTGGGAATGAGGGTGCGCGAAGGCAACAGGGCGTCGGCGAAAAGTCCAGCCGCCATCAGCCCCAGCAGCAGGAGGGGCCAATAGCGGCGAGGCTCTGAAAGGGCCGACGGGAAGTCCATCGTCGCTCCGGCTGGGAGGGCCCGCGCTCAGCCGCTCACGGATTGGCGCTACGGGCCTGGATGTTGGAGCTTTCGGTGAGCTCGAAGCGGGCCTCGGTCTCGATCACTTGCCCGCTGATCAGGTCGGTAACCCGGAACTTGACCTTGTAGTTGCCCTTCTCCAGTCCGGCGAAAGGCAGCGTTTTGTAAACCATGAGGCGGTCGCCCACGAACTCGAATTCCTGGTCGATGGGAGTGAAGTCGAACATTTGCCCCTCAGGACCGAAGAGAGCCAATTCCACCTTGGGCGAAGGCTCCAACGTGGTCTGATCGAGAGTCATGTTGTAGACCTCGAAATAGGCTTGCACGAACTGCTCGCCAGGCGAGAACTGGTTGTCGGATGCCGGAATGACCTTGTATTTGCCGATCACGAAAGGATCGCTCAGCGTCAGGTCATCAGCCAGCGGCTGGACCTCCTTTGTGAGCATCAGGGAACTGGCGCTGAGGCGTTCCTGGTCGGACTCTTCCACGACGATGGCCTTTTCGATGGTGGAGAGCCGGCTCGACTTCAGATCCTGAGCCACGATCGTCAGCTTGTAGCGTCCAGGCTCGAGCGGGAAGCGCTTCTGGAAAACAGCCGTTTCCTCAAGCCGCTGCTGCAATTGATCGGCGGGGACGTCCTGCTTGACAGCCTCTTCGAAGACGTAGACGATGCGTCCGCCCAGCGACTCGACTTGGCCGTAGAGATTGACGGTAGCGCGCTTGGTGCGTCCCTCGTCTACGGCCTCGAAGGTCAGGTCCCTGTTTTTGAAAAAGACGGTTACTGGAACCAGCCAGGCTCTTTCCGAAATCTGGACGTGGTCGGTGCGGAAGTTGAAGGGCAGGTCGGCGTAGCTGACCCGCACCCGCACCAGCTTCTCTAGATCCTTGAATTGGATCTCGGCAGGACGCTGCAAGTCGTAGAGCGTCTGCAGGCGCTGCATCGGCATGTCGCGGGCCCGCAAGGCATAGAAGCCTACTGCTCCAGGCGCTCCCCGGGCGTCCACGTCGCCCATAAACCGGGTACGCAGGCGGTCGAAGCGGGTCTGGGTCCCGAAATGCTCGGCGTCGGTCAGTCCTGCGCCGGGAACGTAGAGCAGGGCGTCTTTGTCGTTGGCGTCCCGCGCCATGCGGTACTCGTTGGTGCGCGAGAAGTCGACAAATTCGATTTCGATGCCGTCGCCCACTCCTTCGATGTGGTTGTAAAACCACACTTCGAAAGGATGGGTGTAGGTCAGCCCGCCGCCTTCGCGGGCCTTGCGGTAATACGATCCGCCTTCTGGCATCTTCTCGATGCCGGTGGGCGGTCCGAACTTGATGTAGATG
>DATIPO010000448.1:0-43413 GCA_035471925.1 Acidobacteriota bacterium
CGCAAGCTCTGGGACTCCAGCAGGCGGGCGGTTTCCTGGTCGGGCCGATAAACGCCATCGGCCTCCGTCCAGCGGGGGATGCTCCAACGCATGTAGCGGTAGCGCAGAGAGCGGGCCAAATGAGGGCTGACCTCTACCAGATAGCGGGCGCCTCCGACGGAAGGCTGCTTGTCCTGCATGAGGGTTTCCAGCACCGAAAGGTCGTGCTCGGCGTCGTCGATGGCGTCCATGGGATCTTTGGGCGCTGGCCAGCCCAAGTAGGTCTTGACGGCCAGGGCGGCCTGCTGCTCCAGCTTCTTGAGGTCAGGCAGGCGTCCCTGGGCGGCTCTGAGGACGTCCAGGGCGTAGAAGGATGGGACGCGGGGGCGTCCCTGCACCGCGTCCATGCGTGGATAGGAAATGAGCAGCTTGTCGCCGGCCGCGCCCAGGGCCACGCGCAACAACAGGCGTTCGCGCTCGAATCGGTCGGGCAGCAGCTCCAGGTCAGAGGACACCGACTGGCGGTAATCGTCGAGCAGAAGAGGATCCTCCAGCGCCTTGCGGGGGAAGGCGCCCTCGGCCAAGCCGGGGATGAAGGTCCAGCGGAAGGAACGGGCGGCGGCCTCTTCCACCGTCCCCACGAAGACCTTGCCGTAGCGGCGCTGGGGCGGCTCGACGCGCAGGGTGGTGAGGCGTTCGCTCAGCACCTGGCGCACTTCGGACAGGTCGACCGGCCCCACCTCGTCCATGGGCTGCAGCTCTCCCAGGACGCCCAGGACGGCTTCGGGCGCCGCCAGCGACTCGGAAGCCAGCCTGCGCAGGTAGTCCAGCCAGACTCCCCACTTGGCTTCAGCCGGCAACTCCGAGAGATGTCGTACAAGCGGCAACGCGAAGCGGCGCAGCACCTCCAGACGTTCCAGTTGCAGGGAGAGATGCTGGGCGTGGGTGTCGTCTTCGCCCAGCAGCGATTGACGGCGCTTTTCCATCTCGGCGGCCAGTCCGGAGAGGCGGCGCTGCCAGCGCTTCCAGTCTCCCCCGATGACGGCGGCGTCGGTGAGCAGCTTCTCCCACTGGAAGGGAGTGCGCAGTCCGCCGGCGATGACGGGGGACGAATCGACGTCCGACGGCTGGGTGCGGTGGTGGGATGCCGAGCTGGGTGCCCCCGCGCCGCGGCCGGCGTCGGCTGAACCCGTCCGGCTGAAAGCGGCTCTCGAATCGGACCTCGATGCGTCCTGGCTCGGGGATCGGCTGCCTTCCGTGTCGGGCGGATCGCCCTGGGAGCTCCCGGGTCCGGAGAACTGGAAGAGTGCGGCCTGGGCGGGAGGCGAGGTCTGCTCGGGCGAGGACTCGATGGCGCCCGGCTCGGCCGTGATGAAGCTGAGCTGTCCCTGCTGGGGCGGCACCCATGGCGCCTCGCGCTGGGGAGGGCCGCCGCCTTCGTCCACCTCGGGCACCTGGCCCAGCGACAGGTACTCGGCGAAGCGCGAGGCCGAGAGTCCTTCGGCGGCGCAAGCCAGCAGGGCCAGGAAGGCGCGTCCGGCGGGGTCGGGACGAATGGCTCCCTGGGTGAAATAGGCCGGGATGCGGGCCCGTCTCAGGGCGTCCTCGACCAGGGGCAGGTAGATGCCGGGATCGCGCAGCAGAATCGCCATTTGGTCGAAGGGCACGCCCTGGCTGGAGGCGATGAGGATGCGGCGGGCCACCTCCACGCACTCGCGTCCCTCGCCCGGGGCCGAGAAAAACTCAACTGTGCCGGCCCGCTCCCGGGGCTCGGGAATGTCGCCGGGCGAGAAGATCCAGCGCCGTACCGAGTCGAGTTCGTCGCGTCCGGGCGGTTCCTGGCTTTCGTCTTGACGGGACCAAGATTCGGCCTCCCCATCCGAGTCCTCGTCGCGTTCAGCCGAGGGTTTAGACGATGCCCTTTCGGCATCTTCCCCCGCGTCCTTCTGCGGCCCCTTATCGCCACGCTCTTGCGCGAGCCCCTGTGAACCATCGTCCGGGCCGGGCAGCCCTGGTTGGCCGAATCCCTGACTGAAGCTTCCGCCGCCGTCTCCCTGCCCGCCAGGGATTTCCTCGCCTTTGCCCCTGGCAGCCGCTTTCCACCCGTCCGCCTCAAGATCAACCGCGCGGCAGCCGAGCACCTCTTGCAGCGCCTCACGTGTCTCCTCGTCGGACCTCAGGGCGGTGGCGAAAATCTGACGGCTGTGCTGGCAGTGGCGTGCCAGGAAACGCTTTTCCAGCTTGGAGGTCAGGGAGACGTCCAGCAGCAGGGTGGGCATGCGGCCGAAGGAGAAGGTTTCATAGCGGCGGCCCTGCTCACTCTCGGCGGCCACTTTCAACATGGACGCGAAATCGGCCAGCTTGCGCGCTTTCAACTCGGCTTCGTAGCAAGTCAGCAAGCGCGCCAGATCGCTTCCCGGGTGACCGGACCCGGCCAGCTTTTCAGGCGAGGCCTCGTCCAGCCGCAGTTCAGTCAGGGTGCGGGCCAGCGCGCGCGCAAAGCCCGGCATGTCGGCCACCGGATGGAAGTACTCCAAGGGTTCTTGGGCGCGGCAATCGTGGACGGCCCGGGCTGCCAGCGCCTCGACGCCCAGCGGACTCAGCGGAGCTCTCTGCTCCTCGGCCAACCGCTCGGTGGCATAAATCGAAGCCAACTGAGCGAGCGTCATGCGGTGGACGCCCCAAGCGCCCCCTTTTTTCTGAGCCAATCCGCGCACGAAATCGTCGGCGGCCCCCCTGGACGGAGCCACCACCAGCACCTCCTGCAAGCCGCCGCGCTCTTCCACCCAAAGCGCCGCCCGCTGCAAGCGGACCCGAGTCTCTGCCGATACCACCAAGCCCATGCCGTCCATAACTACGACTACCATCGTACATCAGCGCCCCGACGCCGACCCGCCCCCTTATTCACAAGCAGCAGGCGACCTTGCGTTGGCGACTCCGCAGCGAATCCTATGACCCCATCAACCGAAGACCTGTTCCCATCCCCGTGTCCCGACGCCGGACAAGGCTCCCAGTGGTGGGCCCGTCAGCAGTGCGATATGTGGATCGCGACGCGCTGGATTGACAACGTCAACAGGGCGAAACCTCGACAAGGCCGCGCTTGGGGTCCACGTTGGCAGGGCGATGCCTCCAAAGGAACGTACTCGGTTCGTACGTCGATAGGGACGCGCCTCGTGACACCTCAGCCGCGCGAAACTCCG
Organism: Acidobacteriota bacterium; assembly: GCA_035471925.1. GTDB lineage: Bacteria > Acidobacteriota > UBA6911 > RPQK01 > DATIPO01 > JANQFM01. The sequence continues at coordinate 3,180 of DATIPO010000448.1, forward strand.
ACCGACGCGCTTGGTTTCCACGTCGGCAGGGCGATCCGGGACGCGACTCTCTTGATGATCAAGTCGGGGCTCGCTGAAGGCGAGCCATATGCCAGCCCAGGGTGAGCCGCGTCGAGCGCAGCGAGAAGCGGCGTAACCCTGGGTCAAAAGGGCGAAAAACCCAACCCTGTAAGGGTGCAATAGAGGCATTTCTCGGCATCCCTGCCACCTTTCCGCGTCGACTCCCGCAAGACCCCGGCGGGATGGGGCAAGGCCGCTTTTCAGCCGCTTGGCGCAATGCTAGGATGGGCCTGCTCGACTTTATGGTGATGTCAAAATCCCAAGACACGAGGAGGACGCATGAGAGTGGGGGGACGGTTTGATGGCCCCATGAGGGGCTACAGGTGTGCTTTTTGGATCATTTCCGCACTGGCGGTGATGCTGCTGCTTCCGGCGGCCCTTTGGGCCCAGCAGGACGCAGCTACGATGGCAGATTACGACGAGGCGCTCTACAAGGCGCTGCGCTACCGGCCCATCGGACCTTTCCGGGGCGGACGCTCGGCGGCCGTCACCGGAGTGCCCGGCAAGCCCATGCTCTACTACTTCGGTTCCACCGGAGGCGGCGTGTGGCGCACCCAGGACGGCGGATCGACTTGGGAGAACCTCTCCGACGGCTACTTCGGCGGATCGATCGGCGCCGTAGCCGTCAGCGAATGGGACCCCAACGTCATCTACGTGGGCGGCGGCGAGGTGACGGTGCGCGGCAACGTCTCGCCTGGCACGGGCCTCTACAAAAGCCTGGACGCCGGCAAGACCTGGACGGCCGTCGGACTGAAAGACTCCCAGCACATCCCCCGCATCCGCATCCACCCCCGCAATCCTGACCTGGTCTATGCCGCCGTGATGGGCCATCTGTTCGGCCCCAACCAAGAACGCGGCGTCTACCGCAGCAAGGACGGGGGCGAGAACTGGGAGCGGATCCTATTCGCCAACGAGCATGCCGGAGCGGTCGACTTGGTCATGGACCCCAACAACCCCCGCGTACTCTACGCTTCCACCTGGCGCATCCTGCGCACCCCTTACAGCCTGGAAAGCGGCGGCGAGGGCTCAGGATTGTGGAAGAGCACCGACGGCGGCGACAATTGGACTGAGATCACCCGCAACGAGGGCCTCCCCCAGGGCACCGTGGGCATCATCGGCGTGACCGTCTCGCCGGTTGACTCCAACCGCGTGTGGGCTATCATCGAGGCCGATGACGGAGGCGTCTTCCGCTCCGAGGACGGAGGCGAAACCTGGCGCAAGATCAACGACGAGCGCAAGCTGCGCCAAAGGGCCTGGTACTACACCCGAATCTATGCCGGGACCCAGGATATCGACGAAGTCTACGTCCTCAACGTGCGCTTCTGGCACTCCAAGGACGGCGGAGAGACCTACGAAAGCATCTCCACGCCCCACGGCGACCACCACGACCTGTGGATCGCCCCTGAAGATTCCAAGCGCATGGTCATCGGCGACGACGGCGGGGCTCAGGTCACCTTCAACGGCGGACGCGACTGGTCGACCTACCACAACCAGCCCACCGCCCAGTTCTACCGCGTCACCACCGACAATGCCTTTCCCTACCGCATCTACGGCGCCCAGCAGGACAATTCCACCGTGCGCATCCGCCACCGCAGCGAGGGCGGCAGCATCGACGAGGACGACTGGGAGTCCACCGCCGGCGGCGAGAGCGGACACATCGCGCCCCACCCCGACAACCCCGACATCGTCTACGGCGGCTCCTACGGCGGATTTCTCATTCGCGTCAACCACGACACGGGCGAGATCCGAAACGTCAACGCCTGGCCCGACAATCCCATGGGACACTGCGCGGCCGATCTGGAGCACCGCTTCCAGTGGAATTTTCCCATCTTCTTCTCGCCTCACGATCCCGACATCCTCTACACCGCTTCCCAAGTGCTCTTCAAGACCACCGATGAGGGCCAGTCCTGGGAAGCCATCTCGCCCGATTTGACGCGCAACGACAAGAGCAAGCTGGGACCCTCGGGCGGACCCATCACCAAGGACAACACTTCGGTCGAGTACTACGCCACCATCTTCGCGGCCCTGGAATCGCCCCACGAGGCGGGGGTGCTGTGGGCCGGATCCGACGACGGACTCGTCCACATCAGCCGCGACGGCGGGGAGAACTGGCAGGACGTCACGCCTCCCGACCTGCCCGAGTGGACCATGATCAATTCCATGGAAGCCCACCCCAGCGAGCCCGGCGGACTCTATTTCGCGGGCACCCGCTACAAGCTCGACGACTTCACGCCCTATCTCTACAAGACCGAGGACTACGGCCAGACCTGGACACGCATCGACAACGGCATCCCGCGCGATCACTTCACCCGCGTGGTGCGGGCCGATCCCGGGCGTCCCGGGCTGCTCTATGCCGGTACCGAGTTCGGCATGTACATCTCCTTCGACGACGGGGCCAACTGGAAGTCCTTCCAGCTCAACCTTCCCGGCGTCCCCATCACCGACTTGGCGCTGAAGAACGACGACTTGGTGGTGGCCACTCAGGGACGCTCCTTCTGGGTGGTGGACGACCTGACTCCGCTGCATCAGCTCACTCCCGAGATCGCCCAGTCCGACATGCACCTCTTTAAGCCGCGGGCCAGCTACAAGATGGGCGGGGGACGCTTCAGTCCCGATCCGCCGCGCACCGCGGGACAGAATGCTCCCTCGGGCGTGGTGGTGCGTTTCTACCTGGAGGACGCTCCCGATGCCGAGGGAGAGGATGAAGACGACCCAGAAATGGAGGACGAATCATCCGAGGCCAACGGCGATGACGACGAGGGCGAGGACGACGACGAAGATTACGAAGTCAAGCTGGAGTTCCTGGAAGAGGACGGCGACCTCATCCGGGCCTTTTCCAGCAAGTCCAAGGAACGCGGCGAGCAGATCAGCGATTTGCAGGACGGGCTCAACGAGTTCGTCTGGAACACCCGCTATCCCGACGCCGAGGACTTCCGCGGCCTGATCATGTGGGCCGGATCGGTGCGCGGTCCTCAAGCCCCTCCGGGCAACTACCGAGTGCGCCTGACGGCCAACGGCGAGTCCCAGACCCAGGACTTCGAGATCCTGCCCGATCCGCGCTCCAGCGCCTCTCCCGCCGATTTTCAGAAACAGTTCGACTTCCTGGTCGGGGTGCGCGACAAGGTGACCGAGACCCACTTGGCCATCCGCCGCATCCGCGAGATTCGCAGCCAGATCAATACCGTCACCGGACGCCTGGACGACCAGGAAAAGTACAAGGACATCCACGACAAGGCCAAGAGCATCCTGGCCGATATCAAGGCCGTCGAGGAGGCCCTCTACCAGACCAAGAACAGGGCCCGGCAGGACCCGCTGAATTTCCCAATCCGCCTTAACAACAAGCTGGCTGCGCTGACGGGAGTGGTTTCCATGGGCGACTACCCGCCCACCGAGCAGGCCATCGCCGTCCGCGACCAACTCGTGACCGCCATCGACGCTGAATTGGCCAAGCTCAAGGCCGTGGTCGACAACGACCTGCCCGATTTCAACAAGCTGGTCAAAAATGCCGACGTCCCGGCCGTGGTGCTCGAGGAGGAATAGACCGCTCAAAGGGCACGGGCAGGCCGGTCAGAAGCTGGCGCCTCCCCGCGGCGCTATTTCACGCTTTCAGCGTTCGGGAAGGCGGCCCCTGAACCCAGGGTGACGCCTGCGTCTCGCTGCGCTCGACGCGGCCCCTGAGCTTGCTTATGGCTCGCCTACAGCGAGCCCAGACATGAATGCGAGATGGTCGTTGCGCCACCTTGGGCGATGACGTTCTCGACTTGCCCGTCCTCAATCACCCCGGATTCTCAGCCGCTCCCGCCGGTTATTTTGCGCTGAAACAGCTCCCCCCGGTCGCGAGTTAGCGTTAGGGCGGCCTTTCCCGGTCGCCACCTCGGGGAGCTGCTTCCCGCCGTGGCTTTGGCAGCCTAGGAGAGCGTAGGCGCATCCCGGAGGCTCGCCCCTTGAGTTCCACGTCGACCAAAATGGGGTCAAGGAGAGCGTAGAGCCCGCCTGCAGCGAGCCGGGACTTGGCTTCAGCCATCAAATCCAGACCTCGTGGGAGGTGCGGTCGCCGCCGGCGTCACCGGTATTGACTGTCCCCGAGGGCTCGATGAGGAGGATGCTGCATTCCTTCTCGGCCACTGGTTTGTGCTCGACGCCCTTAGGCACCACGTACATCTGGCCCTCCTCGAGATCGACGGCTCCGTCGCGTAGTTCGATGCGCATCGAGCCCTTGAGGACGATGAAGGCTTCGTCGGTTTCGGGATGGCTGTGCCACACAAACTCGCCCTCGATCTTGGCTACTTTGAAGTGGTAGTCGTTGAGGGCGGCTACGGTGTGGGGCGTCCATTGGTCGCTGAACCGCAACAGCTTGTCGGCGAAGTCAATTGCTTGGTAAGACTTTGTCATGGGAACGTCCTTGTTCAGTGTCGTTTTTTAGGTTCGAGCAGTGCAGCTCGAAAGTCAATTCCGGGCGCACGGCAGCCGAGCCATGGGCCCTCCTTCGCCAATGGTACGCAGGGCCGGCAGCTATCGCTGCTGCAAGCAAGGACGACCAGAAGCATGGCGAGGTCGAAGTTAAGTCGGGGCTCGCTGTAGGCGAGCCATAAGCCAGCCCGGGTCAGCCGGCGTCGAGCGCAGCGAGACGGAGGCGCCACCCTGGGTTCAGCGGCGACATGGCCTAACGCTGAAAGCGTGCAATAGCGTCACGGGCCGGCTCAAAACCGATGACGGGCTGCACTGCAATAAGAACTCCGACGACTGGTTCTATTGAAGCCTCCGGCAAGATCTCATGTCAATCTACTCGGTTGACGATGGTGGAGAGGCGGTGGCCCGACGGCATCAGGCTTGAGTGTCGTCCTCCTTCGGATCGAGGCGCAATGGTTCCACCCGCCGGGCGCGGATGAGGAAGCCGGTGTGGGCCACCATGCGGTGAGTGGGACGTATCGATCCCTCGCTCACGTCCCAATCGCGGACCAGGGTTTCCTGGGTAGAGACCTCGGCCCAGTCGCCTGATTCCTGCAGATGGCGCACCAGCGCGTAGACCTGCAAGGCCGTGGGCAGCCAACTCAGCAGTACTCCCGCCGGACGCAGCGCCTGGGCGGCGTGCCCGGCGGCGTTCTGAGGCTCGGGTACGTCGAGAAGAACGGCGTCCAGCCCGCGCAGGTCGATGCCTTCGTAAACGTCGCGGATCTCCACCCGATGGCGGGCCTGAAAGGGTCCGAAGACGCCTTCGACTTCCTCAAGCGTCCGGCGCACGTTGTCGGCGAACTCCTCGCGCTGTTCGTAGCTGGTCAGCTCGCCGTCTCCCAGGTAGCGCAGCAGGGTGGCGGTGGCCGAACCCGATCCGATCCCCGATTCCAGCACCCGCGCTCCCGGGAAAATGTCGCCGCGGAAGAGAATCGGCCCCAGATCTTTGGGATAGATGATCTGGGTGCTGCGCTTGAGGCGGCGCATGATGTATTCCTCGAAGGTGGGGCGCAGGCACACGACCTCGCCCATCAGCGGACCCTTGATGCGCAGCCCGGGCGCCCGTCCGATGATGTCGGTGTGATTGATGCGTCCCGTGCGCTTGTGGTGGAAGTGCTGCCGCGTGTCCAAACGCATGATGCGGCGGCGCTGCTTAGGGTCGATCAACAAGCACAAATCGCCTTCTCTGAAAGGTCGTCCGGGATCGTAGGCGTCGTCGGTCATAGACCCGCCATTATGCCTGAGAATCCACAAGTGCGAGCTTGGAGATCGCTGCGCAGGTCAAGTCCCGGATCCCTGAAGCTGAAGAACCACGGAAAAACATGTCGAGGCCAGGCGAACCCCAGGGCCTCCCTCGCCGAAGACCCCGCGGGGCACCCAGCCATTGTGTCGCAGGTCACGTCCGGGCTCCCTGTAGGCGAGCCATTTCGTCAGCCCAGGGTGCAGTCTGCACCCTGGGTAAGGGTTAGAAGGGAAACGATCTGAAAGCGTGCAATAGCGCTTCAGACAAGCTTGGCGGGCCGTCGATGTGCTGCACCGTTCAGGCGGGCGCGGTGAGCGACTCGGTCATGCGGCAGAAGGCGCAGCGGCCGGGACGCGAGGTGGGTTGCCCGCACTCGCTGCAGGGCGTCAACTCGGCACCTTCCTGCTCTTCGAAGGCTGGCTGTCCGTGTTCGAAGAATCCCCACAGGAACTGCTGTTTGCTGCCGGGGGAGCGCGCTTCCAACTGGTTGAGCAGGTCTTTGTAGAGCAGCGAACGGGCCCCCGCCGCCATGGGACACTCTTCCACCATGTAATCGATGCCGGTGAGGACGGCATAGGCTGCCGTCTCCTTCTCGGTCACTCTGATCAGCGGCTTGACCTTGCGGATCAGCCCCCCGTCGCGCTCCTCCAGCACCGGATACTGGCGTCCCAGGTAGCCCACCTGCCAGCGGATCATGTTGCCGAAGAGGACGGCGGCTTCGTCGTCCAGGTTGTGTCCCGTGCACACGACGTCGTAGCCGCCTTGCAGCGCCTCGCGGTTGAAGATGTAGCGCTTGGAGAGTCCGCAGGGCGAGCAGGCGGCCCGGCGCAACCGGCGGGCGGCCTCGGGAATTGCATATCCGTGATCGTCGCTGAGCGAGACCCGTCTCAGGACGGCCTCAGGGCGGTGCTCAAGGAAGGCGTCCACCTTGGCGGTGGAAGCCGGCGCGTAGTCGGGAATGCCCAAGTCGATGTAGAGTCCGTCGGCTTGGTAGCCGAAGCGCAGCAAAGCGTCCCACAGCACCAGCGAGTCCTTGCCTCCCGAAACCGCCACCAGGATGCGGTCTTCCGGCTCGAACATGGCAAAGTCGTCGATGGCCTTGCGCACCTGCCCGTCGAAGTACTCCAGGAAGTGCTCTTTGCAGAAGCCGCTGTTGTGGCGCTTGAGGTCGATCACGGCCCTGCCGCCGCACTTGGTGCACTTCATGCCGCGCCTCCGGAAATGGCCGAGCGGACCTCGATCTCCATGCCGTTTTCCACCATCTCGTCGGGCGTGAGCAGGGTGTCGCCATGGATCACGATGACGCTCTCAGGATTGAGTTCAAGCCGCCTCAGGATTTTCTCCACCGAATGGCGTCCCCGAAATTCCCACTCCTTGCGCTCGGGAACCGTCATCACGACACGAATGCAGGGCTTGTCGGAGGCCATGCTCCAACTTTACCAGAACTGAGAAGAGTATATCGAAGCCCCCACGCAGGACGGCCGCGGCTACTCAATCGCCCCGAGGACGTCTTTTAGACCGTGGACGCAGGTTTCCAATGTCCTTAGCGCGGTTTTGACCGACTGCGCCAAGCCTCGGGCGAACTCCTGGTCGGCAAAGGCCGGATTCCTGCTGGCCCAGGCTTTGGTCGTCGCGCTTTACAATCGCGGGGTTCCCGCCTCGCGTTGTCAACCAAGAGAGCGAAGGTACGTCCAAACCACCATTGTTGCGAACCGTACCGAGGAGAAGTTTTGAAGCGAGGAGGCTTGGGCGCACTGATGGCTGCGGTCCTGTTGTGCACTGAGTGCGGAACACCTTCGCCAGACATTAAGTTTGTTCCGCGCTCTTTCCCAAAAGAGGATCTCCAACGTCGAAGCACATCGCCCAGGGACCCCCAACTCGGGCCATCTGGTGATTGGGCTGATGGGCCATGAAGGACCCGGCCTATGGTTCGCCTCACCCCAAGTCCTGCATCTGGTTGGCGAGTTTCTCTCCGGCGGAGACCCGCGCGACGCCACCACCTCGGCTCCCCCCATCGAATGGCACACGGGAGAGAACCCGGACCGCTAAGATCTGCCCGATTCTGCCAGGCGGAAGACCGCGGCGGCCATCAGCAAACTCGTGTCCTGACTCTGATCGAGGGGTTGGAAGACTGACGCGCTCCAAGACCCTTAAACCGTCGCGGGCGAGGGAACAATTGGGCGGGGGCACTTGGGAGTGTAAGATGGGGCTAATCATGGTTCAGCCTTCATGTCAGGTTCGGCTGTGATCGGGCCGCGCTGGGTGCTTGCAAAGCCCGGCGCGGCCGCCTGGCCGATTGGCGGTTTCGAATGTTTCGGCGGACCGCGCCAGAGAAGCTGGGCGGAAAGGGAAGCAGACATGACTCGATCAACTCTCTCTATGTGGCTGCTCGCGACGTTCACCATTGCCTGCTCGCAAAACGTAGCGGAGGAGGAAATCCGACACTATCCAATCGACGACATGCAAGAGATCATCGCCGAGTCGGGCGTCCGCATCGACAAGGAGATCAGCAGCGACGGAAACGGATCACTGCACATCGCCGCCGAGTCGCCCACGACGATTCAGCTCTACGAAACCGGAGACATCGACGTCGAAGCCGCCCGTCTCATCTACCGGGCCCGTCTTCGCACCGAAAGCATTGAAGGGCAGGTCTACCTGGAAATGTGGTGCCGTTTCCCTGAAAAAGGAGAATACTTCTCCCGCGCCCTCCAGTCTCCTCTGACCGGCACCCAAGACTGGACGATCCAGGAAACGCCCTTCTTTCTCCGGCAAGGCGACAACCCCGACAACGTACGACTGAATCTGGTGGTCACCGGAAGCGGCAACGTGTGGATCGACGACATCCACCTCCTCAAAGCCCCTTTGCCATAAGTCCAGTGGATCGACGATCCCGCCCGGGAGTCGAAAGAGAAGGGATTGATTGGAACGGAGTGACGACGTTCTCAGTCAATAAGGTGGCAAGAGCTACAGCACTTCAAGGAGGTAACAGACATGCCAAGCTACATCATGTTGCTGCGCTGGACGCAGAAAGGCGTTGAGAGTGTCAAGCAAAGTCCTTCCCGGCTCGCCAAGGCCAAGGAGGCTCTTCAGGCCGCGGGGGGCGCGGTGAAGGTCTTCTACAAGACCATGGGCCGCTATGACGCGGTGGTTGTCTGCGAAGCGCCGGACGACGCCACGATCGCCCGAACCGCGCTCTCCCTCGGCGCTCAAGGCTTCATCCGCACGGAAACCATGCGCGCCTTCAGCGAGGATGAGTTCCGTGAGATCGTAGCCGATCTGCCATAAAAAATCTGCGAAAAAATGCGCAGAGGGGTTGACGGGGGACGCCTGGCCTGTTAATTTATTCGCATCTGGTCGGTTTCGGAGCTTCGAGGGTCGGTTGTCCCCTGCAACACTGGCTTCCCCTCGACCGGCATCCGAAGCGGAGTGAAAGCGCCTTGTTAGGTTTTAAACGCGTTCCCGACCTGTCCGGCGCTTTTCCCCCAACCGGGACCCTCCAGACCCCTCTTACAACGTAAGTCAAGAGGGCCGCTAGAAGACCTCTTCCCCGGTTTTCAAGCGGCCCTCTTGAAGTTTCAGGACCACACCGGGCCGCAACGATGCCAAGCCGCAAACATCTACCCCACTGGTGGAAAAGGGAGGCAAGATGGGCTATGATGTATCGTTCTCTGGGGCGGTGTAGCTCAGAGGTTAGAGCGAACGGCTCATAACCGTTAGGTCCAGGGTTCGAATCCCTGCACCGCCACCATCTCATTTCCCGCATCCAAGCAAGCAGCGAGGGGCCGCGACATGCAGGGTGGACGCCTCAAGACCTGGACACTTCTTTTCATCGCCATGAGCATCGCCTGTGACACCCGGCCCGAAGAGAGTCCGCTGCAACGAGGCGTTTCCAGGGAACTGGCCCAAGAGCGCAGCCGACGCATCAGCCAGCTCCGCTACCGCATGCGGCTCGACATCCCAGAGCAACAGAGCCAGCCCATCGAGGGAAGGGTACAGGCCCGCTTCAGCCTGAGCGGGGCCAGCAGACCTCTGGCGCTCGATTTCAACGCCCCGGCCCAGCAGGTGCTGGCCGTCCGGGCCCAGGACCAGCCGGCCGAGGGAGTGCGGGTCGGAGAGGGACACATCCTGCTCCAAGCACCCTCCTTGAAGGAAGGCGACAACGTGATCGAAGTCGACTTCATCGCCGGGGACTCGTCGCTCAACCGCCGCCAGGATTATCTCTATACCCTCTTCGTTCCCGACCGCGCTTCGACATCGTTTCCCCTCTTTGACCAGCCCGACCTCAAGGCCCGCTTCACGCTGGAGCTGGAGATGCCCGCCTCCTGGACGGCCGTCGCCAACGGCGCGCTGGAGGCCTGTGAAGACCTGGGAGAAGGACGCCGACACTGCCGCTACGCAGAAACCCAGCCCATTCCCTCCTACCTTCTGGCCTTCGCCGCCGGCAAGTTCGAAGTCGAGGAATGGCACGGCCAAGGCCGTCCCATGCGCTTCTTGCACCGCGAGTCGGACGCCGACAAGGTCGCGCGCAACGCCCAGCAGATCTTCGAGCTGCATCAGCGGGCCTTGACCTGGCTCGAAGACTACACCGACATCGACTATCCCTTCGCCAAGTTCGATTTCGCGCTCATCCCCTCTTTTCAGTACGGGGGCATGGAGCATCCGGGCGCCATCTTCTACCGCGCCGACCGCCTCTTTCTGGAAGAATCGGCCACCCAGAGCCAGCAACTGGGAAGGACCTCGCTGATCGCCCACGAGACAGCCCACATGTGGTTCGGCGATTTGGTCACGATGGAGTGGTTCAACGACGTCTGGACCAAGGAAGTCTTCGCCAACTTCATGGCCGCAAAGATCGTCCATCCCTCCTTCCCCCAGCTCGATCACGACCTGCGCTTCCTGCTGGCCCATTACCCCTCAGCCTACGCCGTGGACCGCAGCCGGGGAGCCAACCCCATCCGTCAGGAACTGGACAACCTGCTCGAAGCCGGGACGCTTTACGGGGCCATCATCTATCAGAAGGCGCCCATCGTCATGAAGCATCTGGAATTGCTTGTGGGCGAAGACAACATGCGCCGGGGACTGCGCCGCTATCTCTCCGACTTCGCCTACGGCAACGCCACCTGGCCTGACTTGATCGCGATTCTGGATGAGTCGTCGCCCCTTGACCTCAAGCAGTGGAGCCATGCCTGGGTTGAGGAGCCAGGACGTCCCAACGTGCGTTCGCAGCTCGAACGCGACGAACAAGGGCGCATCGCCTCGCTGACATTGCAGCAAAGCGATCCTTGGGGACAGGGGCGCCAATGGACGCAGGACCTGAACGTGCTGCTGGCCGCCGAAGCGGGCAGCGGCACGGACCAGACCGGAGCCTCCGGCCACCGCCTCATCCCCGTACGGCTTGAAGGCTCTTCGTTGACCATCGGAGAAGCCTCCGGTGAGCAGGCTGCCTGGATTCTGCCCAACGGCTCGGGAATCGGTTACGGGTACTTTCAGCTCGATCCTGACAGCCTCGATTATCTGCTCCATCATTTTCCCGACTTGGAGGCACCCATGCACCGGGCCCTGGCCTGGATGACGCTGTGGGAGGCCTTTCTCCACCAGCAAACCGAACGCGAAGCGCTGACCGAGACGCTGATCGGGGCCATCTCGCGAGAACCGGTGGAACAGATCGTGGAACGGCTGCTGAGCGACCTGCAGACGCTCTACTGGCGCTTCTGGCCCGCTTCGGAGCGGCGCCAATTGGCACCCCGGCTGGAAGAGATGCTGTGGGGGTCTATGGAAACGGCCGAGGACCCGTCGCTGAAAAAGACCTTCTTCGACGGCTACTCCGATATCGCCCTGACGCCCCAGGCCCTGCAACGCCTGGCCAAGCTTGTAGACGAGCAGCAATCGCCGCGCGGCCTGACCCTGTCGCCGGCCGACTACACCTCCCTGGCCCTGATGCTGGCGGTGCAGGAAGCGCCCGGTTGGAGAGCACGCCTCGATCAGCAGTCAGAGCGGCTGGAGAATCCCGAACGTCGCCAGAGGCTGGAGTTCATCCGTCCGGCGGCGGACCACGATGCGGCCCGGCGACGGGCCTTTTTCGAGAGCCTCAGGGATGCCCAGAAGCGGCGGCGCGAGCCTTGGGTGCTGACGGGCCTCCACCTGCTCCATCACCCGCTGCGAGCCGAAGAGTCGCAGAAGCTGATTCGTCCGTCCCTTGAGATGCTGCCCGAGATCCAGCGCACGGGGGACATCTTCTTCCCCAAGCGCTGGCTGGACGCCGTCCTGGGAGGCCACAGGTCAACCCAAGCGGCCGAGACCGTACAAGTCTTCCTGGACGAAAATCCCGACCTGCCCCCGCGCCTGCGCGGCAAAGTCCTGCAAAGCGCCGACCTGCTTTTCCGTGCCGCCCGCTGAGCTGGAACGCTATTGCACGCTTACAGCGTTTTCGGAAAGGAGTTGAACCTTCACCCAGGGTTCCGTCCTTGCGGCGCGTTCGCTTGCGGCGGACTGCACCCTGGGCTGGCATATGGCTCGCCTTCAGCGAGCCCGGACTTGAAACGTGCGGTCATGTCGGCGCACCTACCAACGCGGGGCCACGCTGATCACCACTAACAAGGTTCTTCCCGGGAGTTGAGAGCCGGTCGGGCAAGAAAAAAGGCGTGCCGCCGTCAGTTGCAGCGGCACGCCTGAAGTGCATTCACGGCTGACCAAATTCTCGAGAGACATCTAGCGTGCGTCTTCATCGAGGCAGGCCTCGACCGCAACCTCTCCGGACTTGCAGAGCATGCCCTTGACTCTGGCTCAGTAGGCGGCCGGGCGTTGGTGAAGCCAGTTGGAGCTTCAGTTGGCCCCCGAGGATCTCGACCGCGCCCGAGTTCTCAACTCTTGGCGCAGATGCTCACTGCTTAAGCGCCCTGGCTTAGCTGGCGCGGCGTTCTTTTTTGGTGTCCAGCGCGAAGCGCTCTTCCAGGATGCTGCGGGCCTTGTCGATCTTGCCCTGCAGTTCGTCATCTTCCTCGGCGCGCTCCTTGACCCGGCGGGTCAGATGGCTCATGGAGGAAATCGACACGCCCAGCGAACGGCACAGGCCGGTCATGCTGAGGTGGCGGATGTCCTTGATGAGGATAGCCGCGGCTCCGCGGGCTTCGGTCAGACGCGACCAACGCGACTGCGACATGAACTGGTCCTTGGGGATGTCGAAGGATTCGCACACCGCTTCGTAGACATCGTCGAGCGTCACGTCGCGGGGCGCGGTGTCCATGGCTTCCCGAACCACGTCCTGCAGGAAGTCGTCATCGATGACCTGTTCGGCATCGACGTCGGCGCGCGGCCACACTTCGGTCACCTCGGCCTTGAGCACTTGTAAAATGCGGAACAGGTTGTCGAGGTTGATCTTGTACCAGCCGTTTTCCAGACAGCTATACGAGCCGGGCGCGATGCCGGCCCGACGGGCGACCTCTTGGGAGGTCATCTTCTTGGCTACGCGGATCTCGCGAAGCCTATGTCCAACATAGTTGTTAATTCTTCCCTTAGATCTCATGATCCCCTTCCCTTTGCGATTCGATTCACTTCCCAAGGCACCCCACCCATTCACCAGGAGGCGCCTCCCGAGGCACGATGTGTTGAGGAGCACACCCGAAGGCTGAAACGGATCAACCCGGCATCGCACCTATCGATATAGCGATATTGTACACGGCCCTCATCACTATAACAATAAAAAAATGAGGACTGTCTACCATCGTTGTAACTTTTTGATGGAAAAGATCAATCAAGTCAATGGTTTCCACCATTTGCAGCAAGGAATTCTAGGCTGCATATCCGTAATGATGCAACGGGCCAAACATTGTTGCTGTTTGACTTCCGAATCACTGTCTTCAAAGGGTTTATCGTGCTTCCCCTTCATGACATCTTCTCGGCCAAGAATGCCCGAGACGATAATTTTTTTCGTTGCCCGCGATGTCTATTACGACACAAATCGGGAAAAGATCCAAAAAATTGCTTTTGCCAGTGAGTGCGGAGAAGGATAAGAGTCGCCAAGATGCACGAAGGACCATCAGGGGTTCCGCCAGCGCGGTCCGCAGACCCTCATTGGCGACCAACGGCCTGCCAGTAGTTTTAAGCCATCCTGTGCTTTTCGTGCACGTCCTCAGCGGTAGGGAGTGTCACCCCCTGAACCCAGGGTGGCGTCTTCGTTGTCGCTGCAGTTTACGCCGGCTGACCCTGGTCTGGCCCTTGCGTCCCTGGCAGGGACGGGAAGAGGAAACACCCTGGCTCAGAACTGACGACCTGCATCACTAGTTTCGCTGAGAATGCGCTATAGTGTTGACGGAACTTCGAAAACCAGCATAACTCTCGGAATTTGGTCGCTTATGTTGAAGCATAGCCGCAGGAATGACATGACGCTGGGGTCCTTCTTGCGGCTGAAAAGGGAAGAAGCTGGTTTGACCGCCGGTCAGGTGGCCAAGAGCAGCCAAGCTTTCGACAAGGCCCACCGCATCAGTCAATCCTACCTCTCCGAAATTGAGAACAACGGGAAGATGCCCTCTCCTCTTAAACTGCTCACGCTGGCGCGCCTCTATGAGATCACCCTGGCCGAGATCTATCAGGTCTTGGGAGCCAGCGAGGAGCGCATCGGCGCTGAGCTGCGTCATTCGGCAGCCGAACGCATCCTCTATCCGCAACTGGAGTCTCGGCGCATTCACCGCCAGGTGGACGACCTCATCCGTTCCGGTCTGGGGGAGCCGCTCAAGAAGCTGACCGATGAGTTTCAACTGCTCATCCAGGAACAGCGGTCGTCGATGCTGGAAGTAATCAAGGACAATCAAGCCGAGGCGGCTTGCGTGTTGGCCGAGCAAGACGTCCTAGTGGAATACCGCATCGAGCCCCATGAGCTGGACGCCTTGCGCAGCGGAGAGATTCCGGCCGGCGGCGAATGGAAGAGCTTTTCCGAGGGCGAGCAGGACGACTTCCTCATCACCCTGCACATGAAGAACCCCCTCCTCAAGGAACCTGTGGAAGCCACCATCATCGTTCCCATGGTGCGCTGGTGGGCGGGATACAAGAGCGTGATCAGGCGGCTGGAACGCAGACTCTGAACGGCCCCAGCGGCTTGCGGTCAGCCAGCCCTCATCCTTCAGCCCCGATCAGCCGCGGCCGGGAGACGGCTCATTCCACCCGCAGAGCCACCTTGGCCCCCCGCTTGGCGTTCAAGAGACGGGCGGCGGGCTGCTTGAGTGCGGCCAGTTCGTAGTATCCGCTGCTGCCCACCAGCGAGATGATTTCCCTGGGCTGGGCCTCGGAGTAGTAGCGGCAATGACGGCTGATGGTCGACTCGCCCAATTGAAAGGCCGCCGGACGCGCCTCGCGTCCTACCAGCTTCGAAACCCCCTCAGGACTCAGATTGGTGATGACGTTGCCGAACTTGTCGATGTGCAGCACGATGCCCTCGACCTGACTGTCGGCGGACTTGCGGGGGGAGGGCAGAGAGAGTCGCTTGTAGTCGTCCACCTCCGGTCCGAACTTGTCGATTTGGATGCCGTGGGCCAGCGAGCCGGCCACGGGACCGAAGACATCGCGTCCGTGAAAGGTGGGCGAAACCGGCTCGCGGAAGTAGTGCCCGGCTTCGATGGAAATCACCCGGTTGATCTCTTCGCGCTGGTAGATGAGCGAGAGGACGCCATTGTCGGGTCCCACGAAGTAGTACTTCTCAGTGCTCACGATGAGCGCCCGGCGCGACGACCCGACGCCCGGATCGACCACCACCAGATGGATGGTGCGGGACGGGAAGGTCTGGTAGGCCCCGTTGAGGGTGAAGGCCGCTTCCAGCAGGTCATGTGAGGCCACTCCATGGCTGATGTCGACCACGTTGGCCTCGGGGCAGGCGCTGAGGACGGCTCCCTTGACGGCGCCCACGTAGTATTCACGGGTCCCGAAGTCGCTGAGAAAGGTGACGATGGGTTGACGCGTCATGTCGTCCAAGATACGGCAGCCGCGCCGCGAATGCCAGTGCCAGGCGCCTGCACACGCCCGCCTCCGATTTCATGCATACTGTTGAAGAGAGGAGAAAGAGCTATCCGCCACGAAATTCACGGCAACCTGAAAGGCATCAAAGCCTCCGAGCGCAGAGCGCTGGAGCGGACCTACCGCCGACATGTGCCTTCCCATCAAGTGGTCTCACCTGAGTTGGCCCGTCACCTGACTTCCATCTCCCATCAATTGGGACGTCAGGTGGGCGTCCTGCTGACGCGGGACGGCGACGTGCAGAACGTTATCGTGGGCGACGCCTCCCAGTTGGAAATCCCCGAAATCGGACGCCTGCGCGGCGGCGTGGGGCGTTTCAGAGGACTGCGTCTGGTCCATACCCACCTTAAGGGCGAGGACCTCACCGCCGACGACCTCAACGACTTGTGCCTGCTGCGCCTCGACCTGGTGGCCATGGTGGAAGTCCTGGAGGACGGCGATGCCGGACGCATCGAGTTGGCTCACATCCTCCCGGGGCAGGACGACGAGGAAGATCCCGGCGATCCCTTCCGGCGCATTTCGGCCAAGAGCGTCTTTGACCTCGACTTCTACTTCGAGGCCGAGATCCTGGCCCTGGAGGACGAGTTCTCCAAGTTCGCCGGCAAGGCCGGCAAGACCAAGAAGGAACGAGTCCTGATCGTGGCCCTCAGTCCCAAGGACGAACTGGTTCAGGAGACCATTGAACTGGTGCGGTCAGCCAACGTCACCATCGCCGGACTGCTGCGCCAGAAGCGGCGCCATCCTCACGCCAAGACGGGCGTCGGTGCGGGCAAGCTGCGCGAGATCGTGCTGGAAGGCATGCGCCGGCGGGCCGACGTGGCCATCTTCGACTGCGATCTCTCTCCCGCTCAAGCGCGAGCCTTTGAGGACGCCACCGGAATGAAGTGCGTCGACCGCACCCAGTTGATCTTGGACATCTTTGCCCAGCGGGCCCGCAGCCGCGACGGCAAGCTTCAGGTGGAGCTGGCCCAGCTCAAGTACGACCTTCCCCGCCTGACCGAGAAGGACGAGGGGCTCTCCCGCCTGACTGGCGGCATCGGAGGCCGCGGACCCGGTGAAACGGTCATGGAAATCGGACGCCGGCGCATCCGCGACCGCATCCGGCGGCTGGAGAAGAAGATCGACCAGCTCTCCAAACAGCGCGACCTGAGGCGCAGCCGCAGACGCAAGGAAGGGCTGCCGGTCCTGTCCATCATCGGCTACACCAACGCCGGCAAGAGCACGTTGCTCAACGCCTTGACCGACAGCGAGATTGCGGCCGAAGACCGGCTCTTCATGACCCTCGATCCCACTTCGCGCCGCCTGCGCTTTCCCCGTGAAAAAGAGGTCATCATCACCGACACGGTGGGATTCATCCGCGACCTTCCCGAAGACCTGGTGGCCGCCTTCCGGGCCACTCTGGAAGAGCTGGCCGAAGCCGACCTGCTGCTCCACGTGGTGGACGCCGCGGACGAAAACCTGGAAGACAAGTATTCCGCCGTGCAAAGCCTCGTCAACGACCTTGATTTGCGAGACGTGCCCATCCTGACGGTCGTCAACAAGTGCGACCTGGTGGACGAGGAACGCGCCCAAGCCCTGGCCCGCCGCTACAACGGAGTCGCCGTTTCGGCCACCCAACGCGAGGGACTGCGCCAACTGCTGGAAACCGCCGAAGAGCGCGTGGGACAAGACATCGCTCCCGAAACGCCCCCGCCCGTCCTCGATCCCGCTCACCAATCTTGAGAAGTTCGAGGTTCGATTTGCCAAGCTCGAGTTAGGTAAATCAAGCCCCGACGCCAGACGAGGCGATGGTGCCGGTGCTAAGATAGTTTCATGGCCCAAACCTCCTCACCCCGCCGACTGCGTTGGTGGCCGGCTGCTCTGATCGTGGCGCTTCTGGCCGCCGCCCTGATTTATATCTGGAACATCGCCCAACTGCCCAGCGATCAGCACCGGGTGATGAACACCGCCCTGAGCATTGTCGTCTCCTCAATCTTATTGCTGCTGTGGTGGGTCTTCTTTTCGGGCCTGCGGGCCTGGACCCGGCTGAGAGGTCTCCTTGTAGTAGTGGGGCTCTATTTGCTGTGCTGGGGACTGTTCCGCTACGACGGCGTCTCCGGGAACCTGGTGCCCCAGCTCACTTGGCGCTGGAGCGAGCGCGACCTGGTTTCAGAGCGGGCCTCCGACGCCATCAGCGATTTCACGGTGGGGACCTACGATTTCCCCCAATTCCTGGGACCCGACCGCGACGGACGGTTGCCGGCTCGCGGACTGCTGGCCGACTGGGAGGCCCATCCTCCGCGACTGCTGTGGAAGCAGGACATCGGGGCCGGATGGGCCGGCTTCGCCATCGTCGACGGAGTGGCCGTCACCCTGGAGCAGCGTCAAGACCAGGAGACGGTGGTGGCCTACGACCTCGACACGGGCAAGGTCTTCTGGACCCACGGCGACCCCGTCTCCTTTGAGAATCCGGTGGCCGGAGCCGGTCCCCGCAGCACTCCCACGCTTCACGAGGGACGCGTTTACACCCTGGGCGCCACGGGACTGCTCAACTGCCTCAACTTTGAAAGCGGCGAGCTGCTCTGGCAGCGCGATATCGAGGACCTCTTCGACAAGGCCTCCTCTCAGCAATATGGACGCGCCGCCTCGCCCCTGATCGTTGATGACCTGGTGGTGGTGAATCCGGGAGGCGAGGGTTCGGCGCTGGCCGCCTTCGACAAGGTCACCGGCCAACTGCGCTGGTCCAAGGGGACGGCCACTCCCGCTTACGCCTCGCCCGTCCTGGCCACTCTGGCGGGTCAGCGCCAGATCCTCAACTACAACTACGCCACTTTGGCCGGTCACGACCCCCGGGACGGCTCAGTCCTGTGGCAAACCGAATTGGAGGGCCGGTCGCCCCGCTGCGCTCAACCCTTGGTGGTTTCGGAGAATCTGGTCCTCACTTCGGCTGGCTATGGACTGGGCAGCGAGATGTTTCAGGTCCGCCGCGAGGAGTCTGGGAAGTGGCAGGTGGAACGTGCCTACCGCACCATCCGCCTCAAGTCGAAGTTCGCCGACATGATCTACTTCGACGACTTCATCTACGGACTCGACGACGGCATCCTGACCTGCATTGATCCCGGCGACGGCAGCCGCCGCTGGAAGGGCGGACGCTACGGGCACGGCCAGCTTCTGCTGGTCGGAGATCTGCTGCTCATCACCACCGAAGGAGGTGACGTCGTGCTGATCGATCCCAAGCCCTCGCGGCTCATCGAGCTGGCCCGCTTCCAAGCCCTGGACGGGGCCAAAGTCTGGAATCCTCCTGCTTTGGCCGGAAACATCCTGCTGGTCCGTGACCATCGCCAGGCCGCCGCCTTTGAATTGCCCATGTCCGAGGAACTGGCGGAGGAGGAGCAGCCGGGCGGAAATTAGTGGTAACGTAAGCGGCTTATGGACGAACCACGTTTCCTCAAGGCCTGCCGACGGCAGCCCGTCGACCGCATTCCGGTGTGGCTGATGCGCCAAGCCGGACGCTACATGGCCGAGTACCGGGCCCTGCGCCAAAAATACGAAATGCTGGAGGTCTGCAAAACGCCCGAGCTGGCCTTGCAGGTCACCATGCAGCCCATCAACCGATTCGATCTGGATGCCGCCATCATCTTCGCCGACATTTTGCTTCCGCTAGAGGGAATGGGCGTCCCCTTCGGCTTCAAGCCCAACCACGGCCCCGTCATCCACGATCCCGTCGACACCGTCGAGAAGGCCGCATCGGTGCATGTGGCGGACGTGGAATCCTCGCTGGGATACGTCCTCCGGGCCCTGCGGCTGGTGCGCGCCGAACTGGACGATTCCATCGCCCTGATCGGATTCGCCGGAGCTCCCTTCACCTTGGCCTCTTACATGATCGAAGGAGGCGGCTCGCGCAACTACCTCAAGACCAAGGGACTGATGTACGGCCATCCCCAAGCTTGGCACAAGCTGATGAAGACGGTTTCGGAAACCACCTGGCGCTACCTCTCGGCCCAAGCCGATGCGGGTGCCCAAGCCCTGCAGCTCTTCGACAGTTGGGTCGGATGCCTTTCGCCCGACGACTACGAGGAATACGTTTTTCCCCACGTCCGGTCGATCTTCGCCCGCCTCAGCGACAAGGGCGTGCCGCTCATCTATTTCGGGACCAACACCACCACCCTGCTGGCGCGCATGAAGGAGAGCGGATGCAGCGTGTTGGGCGTGGACTGGCGCGTGCCCCTGAATCAGGCTTTTGAAATGGCCGGGCCCATGGCAGTGCAGGGCAACCTTGATCCGGCGGCGCTGTTCGCTCCCCGCCAGGTGCTCCTGAAAAAGGTCGAGGACATCCTGCAGCAGGCGCGCCGACGCCAAGGCTACATCTTCAACCTGGGCCATGGCATTTTGCCCAAGACTCCGGTGGAGAACGTCGAGGCCGTGATCGACTACGTCCACGCCTCAAGCTGATGAGCCCTTCCCCTCCCCAGTCCGCCCCAGGGTCCGCCTCACGTCCCAGGCGCGTGGCCGTCGTGGGGGGCGGCATCAGCGGACTGGCGGCGGCCTATTTCTTGACCCGCCACGCCTCTCCTCCCCAGGTGGCGGTCTACGAGGCGTCCCCAGAGTGGGGCGGCATCGTGCTCACCGAAAGCGAGGGCGGCTTCGTGATGGAGGGCGGACCGGATGCTTTCCTGACCCTCAAGCCCGAGGCCGCACAATTGTGCCGCCAACTGGGCCTGCAGGATGAGCTGATGGAGACCCGACCTTCCCACCGCCGCTCCTACACCTGGGACGGGGGGCGTTTCCATCCGCTTCCCACGCGGCTGCTCAACCCTCCCGTCCGCCTCGAAGAGTTGCGCCAGAGCCCCCTTCTGAGCCCCGCCGGACGGAGACGCGCGGCTGAGGAACCTTCGATTCCCAAAGGCGACTCGGAAGACGAGTCGGTAGGCGATTTTTTCCGGCGGCGTTTTGGAGAAGAAGTCGTGCGCCGCATCGCCGAACCCCTGCTGGCGGGCGTCTTCGGCGGACGCGTCGAGGAGATCAGCATGCGGGCCGCCTTTCCCCGGCTGTGGGACTACGAGCAGAAGCACGGCCACCTCTGCCTCGAGGACGCTGCGCCCGATGGGCGGCAAGAGCGAAAGCCGCGTCCCAGCCCCTTTCAGACGCTGCGCGGCGGGCTGGGAACGCTGATTTCGGCGCTGGTGAAGGCCTGCCGCGACTCGGGGTGCGTCGATCTGCGCTTGACCGCTCCCGTGCGCAGCGTGCGGTTCCGACGTTCGGCCAGCAATGCCGGACACGGATGTTCTGCCGAGCCCTGGACCGAGTCGCAGCCGGGCCAGCCGTCTGCCACCCACCATCCGCCTTGCGCCGGCGGCGACGAACCCGCTTTCACCGTCGCGGCCGATCAGGCTCAAGAGAACTTCGACGCCGTCATCGTGGCCGTCCCGGCGCCGGCCGCCGCCCGCCTCCTCGAGGACGGCTTCCCCCAAGCCGCCCGGATTCTGGAGTCGATTCCCTATTCGCCGGCCGTCCTGGGCGCACTGGCCTACCGGGGCCAAGTCCTGCCCGACCTTGAGGGCAGCGGATTCATCGTTCCCCCTTCAGCAGGACGCCAACTGCTGGCTTGCACCTGGGTGCATCAAAAATGGAAGCACCGCGCCCCTGAGGGACATTCCCTCCTGCGCGGCTACTTGGCGGGGCAGCCCGCAGGGCGCCTGATGGAGGCCTCGGAGGAGGAGATCACCTCCCTCATCGGCCGCGAATTCCAACACCTCATGGACATCCGCCAGGAGCCCCTCTTCAGCCGCGTCTGGAAGCTTCCTCTGGCCCTTCCCGCCTACCGCCTGGGGCACCGCGCGCGCATCGACTCGCTGGAAGACGAGTTGCGAAGCGCTCCCGGCCTCTATTGCATCGGCAACTATCTGGACGGCGTGGGACTGCCCGACTGTATTCGCCACGCCCGCGCGGCGGCCCGTTCCGTGGACGCTTCCTGAGTTTCCGGAGGTGGGCATTCTCACCAACGTTCATCGTCGTCTGTGTTAAAATTGAGGATTGTCTAAGCCCTCAGTCCCGTTCTCTTCAAGCTCGCGGAAGAGAAAATTCGGGGGCCAATTTAAACGATTTAAGCCGCATTCCCATCTACAAGGGATGATGCAGAGGAAGGGCATGGACCGATTCAGGCTTGCATGGACGCTTATTTTCACGCTGGCCCTGGGCGCGCCTTTGGCCTGGGGTGCCGACGATTGTCAAAGCGTCATTACGAATCTTGATCTCCCCGTCAAGGCCAAAACGACGGGCAAGCCCAAACACGTGCGTTGGGGGCTGGTCAACAAGGTCGTCCACCAGGTGCGCGAAGCCACCGAGAACCGCGCCTGCCACCTGACCTTCGGCCAAGTGTTCGCTCCCAAGAAAGACGATGTTTATTTTCCTCTGCTGGACAGCGTCATCCGCACCGCCCCCGAAGAGGAACTGGCGGGCGTGAGCATTCACTACGTTGAGGACGGGGAAAAGGCCGGCGCCTATTCCAACCGCGTCATCTTCGAAAAGAGCGCTTACACTCAGTACTACTTCCAGTTCACGGGTCCCGAAGGCGATTTGCGGGCGGCCAACCGCAATTTGATCGACATCGCCTCCAATCGGCCCATTTACATGGTGCCTTGGAGCGAAATCAAGAATAAGGCCCTGGTGTCTCAGGATTCGTCCCGAAGGTAATGATGATTCAGGCTCCAACATCTCGGTTCGGCTGGCCCGGCGTCCTCAAGGCGCCTTTGGCTTGGTGGGCGCTGGTGTGCCTGATGAGCCTGTCTTGGACGGCTGCTCAGAGCCGTGGTCCTGCCCAGACTCCGCCAAGCCGAGGCGAGTCGGCGGAGGCCCAAAACAGGGACGACGACAAGACCTTTGAACAAGCCTACGCCAACGGCTACCGCAAGGGGGTCTTCGAGGGCGGCTCCGACCGCCGCAACGGCAAGCCCCACGATCTGCAGAGCAACAAGATCTATCGCCAGGCCAAAAGCGGCTACGTCGAAGGTCTGCACGACGCCGACGTCTACTACACCGCTTTCCGCCGAGGATTCAGGGAAGGCTACGAAAAGGGCTATCGGGCCGATTCCGACGATGTCCCCACGCCCCGCCCGCGTCCCGTGGAGCCCACGGTGCGGGAGGACGAGGGCGCTCAGGACGGCGAGATCGAACTCAATGCCGGCATGGAGATGGCCGTGCGTCTGCGCGACACCCTGAGCACGCGCCGCAACGAGCGGGGCGACACCTTCCTGGTGGAGGCCGTCAACGACGTTCATTCGCGGGGCCAGTTGGTCATTACCCAGGGCACTGCCATGCAGGGCAGCGTGGTGTGGGTCAAGCGTCCGGGACGCATTAAGGGCGCCGCCGAACTCAAATTGCGCTTCGAAGAGATCCTGCTGGGCGAAGGACGCCGCATTCCCATCAGCGCCTCACTGGTGTCGGTGGCCAAAGAAGGCAGCCGCATCGAGGACGGCGAAGGCACCGTGGCCGGCGGCCGCGGCAACGATGCCAAGACCGTAGGCGTCAGCACCGGTGTCGGCGTTCTCATCGGCATCCTCACGGGGGGCAAGCGCGGCGGCGTGATCGGCGCCGGCGCAGGAGCCGCCGTGGGACTGGGAGGCGTCCTGATCCGCCGCGGACCCGACCTGACTCTGGAATCGGACACCATCCTGGTGATCCGCTTCGACCGTCCCGCCACCGTGCCCCTTCCCGCTCAGGCCGACTAAGGCCACCCGCCTGACACTCGACAGTCGTGAAGGCCAAGTCCGGAGCCGCCTTTGGGAGTGTCGCATGAATCCACCCTATGACTCTTCGACTGGCTTTCGGGCCAAGTCCGGGCTCGCTGAAGGCGAGCCATAGGCCAGCCCAGGGTCAGCTCCGGCGAGCAACGCGAGGCGGAGCGCCACCCTGGGTCCAGGCGGTGAAAACTCTCGAACGCCTCTGAAAGCGTGCAATAGCCTCGCGGAGCGCCTCGCTCTTCTGCTTCTCAGCTTCCACGGTGATGACGGGGTCGCGCTGGCGGATCTTCGGCGATTGTCCGGTGGTGAAGGCAGAAGGCGCTCTACGCGATTCCCATAAGTGCTTCACAGAGCGGGGGTGAATGAGCTATCCTTTGACTTTGCGCCCTCTCCTTTGCTACTTTGCGGACTTCGCTATTGAGGCATCTGGTCCGCAGAGGGGGTGCTATGTCTGAAAAAGTCCTTGTCTTCGACACGACGCTTCGTGACGGCGAGCAGTCGCCCGGCTGCTCCATGAACCTGGAAGAGAAACTCAAACTGGCCCGTCAGCTCCAGCGGCTGAACGTGGACGTGATCGAGGCTGGATTCCCCATCGCTTCGGACGGAGATTTCGAGGCCGTCAAGGCCATCAGCGCCGAAGTCCGCAAGCCCACTATCGCCGCCTTGTGCCGGGCCAACGCCAAAGATATCGAGCGGGCCTGGGAAGCCCTGCAAGTGGCCGCCAAGCCGCGCATTCACACGTTCATCGCCACCTCTGACATTCACCTGGAGCACAAGCTGCGCAAGACCCGCGCCCAAGTGCTGGAGCAAGCCGTCGAGGCCGTCCGCCTGGCGCGCGAACTGTGTCCCGAAGTGGAGTTCTCGGCCGAGGACGCCACGCGCAGCGATGTCGAATACCTGATCGAACTCTTCCAAGCCGTGATCGCCGAGGGCGCCACCGTCATCAACGTTCCCGACACGGTGGGCTATTCCGAACCCTACGAAATCAAGAACCTCTTCGAGACGCTGATCGAGAAGGTCCCCAACAGCGATCAGGCCATTTTTTCCTGCCACTGCCACAACGACCTGGGACTGGCGGTGGCCAACTCGCTTTCGGGAATCCGCGGCGGCTGCCGCCAAGTGGAATGCACTGTGAACGGCATCGGCGAACGGGCCGGCAACGCTTCATTGGAGGAGATCGTGATGGCCCTGCGCACCCGGGCCGACCGGCTTCCCTACCATACCGACGTGGTGACCGAAGAGATCGCCCGCACCAGTCGGCTGCTGACCAACCTGACGGGTTCCTTCGTCCAGGCCAACAAGGCCATCGTTGGCCGCAACGCCTTCGCCCACGAAGCCGGCATTCACCAGGACGGGATGCTCAAGAACGCCCTGACCTACGAGATCATGACCCCCCAATCGGTGGGCCTCAAGGAGTCCAAGATCGTGCTGGGCAAGCACAGCGGACGTCACGCTTTGGCCAAAAAGTTCGAAGAACTCGGATATTCGCTGGACGCCGAACAACTCAAGCGGGCCTATTTCTTCTTCACTAAACTGGCCGACCAGAAGAAGGAAGTCTACGACGAAGACCTGATCGCCATCATCCAGGACGGGATGAAGATCATCCCCGACACCTACAAGCTCAAGTACATCCACTGTTCGGGCGGAAACCAGAAGCTGGCCGTGGCCATGGTGGAGCTGGTCAAGGGCGAGGACGTCTTCGTAGAGTCCTCCCACGGAGACGGTCCCATCGACGCCTGTTACAGGGCCATCGACCGCATTACCGGAAGCACCGGCCACCTGCTCGACTACACCGTTAATTCGGTCACCCGCGGAAAGGACGCGCTGGGCGAAGTCTTCGTCCACCTGTCCATCGGCGGACTCAACTACACCGGCAAGGCGGCCAGTGTCGACATTTTCGACGCCAGCGCCAGGGCCTACCTCAACGCCGTCAACAAAGCCCTGCACGAGCACCGCAGGCAAAGAGATCAACAGGCTGCTTCAGCCTAGGGAGGGCCGGCGACGGGTGCCGGACGTTCTATGCCAAAAACGCTTTTTGAAAAGATCTGGGACGCTCACGTCGTCCACCAAGAGCCCGGACGTCCCACCTTGCTCTACATCGACACTCATCTGGTCCATGAAGTGACCTCGCCCCAGGCCTTTCAGGGCCTGCGGATGGCGGGACGGAAGGTCCGGCGTCCTGACCGCACCTTCGCCACCGTCGACCACAACATCCCCACCTGGGAGCGTTCGCGTCCCATCACGGACGAGGTTGCCAAGGCCCAGATCGACACCCTGGAGCGCAACTGCAGCGAATTCGGCGTCCCGCTCTACGGACTCGACAGTCCCTACCAGGGAATCGTTCACGTGATCGGACCTGAGCTGGGAATCACTCAGCCCGGTTCGACCATCGTTTGCGGCGACAGCCACACCTCGACCCATGGAGCCTTCGGCGCCCTGGCTTTCGGCATCGGCACCAGCGAGGTCGAACACGTGCTGGCCACCCAATGCCTGCCTCAATCGCGTCCCAAGACCTACCGCATCGAGGCCAACGGCAGGCTGCCCCAACGGGTGACCTCCAAGGACCTGATCCTCTTCATCATCCGCACCATCGGAACCGACGGGGCCACCGGATGCGTCATCGAATACTGCGGAGAAGCCGTGCGCGCCCTGTCCATGGAAGGGCGCATGACGGTGTGCAACATGTCGATCGAGGCGGGCGGACGGGCCGGCATGATCGCCCCCGACGAGACCACCTTTGAGTATCTCCGCGGCCGTCCCTTCGCGCCTCAGGGCCAGGATTTCGAAGAGGCCGTCGAGCAATGGCGCGAACTGGCCTCCGACCGCGGAGCGCAGTTCGACAAGACGCTGCGCCTGGATGTCTCCGAACTGGCCCCTCAGGTCAGTTGGGGAACCAGTCCCGGAATGGTCACCGACGTGACCGGACGCGTCCCCGACCCCAGCCGATTTGAGGACCTCAACCAGCGCAAAGCCGCCGAGCGGGCCCTGCAGTACATGGCCTTGGAACCCAACATGGCCATCAGCGACATCCGCCTCGACCGGGTCTTCATCGGTTCCTGCACCAACAGCCGCATCCAGGATCTGCGCACAGCCGCTACCTACGTCAAGGGACGCCGGGTGGCCGACAGCGTGCAGGCCATGGTGGTGCCGGGCTCGCAGCAGGTCAAAAAGCAGGCTGAGGAGGAAGGGCTGGACCGGATTTTCCGCGAGGCCGGCTTCGACTGGCGCGAGTCGGGATGCAGCATGTGCCTGGGCATGAACTCCGACATCCTGCAGCCGGGACAGCGCTGCGCCTCAACCTCCAACCGCAACTTCGAAGGACGCCAGGGGCGGGGCGGACGCACCCACCTGGTGAGCCCCGCCATGGCTGCCGCGGCCGCCGTGGAAGGCCGCTTCGTCGACGTCCGCGGCTGGAAGGAGAACTACTGAGATGGAACCCTTCACCCGCTACAGCGCCCAAGTCGTCCCCCTCGACCGCATCAACGTCGACACCGATCAGATCATCCCCAAGCAGTTTCTCAAGCGGATTGAGCGGACGGGATTCGGACAATTCCTTTTCTACGACTGGCGCTTCGATGGAGAGGACCGGCCCATCCAGGATTTCGTCCTCAACCGTCCTTTCTACCGCGATGCCGGCATCTTGCTGGCCCGCACCAACTTCGGCTGCGGTTCCTCGCGTGAACACGCGCCCTGGGCCCTCTCTGACTACGGATTCCGTGTCATCCTGGCACCCTCCTTCGCCGACATCTTCTACAACAACTGCTTCAAGAACGGAATGTTGCCGGTCGTTCTGAGCGAAGAACAGATCGACGAGCTCTTCCAACGCACCCGCCAAGCCGAAGAGCAGCAAGACGGCTCCTCGGGCGGAGACGGCTACCGGCTGACCGTCGACTTGGAGAAGCAAACCGTGAGCGACGGCCAAGACATCGAATGGACCTTCGAAGTCGACCCCTTCCGCCGACGCTGCTTGCTGGAAGGCTTGGACGACATCGGCCTCACCCTGCAGCACGAAGACAAAATAGCCGCCTACGAAGCCGTCCACGATTGAAGCGGGGCTTGAAACCTGCCCGACCGATTCCACCCCTACAGGATTTTTTTGTTTGCCATTCTAAAACCCAGGGTGGCGCACGCGTCTCGCTGCGCTCGACGGCGGCTGACCCTTGGCTGGCATATGGCTCGCCTGCAGCGAGCCCGGACTAGGCGGGCAAGATGGGCATTGGGGCGGGACGCGATGCTGCATGAGTCCGAGGGCCAAAAGAGCCAGCGGCAGAGCTTCGTCTGCGACTCTGGGGGAGATGTCTGCCCTCCATAACTCGGCCAACGGCTCCCGGGATCGTAGGGATTGCCGGCTGAAGCGCCTCAGCGAGTTTTCATCCACGGCTTTTCGGCTGCCGGCCCGCCACAAACGCAGGGACGGGCGGCCGCCAGTTGAGGAAGGCGACGGAAGGCGGGGCAGGGGTGACAAGGATGTGGGATTGACGTAAGCTTAGGTCCATGCAAAGTACCTCTTCGCGGCTTGGATTGCGGCTTCAGACGCTGTTTGCCACGCTTCTGCTCACTCTTGGCGCCGTCTCTTGCCTGACGGCCTCCGACTTGACCTTCGCGCCCCGCACGGCGGAAGTCGAGGGCCAGGAATTCAGTTACCGGGTTTTCATCCCCTCGGACTGGACAGCGGAGAAGCAATGGCCCGTCATTCTCTTTCTGCACGGTGCCGGCGAGCGCGGATCGGACAACTCGGGTCAACTCGCCGTGGGCCTGGGTCCGATGATCGAGAAGCACAAGGACACTTTTCCCGCTGTGGTGGTGATGCCGCAGACTCCCCGCCAACGGGGAGCCTGGTGGGGCGCTCCCGAAATCGAGGCCCAGGTTCTGGCGGCTCTCGACCACAGCATGCGCGAGTTCAACGGCGATCCTGACCGCGTCTACCTGACGGGACTCTCGATGGGCGGCTACGGAACTTGGGCTCTGGCCTATAAGCATCCCGACCGCTTCGCGGCGCTGGCGCCGGTATGCGGCGGCGTCAAGCCTCCCGGCTTCATGACGCCTCCCGACTGGCACCCGGCCTCTGTCGCACCTGATGATCCTTATGCCGAAACGGCCCGCGTCATCAAGGACATTCCGGTTTGGATCTTTCACGGAGGCGCGGACCGATTGGTGCCTGCCAACGAGTCGCGCCTCATGCACGAGGCCCTGGAGACGGCCGGAGCGCAGGTACGCTACAGCGAATATGCAGGAGTCGGTCACAATTCCTGGGACCAAGCTTATTCCGAGGACGAGTTTCTCACTTGGCTGCTCTCTCAGAAACGTTAAAGTTGATATCCTCCCTGAATGACGGCGATCCTGGGCATTTCGGCGTTCTACCATGATTCTGCTGCCGCGCTTGTCGTGGACGGCAAAATCGTGGCGGCGGCCCAGGAAGAGCGCTTTTCGCGCATCAAGCACGATCACGAGTTTCCCCAGCAGGCCGTTGATTACTGCCTGAGAGAATCCGGACTCAAGGCTTCCGATCTCGACTTGGTGGGTTTTTACGACAAGCCGCTGCTCAAGTTCGACCGGCTGCTGGAAACCTACCTTTCCTACGCCCCGGCGGGATTCCGCTCCTTCCTCAAGGCCATGCCTTTGTGGCTGCGTCAGAAGCTGCACCTGCCTCGTGAGATGAACCGGGCCCTCAACAAGGCCTATAAGCGCCGCTACGTCTTCGTGCGCCACCACGAGTCCCACGCCGCCAGCGCCTTCTTCCCTTCGCCCTTCGAAGAGGCCGCGCTGCTGACCCTGGACGGGGTGGGAGAGTGGTCGACCGCAGCCTTGGGGAGCGGCCAAGGCAACCGCATACGCCTCAGCCATGAACTCCGCTTTCCCCATTCGCTGGGACTCCTCTACTCGGCCTTTACCTACTATTGCGGATTCAAAGTCAATTCGGGCGAGTACAAGCTGATGGGATTGGCCCCTTACGGCGAGCCCATCTACGCCGACCTGATTCGCGACAAGCTGCTCGATCTCAAAGAGGACGGGTCCTTCCGCATGGATATGTCCTACTTCAACTATTGCCAGGGACTGACGATGACCTCGGAGAAGCTTCACAGCCTCTTCCAAGGTCCGCCGCGCAAGCCCGAGTCTCCTCTGACGCAGCGCGAGATGAACGTGGCTGCCTCCATTCAGAAAGTCACCGAAGAGGTGGTTCTCAGAGCCGGGCGCCACGTCCACCGCCTGACCGGGCACAAGAACCTGTGCATGGCGGGAGGCGTGGCCCTCAACTGTGTGGCCAACGGGCGCCTGCTGCGGGAAGGGCCCTTCGAGCGCATCTGGATTCAGCCGGCCGCCGGAGACGCCGGCGGGGCGCTGGGGACAGCGCTCTTCATCTGGCACCAGCTCATGGATCATCCCCGAGAGCCGGAGACTCCTGACGGGCAGCGGGCCTCGCTGCTGGGCCCCGAGTTTTCCCCGGAAGAGATTCAGAGCGTCCTCGACTCGCGCCAAGCCGTCTATCATCGCTGCGGTTCGCAGGAGGAGCTGTGCAGCCGCGTGGCTCAGCTCCTGGAAGAGGAGAAAGTCGTGGGGTGGATGCAGGGACGCATGGAATTCGGTCCCAGGGCCCTGGGCTCGCGCAGCATCCTGGGAGACGCCCGCAGCGAGCGCATGCAGTCGGTGATGAACCGCAAGATCAAGTTCCGCGAGTCCTTCCGGCCTTTCGCGCCCATCGTGCTGCGGGAGAAGTCGATGGAGTACTTCCAGCTCGATCCCGACGGTGACAGCCCCTACATGCTTCTGGTGGCACCGGTGCGCGAGAGCCAACGCCTCGATCTCCCGCCGGAAGAGCAAGACAAAAAGGGACTCGACAAGCTGGGGGTGACCCGTTCGCGCGTCCCGGCCGTGACCCACGTCGACTACTCGGCCCGGGTCCAGACCGTAGACCGCCGGCGCAATCCCCTACTTCACCGGCTCATGCGCAGCTTCGAAGAGCGGACCGGCTGCCCGGTGCTCATCAATACCAGTTTCAACGTCCGGGGAGAGCCCATCGTGTGCACGCCTCAGGACGCCTACCACTGTTTTCGGGCCACCGACATGGACGTGCTGGCGATCGGGCCCTTCGTGCTCCTCAAAGGAGAGCAGAAGCCTGATCCCGACCTCGACCGGCGCGCTTACTTGGAGCAGTTCGAACTCGATTAGAGGCCAAGATGATTCAGATCAACCATAATCCGTCCCTTCGCGAACTCCGCCAATTCGGGCTCATCTGGGTGACCTTCTTCAGCGCCGCTGCTGCTTTTTACGGCTACAGAAGCAGCGACTGGATGACGGCGGGATGGCTATGGACCGGGGCGATGGTGCTGGCGGCCGCAGGATTCGCCGTCCCGGCCTGGATGCGGCTCCTCTACCTGGGGCTCAGCTATGCCGCCTTTCCCATCGGCTGGTTGGCTTCACACGTCCTGCTGGCCATCATATATTATCTAGTGGTGACGCCCATCGGGCTTCTGATGCGCCTGCTGGGACACGATCCGCTGCAGAGAGGCCTGGATGAAAAGCGCTCCAGCTACTGGAACGAGCAAGAACCGTCCTTGCCCTCCCAACGCTACTTTCGCCAGTTTTGAGGACACACAGTCATGAGCGACAAGACACCCCGCGAAGACTTCACCTCTCAAGCCGAGGGCTCACAAGGCAACATCGCCGGCGAATTCCTGGCCTTCCTCAAGGACAACAAGAAATGGTGGCTGACTCCCATCATACTGGTCCTACTGCTGGCGGGTCTGGTAGTGATTCTGGGAGGATCGGCCGCCGCCCCCTTCATCTACACCCTGTTCTAAAGTCCGGGCTCGATGTAGGCGAGCCATAGCGGCTGCGTCGAAGGTCAAGTCCCAGCCCGCTGTAGGCGAGCCATGACTCAGGCCCGGCGCCTGAGTCGAAGGTCAAGTCCGGGCTCGCTGTAGGCGAGCCATACGCCAGCCCAGGGTCAGCCGAGTCGAGCACAGCGAGACGAAGGCGCCACCCTGGGTTCAAGCCGCAAAATCTCCAACGCTGAAAGCGTGCAATAGCGTCTCGAACCAGTCTGAACGCCTCCCCCAACCACACTGCGGGCGAGCCGCCTCACCCCCGAAGAAATAAGGGCCGTTGCCCCTGTCTGGAGACCTTGATTGATGCACGAGCTTGTTTTGGCTACCTGGCGGCCCTAGTTGTCGTTGTTGCGGCGCATGGATGCCCGCGGCGGAGGAGGCGGGGGCGAGTTTTGCGTGTTGCGCTTGGCGGTTCCGCGGGCGCCCATGGGAGGCGGCGTGCGGGTCAGGCCCCGCCGCTGAGCCCCCGCGGGACGGCCCACGTTGGGCTGGCCGGCATCGCCGGTTGTAGGCGCTCCGATGCCGCCCCCTCGCTGAGGAGCCAGCGGATTTCGTCCCTGGGCGTCAGTTCCAGCTCCAGGGAAAGACCGGCGTTCGCCGCCGCCCCTGGGGGGAGTCCCGAAACGAGTGCCTGCCGGACGGGCCGACTCAGGTCCGGCACCCGCGTCCTGGCCCATGGAGTCCGGCGCAGCGGGAACCACGCCCGACGGTCCGGCCGCGGGACGATTGGCGGGGGCATTGTTCAAAGGCGCCTCGCTGCCAGATGGGACGCTGCCCGACGGAGCGCCGCTCACAGGCCCCGAACCGGCGGCCGGGGCGGGAACCCTGAGCTCGGGGGGTTCGGTCAGAAAGGTCTGAGAGGCCGCCCAGAGGCAGAAGGCCACGGCTCCTCCCATGAGAATCATATTGATCTGATTGATATACTTCACAACGCGTCCTTTGGAACCGGCGACAGGCGGTCAAGACCATCGGCAGCTCTTCTATTGTAAGGGTTCAGTTCTAAGGCCCGGCGATAATGTTGCACGGCTTCAGCCATCCGGCCCTGCACTTCGGCGCAGTAGCCCATAGCCGAGTGATTGAGATCGTCGAGCGGATCTAATTTCAGGGCTCGGCGGAAGGAATCCTCGGCCCTGCCGGGTTCTCCCTCGCGAGCCAGTGCCGACCCTAAATTGTAATGCACTCTCATTTTCTGCGGGGAGCGTTGGACCGCCTCACGGTAAAGGGCCACATCGTCGAGCCAGATCTGGTTGCGCTCGCGGACGCCGGCCCCGGCCAGCAGCAGCAGGACAGTCATGACCGTCGCCGCCGTCCAGGAAGCCTCGCCCTTGAGCCGAGAGGCCATGCGCGACAAAAGCCAGCAAAGCAGCGCCGCCATCCCCGCCAAGGCCACATAGGCACGGCTCTCGTTGAGCAGCTCAGCGTTTGGAATGAGCATCGAAGGGGCCAACCAAGCCAGCGTCCAGGCTAGGCCCAAGGCAGGCAAGTAGAGCCCGGGGCCCGCCCATTTCCGGAATCTGGCGGAGCCGCCCCGCGCCGGAAGTGCTTGAGCCTCTGCCCAGGCTCCGCGGCCTGGAAGCCGCTTCAGGGCCCGGAAAAGGAGCACGGCGGTCAACGCCAAGACAGCGACACCCGCCAGCCCCATGAACAGCGAAGGCTGCAAGTCGTGCTCGATGGTGAGTTCCGAGGGCCACAGCATCAGCCGCAGGTAGTGAGCTAGGGCGGCCGGTTGGGCCATCCAGAAGGCCCAGGGGTCGGAGTAGTTCCAGGCCACGTCGGCGGGCGAATAGTAGAGGATGGAACCGGCAAACAACGCCAGGTTGGCTCCCGCTTGAATCATCCAGCGGCGGCTCAGGCGTCCTTCGGCCAGCAGCAGAAAGGGAAGAAGCACGATGGCGTCCATGCGGCTCCACAGCGCCAATTGCCAGGCCGCCATGGCAACCCAGCGCCGGCGGCCGGCCAGCAGGAGGGCGGCCAGAGAGAACACCGCCGTCAGAAGCATGGAGCGTGACCAGATGTAGTTGACGGGCTGGCTCTGCAAGGGATGCAGCGCGAACAGCGCCGCAGCCGCAAAGGCCCAGGGTAGGGGAAGCAGCGGACTGCGTTTGGGAGCCGGTTCCCGTGGCTCCGTATCTGATTTCCGGCTGGTTGCAGGGCTGGGCCAGGGCCGGGTCAGAAGCAAGAACAGGCCCAGCGTCGCCAGGACATGCAGCAGCAGACTCACGGCGTGATAGCTGAGGGGAGAGTCGCCGGCCAACGCATAGTTGAGGTGAAAGCTCCACAAGGTCAGGGGACGTCCCCCGTAATGATCGAGAAAGGAGCCGTAGCGAAACGGCTCCTGGGTCAAGCCGGGATTCTCAAGGAGCAGCTCAAAGTCGTCGAGGTGGAATTCGCCCGGGAAGGAGTTCAGATAGACCAAGCCCACCAAGACCGTCAGAATCGCCATGTATTTCCACAGCTTCACACTCTCTAGGATGCGTGGAAGCTCGGAAAGTCGAGAGCGATTTTGCACGCGTGATCTCCTGGTCGGTGCATTTCGTCAAAGGTCTGGAGCGGGCCCGTGACGCTATTACACGCTTTCAGCGTTCGAGAATTGCGGCGCCCCTACCCCAGGGTGGCGCCTTTGTCTCGCTGCGCTCGACGGCGGCTGACCCTGGGCTGGCCTATGGCTCGCCTACAGCGAGCCCGGACCTTGACTTCAACGGGGTCGCAGCACGAAACGTCGGAGCGATCTTGCACGAGTCATCTTCCGTCCATTGGCCAACAAGCCGCTGCCGGTTAGCCCGCCAACGGTAAACATCCTGCGGCTCTAGACAGCGAAACCGTGACGCAGCCACCTCTCCAGGGGGCGAAGCTGTATAGCCGGTTGGCGCAGCCACCTCCGGGCGGCGAAGCCGTATAGCCGGTGGCGCAGCCACCTCCGGGCGGCGAAGCCGTGATGCCCGTGGCGCAGCCACCATTCCGGGCGGCGAAGCCGTGATGCCCGTGGCGCAGCCACTACTGGGAGTCGGTGGGGAAGTAGCCGCATTCCAGCATTTCGGATCCGTAGTAGGGATTGCGGATGGCTCCGTCCTTTTGCAGCCAGCGGGCCCCCTGACTGTTGTTGGCCATGGGGCAGTAAGCCACTTTGTAGGGCCCCTGAGCCCCGACCTCTTCGATGATCTTGTCGGATAGAGCGATGAAGGCTTCCCGCAGCGTGGCGAGGTCGGACGACTCAGCCGCCTGCTGAGCCAACCGGGCGATCTCGCCCTGAGACGCCTCAGCCAATTGGGAGGCGGCGCTTTTGGCCGCGTCCAACTGGTCAGCGGCCAGGGCTTGCTGCAGCTCGCCATAGCGCACCAGCAGCGGAGGGACTTCCTCATCATGAGCCGCGGCGGAGGGCTCTTGAGCTTCTTGGGTGGCCGCGTCCTGCGGCGTGGCGCTTTCTTCTTCAGCCCCGGGTCCAGTTCCGCAGGCGGCTGCAACAATCAGTGTCAAAAGCACAATCCAAACCTTCTTCATATCGGCAATTCCTTCCTCGTCTATTGGCAGATGTCAAGTCTTATACGTTAGCACAGGCCCGGCCGCTTCCCCGCTTTCTGGAGAAGGCTCGCGGCGCTCTCGCGGGGGCCGTAGCCGCCGCGAACGCCGCCGCCCTCGAAAAGCGGGCCTGCGGCCGCCGGAGAAGAGGCGCCGAACGTCGTCCAGCGCAATATAGAGCGGAGGCATCACGAGCAGGATCAAAAAAGTGGCCAGGCCCAGTCCCCAAACGATGGTGGCGGCGAGAGGGACCCAGGTGACCGAACGTCCGCCCACTCCCAATGCCATGGGCAAGAGTCCGAAGATAGTGGTCACGGTTGTCAGGAGAATCGGCCGCAGCCGCCGCTTGGCGCCTGTCAGCACGGCTCTGAATCGCGACGCTCCGCGGGCCCGGGCGTCGTTGATGAAGGCGATGAGGACGATGGAGTCGTTGACGGCCACCCCTGAGAGAGCCACCATCCCGAACATGATGTTGATGCTGAAGCGGTAGTCGTTGACCAGCAGGCAGAACATGGCCCCGGCGAAAGCGAAGGGAATGGCGAACATGATCAGCAGCGGCTGCAGATAAGAGTGAAACTGGGCCGCCAAAATCAGGTACATGAGAATCAATCCGATCAGGAAGAGCCGGGTGACGTCGTTGAAGGTCTCCTGGAACTCCTGAAATTCTCCCCTGAAGTCGAGACGGTAGCCGGGATACTCCTTACCGATGTCGACAAAATGCTCTTTAAGGCGGTTGTTCACGGCCACCGCGCTGGTGACGGCCGGATCTACGTCGGCGCTGACGGTGATGGCCCGCTCGCCCTCGAAGCGCTGAACGTCGGCCCAGCCGCGTTCGATGCTGAATGAGGCTACGCTGTCGAAAGGCACCAGTCCACCCGAGGGCGTGGGGATGCGCAGGTTGTCAAGATCTTGGATCTGGCTGCGGAACTCGGGCTTAAACTTGACCACCACGTCGAGCTCTTCATCGCCATCGCGGTAGATGGTGGCAGGGATGCCGTCGAAAGCGTACTTGATCTGGCGGGCTACATCGCGGGCGTCGATGCCCAAGGTGTGCGTCCGGCTTTCGTCGATGCTGACGCGCACCTCGTTCTTGCCCCGCTCAAAGTCGTCCTGCACGGAATGCACTCCGGACAGAGTGTTCAAGTAGTCCTTGAGGCGGCCGGCGATGACCTGAAGGTCTTCGAAATAGCGTCCCTTGACCTTGACTTCCACCGGGTTGCCCACGGGAGGGCCGGTGGCGGGCGCCTTGATTTCCAGGCGGCGGTAGCCCACGATGCCGGCGCTGCGGGCGCGAAGTTGGTCCACGATCTCGGCGATGGGCCGCGGACGTTCGTTGCGCTCATGGAGGTTGACAAGCACCTGAGCGACGTCCTTGCCGGTGAGGCGGGCCGTATCGCTGTCCAGCACCCCGATCTGGGTCACCACGTTGCGCAGTTCCTCGTCGGGAAGCTGCATGGCGATCTCCTCGAACTGGCGCACCACTTGGTCCGTGGTCTCGATGCGCGAGCCTTCCGGCATCCACACGCGGATGAAGATGGTGGGCAGTTCGTCGTCCTCGTAGAGATCGACGCCCACCAGCGGAATCACCAGCGCGGTGCTGGCCAGGAGCAACACGATGATGGGAAGAAAGATCCAGCGGCGGCGCAGCAGCGGCGACATCATGCGCCGGTAGGCGGCCGCGGTGCGGCGGATGGTGCGGTTGAGCGCCGAATGATGGCGGTGGGGATCGGTGCGTCCCAGGTCGGCCACGTGGGAGGGCAGAATCACCAGCGACTCGAAGAGCGAAGCCGCCAGGGCCATGCAAACCACCACCGGAATCACCCGCATGAACTCGCCCACCGTCCCCGGAAGCAGCATGAGAGGCAGAAAGGCCGCCACCGTGGTCAACGAGGACGAGATGACCGGCCACATCACCTCCTCGGCGCCCTTCTTGGCAGCGGCCAGGGGCGAGAGTCCGCGGTTGAGATAGCGGGAGATGTTCTCGACAACTACGATGGCGTCGTCGACCACCATGCCCAAGACCAGCACCAGGGCGAAGAGGGAAGACTCATTCAGCGATTCGCCGTAGAGTTCGATGAAGACGAAGGTCAGCAGGAAGGTGATGGGAATGCCCCAGAAGACCAACAGGGCGTTGCGCCAGCCTAGAAATCCCAGCAGCAGGACCAGCACCAGCAAGCCTCCGAAGAGCCCGTTGGACACCAGCCGTTCAATGGCGCTTTGAATGCGGGCCGAGTTGTCGCCCACGACCGAGACCTTGACCCCGGGGGGCAAGGTCAGCATCTTCTCCTGTGCGATCTGGCGGAACTGCTCCACCAACTCAAGGGTGTTGCCGCTGGGAGCCTTATAGACATTGATGGAGATGGAAGGCTCTCCGTTGAGGCGTGAAATCGTGAGAGCTTCTTCGAACGTGTCGCGCACCTGGGCCACGTCGCCCAGACGAACATGGTTGCCCACCTCGTCCTCTTTGATCACCACATCGGCGATGTCTTCGAGGCTCTCGAACTCTTCCAGAGTCCGAACCATGTATTCGTAATCGCCCAGGGCCAGATCGCCGCTGGGCAGGCTGACATTCTGGCGTGAAAGCGCTACCGCCACCTGCTCCAAAGTGAGGTTGTGGCGATAGAGACGGTAGGGGTCGACTTCCACCCACACTTCGCGTTCGCGGTCGCCGGCCAAGGCTACGTCGTCAACGCCGCGGATGCCTTCGATCTCATCCTGCAGTTCTTCGGCGATCTCCTTGAGGCGCTTTTCGGGCAGAGGCCCTGAGACGGCCATCGTCGCCATGGGCAGCCAAGTGGAGGATTCCAATGAGAAGAAGAGCGGATCTTCGGCCTCGTCGGGAAGGTCGACCTTATCGACCTCCTGACGCAGGTCCTGGTAAAGGCGGCGGAATTCATCCTCGGTGATCTGCTGGAAGACCACGCTGATTTGGGCTTGGCCTTCGGTCGAGGTGGACAAGTAGAGATCGATCTTGTCGACATCCTTGATCTCGTCTTCGATGGGCTTGGTGATGAGCTTTTCCACCTCTTCAGGTGAAGCTCCCGGATAGGTCACCGATACGATCACGCGGTTGAGCCTGATCTGAGGAAAGAGCTCGCGCGGCAGGGTCAGGAGCGAGAAGGTCCCCATCGCCACGATGAGAATCATGATCACGTTGACGAGGACCGAGTTCTTGACCGAGAAGCTGGGCAACGACATGCTAGCGCTCCCCTTCCTGACGGGCTCGGTCAGCGTCCGAGGATTGGCTGCCTTGAGCGGCTGGGCCGTCCTTATCAGCCGGTTCAGTTACGTCAGCGGGCCTGTTTCCGCCATGCTCCACGGCAGCGCCGTCGGTAAGGTTGATGCCTCCTCGAGTGACGACCAGGTCGCCTTCCTGCAGCGGGCCTTCCACTACCGCTTCGGAACCCAGGCGGCTGACCAGTTCGACGGCGGTGCGGCGGGCCCGTCCCTGGCTGACCAGAAAGACATAGCGGCCCTCTCCCTCGTCGAGGACGGCATTGAGGGGGACGATCAGGGCGTCTCGATAGACTTCGGCAGCCACTTCGATGCGGGCCACCATGCCCGCCCGCAGGAGGTGTCCCGGATTGGAGACGCGGATCTCGGCCCGGAAGGCGCCGCTCTGGGGATTGACCTGCGGATCGATGCGGTGAATGGCGCCCTTGAAGGTGCGTCCGGGGAGGGCGTCGAAAACAATCTCCACGGGAGTCTTGGAACGGACCTTGTAGAGGTCGACTTCCGGAATCTCAGTGACCAGCTTGATGGGATCGTACTGGATGAGCGTCAGCAGCGGGGCGGCCGGCAAGACATTCTCGCCCAGTGACACATCGCGCTTGGAGACCTGACCCGCCACGGGAGAATAAATGGAGGCGTCCTCGAGCTCGTCCTCGATGACTTCGACCTGCAATTCGGCCAACTGGAGGGCGGTAACCGCCAGATCGGCGGTCTGCTCCAAGGCGTCGAGCTCTTCCTGGGAAATGGCTCCACGCTGCAAGAGGGTGCGGGCGCGGTCGAGATTCTTGCGGGCGAACTGAAGCTCCAACTGGCGCTTCTCGAGCTCAGCCTTGCGGGTCTTGAGTTCCAGCAGGCGGCGCGTACGGTCCAGTTCCAAAAGCAAATCGCCCTTGTTGACCCAGTCGCCTTCGTCGACATGCAAAGCCACCACCTTGCCAGAGATCTCGGAACTCACCGAGAAGGAGTCCCACAATTGCGTGGTGCCGGTCAGGCGAAGGACGCGCTGGGCATCACGGCGGACCACTTCAGCCACCTCCACCGGCAGGGGCGGACGCTCGGCGCTCTCAGCCCGAGGCCGGGCGCTGGAATCGTCCGCGGCCACGGGCGCTTCAGGCAGTCCTTCAGAGGACGAGCAGCCTGCCATCAGCAAGAGCAACAATGCAACCGCCCATCTCAACAACGTAGTCTCCTTAACAGGGCTGGGCCCGATCATTCGGGGTCCGGGTTTCCTGACTCAGCCTTCTATTGTACGACGAGCCGCGGGAGGTTCAGGTTCCCGCCAATGATCATTCGGACGGGTCTGCGGCCCGGTGGACGATTTTGCCCCCCACCACGGTGTAGAGAATCGAGGCTTGGGGGATCTCATCAGGCGGGATGGCGGTCAGGTCGCGGTCGATGACCACGAAGTCGGCCAGCTTGCCTTCTTGCAGGGTGCCCTTGAGGTCTTCCTCGAAGGAGGCGTAGGCGGCGTTGCGGGTGTAGGCGGTGAGGGCCTGCTCCACGCTGATCTTCTCCTGCGGGATCCATCCTTGGGGATTGGCTCCGTCCAGGGTGCGGCGCGTGACGGCGGCGTAGATGCCTTCCAGCGGCGTGGGCGGAGCTACGTGCCAGTCGCTTCCGAAGGCCACTACGGCCCCGCTTTCCATCAGCGACCGGAAGGCGTAGGTGGTCTTGGCCCGCTCGGGACCGATCACCTTCTCGGCCCAGCGTCCGTCGTCGATGGCGTGATAGGGCTGCATGCTGGCAATGACGTCCTGCTGAGCGAACCGCTCCAAGTCGTCGGGGTGGATGTGCTGGGCGTGCTCCATGCGGAAGCGGCGGTCGCGGGGGCCGTTCTCTTCGGCCACCCGCTGATAGATGTCGAGCAACTCACGGATGGCGCGGTCGCCGATGGCGTGGGTGATGACGTGCAGACGGGCCTCGTCGGCGCTGGAAATCCAGCGGTGGAGATCGTCCAGCTCATTGACCAGCAGTCCGGTGTCGCCGGGAGCATCGCTGAAAGGCTCCAGCATGGCGGCGGTGTGGGAGCCCAGCGAGCCGTCCACGAATCCTTTGAGTCCGCCGATGCGCAGCCATTCGTCGCCCCGTCCCAGATTCTTGATCTCCAGCTCCAGCCGCTGCCAGGTATGGAGGGGAACGGCGGCGTAAATGCGGATGCCCAGCAAGTCCATGCGCTGGACGTCCCGGAA
>DATIPO010000449.1:0-1766 GCA_035471925.1 Acidobacteriota bacterium
CTTCCAGGTTCGTCCTTACAGCCGCTGGCAGCTTCGAGAAGTCCTTTGAGTCGGAGCGGTGGGGCGGAGGGGTCTTCACTCACTTCCTGGTGGAAGGCCTCAGGGGTCAAGCCGACCACGACCGCAACGGCCGCGTCGACGCCAACGAACTCTACGACTATGTTCGCCAGAACGTCCGCAAACGGACCGACAACAAGCAGAATCCCATGGTAGTAGGAAGCGAGTATGACGGCCGTTTGGTCTTGGCCGTGGCTCCAGACGCCGGTGGGCCGCCCACTGTTCCATTCAGGGCCGACACGCTCCCTGCCCCCAATTCCGCCACAGCCAAGGTCGCGGAAGAGACCGCGAACGGCGCTCTGCTGGTCAGCGCCAACGTGGGGGGAGTCCGCTGGACGATCAACAGCGTGGCCCAGCCCGACTTGGCTTCCGGCGAAC
Organism: Acidobacteriota bacterium; assembly: GCA_035471925.1. GTDB lineage: Bacteria > Acidobacteriota > UBA6911 > RPQK01 > DATIPO01 > JANQFM01. Next base: position 436 of record DATIPO010000449.1, read on the forward strand.
GGCGCCTGCTCATCCTGCCGCCGGGCGGACATACGCTGACGGCGGAAAAGGAGGGCTTCCATATGCATGTTGCATCCGCCGCAATTCTCCCCAGCCAGCAGACGCCTGTAGAGATGCGATTGGAGCCCTACGTTTTCGCGCCTGACCTGACCCCGCGCTTGGACGACTTCATCGAGCGCCACAAACTGGGCGAGCCGACCGATGCCGGCGACTTGGAGGAAATCGTAGACGAAGTTGCGGCCATCCGCGCCCGGCGGTCCTTGCTGCCCGAAGAGCGCCGCTGGGCCGAAGACGCTGTAGCCCTCCTGGTTGACCGCTATGCCGGCGAGGGGTGGTTGCAGAAGATCTCGGCCTTGATCGATAAGTGCATCAAGGCCTTCTCCTTCTTCCCCTACTCTCTCACCATCGGTCGTCCCATCGATGCGCAGGCAGTTGCGGGAAAGGGAATCGGTCTCCTGCGCCTACGCTTGCAGCCCGCGGCCGCCCATCTGGAAATCGACTCCACCTATTACGGATTGCTTCCCGAAGGACAGAGCGACATTCTCCTGGCAACAGGGCCTCACAACATCCGGCTGCACCGGGACGGATTTCTCCCCCAAGACAGAGACGTCGAAGTAACAGAGCTTGTTGAACCGCCGGACGATGTGGAGACGGCGCAGCGTGCCGGGCCACCGTTTCCGGGGGTGGAGGTTACGCTTCGGTTGGAGGCCGTGGATGTTTTCCTTTTCGCCGAGAGCGGCGCTTACAATGTCGCCGCGGACGCGCTCGGAGAGGTCTCCCTGGCTGCCTTGAATTCTTCGCTGTCACTGCTCAGGCCAGGGCAGCAGAAGATCTTGCGGGCCGCCGCCAGGGACCGAGGACTAGACACTTCGGCCTGGGTGGCTTCTTTGCGCATTCTTCCCAAGGACGCCGGGCCTGTGGCGCTGACTTTCAGCTGTCCCGGCCATGCTTCGCAGACGACCCGGCTGCCCCTGGGAGACGAGCGGGTCTGGAAAGACGCCGCCCTGAACGAAGGTGTCTTCGTCGCGGAGGGGCGTGTCCGCCTCGATCCCCTGCTGGGCACGCTCAAGGTCTCAACTCGACCGGAGGGGGCCCAGGTGACAGCTGGCGGAGAAGAAATCGGAACAACGCCCCTGGAGAAGAAGCTTCCGGTGGGCGAATATGAGCTGCGCCTCCGCAAGGGCAAGCTGCGTCACCTGCAGACCGTGATGATCGACGAAGGACAGCTACGGGAAATCGACGTTCGCCTCAAGCCGCCCTTGGTCTACCTGGGTACGCACTCTCCCCACCTGGGGGCGGAGAGGACCGCTGAAATCGAGCGCCGGATCCGT
>DATIPO010000450.1:0-1958 GCA_035471925.1 Acidobacteriota bacterium
GCCGCGCCTGAAACTGCCGATAGCGAGGCTTCATCGGGTTAGCATCTCGAGGATTTCCCGGTCCCAGTCGCTGAGCCGTTGGCGCACGATCCGAAAATCATCCTGAAAGGACTGTTGGATAATCTCTCCGCTGTCCTTCAGCGCCCACCACTGGGCCAGTACGGATTTGAGAAGCTGCTTGGCCAGCCGGAGGTCGTCTGGATGTTCGGGCTCGCTGTCTCCTTCGATCTCCTCGGTCGAGTAGCCAACAGTGGCCGTCAGCAAGTACTCGCCTGCGGGCCAGCATCCGTAACGCCACAGCAGCCGGCCTCTCTTGTGGTCGACCATGTAGCGGCCAGCGGGCACGTCCTGGGTGGTCAGGGTGTTGTCGTCTTCCCTGGAGAGGACCCATTTGACGGTGACCGGGCTGTCGGAGTCGATTGGAGCATCAGGCAGCCAAAGCCGGTCGTGACGCCCCGCATGGCAGATCTCGAAGTCAACAAGAGCCGCCTGCTCCCAGTTGCGGTTGGTCCGCCTCCGGAACCAGGAATCGACGCTTTGCGCCAACCTCAGCGGTTCGCCTTCGGGTGACTGCAGGACGTCGTTTATCTCTTGATCGGTCAGAAGCAGCGCCACTTACTTCTCCTTCTTCCCTTTTTCGCTCTTGCTCTTGGCCTTCTTCTTGGGCTTGGCAGGCTGGACCTCTTCGGCCCAGCCGCGGGAAAGGTAGTGATCTGGGTCGGTGGTGTCGAACTCCGTCCTCACCGGCAAGTAGCCCTTGTCGGTGAGGATGGAATCCGCTTTGATGACCCGAAGTCGCTTCTTCATCAGGGAGCCTCTTTTAGACGAAGGTTCCCTTGACGATTGCGGCGGGACGGTAGACCGTCAGCGCCAAGCGTTCGTCGACCTTCAGCAAGACCATGTTACGGGCGAAGTAGTCGCTGTGCTGGAGAGCCAGCAATACCCGCACTCGCCGGCGATCCCAAACTTGGGCCGCGAGCATGAAGGCGCCCACGGTGAAATCACCGTCCGGCTGGCTGAGGGTGTCCACCACGGGCACGCCCCAGATGCGCTTGGGCAGCATCGTGCGGGGGTCCGCGATAATGTACTCGCCGCTGGAGGCGGTGCCGGTGGTCTTGATCAGTTGCAGATCGTGCCACTGCTTGGGGTGCATGATCACGCCGGTGGCGAAGTACTCGGAGAGCGCCACCTGCAGGATGGCATGGGCCAACTGGTCGATGAGCGTGTCACCGGCCTGGTTGAGGTTGACGTCGTAGGCCGTGGCCTGGGTGTTCAGCCCGTTCAGGTTGGGCGCGTTGCCGTCACCATTGAGGAGCTGCCCCTCTTCCTTCAGAGCTAGGCCGAAGCGCATCCGCGAATCGACGTGGCTCCGCAGTTGCGGAGCGTCCTCGAGCACCTGCTCCGACATCGGCAGGACGTGGCCTACCGTCTCGACCGGAGCGCTCTGCAGGTCGAAGGTGAAGCCCGATTCGGGCAAGAGCTGATTCTCTCTCACCACCGGAGGTCCAGGGTCGCCTTGAGGGGCGGCCTGGTTGTCGAACTGCGTCTCGCGGGTGTAGGGCACCAGATTGGAGCCGGTCTGTCCAACGGGAAGCAGATCGCGGATCATCAGGCGGCGCTCAGCCGGCGTAACGATCCCCGGAACCCGCGGAGGCGCCACCAAGGGCTGATCCACGGTTGGAGGGGCGTTGACGACAGCCGTCGCCCCGATGGGGAAGTCGTAGATCGAGGCGTCGAGTTCTACGCTGACGCTCTGGCCGACAGACATGCCGTCCTTGAGTGCCTTCTGGACCCTCTCGCTGTCCATGAACTGCTGGCCCAGGGTTTCGGGAGCCCGGGGGCCAGAAGCCGGCGTGGGATTGGCCGCCTTCTGCTCGAGGTCCTGCAGGCGGGTTGCCTGCTCTTGCTGTTGTTCTTGGATCTTGCCGATTTTCTCGGCAACATCCTCCTCGACCTTT
>DATIPO010000451.1:0-37703 GCA_035471925.1 Acidobacteriota bacterium
CCTATCTCCATCGCCCACGCCCAGCGCACGCTGGCTGGCTTCGTGCGCCGTCATCCCCGAGGATCGGCCCTGCTGCTGACCTTCCCCACCTGCAGTCAGTCCTGCGCCGAAACCCTCTTCGACACCCTTCAAACCGAACGCCGCCTCTTCTCCGTCCCCTTGGCAGGCTGAGCAGCAAGGCAGGGCTTTGACCGCTATTCCAGCTCTTCGGGGGCGGTTTTTTGCTTGGGACTTGACCCCAGGGTGCCGCTTCGCCGCCACTCGGCTTCGCACTAACCCGGGGCTGGCGTATGGCTCGCCTAGTGGCGAGCCCCGACTTCAGCCTCTGGCCACATCACCCCCGAGGCCCCGAAAGGCTCAGCAGACCACGCGTGAAACACGGCGGGCTAGGGGGGCTGGCCTCACCTTCCCCGGGGTGCCCGGGTTGGCGGGGCACGTCTAGATCACTGCGCCTTCAGGGCCTCGCGCAGGGGTTGGCCCGAGGCGCCGGCGGGATAGCCGATGCCCAGCACCTGGCACAAGGTGGGGACGATGTCGGTGGGACTGACTTTGCGGTAGTAGGTTCCGGCTCGGATCCCGGGTCCGCGCAACAGCACGGGGACGCGGCGGTCATAGGCGTGGATAGTCCCATGAGTGGTGGTCAGGTCGCCGGGAAAGTGATGGGGACGAAAGAGCACAACCACGTCGCCTCCCCGTTTCGGATGATATCCGTTGGCCAGCATCTTGCCGTAGGGGCTGGGCGGATAATCGCCTTCCAGCAGATCGGCCCGGGTGTAGACCGAATACACGGCTCCATTCAATTCCAGCACCTGAGCGGCGATTTCGCAGACCTTCTCCAAGTCGCCCTCGGCCAGATCGTAAACGGCGTCATGGTTGATGTAGACGTCGTTCTTGTTGAATCCCCAGATCCAGTCGGCCTCGCCATAGATGCTGTCGAGCATTTCGTCCACGGGATTGAGAAACTCGTCCATACCCACCCGGCCGGCGGGAACGCCAGCTTCGCGCAGACGGTCGGGAACCGGCGTCACGCCATGGTCGGAGCTGAGGACGATGAGCGTCCGGTCGAGTCCCACCTGATCCTCGAGGGCGGCGAAGAAGCTGGAAAGCAGTCGGTCGCTGCGCACCGTAATGTCCAGCAGTTCAGGACTGAAGGGCCCGAAATCGTGTCCGGTGTAGTCGTTGGATGAAAGGCTCACCAGCAGCAGGTCGGGAACCTCGTCGCTCCCCAATTGGCCCTCCTGGACGGCCTTTTCCAGGGTGTCGAAAAGCATCTCGTTGGCGGGCGGACGGCGCGCCAGGCTGTTGTAGAAATTAGGATTCTGGGGCCATCCGTAGTCGTGGGTGAAAGTCGTGCCGGTCTGATCGCGCCAGGGCAGGAGATGCCAGTAGCGCTGAGGATCCAGCAGCGGAGTCCACTGTTTTCCCGCCGCCGCGTCCATTGGCTTCGATTCATTGACGGCCACGGCCCACTGGGGCAGGTCGCCATAGTTTTCGTTGCTGGTCCAAAGGCCGGTATGGCGGTCGAGCCAGAGCACCGAGTCGGCCCGGCGCCCTCCCATGAGGATGGCGGCGTAGTCTTTGACGGCGATGGAAACCACCTTGGAGCGTCCGCCCCAAGCCAGCTTCATTTCATCACCGATGGTGGAGACCATCAGGCGCTGAGGTCCGCTGGGCGCCTCGTCCAGGCCCATCGTGCAGCTCCAAAGCCAACGCCGGGCCTTTCGGTCATACCAGCCGTTGCCGATGATGCCGTGGACGGCGGGGACCGCACCGGTCACCAGCGATGCGTGGCCAGGACAGGTGAAGGTTTCGTAGTGCTGGTAGGCAGCAGCCCGGTAGTCGGCCCCTTCCTCGGACAGGAAACGGAAGCCGCCGGGACGTCCTTGCCCGTCGCGGGGCGGCAGGTAGAGATCACTGAAGCGGGTCAGATAGTCGGCCCGATATTGGTCGACGGTAATGAAGACGATCAGTCGTGGCGACTCCGCGGACTGCCCCGCAGGCTGACCCGCGACATTAGGACTGGGGGCGGCGGGGGACTGTTCCGCAGCGGACGGCGCCTGAGCCATGCCCGACACCGCTAAAACGGTCGCCAGCGCGAGACTCATCAAGGTTTGGGCGAGCATTTTCATCTGGATTCTCCGGCGATGCGACAGGCGACAAGCTACAATGACGGACGCTTATGCAAGAGGACGCGTTTCAAAGGGGCGAGCCCCTCATGTCGATCTTGGAACGGCTCGACTCAGGCCAGATCCGCAGCCGCGACTTGGTCGAGACGGCCCTTCGGCGAATCGAGGATCCCGATGGCCAAGGTCCGGTCGCTTATTGCCAAGTGTATCGCGAAAGAGCCGCCTGGGCGGCACGCCAGTGCGATCAATTGCGGGCCAAGGGAGAATCCCTGGCCTTGACCGGCATTCCGCTCTCGGTCAAGGACCTCTTCGACCTCATCGGCGAGGTCACCCTAGCCGGTTCGGTGGTGCTGAAGGATCAAGAACCCGCCGCCAGCTTCGCGCCCGCCGTGGAACGCCTGCTCTCCCATCAGGCCATCCTCATGGGACGCACCAACATGACCGAGTTCGCCTACTCGGGGCTGGGACTCAATCCTCATTACGGGACGCCCCTCTCACCCTGGCGTCGGCATGAAAGGCGGATTGCCGGCGGGTCGACCAGCGGCGGGGCGGTTTCAGTAGCCGAAGGCATGGCGGTGGCGGCGCTGGGAACCGACACCGGCGGATCGGTGCGCATTCCGGCGGCATTTTGCGGGCTGGCGGGCTTCAAGTCCACCTCGCGCCGCATCCCGCGGGAGGGCGTCTTTCCCCTGTCGCGGACGCTCGACAGCATCGGCGTCATCGCCCCCACCGTCCAGTGCTGCCGCTACCTGGACCGCGTCCTCAGCCTGGCCTGGCCCCAGGAGCAGGACAAACCGCGGGGCCGGTGGTTCGAGGACGCCGAAGAACGGCAGATCACACCCGGACGAGGCGCGTCCATGCTTAAGGACCTGCGGGTCGGGGTGCCTCAGTCCTACGTCCTGGACGACCTCGATCCCGAGATCGAGCATGCCTTCGGGAGAGCCCTCGATCAGCTCGGCCATGCAGGCGTCCGGGTAGACGAGGTGCCGATTGAGATGCTGATGGAGATCCCCGAGCACTATGAGCAGGGCGGCCTTCTGGCCATTGAGGCCTACGCCCTCCACCGCCGCCTTCTGGATCAGCAGCGCGAAAAATACGATCCCCGCGTGGCGGTGCGCATGGAAGGCGGACGCGGACGCCTGGCTTCCGAGTACCTCGACTTGCTGGACAAGCGCCGTGACTTCATTCGAGCCTTTGAGGCCTGCTGCCGGGAATACGACCTGCTGGCCTGGCCCACGGTGGCCCTGCTCCCGCCCCGGCTGGACAAGCTGCAAGACGACGACGAAGCCTACTTCTCGACCAACGTCAGGGTCCTGCGCAATACCGCCGTGACCAACTTTCTCGACCGGCCCTCCCTCAGCATTCCCCTGAAGGGCCGCCGCGACGCTCCCATCGGATTCATGGTCAGCGCTCCCTCCATGCAGGATCGCCGGCTGCTCGACCTGGGCTGCGCCTTGGAGCCGATTCTGAGAAAGTAGAACGGCAAAAAGCGGTCCCTCCCATGTGTCAGGAGTCTCATGAAGAAACTGAAGTCTTACAAGGTGCTCGAAAGCAAGAAGGTCTACCAGGGCAAGGTCGTCGACTTGGTCGTCGATACCATCGAGATCGGCGGCAAAGAGTACATCCGGGAGGCCGTCCGCCATCCCGGCGGCGTGGTGATACTGGGGCGCCGTCCGGACGGCAGAATCCCCTTCGTGCGCCAGCACCGCTATCCGCCTGACGAGATCGTCCTGGAACTGCCGGCCGGCAAGCTGGACGAAGGCGAAGAGCCTAACCAAGCCGCCGCCCGCGAGCTGGAGGAAGAAACCGGCTACCGGGCCGCCGGTCTGCGCCACGTCTCCAGCTTCTACTCCACCCCCGGCTTCTGCGACGAGATCCTCCATTTCTTCCACAGCGACACTCTGACCGCGTCCCACCAAAGCGGCGGGGAAGAAGACGAGATCCTGCAAGTCGAGTTCTACACCTTGTCGGAAGCCTTGGAGCTTGCCACTCGAGGCAAAATCCGCGACGCCAAGACCCTGGTGGCCCTCTACTGGCTGCGGATCAACGATGGCGGTTGACGAACCAGGAGACCAGATAGGCGGTCAGGTTGGGGAAAAAGCGGTTGAGGCGCCAGAAGAGCCGTCCGGGGAAGGTCAGGATCAACTCACGGCGGCGATGCTCGACAGCCCGGACGATCTCCCCAGCCACCGTCTCGGGCGGATGACCTCCCACCCGGTTGAACATCGAGGCGCTTTCGGTGCGCACCGACGAAGGCTGGAATTCGGTCTTGGTGTAGCCGGGACACACTACGCTGACGTTGACGCCCGAGCCGCGCAGTTCTCCCCACAGGGCCTCCCCCAATCCCACTTGGGCGAACTTGGTGGCGCAGTAGACGGCTGACAGGGGCAGGGCCGTCTTGCCGAGTACGCTGGAAACCAGCACGATATGCCCCTTCTCCTGTTTCAGAAAATGGGGCAGGGCGGCATGAATCGACTCGTATCCCGAGTGGTAGTTGACCTGCCAGATGCGCGCCATCATGGAGGGGTCGATTTCCTGCACCGGACCGTAAGCGCCGTAGCCGGCGTTACAGATGAGGACGTCGAGCCCCTCGAGCGCCTCGTGTCCGGTTTCCACCAGGCGGGTTCCTTCGCCGTCCACGCTCAGGTCGTGGACTCCGGCCTCCGCCTGGGCCGCCCCCAGCTCAAGACACTTCTCAGCCACCTCTCGCAGACGTTCTTCCCGCCGGGCGGCCAAGTAGAGCGCGGCTCCCCGCTCGGCGAAGGCATAAGCGGCGGCCTCGCCGATGCCAGAAGAAGCGCCGGTCAGAATGATCTTCTTCGACACGCTACACCAGCGGACCGGCTTGGGCGATTTCTCCGTCCACGTCGAACTTGGCGATGTTGCGCTTGAAGCCTTCCGCCAAGCGGCGGGCCTTGGCGTCGTAGGCAGCGGAATCTTGCCAGGTCGACTTGGGGTTCAGGATCTCCGAAGGCACGCCGGGGCAGCTTTGCGGAACCTCGATCTGGAAGACCGGATGGGCCTTGAAATCAGCTTCATCGATAGCCCCTGAAAGGGCCGCCGAGATCATGGCCCGGGTGTAGGGCAGGTTGATGCGTTCGCCTTCGCCGTAGGGCCCTCCCGTCCAGCCCGTGTTGACCAAATAGACGCGCGAACCGTGCTCGTCGATCTTGCGGGCCAGCAGTTCGGCGTAGCGCTGGGGATGAAGGGGCAGGAAGGGCGCTCCGAAACAAGCCGAGAAGGTCGCCTGGGGCTCGGTCACCCCGGTCTCCGTACCTCCTAGCTTTGAGGTGTAGCCGGAGATGAAATGGTACATGGTCTGGGCCCGCGACAGCCGCGAAATGGGCGGCAGCACTCCAAAAGCGTCAGCGGTCAGAAAGATGACCACTTGAGGATGTCCTCCCACACTGGGAACCACCGAGCCCGGAATGTGATCGATGGGATAGGCGGCGCGGGTGTTCTCGGTCTTGTCGTCACGGTCGTAGTCGACTTGGCGCGACTCAGGATCGTAGACCACGTTCTCCACCACCGCGCCGAAACGGATAGCATCCCAGATCTGAGGCTCTTTCTCGCGCGACAGCCGGATGCACTTGGCGTAGCAGCCGCCTTCGAAGTTAAAGACGCCGTTGTTGGACCAGCCGTGCTCATCGTCTCCGATCAGCCGGCGGTCGGGATCAGCCGAGAGCGTGGTCTTTCCCGTCCCCGAAAGTCCGAAGAAGAGAGCCGTGTCGCCGCTCTGGCCCAAATTGGCCGAGCAGTGCATCGAAACCACTCCATGCTTGGGCATGAGATAGTTCATGACGCTGAAGATCGACTTCTTGATCTCCCCGGCGTATTCGGTGCCGCCGATCAGCACCAGCTTGCGGGCGAAGCTGACCAGGATGAAGGCCTCGGAGTTGGTCCCGTCAGTCTCGGGATCAGCCTTGAAGCCGGGCACCGAAATGACGGTAAAGTCAGGATTGTGCCGGCTGAGTTCCTCGGCCGTCGGACGGATGAAGAGCTGGCGTGCGAAGAGATTGTGCCAAGCCCTCTCAGTGACGATGCGGACGGGAAGGCGGTACTCGGGGTCAGCTCCGGCGAACCCCTCGAACACGAACAGGTCCTTGCCCTGGATGTAGGCCTCGACCTTCTCCCGCAGTTGGGAAAAGCGTTGGGGCGAAAAGGGACGGTTGACCGTTCCCCACCAAATGTCGTCCTTGTAACAGTCGTCCTCGACGATGAATTTATCGTTGGGCGACCGTCCCGTACGCTCTCCCGTCTCAGAGCACAAAGCTCCACTGGAAACCAAGACTCCCTCCTGGCGCGCCAGGCTGGTCTCGATCAGCCGGGTGAAGGAGAGGTTGGCATAGAGCCGCGAGAGCGATAGGTCGATCGGATGAGTTGCCTTGTCTATCTTATTCATGTCCTTGCCTGTCGGGAATTGATGGAACGCCGCCAAGGCGTTTCTCGTGCCAATCAAGGTTCCTATGAAACTATATCGCAGGTTGGGAAGCAAGCATTCGGGCCGGACGACTGGACATCTGTGCTGGACAAATGCCTGATCGGGTAGGATAGTAGCCACATCAGGCTGCTCCGAGGCACTCCGCTTCGCCGCCGAAATGGGAGGAATTTTGATGAAGAAGTTTTTGACTGTAGCCGTGGCCGTCGTTCTGCTGCAAAGCGGGTGGGGTTGGGTAACGGCTGAAGAAGCCGTCGACCTGGTGGCCGTCTCCAAGATCCGCGAAGAGGGACTGGAGCGTTCCGAGGTCATGGACATCATGTTTCAGTTGACCGACGTTTCCGGCCCGCGGCTGACCGGATCTCCCGGCCTGCACCGCGCGCTGGAATGGAGCCGCGGCCAGATGGAAGAGTGGGGGCTCCAAAACGCCCGCTTGGAACCCTGGGGCGAATTCGGCCTGGGCTGGACGCTCAAACGCTTTGAAATGCACATGACCGAGCCCTACTACTCGCCCATCATCGCCTATCCCAAGGCCTGGACGCACGGTACCGGCGGTCCCGTCTCGGGCACGCCCCTGCTGGTCGAGGTCGAAGACATGGAAGATCTGGAGGAGTACAAGGGGCAGCTTCAGGACAAGATCGTCCTCATGCCGCTGGACCGCGAACCCCGTATCGGATTTGAGGCCGACGCGGAGCGCCGCAGTTCCGAGGACTTGGAGGAGATGGTGGAGATCGAGCCCCGAGCCAACCGCCCCGACCGGGCCCGCTACTCTCAATGGCGCGAGGCCCGCCGCTTGCGCAATGCCATGGCAAAATTTTTCCGCGAGGAAGGCGTGGCGGCCATCCTGGAGCCTGGATTCCGGGGCGAGCACGGGACGCTCTTCGTCACCGCCGGCGGAACCTGGCGCTCGCCCGAAGACATCGGACCGCCCTCCGTGGTGGTGGCCACCGAGCACTACGCCCGCATCCTGCGCCTGCTGGACGGCGAGGTCGACGTCAAGCTCGAGATGAACGTGGAAGTCGAAATCCACGACGACAGCGCCTCTGAGTACAACGTTATCGCCGAGATTCCAGGCAGCGATCCGGTCCTCAGAGACGAGGTGGTGATGCTGGGCGCCCACATCGACTCCTGGCACGCCGCCACCGGCAGCACCGACAACGCCGCCGGCTGCGCCGTCATGATGGAGGCCGTCCGCATTTTGCAGAAGCTCGGCCTCAAGCCCCGCCGCACCGTCCGCATCGCCCTGTGGACGGGAGAAGAGCAGGGACTGATGGGTTCGCGGGCCTACGTCACCGAGAATTTGGCCGACCGCTGGACGCTGGAAACCACGCCCGCCCATGAGAAATTCTCAGCCTATTACAACCTCGACAACGGCACGGGGAAGATCCGAGGCGTCTACCTGCAGGGCAACGCCGCCGTAGCCGACATCTTCAAGGCCTACCTGGAGCCCTTCCACGACATGGGGGCCCAGACCTTGACGATGCGCAACACGGGAGGCACCGACCACTTGGCCTTCGATGCGGTGGGACTGCCGGGATTCCAGTTCATTCAGGATCCCATCGCCTACCGTTCGCGCACCCATCACACCAACATGGACCTCTACGATCACGCCATCGCCACCGACTTGATGCAGGCTTCGGTCGTCGTGGCTTCTTTCGTCTACCACACCGCTCAGCGCGACGAGAAGCTGCCCCGCAAGCTGATGCCCAAGCCGCGTCCGCGTCCCGACCAGGCCGACACGCGCTAGGCGTGATGGAGCATTTCGCCTCCTGCCGCAGGATCGTGGTCAAGCTGGGCACCCAGATCGTGGTCCACGAAGACGGTTCCGCGGCCCGCCGGCGGCTGGCCGGGCTGGCGGGCCAAATGGCCCGGCTGCGGCAGGACGGGCGTTCTCTGCTGCTGGTTTCTTCAGGCGCGGTGGGATTGGGCCGCCGCGCCCTGCACATGCCTCCCGGCGAGTTGTCGTTGGTCGAGAAGCAGGCCTGCGCCGCCGTGGGACAGGGCCTGCTCATGCAGATCTACCGGGAACTCTTCCAGAACCACGGCCTGACCATGGCCCAGGTCCTGCTCAGCGCCGGCGACTTCGCCCACCGCCAGCGCTACTTGACCCTCCACCGAACCCTGGAAAAGCTGCTGGATATGGGCGTCCTGCCCATCATCAACGAAAACGACACCGTCTCCACCGAAGAACTCGAGGAGGAGGCCGGCAGCCTCGGTTTCGGCGACAACGACCGCCTCTCGGCCCTGGTGGCGGGCAAGCTCTCGGCTGACCTGCTGGTCATCCTCACCGACGTGGACGGCATTTACACCGACAATCCTCGTGAGAAGCCCTCGGCCCGGCGTCTGGAGCGGATCGACGACTTCAGCCAACTGTCCAAAATCCGCTCGCGGGGACACAGCGCCTACGGACGGGGAGGGATGAGCGCCAAGATCGAAGCGGCCCGAGTGGCCTCCATCAGCGGCGTCCCCACCTGGGTGACCTCGGGTCTGGGGGAGAACACCCTGGCGCCTCTGCTCGACCCCAAGACCTCCCGTCCGGGGACGCTGGTGCTGGCTCAGTCGACGCTTCGCGGACGCCGGCCCTGGATCGGATTCGCCTCCGGCACCCAAGGCACCCTGGTGGTCAACTCCGGAGCCCGCCAGGCTCTGGTGGAACGGCAGGCCAGCCTGCTCTCGGTGGGCATCGTTTCGGTGGAGGGACACTTCAAGCCCGGCCAGGTCGTAAGCGTCCAGGACCAGCAAGGCTTCGAGGTGGGGCGGGGCGTGACACGCCTCTCCTCGGAGCAGATCGAGCGGGTCAAAGGACTCGACAGCGCCTCAGCCCGTGGTCTGCTGGGGCAGGACGTGCGCGACGAAACGATCCACCGCGATGATCTGGTAATCTTTCAGGAGCACTTCCCGGCAACCTCCACCTAGGAGCATCGCGCATGGACCGCATCGAGCAGCTTCTCAGCCGTGCAAAGCAGGCTTCCTACGCCGCTGCCGTCCTCAGCAGCAGCCACAAGAACGAGGCTTTGACGCGCTTCGCCCGGCTCATTGAGGAAAGCCGCGAGTTTCTCTTGGAGGAGAACCGCAAAGACGTGGAAGCCCAACGCGGACGCATCTCCGACAGCCTCTTCCAGCGCCTGGAGCTCGACCGGGGCAAGATCGACCAACTGGTGACCGGACTGCGCGACATGGCCGAATTGGCTGACCCGGTGGGACGCGTCCTCTCGCGCACGCTGCTGGACGAAGGATTGGTGTTGGAGAAGCTCTCGGTTCCGCTGGGCGTGGTGGCCGTGATTTTCGAATCGCGTCCCGACGTGATTCCCCAAATCCTGGCCCTGATTCTCAAGAGCGGCAACTGCGCACTGCTCAAAGGCGGGAGCGAAGCCAAGCGCTCCAACCGGGCCTTCATGCAACTGGTGGAGAAACTCAATCAGGACTGCCCTTTCCTGCCCCCGGACTGGGCTCAGTTGCTCGATTCGCGTGAGGACGTCCAGCGCCTTCTGGCCTTTCCCCAATACGTCGACTTGGTGGTGCCGCGGGGATCGAACCAACTGGTGCGCTCCATCATGAAGGCAACTCAGATCCCCGTGCTGGGACATGCCGACGGCATCTGTCACTTCTACCTCCACCACAGCGCCGATTTCGACCAGGCTCTCAAGCTGGTGGTGGACGCCAAAATCCAGTATCCCGCCGCCTGCAACGCCCTGGAGACCCTGCTGGTGGACGCTCAAGCCGCCGACGGCTTCCTGCCCCTGTTGGCCCGAGCCGCCCAAGAGCAGGACATGCCATTGCGCGCCTGCTCCCGCTCCATGAAATGGCTCGATCAGGCCCGGCCGGCTCAAGAAGAGGACTGGCGCACTGAATACGGCGACCGCACGCTGGCCGTCCGCATGGTGGACTCGCCGCAAGAGGCCGTCCGCCACATCAACACCTACGGCTCGCACCACACCGACGGCATTCTCTGCCGAGACGAGGAAGTGCAGGAGGCCTTCCTGGCCTCGGTCGATTCCGCGGGCGTCTTCGCCAACGCCTCCCTGCGTTTCGCCGACGGCTTCCGCTTCGGACTGGGGGCTGAGTTGGGCATCAGCACCTCCAAAACCCATGCCCGAGGTCCGGTTGGGCTGGAGGGGTTGGTCATCTACAAATACAAGCTGCGGGGCCAGGGCCAGCGCGTTGCCGACTACACAGGCCCAAAGGCCCGCCCCTTCGTCCACCGTCCGCTTTGACCTTGGAAGTCGCTTGGTCGGTGGTGCGAGGATCCACGAAGATGAGAAAGGCCCGGACGCCGGAGGACGGTTTGAACCTGGACGAACTCTGGCGAATCGGAAGAATAGGCGCAAGGGAGGTCACGTATCAAGGACCGGAGGCATCGTGAAACTCAGGTCAACCACCGTGGCATATCTGCTTTTGTTCCTTGCGGCTTCGTTGGGCGCACCCGCGTTGCAGGCCCAAACCTTCGACTGGGGCGGATCGCTGCGCTGGTACCAGTTCCTGCGCGCCGAAAGTGCCGAGGAGGAGATCTTCGGCCGACGCCGCGACACCGAATTCGGATCAGCCCGCTTCACCCTGGAAAGCGAACTGGGGCCCAAGGTGGTCTTCGAAGCCCATGCCGTTTTCGACTTCCTCTCACCTCCCGTCATCTCTGCCGCCAGCACCGCCACCGGACGCAGCCAAAACTACCTGCCTCTGGACCACGACTTCACCGACAGCGAGGATTACGACCTGACAGGACGCTTTGACCGCCTCAACCTGCAATTCAATTTCAGAAACGCCCGCATCGTGGCCGGACGCCAGGCCATCACCTGGGGGGTGACTTACTTCTGGCCAGTGATGGACCTCTTCTCGTCCTTCGCCCCCGAACGCATCGACCGCGACTACAAGGAAGGAGTGGACGCCCTGCGCCTGACCGTCCCCATTGGAGCCTTTTCCGAAGTCCAGGTCATCGGCGCCGTCCTGGGGACGGGATTCAGCGATGACCAGGCTCTGGCCGCCCAGACCCGCCTCTACCTGGGACGTTTCGACCTGGGACTGATGGGCGGCAAGTTCCACGGCGACACCGTGGCCGGACTCTTCCTGACCACCGATTTGGCCGGCAGCGCCCTGCGGGGCGAGGCTACCTGGACCGATTCCGGAGATCCCCGCGATGGCCCCTTGGGACGGAGCAGCTTTTGGAGAGCCTCGCTGGGCGTCGACCGTCAGTTGACCCCCGACGTGGGATTCACCCTGGAGTTCTCCTACAACGGTTTCGGCGCCTCCGGATCCGAAGACTACCTGCTGGTCGCCCAGACCGACCGGGTGCAGCGGGGCGAGGTCAACGCCCTGGGCAAGTACTACACCGGCGCCTCTTTCAACTGGCAGATCCACCCGCTGTGGAGCCTCACTAACACCGTGCTGGTCAACTGGCAGGACCCCTCCTCCTTCGTCATCCCCGCCCTCTCCTGGTCGAGCAGCGACAACTCCACCATCCTGCTGGGCGCCCAAATCGGCATCGGCGGAGAGTTCGACGAATCCCTAGCCCCCCAGTCCGAGTACGGCCCCGCCCCCGCTACAATGTTCGCCGCCATAACCTGGTACTTTTAGAGACTCAGTCCAAAGTCCGGGCTCGCTGGAGACGAGCCATGGGCCAGCCCAGGGCAGAGCGAGCCGCAAAGCGGCGCAGCGGCACCCTGGGTATGGGTAGAAAAAGAACGAACGCTGAAAGCGTGTAACAGCGTTCATTAGCCAACTGGAATACAACTTAGCGGGCGATGTCCATCAGGGCCAGGGGATCGACGCGGGAGTTGTTGAGACGCACCGAGTAGTGCAGGTGAGGGCCGGTGACGCGTCCGGTTGAGCCCGACAAGCCCAACACATCACCGCGCTTCACCATCTGGCCTTCCTCGACCTCGAACTTGGAAAGGTGGGCGAAGAAGGTGTAGAGGCCCAGCCCGTGATCGATGATGACCGTGTGGCCAGCGAAGTAAAGGTCGCGCGCCAGCACGACCGTTCCGGAGTTGGGGGCCTTGACGGGGGTCCCCTGGGGCGCTGAGAAGTCGGCTCCCGAATGGGGGCTGCGCGGCTTGCCGTTGAAGACGCTGCGCTTGCCGAAGCTGTCGGGATTGACGCGCCCCGGCACGGGAGCGGTGAATGCGCCGCTCCACAATTTCTCAGAGGTCGATGTCTGAAAGAGGCCGGTCAATAAGCGCGACTCACGGGCAATGCGGTCGCGAGTCTCGGGCGGAGGGTCAACATACTTGGGGGCCACCTTGAGCCGCCGGGTGGGAAACTGCTTGTCCTTGACTTCCAGATCGTAGCGAGCCCGCACTTCCCTCGGCGACACCGAATCAGCGGACGCGGTTGCCGCTCGAGTCCGGCCTCCGTCCGAACCCGCGACCGTAGCCGTGATTTCCACGGGGTAGGTGCCAGGGTCGGTCCCCAGGTCGATGCCCAGAAGCACCTCCCAGACTCCGTGGCTGCGCGAGTATCCCTCGATTTGGCGGCCAAAGGCGACGGCCTGCACGCTCTCGATAGCGGCCGTGTGCGATGACCCGTTGCCTGCGCTGCTCAGCGAGGGGCCCGGCGACGTGGCCACCTCAAGCACCACGACTTCTCCGGGCTGCAAAGACCGTGCCCGCTGCGTGATGTGGAGGGCAGCGCCGTCCTGGGCGGACGCCTGCAAGGCCGCCGCCCGCGGCATCGCGGTCCACAGGCAGAGCGTCAGCATCGCCAAGGCCAAGCCCCGACCCATCACGGCGAGGAGCTCTAGGCGGATTTCGCCCGCACCCGAAAGCTTTTGTCTCGGTAGGGCTGTCCAAGCGGGGACGGCTGATCGGATCGGGATCTTGGAGACGGCAATGCCATCGAAAAGCCAACAGAGGCAGATCTTCATTCACTTCATCCGTTCTTGGTTTACAGCTACCTGGGCTCAAGTTTTTGACGCACGCTTTCGACCTTGTGTTCCAGGCTGTGGTCTTGGTCGGTTCGAGTCGAAAGTCGCATGCTGGCCGATATGCGGGGTGCGCCCATGGAGTGGACTCTCTCGAAACACCGCTTGACCGCGGCCATGACCTGATCCCATTCTCCCTCCACGTTGGTGCCTGAGGCATGCATGTGGGTCTTGAGGTCAGCCTCCTCGAAGACCTCTTCGCAGGCCGCAATGTAGGAAGAAAGGCTGAGTCCCACGCCGAGCGGGACGATGGAAATGTCAACAATGGTCTTCATGCTGCCCTCCCGTGCTATTGCCACCAGAGTATCAAACTGCGTGCCTCCCATTCCGGGAGGGCCGCAGAGAGGGAAAGCCTACAAAGTTCGGCGGCCGACCACAGATGTTTCCGCCTGGCTCGCCGGGCCTGCTCACCCAGGTCAAGCTCAGCCGGTATAATGGCGCCCGTGAGCGATAAGTATTTCAGCTTGGAAGAGGCCCGAAGCCTGTTGCCGCGCATCCGTGAATCGATGGGACAGGCCATCGAAGCGTCCCATCTGATGCGGGGCTTCAGCGAGGAGATCAAGGTTTTGGGAGAGAATGCCGTCAACAATGCCGGATCTCCGGCGGGCACGGCCTACTTGCAGCATCTGTTGGAGCTCACCAGCCACGTCAGCGCCATCCAGGACACGGGTTGCCTGGTGAAGAGCGTCGAGGACGGACTGGTTGACTTCCCCCATCTCATGGACGGACGGGAGGTCTACCTGTGCTGGCGCTATGGCGAAGACGACATCGAATACTGGCACGAGGTGGAGGCCGGCTTTGCCGGACGCCAGCCCATCAGCGATTCCTGAATGCGACCCCAAACGACGAGAGGATTCATGGCTTCAAGAGGCATAGTGTTTATCTTTTCACTCCTGCTGATCTTGCCGGCAGCGGGCGGCTGTTCACGCAACTTCAATAACGATCCTGACGCCCAAGTCCCTTCGGACGCGCGCCAACTGAATCCCCGTCAACCGGCCTCGCCCGCCGATGAGACCCCGCTGGAGACCGCTCCTCAGACCGGAGAGTCGGTGGAACTGCCGGGCATTGCCTACACTCTCCCTGACGGGTGGATTCCCGAAGCCGCCTCAGGCAGCTTCCGCGTGGCCCAATACCGCCTGCCCTCCGATATTGAAGGACAGGAGGCGGGCGAGATGGTGGTCTTCTACTTTCAGGGGGGAGGCGGGGGCGTGCAGGCCAACATCGACCGCTGGATCGGCATGTTCTCCATGCCCGACGGGTCCGATCCTGCCTCGGCCGCTCAGGTGGGCAAGGCCGCTTCCAACGGAATTCCCCTGACGACGCTCGACATCGCCGGAACCTACAACAAGTCCATCGGGCCTCCCATGGCGGGCAACAAGCAGCCCTTTCCCGGCTACCGCATGCTGGCGGCGGTGGCTGAAACTCAGGCTGGCCCCTACTTCTTCCGCCTGACCGGTCCCGTGGCCACAGTGGGGAAGTGGGAGGAAAGCTTCCAGCAGTTCCTGCAGAACCTGCGGCCCAATCCCTAGAGAGTCCTCATGAAGTGCATCCTCTGCGGACAGCGCAAGGGCAAGCGTCATTGCCCGGCCAAGAACGGCCTCATCTGCCCTCAATGCTGCGGCGAAAAGCGCATGGTGGAGATCGAATGTCCGCCAGACTGCAAATACCTGAGCAGCGGCCAGCGCCACGCCAACCGCAGGATGGCATCCCAGTTCGGACGCGGACTTTCTCAGGCCCGTCTGCGCAAGTTCATCGAAGATTTGGAGCGCCTGGGTCCCATCGTGATGTTCCTGGAACGGGCTCTCGTCAAGTTCGCCCGCGGACTCAGCAAGCTGGACGAGAAGACCCTGCTGGAGGGCATCGCCTTGGCCAAGGAGACCATGTCGACTGAAGCCAAAGGGGTCATCTACCAGCACCGCTCGACCAACCCATTGGTGGAGCAGATATCCTTGGCATTGACCAAGGAAATCGACTACCTGCGTTCCTCCGAGGCCAAGGAGGAGTTGGGCCTGCCGCCACTCGGCGCCGAAGACTGCGCCAGCGCCCTGGAGTGCCTTGAGATCCAGATCGAGGACCACCGCCATTCCCATGAAAGCGGAGCCTACCTGACCTACATGCGGCGCAACCATCCCGACGCGGCGGCCTCCCAGGAGGACGACGACTCCGACACCCCTCCCCTCATCATCCAGCCCTAGTGGCTCGTCAGCCTTGAAATTGGGGTGCCCAACTTCCGCTTCTGGACGACCCTCGCGGCAGTCCGCTAGCCGGACTTACGCATGGGCTGCATCTTGAAGTAGGTCAGGCTGCGCCATAGCCACTCGGCCGGACCGAAGCGGAAGCGGCTCAACCACAAGGGCGAGTAGATCATCTGCACGATCCACACGGCGATCACGAAGTACCACAGCTCGGCGCGTCCGAAAGCGGCGTAGAGCCCCAATCCGTAGCTGTAGAAGATGGTCGTGCAGATGACCGTCTGCATAAGGTAGTTGGTGAAGGCCATCCGTCCCACGGCAGCCAGGCTTTCCTTGAGGCTCTGGAAGAGGGACGACTTGCACAACAGCATCACGACTCCCACGTGTCCCAGGGCCATGGGGATGCTGGCGAAATAATTGAAGTAGATGTCGCCGCCGAAGTTGTCCATGAAGTCGAATTCGTGCTCAATCAGCCGATAGGCTCCCCAGACCGTGAACGGCAGAGCGATCACATAGCAGGCGATGGTCATGCGCAGGTAAGCGGCCTTGGACAGAGCCGCCGAGAAGACGCCCCACTTCATCAGCGCCATCCCCAGAAGCATCAGTCCGCCGACCCGCCAGAGGGCGAAAGTGGCCAATCCAACGATGAGGTTTTGGAAGGCCATCGGGGCCCGCTGGCCAAGCTGTTCAAGATAGGTTCCGCTACGGTAGGCCTCGACCGTTTCCTGAAACTCTTCGGGTTTAGGGTTCAGCATGCCCCTGATTTCGATCCAGGCCTGCTTGAAGGACTGTTGGGTCTTGGTCAGTTCTTCGCCGGCCTCCAGTTTCTCCACGGCCTGTTCGTGCTGCGATTGGAGAAACCTGAAGTAGACGACCTGAAGTCCGCCGATGACGGGAAAAACCAGAAGCAGGACGGTTCCGATGATGACCAGGTTGCGGGGACGGAAGCGCCGGAAGAAATAGATGAAGAGCCCGCAGAAGCCGTAGGGGAAAAGGATGTCGCCGAACCAAAGCAGGAAACCGTGAATCAGTCCGATCAGCATCAGCCAGGCGTTGCGCCGCATCCACACCCCAAAAATGGAGTCGCCTTGAGCTTCAGCCCGCTGCCACATGAGAATGAGCCCCGCTCCGAAGAGCATGGAAAAGATGGTCATGAACTTCATCTCGAAGAAGAGATGGTTCACCAGCCAGGAAATGCGGTCGGCGCTGTCGATGGGACCGGCCGCCAGCGGGTTCATGTAAACGGTAAAAGGCCAGGCGAAGGCCACGATGTTCATCGTGAGGATGCCCAACAAGGCCACTCCGCGCAGGACGTCGACGGACGTCAGGCGTTGTTTTTCGGTAACGGGTTGGAAGGTGTGGCCGTCCTCGGGCGAGGCCTGCTCATCCCCTTCAACGATGGTCTCCCGCTCGCTCATGGGCGTCTCTCCTTGTCGTTGCGAAAGCGACAAGGGTTAGTCTACGTGACCTGAAAGTTACGAGCAATCTCGCGAGGATAAATGACCACGTGACGGTCGCAGGCTTCGCCTTGGCTCTCCGAGTAGAGTCCGTAAACCTGCACTTGTTCGTGCTGCTTGCGCCGCACGTAGGCCTTGCGGGGCGGCAACTCGACCACCTCCGACTGTCCGCGCACCTTGGCCACCGCCGCTTCCACCTCCTCTAATCCGCCTTCAATCTCCCGTTGGATTCCGTCTTCGCGGTCCCTGTAGGTCACGAAGTGTTGGCCGAGAAATCTCTTGATCTGGCTGTAGGTGTTGCTCTTGAGGATGTGGAAGGAAACATCCCGGCGCAGAGTGGACTTGAGCTTGTGATGACGGCGTTTGGCTTGATTCTTGAGGCTCACAACCATGTTGGCCTGGCGCGGACTTTCGGCGATGCGGACGGGAACGCGGAGTTCGCGGATGGCCCGTTGCAGCCGTCCCCGGTTGACGCCGATGGGAAAGAGCTTGGTCATGCGGGGACGCCGGCCATTGCGGCTGGCGGAAGAGGATGGGCCGACCGCTTGGAAAAGCGCCGGACGCGGCTGTGAGGCGTCGCTCTCGACGCGGAAACCGCCGCCGGGCTGCCTTTGCCTCACTTCGGGCTTGAGCGGCCGTCCCTGCAAGAGCGCGTCCACCACCGAACCGGTCTCATGGAAGACGGCCAGCCGTCGCCGACTCTGAATCTCAACCAGGGCTGCGAAGGTGGGAGGCGCTTTGCGCTCCAGCACCGTCTTCTGGGTGCCCCGCCGACGCGCTTCATCGTCGCCCAAGGTGACGGCCTGAATTCCCCCCACCAGATCGCACAGGGTAGGATTCTGCACCAGGTTCTCCAGCGTCAGTCCGTGGGCTGTGGCCACCAACTGCACTCCGCGTTCGGCGATGGTGCGGGCCGCCAAGGCCTCTTCCAAGGTCCCGATCTCGTCGATGACGATGACCTCGGGCATGTGGTTCTCAACCGCTTCAATCATGACTTGGTGTTGATGCTGGGGGCTGGGCACCTGCATGCGCCGCGCTCCTCCGATGCCCGGATGGGGTACGTCCCCATCTCCGGCAATCTCGTTGGACGTGTCGACCACCATGACCCGCTTGCCCACCTCGTCGGCCAGCACCCGGGCGGCCTCGCGCAGCAGCGTGGTCTTGCCCACTCCCGGCGGCCCCAGCAGCAATAGGCTCTTGCCGCTCTCGATGACGTCGCGGACGATGTCCAGCGTTCCGCTAACGGCTCGTCCCACCCGGCAGGTCAGACCGATGATCTCGCCCTTGCGGTTACGCATGGCGCTGATGCGGTGCAGAGTGCGCTCGATCCCGGCCCGGTTGTCACCCGAGAATTCACCGGTTCGCGCCACAACGGCCTGGACGTCCTCGGATGTCGACTCGCGCTCCAGTAGGGTCACCGTGCCGCCCGTCAAGCGGGCTTGAGGAGGCCGTCCCACGTCGATGATGATCTCCAGAAGCTGGTCGCCATCGAGACTTTCGACCGCCGCTCGAAGGGAATGAGGAAGGATGTTGAAGAGAAGGCCAAGATCGTCGGCTTGCACCGCCCTGTGACCGTTGACCGGGGAGATTGCAGAAGTCGGCATAGATTCCAAGATCGACTTTCTCCATGTCCAGCAGTGATTTCGTGCTGCCTGGCATTGTAGTACCCGCTCCCGACATTTCAGCGCCGGCTGGCGTCCCTTGACCGGCTCTTCACGGATTTTCAAAGTCGCCTATCCGACTGAAGAAGGGAAACTTTGGCGGTCTTGGCTCGTCAAGATAGGCAGGCGGGCCACTTGTCTCTTCATATGTCGAGCGGACCGCCAGGGGCTGCTCAAGGCCAAGGCGGACCGCGAGCAGAGCCCGCAAACCTCGTTCGCAACCAGACCGGATACAAAGGGAAAAACCTATGCGTAGAATGATCGTTATCGCCCTGTGCCTGTGGATGGCGGCTGCCGTTGTGGCTCAGAGCCAAGCCGAGATGGGCGTCCTCAAAGAGATTCAGAACATGATGAAGGAGAGCGGCGGCCAAGTCACCTTTTCCGCTCTCGTCAACAACGACCGCTTCAGCGCCGAGCAGAAGAAATTCCTGGCCCGGCTCTACGAGATCTTCTTCCAGATTCCATCGGTGCTCAAGTCAGAGTTCGAGAGCACCGGAGAGGTTCCCTCGCGTCAGGATCTGGCGGCCAATTTCGGAATCACCACGGCCTCTGTCGATCTGCTGCTGGCTGTCATGAAAAGAGACCCCAGAGTGCCGGCCATGTTCACGCTCGATTCGTCCAGCGGCGAGATCGTTTCGCTCAACATGGACAACATCAACGGATTTCTGGAGCAGCGCGGAGCCTCGGTCAAGGTGACATCCTGGGAAGGCGAGCCCCTGCCCGACTTTCAGCTCACCACCCTGGACGGAGAGACCATCAGCGGCGACGACCTGAAAGGCAGCGGCTCACTGGTCTACTTCTGGTTCACGGGCTGCCCGCCCTGCGGACGCATCAGCCCCCACTTGGCCAAGCTCGATGAGATGTATGGGGAGAAGGGATTTCGAATCGTGGGCGTCAACGCCGACAAGGTGCTCGGCATTACGGCCGACGATGCGCAGCGCCGCGGCTACCTCGACAAGCACGGCATCGACTTCGTCAACGCCCATCTGAACGAATCAGCGCGCAAGGCCTTCGGAGGCATTCAGATCTTCCCCACGCTCTTTTTCGCCGACTCCTCGGGCACCATCGTGGCTCATTTCATCAACTACCAGGATTTCGAGGTCCTCGACTCGGCCGCCCGCAAAGTGGCCACGGGCATCAACTGAAAACCCTAAGCCGTCTCACTGGGTTTTTGGATCATTGGCTTTTGGATCATTGGGCTGGCGGAGAGACGAGGTCCAGGTACCAGGCCAGCCACTGGGGTCCCCAAAGGGCAGTCAGCACGGCAGCCGCGGCCAGGAAGGTGCCGAAGGGGAGTTCGTAGCGCCGCCCCTTGCCCCTGATGTAGATGTAAAGCGTCCCGATCACGGCTCCCATCAGGGAGCCCAGGAAGATCGTGAACCAGGCATAACGCCAGCCCAGGAACGCTCCTACCATGGCCATCATCTTGATGTCGCCGAACCCCATCCCCTCGATCTTGCGCAGGGTTTGGTAGAGCCAAGCCACCAGCCACAGCACGCCGCCCCCCAAGAAGATGC
The DNA here is from genome assembly GCA_035471925.1 of Acidobacteriota bacterium. GTDB lineage: Bacteria > Acidobacteriota > UBA6911 > RPQK01 > DATIPO01 > JANQFM01. The sequence continues at coordinate 20,305 of DATIPO010000451.1, forward strand.
CCAGCAGCGAATGCAGGTAAGGGACGAAGATCCCTTCAGGTGCCGGCAGGAAGGGATCGCCCCGGAAATAAACCTCGGCTTGCAGGGGAGCCAACAACAAACCGAAGAGGGCGCCTCCCAGGGTGAAGACGTCCGGCAACAGCCGGTCGAAGAGATCGATGAAGGTGAGGACCACGAGGAGCGCGAAGAAGACCAGCGCCAAATAGAAGGGCGGGTCCAGGTCGAACTTGAGATAGGCGGCGTAGAAGAGCCCGGCGGTAAGGATCTCCACCAGCGGATAGACGCCGCTGATGGGTTCTTTGCACTTGGAGCAGCGGCCCCGCAGCAGCAAATAACCAATCAGGGGTACGTTGAACCAGGGCCGGATCGCGGCTCCGCACTTGGGGCAAGCCGAGGAAGGAAAGACCACCGAACGCCCTTTGGGAACGCGGTAGATGCAGACATTGAGAAAGCTCCCCATCAGCAGGCCGAAGAGAATGACCAGAACGTCGATAATCGCCATTACGCGGGCGATTATAGCCAACGGGAGAAGAAGTGCGAAGTTTATGAGGTTAAAAGGCCTGGCCGGGTGCAAGGGATGCCGCCGCTCCGGGAGAGCGTGGAGTCGGCGGCACCCTTGCGGGAACGTCTCGGGCTCCGGCGTCGTGAGGACTATTGCTCCTCGACGGTGCGGGCCAAGACGATATCGGTATTCTCGACCAGGGTGTAGGTGGCCTGGCGCAGCGCGGTGATGGACTTGACGTAATCGATCTTGGCCACCAGTTCGGCTTGGATGGCTTCGGCCAAGTCGCGCTGGATGCGCAGCACCTCAAAGTTGGTGGAGAGACCGGCCTCAAAGCGCTTGTTCTCGCCGTCCAACTGTTCCTCGGCCAGTTCGCGGGCCACCCGCGCAGCCTCCAGCCGTTTGCTTTGGATCTCGATTTGCCGGAAAGCCTTGCGCACCTCAACGCTGATCTGCTGCTGAGTCATGCGCAATTGGCTGAGCAGACGCCTTTCCTCGATGGCCTGGTTGGCCAAGTTGGCGTCGTTAGCGCGGTTGCGCAAGGGAATGGTCACTGTGGCCGAGATGTTGTAGTTGGTAAAGTCGAATCCGAAGGCTGAAGAGAGCGAATTCGAGAAATTGCCCTGAAAGGGACTGTCGGGATCGGGCACGTTGGTCGTGTCATCTGGAATCCCGTCGCCGTCCAAATCCACGCCCACGCGGGCGAAGGCCTGTCCCGCCTGTCCCGTGGAACCGTAGCTGAGGTTGAGATCGACGCGGGGCTTGCCTTCCTTCTTGTAGAACTCGCGGTTGATCTCGACCTGCTCCAGCCTCTTTTGGTATTCGGTCAATTCGGGACGCCGCTGCAAGGCCAGATTAATGGCTCCGCGCAAGTCGAGGCCGATTTGCTCGACCTTGGGACGGTCTCTGGGGATCAACCGCAGATCCCAAAGTGAGTCGTTGGGGTCGGGCGCCAGCAGGTTCTTGAGGTCGGCGTCGGCATTGACGATGGCCACTTCGGATTGGATGAAGCTCTGTTCGCGTCCGGCCACTTCGGAGCGGGCGCTGGTGATCTCGATGGGGGCTTCGATGCCGATTTCCACCCGCTTGGTGCTGTCCTGGTAGCGCACCACGGCCAAGTTCATGCTGCGCCGCTCCGCGTCATTGCTCTCGATGGCCTGCACCAGGTCCCAATAGCGGTCCATGACACGCCGCACCACGTCCGACACCTTGAGCTCAAATTGCAGGTCGCTGAGTTCCAAGTCGAGGTTCTGCAGCTTGATCTGGCGTTTGGTCGCGGTTCTGATAAAACCTCTCCACAGGGGCTGCGTGTACTGAATGCTGAATTCGGTGCCGAAGCTGGGATTGAGGGTGCTGAAAAGGCTGTTGGATTCAAAGCGGCTGTTGTCGAGATTCACCGTCAGACGGCCGCCGTAGGGCACCTGCTGAGTGAAGCTCGAACTCCAGGAAAAGGTATCGCGGGTGGAGACGGGAATACCCTGACCGGCATCGAGTACGCTGATGGAAGGCGATTCGCTCGACCTGATCCCAACGTCGAAGCTGACTTCGGGGTCGTAAAAGCCCTTGGTTCCGACCAAGCGCACGCGGTTGATCTCTTCCTGGAAGTTCTCGATGCTGATCTCCAGATTGTTGGCCAAAGCCATGCGGATGGCATCGCGGACGCTCAATTCGATGAAGGCGCCCTCTTCCTTGACCCGCTCCACATAGGACTGTTCCACCAACTCAAACTCGTCGCCCGATTGAGAGGGAAGGTTGACCTCGCTCTCAGGAGGCACGGGAATCGGCTCTTGCTGTTGTTCTTGTTGAGGATCCTGGGCCCACACGCTGGCTGCCCCCAGGGCAATGCCCAGCACCACGAGGCACAGGGCCGGTACCCGTCGTTTCAAGATTTGCAGGTTCATGTTTTGCTCTCCCATTTCTGTTTCAAGTCTGGTCTTTCGCGAAGCAAGGGACCCCGCTCCAACCGTCGGTAACCATACGCGCAGCGAAGCCGAAAGTTTCGGTTAGGCCACCGCCAAGTTGCCACGGGAGTCCACTCCAGCGACCTGGTCAGCGGCCTCGCGGGCGGCTCTCGGCGATGAGGGGCTGCTGGCTATTACTATTATGGACGCAGGCTGGCCGCTTTTGGACGACCTGATTGCCCGCCGCTCTCCATTGTGCAGGAGAACGGCCCTGTTCTGCAGCATGAGCTCTCCAGAATTCGCGGCAGCGGGCAAAAAAAAGCGCGGCTCCAAAAGAGCCGCGCCTGATGCCTCTGGCAACCAAAGCCAAGCCTTAGTTGTTGTTGTTATTCTCTTTCTCTTCCTTGGTGTCCGAGCTGCGCTTGAGCGTGGGACGATTCGTCTTCAAGGTGGGCTTTTCTTCCTCGCTGCGGTCGGTGTTGGTCTTGCGCTTGAGGGTAGGACGTTTGCTTCCGCCCTGATCGTCGCCCGAGCCCGGAGTGATGCGCTTGTTGTCCATGGCGATCAGCCGAGCTTTGACCTTTTCGAACTCGGAAGTGTTGAGGACGTACTCCTCTTTGCCGGGCAGGAAGCCGATCTCGCCCTGGACCTTCTCGATGCGGCTGTCCACGGTGGGATGGGTCCGCCAGAAGCTGGCGAACTTGCCCGGCTTATTCTTTTCGCGGGCCTGCAGCTTCTCGAAGAAAGTGATGAAGCCGTGAGGGTCATATCCCGTGTTCCACAGGTACTGGGTGCCCAACTGGTCAGCTTCGGCTTCCGACTTGCGGGTGATCCCCAGCAAGGACAGGTTGAGTCCCAGGCCCAAGGCGCTGCGGATGCCATACTGAGCCCAGTAGCCGCCCACAAAAAGGGCGGGGATGGCGGCAAACTGCAGCAGTTGCCCCTTAGTCATGCGCTCGGTGGCGTGGCGGGCAGCCACGTGGGCGATCTCGTGAGCCATCACGCCGGCCAACTCGGCCTCGTTGTCAGACTCCAAGATCAGGCCCTTGTTGACGTAGAAGTAGCCTCCCGGCAAAGCGAAAGCGTTGACCTCGTCAGTGTCGACGACCCGGATCACGAAGGGCACCTTGGCGTCCGAGTTGCGGACCAGCTCCTGGCCGACGCGGTCGACATACTCGTTAACCACGGGATCTTCCACCAGACGCGCCGTCTGCTCGAACATCTGAGCGAACTGGGCGCCCAATTGAACTTCGCGTTCGAGTGAGACGAAGTTGGGGAAGAGGCCCGCGATGCGGCCATTGATCTTGCGGTTGCCGATATTCTCGACGTCTTTGTGCTTGCGACCGGCCAATGCCATGCCGGGCAGAAGAAGCGCGACGATCAAGGAGATGCCGATGGAGCGCTTAAGTCGGATTCTTTTCATCATTCGAAATCCCCCTCACAGGACTTCTCAATTGTGATTGACTTTCATGAAGCGGCTGGGACTCGCCACTTCAGCCTCTCTCTAGTATACATTAGCGGCCAAGTCCCTTCAGGCGTCATTCTTTCACACGCCCTCCCGCTCGCCTATACTTGATGAGATAAGGGGTGGAAAGTTTCACTATGCAAATCCTTACGGCCCAACAAATGGGCAAGGCCGACCGGCTCTGCAGCGAACGCTACGGCATCCCCAGCCTGACACTGATGGAGAACGCCGGCTTCAACCTGTATCTGGCGTTGAGGGACGTCTTCGAAGAGCTTTCCGGGCGAAGGGCGGCCATTATCTGCGGTCCCGGCAACAATGGCGGCGACGGACTGGTCCTGGCCCGCCAGCTCCTTCAACGCGACATATCCACGCGGGTCTTTCTGCTGGCCTCGCCCCAGAAGCTCAAGGGCGACGCCGAAACCAACTACAAGATACTCAAATCGGGCGGAGTCGAGGTCATCGAAGTCCCCGACCTGGAGACCTGGATGGAATGGAGCCAAGAGCTGCGGCACTTCGACATCGTGACCGACGCCATCTTGGGAACTGGCATCAACCGTCCCGTCCAACCCGACAGCTTCTTCGGCGCGGTGATTTCCGACATCAATGCCTGCGGGGCCTTCGTGTTGGCGGTCGACATCCCCTCGGGCATGCGGTCTGACCGGCTGGCGGGCGGCGACTTGACGGTCCAGGCCGACGTGACGGTGACTTTCGCCGCTCCCAAGCTGGCTCACATCCTCAACCACGACCTGGAGGCCGTGGGCGACCTGATGATCGCCCCCATCGGGACTCCGGCCGAACTGCTGGACGAAGTCAACGATCCTCCCACCCACATGATGACGCCGCAGATGATTTCGTCCTGCTTGCCTCCTCGTCCTGTAGCCGGACACAAAGGCGACTTCGGGCGCCTGGCGGTAGTGGCCGGCAGCCTGGGCAAAGCGGGGGCAGCCGGACTCTCGTCGCGTTCCGCTCTGCGGGCGGGTGCGGGACTGGTTACTGCGTTCGTCCCTGAGGCGGTGCAGGCTCAGGTGGCATCCATGACTCTGGAGGTCATGACCGAAGGGCTGCCTTCCTCCGATGGCGGCGCCTTTCAGGAATCGAACCTCGACGACCTGCTGCAGCGCATCTCGGACAACGACGCCGTGGCGTTAGGTCCTGGACTGGGCGATCGTCCCGAGACATTCGGACTGGTGCGTGCGCTGGTGGAGCAGGCCGAGTTGCCCATGGTCATCGACGCAGACGGGCTGAACGCCTTCGCCGAATGTCCCCAGCGCCTCAAGGGTAACCCGCAGCGTCCGCTGATTTTGACCCCCCATCCCGGCGAGTTCGCGCGCTTGCTTGGATGTTCCCTGGAGGAAGTCGTGGAGGACCGCCTGGAACTCTCGCGGAGATTCGCCCAAGAGCACCAACTCTGGCTGGTGATGAAGAGCTTCCGCACCTTGCTGGCCACGCCTCAAGGCGAAGTCTTTGTCTGCCCTCTGGGCAATCCCGGCATGGCCACCGCCGGAATGGGCGACGTCTTGACGGGCGTGCTGGGAGCCTGCGCCGCCATGCGCTCCCGTCACGATCCTCAGGGTTTGACTCAAGCCGCCTTGGCAGGCGTTTTTCTCCACTCGCAGGCCGGCGATCAGGCCCAGGAGACAGTCGGGCAGGACGCTCTCATGGCGGGCGACGTCATCGACCACCTGGGGAAGGCCTACGGCTACCTCCGCTCCCTGCAATAAATGCCCATTTACCGCAGCGCCGATGAAGACGCCACCCGCCGCCTGGGACGCGACCTGGGCCAGGCACTCGAGCGTCCAGCCGTGATTTTGCTGCGGGGCGAACTGGGGGCGGGTAAAACCGTCCTGGCTAAAGGCCTGGCTCAGGGCCTGGGCGTGGAAGATCCCGGGCAAGTCCGCAGTCCCACCTTTTCTTTGATCAACGTTTACCCGTCGCCCGAGGGGCCGGTTCACCATGTCGACCTCTATCGCCTGGAGGGCCGCCGCCAACAGTATTCCACGGGATTGGAGGAGATCCTGGCCGATCCCCAAGCCGCCGTCATCATCGAATGGTCGGAAAAGCTCCTTCTGCCGGTGACGCCTTCGCTCTCCATCCAGATCACCAGCCAGGACGACGACACCCGCCTGCTCGAGGTGACTCGCCCGTGAGGCCGGCCCGACCGGGCGCGGGCCGACAAACCGTCCCTATTCGTGGCATAGTGTCTGAACTATGACGACCTTTCTGGTGCTGGCGGGTGTCTTGGGGGTAGCGGTTGTCGTCGTGGCCTTTCTGGTTTGGCTGGTCCGATTCATTTTCGGACGGCGCAAGATCCTGGGACGCGTGTTCAAGAAGGCCGGGATCGTTTATCTCGTCCTGCTGCCCCTGTTCGTGTGGGGCCTCGTGCCCCTGCTCTTCTCCTATCTGATCCTGCATTCGGGAACCCGGCCTCCCGATCTGCGCTTGAGCGAGACGCCTTCGGACTTGGGCTGCACCTTTCAGGAGGCTTCCTTCAAAAGCCGGGACGATCACAGCCTCAGCGGCTGGTACCTGCCGGGCCAACAAGACCAGCCCGCCTTTTCGATCAGTCACGGACTCTTCCGCAACCGCCATGAGGTGCAGAAACGGGCTTGCGATCTCAGCCAGCGGGGCTACCCGGTGCTGATTTTCGATTTCCGGGCCCACGGCAGCGCTCAAGGCACAAGCGAAAGAGCCTATGTGACCATGGGCTATTCCGAGCGGTTGGACGTCCTGGGCGCCGTCGACTACCTGCTCGAAAAAGGACACCAGGAGATTGTCTTGATGGGAGTGTCGATGGGCGCCGTGGCCGTCATTCAAGCCGCCCCCGAAGTGACATCCCACCTCAAAGCGGTGATCGCCGACAGTCCATTCTACTCACTGGACGAAACGGTTAGCCGTCATGTGCGTCTGTTCTTGGGGCTGCCGGCCTTCCCATTCGCCAACGTTTTCGCCTTTGGCATGCGCACCATGGGCGGGATTCCCGCGGGTCAGCCCAACTCAGCCCAAGCCCTGGCCAAGCTGCAAAGCGTGCCGGTGCTGCTGATTTACGGCCAGGACGACCGCCGGATGCCGGAAGAGACGGCCCGCGCCGTCTTTGAGGCGGTGGCGGGTCCGCGCAAGGAACTGATCTTCTTTGAAGGGGCCAGACACGGCAGGGCCTACGACAGCGCGCCCCGTCGATATGTCGACTTGATCGACGCCTTTCTCAAGGACGAAGCCGGCGCTCCGGCTGCCGGTCCGGCATCCAGGGGCGCAGGCTGAAGCTGGCCGGAGGCGCGGTGATCGGCTTTCCCCAGTGCAAAATCCCGGAGGGCAAGCGCTAAAGGGAAGGGTTTGGCCCGCCGAAAGCGGATCCAGAAGGTTGACGGCGAATGGCCCTCTGCGCTGGACAGTTGACCTTTGCCGGACAGGGACTCTACCCTGAGAAAGATAGCAAATTATAGAGAACCGGCAGGTTGGTCCTGAAGCCAGGACCGCCTCCTGATACTTGTAGAGGAACAGCAATCGATGCCTTCACTCGTGATCGTAGAATCGCCCGCCAAGGCTAAGACCATCAGCCGTGTCTTGGGCAAAGACTATGTCGTAGACGCCAGTTATGGACATTTACGCGACTTGCCGGCCAAGGCCGACGAAATCCCCGCCCGCTATAAGAAGAAAGACTGGTCGCGGCTGGGCGTCAACGTGGAAGAGGGGTTCGAACCTCTCTACGTCATCCCCCAAGACAAGAAGCGCCACGTCAAGCGGCTCAAAGAGGCTCTCAAGGACGCCGATGCCCTCTTGCTGGCAACCGATGAAGACCGCGAGGGCGAAAGCATCAGTTGGCACGCGGTTGAAGTCCTCAAGCCCAAGGTCCCGGTGGGACGCATTGCCTTTCACGAGATCACGTCGGAGGCCATCCTGGCGGCCCTCAAGTCGCCCCGCGACATCGACGACGCCTTGGTCAAGGCCCAGGAAAGCCGCCGCATCCTAGACCGGCTTTTCGGTTACATGCTCTCGCCTCTGTTGTGGAAGAAGGTCCGCCGGGGGCTCTCGGCCGGGCGCGTTCAAAGCGTGGCCGTCCGCTTGGCCGTGCTGCGCGAGCGCCAACGCAAGGCTTTCCGCGTCTCCCGCTATCTGGACGCCGAAGCCGAATTCAAGGAAGAGGGCATCAGCTTCACCGCCCGCCTCAACCGCGTCGGCCAGCGCCGAGTGGCCAGCGGCAAGGATTTCGATTCCAAGACTGGCCAGCTCAAGGCCAATTCCGATGCCCTGTGGTTGGCTGAGGATCAACAAGTCGATGGCCTCATCGCCGGATTCGGCAAGCCCTGGCAGGTCATCAAGGCCGAGCAGAAGCCCTTCACCCGGCGTCCCGCGCCGCCCTTCACAACCTCGTCCATGCAGCAGGAAGCCAACCGCAAGTTGGGATTCAGCGCCGACCGCACCATGCGCGTGGCCCAGCGCCTCTACGAAGGCGTCGACATGGGTCCCGAGCGGGTGGGTCTGATCACCTACATGCGGACCGACTCGCTCACCTTGGCCAACCGCGCCCTGCAACAAGCCCAGGGGGTCATCCAGTCGCGCTACGGCAAAGAGTACGCCAAGGGTCCGCGGCGCTACCGCACCAAGTCGAAGGGGGCTCAGGAAGCCCATGAAGCCATCCGCCCCACCGAGCTTTCCCGCCCGCCCGGGTCGCTGAGCAAGTATCTCAACCGCGACGAACAGCGCCTCTACGAGCTGATCTGGAAGCGCACCCTGGCCAGTCAGATGGCGGACGCCGAACTGACCCGCACTTCGGTGGAGATCGAAGCGCCTCTTTCGGACGGACCTGACGGTGCCCGCTCGGCCATCTTCAACGCCAGCGGCCAAACCGTGCGCTTCCCCGGCTTCCTCAGAGTCTACGTGGAAGGATCGGACGATCCGGCCGCCGAACTGGCCGACCGCGAAGTCATGCTGCCGCCTCTGAAGGAGGGCCAGCAGATCACACCCCGCAAAGTGGAAGCCAAGGACCATCAGACCCAGCCGCCGGCCCGCTACACCGAAGCCAGCCTGGTCAAGAAGCTGGAAGCCGAGGGCATCGGACGCCCCTCTACCTACGCCAGCATCGTGCAGACCATCCAGGACCGCGGCTACATCGTCAAGACCGGCAACGCTTTGGTCCCCACCTTCATCGCCTTTGCCGTGACCCAGTTGCTGGAACGCCACTTTTCAGATTACGTCGACATCAAGTTCACGGCCCGCATGGAAAACGACTTGGACGACATCGCCTCAGGCGAATTAGACCCGCTGGATCCGCTGCAGCGCATCTACCACGGCAACGGGCTGCCCGGACTCAAGCCCAAGATCGCCTCTGAAGAAGGACAGATCGAATACCCGGCCGTGGAGATCGGTACCGATCCGGAATTGGGGCAGGTGGTGGTTAAGATCGGCCGCTTCGGGCCTTATCTGCAGGCCGGGGAAGACGACGACCGCATCATCGCCTCGCTGCCCGAAGACGTGGCCCCCGCCGACTTCAGCCTCAAGGAGGCCGTCGAGCTGCTCAAGAAAAAGGACAAGGGCCCCCGCAAACTGGGCGTCGACCCGGAAAGCGGCAAAGCCGTTTATGCGGCCACTGGACGCTACGGCGCCTACGTCCAATTGGGAGAAACGCCTGAGGGCAAAGGCAAAAAGAAAGAACGTCCTAAGCGGGCCTCTCTGCCCAAGGGCGTCTCCGAGGAAGAAGCGACCCTGGAAGTCGCCCTCAAGTGGCTCTCCCTGCCCCGCGTGGTGGGCACCCACCCGGAGAAGGGCGAGGAGATCCTGGCCACTTCGGGACGCTACGGACCCCACTTGCGCTGCGGCAAAGAGACCCGTTCGCTGGAATCCGACGAGCAGATCTTCAATATCACCCTGCAAGAGGCGGTGGCCAAGATCAACGAGCCCAAACGCAAGGGCCGGTCGCGCAGCAAGAAGGTCCTCAAGGAACTGGGCGACGATCCCAACACCGAGGGCACCAAGGTTCAAGTGCTGGACGGACCCTACGGTCCTTACATTACCAACGGCGAACTCAACGCCTCTCTGCCCAAGAACCTCAAGCCCGAAGAGGTCAGCAAGGAGCAGGCCCTCCAGATCTTGGCCGACAAAGGCAAAGCCCCCAAGCGCAAACGACGACGACGCAAAGCTAAGGCCAAGTAAGTCGTCTTGCACTTCGCCTCCGGTCTTTATTGCACGCTTTCAGCGTTCGATCTTGTTGCCAACCGTACCCAGGGTGCCGCTGCGCCGCTGCGCGGCTCGCTCTACCCCGGGGCTGGCTTATGGCTCGCCTTTCAGCGAGCCCGGACGTCAGCTTCAACACGGTCGCTCACCGGCTGTCCGCCTTGGCGAAGGGGACGTACGGCTTCAGCGAGCCGGGACTTGAGGCTCCAGACAGCCGCTTGCGGGCGCCTGCCTCAGCCAAGAAGGACCTATCGCTTCAGCGAGCTTCGCTTGTGGGCTGCTTGTGCCTGCTCGATCAGCGAGTCCAGCCGTCGTCGCTGCCATCAACTGTGGCAGGTGATGAAGGAGGCCAGGCGTTGGAGGCCGCCGCGCAGGCGTTCTTCGGGGACGGCGAAGCAGAAGCGGATGCAGGAGGCGGCCCCGGGATGGGGCGTGAAGCTGAGGCGTCCGTGACAATCGCTGTCAGGGACCAGGGCGAATCCGCTGCCGGGAACCACCGCCACCTTTTCCTCATCGAGCAGACGGTCGGCGAAAGTGTCTCCATCCATGCCTGTGGAGGAGATGTCGAGGAAGAAGAACATGCCTCCCTGGGGGATCCGCACATCCAGTCCGGCGGATTGCAGGATGTCCCGCGCCACTTCCAGGCGGCCGGCCAGGGCTTGGCGTCGCTCTCCGCTATCGTCCTCAACCAGGGCCGCCACCATGCCCCATTGCAGGGGCGTAGTCAGGCATCCTGTCAAGGGTTCGTTGACGGTGGACAGGGCTTGGGTCACCTCAGGGTTGGGCGTCACCGTCCAGCCCATGCGCAGTCCGGTCACGGCGAAGCTCTTGGAGAAGCTGTAGACGCCCAGGACCCGCCGCTCCTCTTGCGGACGTTGCAGGTCGATTTCGAGAAGCGACCCGGTCGGGCCCTGGAAGACGAAGTCGACATAGGCTTCGTCGGCGATAATCCAGAGATCCCGCTGGCGGGCGAACTCGTAGAGCCGCTCTAAGGTGTCGGGCGGAAAGACGGCTCCTGTGGGATTGCTGGGGGAATTGACGAGGATGGCCCGGAGTTCCTCGTCCTTGATCTGCTCCAGGGCCCGCAGGCAGGGCTGAAAGTCCTCGTCCAGCGAATAGAAGAGCGGCCGAACGCCTGCCAAGGTGGCCTGCTGAATGTAGTTGGGGAAGTAGCACTGAGGATAGAGCACCGCATGGCCGGCGTCGCAGACTGAGAGCAGGGCCGCGTTGAGGGCCTGCGTAGCGCCCTGGCTGCACACGATGCGCGAAGGGTCGACCTCGAGTCCCCGGCGGCGCAGATGGCGGGCGATGGCTCCCCGCAGGGGCTCGATTCCGAAGGTGGGACTGTAGTGGGTTTCGCCCCGCTTGAGGGCGTCCTCGATGGCCTTGCCGATACGCTCGGGCATCTCGAAGTCGGGATCGCCGATGTCCAGGCGGAAAACCTCCTGGCCTTCGGCTTCCAGCTTCTTGGCGGCGTTAAACAGTCGGCGGATGGAACTGCGCGGCAGATCCAGAACCCGGTCGGCGAGAGAAGGCGTTTGATCGTTCACGCCCCTATCCTATCCTTCATGGCCTGGCTAAGTGAAGCACCGAGCTTTCCCCCGCCCTAGCGCCTGGTGCTGGCCGGTCATCAATCCTGAGCCGTCCCCGGGGGACAGGACGCATAAGCCCCGCCCCTCTTTCGCCAAGGCGACGGAGGGCAGTGCGGGATCGAGCGGGTCTTGCACGCTGTGAGTGATGGTGCTGAAAGTCGATTCCGGGCTCGCTGGAGGCGAGCCATAAGCCAGCCCAGGATCAGCCAGGGTCGAGCAGCAGCGAGAGGGAGGCGCCACCTGGGTTGAGAGGGCGAGATTGCCGAACGCTGAAAACGTGTACTAGCGTCACGGGCTGGCTCAAAACCTTTGACGAGCCACTAGTGGCGAAGGCAACGACTGTGTTGAAGGCCAGGTCGGAGCGCTGAAAAAGCCTCAGGAAACAGATCAGGACGATTGACGTGGGGCTGCGGGCAGCGCGGCCAGGCCCCGTTACAGCCGGCGGGAGTAGCGGCGGCCGGGATAGGATTCGACGTAACCGTCCATCTCCAGGGCCAGCAGGAGTTCGTTGAGCCGCGAGGCGCTCAGTCCCGTGCGCTGGAGCAGGTTGTCGAAATGGGAGGCCTGGTCGAAGGACATCTCCCGCAGGAGGCGTCCTTGGGAGCTGTCGGGCGGCGGGGAAGAGTCCTCAGCGCCCGCGGACTCCCGGGAGGCTCCGTTCGGAGGCGCATCAGCGGAGACGTCCGGAGAGCCTGCCCCGTCCGCCGCGGGCTCATCCGGCCGGGCCTGCTCCTGCAGGCGTCCCTTGAGCTGCTGCAGGACGTTGGGGTGCAGACATTCCAGCACGTCGGCATCTTCCAGCACGGGGACGGCGCCCTGGCGGATGAGGTCGTTGCTGCCCAGACATTTCTTGTCGGTGATGTTGCCCGGGACGGCCCACACCTCGCGGTCCTGCTCCAGCGCCATGCGGGCCGTGATGAGGGATCCGGAGCGGCGGTCGGCCTGGGTGATCAGGACACCCAGCGAAAGTCCGCTGATGATGCGGTTGCGGACGGGGAAGTTGGAGGGAGCGGGATTGGTTCCGCAGGGGAACTCCGAGACCAAGCAGCCCTCGCTCCCGATGCGCTCCTGCAGGCGGCGGTTTTCGCGCGGATAAGCGATGTCGAGCCCGTTGCCCAGTACCGCGATGGTGTCTCCCCCAGCCTCGAGTGCGCCCTGGTGAGCGCGGGCGTCGACACCGCGGGCCAATCCGCTGACGATAGCCAGTCCGCTGAGCGCCAGTTCGCGGGCCAGCCAAGTCGTCACCTGCAACCCGTAGACCGAAGCCGACCGCGCGCCCACCACGGCCAACGAGGGACGGCTCAGGCATTCGATCCGGCCTTTGACGTAGAGCAGCAGCGGCGGATCGTGAATCTGGCGCAAGAGCTCAGGGTACTCCGCATCCTCGCGCACCAGCACGCGAATGTCCCGTTCCCGGCAGATGCCAGCCATCTCTTCGGCCCGCTGCAAAGGACATCCGCTGACGATGTAGGCGCGGATTTCGTGGGACAAGCCGAACTCTCTGAGCTGGCTCCGCTTCATGTCCAGGATGCGCTCGGGTTGGGGAAACTGGCGCAGCATCTTTCCCAGCCGGCGGCGGCCCAGTCCGGGAACCAGGGTCAACGCCATGAGATGAAAAGCTTGATCTCGCATCGCAATATCTATAACGTTGCTGGCGGCGCAACCTGCGAGGTTTCCGGGGATTTTTATTCATGAACTTGCGCTTGTCGCTGATTGACTTTCTCAACGCCATCCCGTTGCAGTGGGGGTTCACCCAGGGATCAGCCCGGGGACGTTTCCGTCTGCTTTTCGACGTCCCTTCCCAATGCGCCCGCCACCTGCGCCAAGGCCAAGCCGACATCGGACTCATACCCGTTATCGAGTACCAGCGAATCCCCTCCCTGTCCGTTCTGCCCGGCATTTCCATTGCCTCCAAGAGAGAGGTCAAGAGCGTCATTTTCGTCAGCGGAAGGCCCATGCCCGAAGTCAAGCGGATCGCCGTGGACACCTCTTCGCGCACTTCGGTGGCGCTGTTGCGCATCCTGCTCAACGAGTTCTACGGCAATCCACAAGCCGAGTTCGTTCCCCGCCGACCCGACCCCCAGGGCATGCTGGAGGAGTTTGACGCCGCCCTCATCATCGGAAACCCCGCGCTCAGGGTCGATACCCGCGGACGGCGCGTCTACGATCTGGCCAACGAATGGTACCGCTTCACCGGTCTGCCCTTCGTCTTCGCCTTTTGGGCCCTGCGCCGACAAGTCGACTTGGGGGAGGACGCCGCATGCTTCTACCAATCGCGCCGCCAGGGCCTGCGGGATCTGCCACGCATTTCCCGCCGCTATGCCGCCAAACTGGGCCTGTCGGTGGGCGAGGTCTACGACTACCTCAGCCGCAACCTCGACTATTCGCTGGACCAGGACAATCTCAGAGGGCTGGAAACCTACTACCGCCTGGCCGCCAAGTGGGACCTGATCGATACTCCGCGGCCTCTGGACATGGTGCCCCTCACCGACGAAGTTGAGGAGGCTGCTCTTCTCGACCTTTCCAAGTTTGAGATACCCGCCCTTGACGCGGACTCCCCAAAGGAACAAGCCCAAGGCATCCCGGACGCGTCGCTGCCGGTGGAAGCTGCGCCGTCCGGCAAGAAACAATGAGCGTCAGCAGCGGACTGGAAGTATTTCTGCGCCGGGGATGGAAGAGCGTAGAAGGGCTGCGCCTAGGACTCATCTGCAATCCCAGCAGCGTGGACCGGCGCCTGCGGCTGGCCGCCGATCTGCTCTGGGAGTCGCCCGACATTCGCCTCAGCGCTCTTTTCGGACCCCAGCACGGTGCCCGCGGCGAAACTCAGGACAACATGATCGAATGGGAGTCCTACCGCGATCCTGATACCTCCCTCCCCGTCTTTAGCCTTTACGGCCAGACCCGCCAGCCCAGCCAAGAAATGCTGGAGCACGTCGATGCGCTGGTCTTCGACGTCCAGGACGTGGGAGCCCGCTACTACACCTTCATCTACACCATGGCTCTTGCCATGCAGGCCTGCGGACGGGCCGACAAGCGCTTCATCGTCCTCGACCGGCCCAACCCAATCGGAGGCAGGCTGTTGGAGGGAAACCTGGTGCAGCCCGGCTTTCGAAGCTTCGTCGGACTCTATCCGCTGCCCGCCCGCCATGCTTTGACGGTGGGCGAGGCGGCACTCCTCTTCAACCGAGCGTACGGCTTGAACTGCCAACTGGAGGTGGTCGAAATGGAAGGCTACCGGCGCAGCATGTCCTGGGAGGACACGGGTCTGCCCTGGGTCATGCCCTCGCCCAACATGCCCACCCCCGACACCGCCCAGGTTTACCCCGGCCTATGCCTGCTGGAAGGCACCAACGTCTCTGAAGGCCGCGGAACCACGCGTCCCTTCGAGATCAGCGGTGCGCCCTGGATCGACCCCAAGAAGCTGAAGCGCCGCCTGGACGACTTCGACCTGCCGGGCGCCGTCTTTCGTCCCATATGGTTCATCCCCACCTTCCACAAGTGGACGGGACAGATGACGGGCGGAGTGCAGATACATGTCCTCGACCGTGAGGCCTTCCGTCCCTTCCGCACTGGACTGGCCCTGCTGCGCGCCTACCGCGAACTGGGAGGAGACGACTTCGCCTGGAAGGAGCCCCCCTACGAGTACGAATATGAGAAGCTGCCCATCGACATCCTGCTGGGCGACGACCGGCTGCGGCGCATGATTGAAGCGGGTCGTCCCCTGAATGAAATGGAAGAGAGTTTCTCGGATCAACTGGAAGCGTTCGCCCGCCTGCGCCAAAACTACCTGCTGTACGAATAGAGGACGGAAGCGATGAACACCATCGAAGGAATGATTCTGGCGGCCGGCTTCGGAAAGAGGCTCTTCCCCCTGACGGCACTGCGGGCCAAGCCCGCCATCCCTTTCCTCAACCGTCCCCTGCTGCGCTATTCGCTCGATTTGATGGAACAGAACGGCATCTCGCCGGTCCACATCAATCTGCACCACTTGCCCGAAACGGTACGGCAAGCCGTGAGCGGGAGCCGCGTGCAAATCCGCTACTGGCCCGAGAAGGAGATCCTGGGGACGGCCGGAGGCATCGCCAACGCCATGAAGCATTCCGACGCCGATACGCTGGTGGTGAGCAACGGCAAAATCTATTTCGAACTCGACCTGGCCCAAGCCCTGCACAGCCACTTCCTGCACAAAGCCTGGACCACTTTGGTGCTGATTCCATTCAGGGAGGGAGGCTACAATCCCACCTACTTGGACGAGCAGGGAAGGGTGACCGGGTTTGGAAGTCCGGCCCCGGACAAAGGGCCCCAAAAGCCTTACGTCTACAGCGGAGTCCAAGTGCTGGACCGCAGGGCGGTGGAAAGCATTGGGGACGGCTTCAGCGACACCGTCAAAGACGTCTTTCCGGCTCTGATCGAGCAGGGCCGTCCGCTCTACGGCTACGTCAGCCGAGATTATTGGTGCGAGTGCAGCCTGCCGGAGCGCTACCTTCGCCGCTCGATGGACGTGTTGCGCCGTCGGGGCGAGGAGCGGATGGGCCCGCTCGGTCACGCCGCCCAGGCGCGGCTTGCCATCGCCGCCCCGGAGGCCAAAGTGGCGGCCGGCGCAAGGCTGAGCGAGTGCGTCCTGTGGCCCGGTGTGAAAGTGGGGCGGAACTGCCGTCTACACCGCGTCATCGCCGCCTGCGGCACCCGTCTGCCGGAGGGCAGCCGCCTGAGCGATGCGATGGTGACGCCGCCGCTGGACTGGTGGCCGAGGGAAAATCCTCCCCTCAAGCAAGAGGACGGATACATGCTATGGCCCTTGGAAAAATGAATCCACAAGCCCAACCCGACTTCCCGCCCATTCAGCAGCGGCTGATGGCCTTCGTGCGCCGCCATTTCGGCAGCAGCAGCGACGACTATTCCATCAGCAAGCTGGTCGGGGACGCGTCGGCGCGCCAGTACTACCGGCTGCTGCGTCAAGACGGAAAGAGCTTCATCCTGGCCGCCTATCCGAAACCCTTCGATCAAGACGAGCTGACCTACAAGCAAGTCTACGATCTGCTGCGCGAAATCGGCCTGCCCGTGCCCCGCATCCTGGAGCTGGATGGTGAGCGCGGAATCGTCCTGCAGCAGGATCTGGGCGACGAGACGCTCAAGAAGCATCTGGTCAAGGCCTCGCGCCAAGAGAGCCGCGACTGCTTCCGCCGGGCCATCGACCACATGATCGTGCTTCAGGACAAGGGCAGCCAAGCTCTGCGTCCTCATTGGGCCGCCTACCATTTGGCTTTCGACGAGGAAAAGCTGCGCTGGGAACTGCGCTTCTTCAAGCGCTACTATGTCGACAACTACCGCCACCTGAATCTAGACGACGTTGTGGCGCTGGAGGAGGAACTGGACGACGTCGCACAGGAACTCTCGCGCCGTCCACGCCGGCTGTGCCATCGCGACTATCACGTCCGCAACTTGATGCTGCATGAAGACGAGCTCTACCTGATCGATTTTCAGGACGCCCGCCGAGGCCCCCTGACCTATGACTTGGTGTCGCTGCTTAAGGACTCCATCGAACTGCCTCCCCAGGAATTGGCCAGCTTGGTGGACTACTATCGCAGCCAGTCGGGCTGCCCGGTTCCCGAAGACGAATTCCGGCGCGAATTCGAGCTCATGTCGGTTCAACGCCTGCTCAAGGCTCTGGGCACCTATGCCTATCAGATCGTGGTGCGCGAGAACTTCATCTACGAGCAATACATCGGCGGCAGCCTCAAGCGCGCCCTCCTTTCAGCCGAAGCCCTAGG
>DATIPO010000452.1:0-2589 GCA_035471925.1 Acidobacteriota bacterium
AGCGGCTGCTTCCCTTTCGAGCAATTCTTGGCGTATTCGGGGAGGATTCTCAAGATCGATCATGCTGTTCAATTGGCGGGCACGCGATCTCTCCTCCCGCATCAGGGCGTCCCGTTCTCGTCCCTGGATCATCAAAAGCGATACCAGCGGATCGACATAGAGTTCGTGGCGCGCAGAGTCGAATTCGAGCGTCGAATTTCCGCTGCCCTCGGAGGAGCGCATGGCGTACAGCAGGTCCAGGCTCCGCTCCAACAGCTCGACGGCTCGCTGAGGACGATTGTCGGCTTTCGCGATAAGGGCCTCCGTCCGATAGTAAGCCGCCAACTCATTCGGAGCCAACTCAGAATTTTGCTGGTCATCGGAGGTCGGCCCCGTCCCGGTTTCTTGTCCCGCAGAGGAACCCGGAGCAGGCGTTTCCTTGCTTTCAGCACCGCCGCTTTTGCAGGCTTCTTTGAAGCCCCAGCCGCTTTCGCAAACCAGTCTCTTGGCCATCTCGAACTTGGCTCGTGAAGCAGCAACATTGCCGCTTTCCGCTTCCAGAGCAGCCCAATTCATGTAGACGTACCCGGCGTTGCGGAGGAGGAGATCATTTAGTTGCTCGCGGTCCTCTTGATAATGTTCTTGGAAGATAGTGACGGCTTCCGTAAACCGAGTGCGGGCCTCGTCGGCGTGGCCCGTCCACTGGAGAACGGTGGCCCACCTGTCCAGAAAACTGAGGGTGTAGGGAAGCGCGAGATCGAACCTCTCGCTGAGTTCCCTCACCCGCTCAAATGCTGCAAATGCCTCTTCAGTTCGACCCTGTTTAAAGCGGACGAAGCCCAGCTCGTTCAGGGCGTCAGCCATGCCTTGGACCGTCCTCTGGGATATGCCCCCGTTCTGGGCTTCAAGAGCCTCAGCCGCGCCTTGCATGAAGCAAGCCGCCTCGGGAAATCGTCCCAACCGCATCAGAATCCTTCCGAGTTCCTTTAGTACCAAGTGCTTGGTCGCACGGCTGTGTTTAAACTCGTCGAGCCGAGCCCGCGCCTCGTAGGCCGACTCCAAAGCAGAGCCCAATTGCGATCTCTGGCGGTGAGTGTAGGCGCGCATGGCCAGCGCCCAAGTGGCAATGTCGCGTCGTCCGGCGGCCTCCGCCGCTTGGCGCCAGTCCTCATAAAACTCGGCGGGACGACTTGTGGACAAGGTGTAAAGATTACGGTAAATGAGCAGCCTCTCCTGCAGATCAAGGGGACGACTAAGCTCTCCTTTAAGGTATTCGGCGCCTTCCTGGGGGACCTGCCCTGATTGGATCTTTGATGTCAGCAAGGAGAGGCTCTCAGCTACCCAACCGGGGCTTTCAACAGCCCTCGCTCTCTCGACCAAGTCCCTAAAATCGTCCAGTTGGAGTTGATCCTTAGTACCCGGGACGAGGCGCGAAAAGAGGCCCAGTAGGGCCAACCGTTTTCCAGCCAAGATCGGATTTCGGCACGACGACGCAGCCAATGAAATCTTGGTCGGCTCCTCATGATCCGGAGGCAGCGCGAGAATGAGGCCGATCTCCCCTGCCCCTCGAAGCTGATAGAACCACTTGGAGACCCTGCTGGGATACCGGACCACCTCGGGCAAGGCTCCCCCATCCGGCAATGACCAAGATACTGAGTCGGATGAACGGCGCAGTTCTAGGGCCGAGCGGCTATCATCCCTGATTTCCAGAGCGAGACAGGAGTCTGGAGGGGCTTCGACTCGAAAGGAGCGCTCCGCTCCTGGTGCTAAATCGACCTCTACAGCTTCGCCTTGATAGGGAATGTCTATGACGTCGGGAGATCGACAAGCGGACAAGAGCAACCCAGCGATGAGAAGATTCCCACCTACAAATGCGATTAGCGATTTCACACCAAGGCGGATATTATCCGCCGAGCACGAATTAGGCAAGAGGCTGGCCGAACGACTGGCTAAGGCGGGAACTAACCTATGGCCCTCTCATCTACCCGTAAGGTGAAGAACTTTACCGCAGGGCTCCGACTGGCTCCGCCAGCTTCATCCTGGGCAGTCGCGGGTGGGTTCGCAACGCCTTCCAAAAGAAAGATCGCGGCACTGTAGCGTCCCGGTTGGAGAGCCTCTTCCAGGGCGAAACGGGCCACCGCCTGACCGTCTTCCTGGAGCTTGACTCTGCTCGAATCCGCCTCAGGTAACTTTATCAAGTCCTGGGTCGCCGCTGTCTCAAGTGACGCTATCACCAGGTGGGCCCCTTGGTCCTCATTCACGTCTTGGAGGCCGACCTCCAACCAAAGCAATTCATCGGAAAACAAGGTTATCAGTTCGTCTCGGGGATCAGAGCCACGCCTGGAACTCGTGGCATCGAGGGTTCTCCGGGCCAGATTTAGCCCATCTCCGTCAACCCCGTTTGGGGGCGGGGAGAGTGCCGGCCAGAGAAAGAGGGCTAGGGATAGGAAGAAGAAGGCCGCTGCCATGGCGTAGGCGGTTTGCAGGCGGGACGGCCAAGAGTCGTGGTGAGGATCCAGCAAGGCTTCGGGTTGGGAGTCGTGACGGGAGTCCGCGGTCGGGTGCCGGGTGGCGGGGGAAGAGTCCCCAAGAGCACCCTCCTCAGCCACA
>DATIPO010000453.1:0-2296 GCA_035471925.1 Acidobacteriota bacterium
ATTCCCGGGCCTCTTCCTGGCGTCCTGAGTCGGCTGCCAGGGTGCCGGCATTGATGAGCGAATTGAGGTCGGCGGGATCGTAGTCGAGGGCCCGATCGTAGGCGGCGATGGCTTCGCGCTTCTTGTCCTGAGCCGCCAGAGCGTCTCCCAGGTGGCCCCATACCAGGGGGTGGCGGGGCTCTTTGGCCAAGGCCTGACGCAGCAGTTGCTCGGCCTCGGCGTAGCGCTCCTCCTGCAAAGCCACCAGCCCTTTGTTGGCCAGGGTGGAAGCCGCCTGCGGGTCGGCCCGCGCCAGCCGCAGGACGGCCTCTTCGCGACGTCCCAGGCTGAGCAGGAGGTCGCCCAGCAAGGCCGCCAGGCGTGGATCGGAATCGTCCACCGATTCGGCCTGGAGCAGCCATTGGGCCGCCTCTTCCTGGCGCTGCGGATCTTGAAGCAGGATCTCGCCCAGCAGGAAAGCCGACTCATAGTCCTGGGGATGGATCTCCAGTTGGCCACGCAAGACCTGCTCGGCTTCCTCCAGTTGGTCCAGTTCCAGCAGGGCCGCCGCCAGTGGGTAGCGCAATTGCGGGTCCTCTTGGTCGGAAGCTTTCAGGGCCTGGCGCGAAGCCTGCGCCGATTCCTGGTATTGGCCCAGGTTGAAGAAGGCTCGAGCCAAGTCTGACCAGCCGCCCACATCCGACGGGTCCATATCGAGCCCGGCCCTGAGCCGGCTGACCGCCTCTTGGTCACGCCCCATCTGCAACAGCGCGCGTCCGGCCAGGAAATGCGAGGCGGCTTGTTCAGGACGCAGGCCGATGTGGGCCTGAAACTGCTCCAGGGCTTCCTCCAGACGTCCCTGGCGCAGGTAAACCAGTCCCAGGTTGTAGCGGGCCTCGGCGAAATCGGGATCGATTCCGACAGCTTTGGCGAAGAATTCCGCCTGCTGCTGCGAGAATGCCTGCCCGGTCCCGATCAGGGCTTCTCCCTTGCGGAACCACTCCAGGGCTTCGGGATCAGGCCCGCCCTGTATTAACACCGCGAACAACAACAAAGCCGGCAACATGCCCTTATTGAAGCACAAAGTCTTCAAAAGTATCGAAAGGTGGCGGGCTTCAGAGTGTTTCGCTGAGGCTGATGGTGATGGGGTCGGCGCCGCTGCGGAAGCCGCGGGCGGTGAGGGAAACGCGCTGGAAACGGATCTTGCGTCCGTTCTTCTCGAAACTGTCGCCCCGCAGGCGGATCAGGCGTTGGGCCGCCAGATTGGCCAGCACGCGGTCGAAGAGGCTGCGCTCCACCCCTCCCACGCCGCACACCTCCTTGTAGAGCTGCGTCGATCCCCGGTTGTCCCAACGGCGGAGGTCTTCCAGGATGGCACGGGCGATATCCTGTTCGTCTTCGGTGGCCTGACGCTGCAAGGTCACCGCCGATTCTCCCGGATCGCAGATATCACAGTGGCCGCAGTTGCGGCCCGAGTCGCGGCGGTCGCCGAAGTAGTCCACCAGGTGCACCATGCGGCAGCGGGAACCCTCGGCGAAGTCAGTCATCTGATCAAGCTGGGCCTTCTTATAGCTCTTCTGCTCCAGGTAGGGTTGCTGCCAATCTCCCCCGCCCCTGCGCAAGCCGCGGCGGGGATGCCCCAGGGCGCCTCCGTGAATCCACAGCTTCTCCAGAGCATTGAGAAAGATCTCGGCGTCTTCACTTGAGTCCTCAGTGAGTCGGGAGACGGTCTGGGGACGCTTGCCCAGGTGCCGGTAGGCCTGCTTGAGCACCTCCACGGCAGGATAGTTGCGGTCGTGAAAGTACTCTTGAATCTGCCGGTCGTCTCGCGAATAGAGCAGGACGGCCCGCGAAGGCTTGCCGTCGCGCCCTGCCCTTCCGATCTCCTGGTAGTAGGCCTCCAGGCTTCCCGGCAGTCCGGTGTGGACCACGGTGCGGATGTCGGGTTTGTCGATCCCCATGCCGAAGGCGATGGTGGCCACCACGATCTCCAGTCTGGAACGCTGAAAGTCATGCTGCACCTTTTCGCGCCGCTGGCTGGAGAGTCCGGCGTGATAGGTGGCCGAGTTGCCCACCGCGTTCATTTGCATCCCCAGTTCGTCGGCCTGGCGGCGCGAGGGGACGTAGACGATGGCGGGACGCCTGACCTTGTCGGCCAAAAGCTGGCGCACGGCTTCGGGGCGTCCGGGTGCCGGCAGTTCGGCCACCTCGATGGCGATATTGTCGCGCCGGAACCCGTGAATGAAGCGGGAGGCGGCATTCAGATCCAACTGGGAGGCGATATCGTCTTGGACCAACTCGGTGGCGGTGGCGGTGA
>DATIPO010000454.1:0-18183 GCA_035471925.1 Acidobacteriota bacterium
GCAAGATGGTATTCAATCACGCTTCATCAGCCAATTCAATCGTTTGAATGGGAAATCTTGACCTGTCTTTGCTCCGCGAGGGCAAGGGAAGGGGGTGGAGGCCGCCTGTATGGAGAACACGGTCGGTATTGCGGCGCTGGATTGGGTCGTCATTGCCATTTATTTCGCCATCGTGGCCATGATCGCAGTGTGGGCCATCCGGCGCGAGCGGCAGGGGGTTGAAACCTCGGCCGACTACTTCCTGGCCGGACGCAACATCGGCTGGTTCGTGGTTGGGGCCTCGCTGTTCGCCTCGAATATCGGGTCCGAGCATTTGGTGGGACTGGCGGGGACCGGCGCATCCTCCGGCCTTGTGCTGGGACAGCTCGAGCTGCAGGCCTCGCTGGTGCTGCTATTGCTGGGATGGTTCTTCGTCCCCTTCTACGTCAAAAGCGGCGTCTTCACCATGCCCGAGTTCCTGGAGCGGCGCTACTCGCCCGCCGCCCGCTGGTACTTGGCCGTGGTGGCCGTGATCGGCTACGTGATGACCAAGATCTCGGTGACCATCTACGCCGGGGGAGTGGTCATCGAGTCCCTCACCGGACTCGACTTCTGGACGGGGGCCATCATCGTCGTCGTGATCACCGGCATCTACACGATCCTGGGCGGACTCAGGGCCGTCGTCTACACCGACCTCATGCAGGCCGTGGTGCTACTGGCGGGTGCGGCTGTGGTCACAATTATCGGACTGGCCCGCATCGGCGGCTGGGACGCCATGGTGGAAGCCGCCGAACCCGGCTTCTTCAACATCTGGAAGTCGGCCTCCCACCCCGAGTTCCCCTGGACGGGCATGGTCTTCGGAGCTCCCATCATCGCCATCTGGTACTGGTGCACCGACCAGTTCATCGTGCAGCGGACGCTTTCCGCCCGCGGCATCGACGACGCACGGCGCGGAACCATCTTGGCCGGCTACCTCAAGCAGCTTCCCCTTTTCATCTTCGTGGTTCCCGGCGTGATCGCCTACTGCTTGGCGCAGAGGGGCGACATCCAACTGGACTCGCCCGACACGGCCTTGCCCACCCTGGTGGCCGCTCTCCTGCCTGCCGGCCTGCGCGGACTTGTGGTGGCCGGGCTGATCGCGGCGCTGATGAGTTCGCTTTCCTCGGTCTTCAACTCTTGCTCCACGCTGATCACGCTCGACATCTACAAGAAGATCCACCCGGACGCGTCAGAGCGCAAGCTGGTTTTCGTGGGACAGGCTGCCACGCTATTGCTGGTCCTGCTGGGCATCGCCTGGATTCCGGTGATGGCCAACATTTCGGGCGTGCTCTACCAGTATCTGCAAAGCGTGCAGGCCTACATCTCTCCGCCCATCGCCGCCGTTTTCCTGCTGGGACTGCTTTGGCGCAGGCTCAACGCGGCCGGCGCTATGGCCTCCCTGGTCAGCGGATTCGTGCTGGGAATGGCCCGCATCGCCCTGGAACTCGGGAAAGACAGCCTCTCCGGCATTCTCTACACCTTCGCCACCATCAACTTTCTCAACTTCGCCGCCATTCTCTTCCTCGTCTGCACCGTGATCCTGATCGTGGTCAGCCTGCTCACCAAGCCGCCTGACGAAGGGAAGGTGCGGGGACTGACTTATGCCTCCTTGAAGCGAGTCGACCGCGAGGCCCCTTCCGAAGACGAGATCCGTGCCGTGTCCGACCCAGCCTGGAGACGTCGAGACGCCCTCCTTTCGGGAATCACCCTGATTCTCGTCGGCCTCGTCATGATTTATTTCTCACCGCTTTTCTTCGGCTGAGCCGAAAGAAGCGATAGTAACAAGGACTGAGCCCATGGCCCTTATCGACCTTCGATCCCAAACCCAAGAACGCTCGCCCGATCAGTTGGTCCGTCATCTTGAAAACTTCGAGCTGGACCTCAAGTTCTCGGCGGGCATCTGGTTCTTTTCGCCCTTCGACTCCCGCTTTCACGACAAGTACAAATCCGACATCGGACTGGAGCGCCGCCTGGAGATCGCTGCCAGCCTCAAAGATTACGGACTTGCGGGACTGGAAGCTCATTACCCCAACGAGATCAACGAAGACAACCTCGAGATTTGGAAGTCCTTTGCCCAGGACACCGGCATACCGCTGATCACCGTGGTCCCGCTGCTCTTCTACGATCCGCAGTTCGAGTGGGGATCGCTTTCCAGCCCCCTGCCGGGGCCGCGTCAGGCGGCTATCCAGCGGGCCATCGAGGCCTTTCAGATGGGGCAGGAAGTAGGAGCCGATTTCTCGGTTGTGTGGCCGGGGATCGACGGCTACGAGAATCCTTTCGGGGTCGATTTCGCCGCTATGCGCAGGCGTTTTAGCCAGGGCTTGGCTCAGGCCATGGACGCCGTTCCCGGCGTGCGCGTGGCCTTCGAACCCAAGCCTTATGAGCCGCGGGGACGCATCCTCTACGGACTCACTCCCGAAGGCATCCTGCTGGGCCATGAAGTGGAGTCGCAGCTTGAGCATCCGCAAAACCGTGCGCTGCTCGATCAGGGCCACAAACTGCTGTGCATGAATCCCGAGATCGGACACGTCCACATGGGATTCGAGGACCTCCCCTACGCTCTGAGCTGGCCTTTAGGCGAAGGACGCCTGGCCCACACCCACTGGAACAGCCAGCCGCTGGGCAACTACGATCAAGACCTCAACGTGGGAGCGGTTTCGCCCGAGCAGATGGAAGCCGGGCTCTACACCCTCAAGATGCACGGCTATCAGGGCTACTTCGGGATCGACATCAATCCCGAGAGGATGCCCGTCGACGTGGCCCTGAAGATTTCCATGGATGCTCTGCGGGCCGCTAACGACCGCATCAACCGCATCGATCACGCCGGCGTTGTGGAGGCCATGATGCATCCCGACACCCGCCGCGGCTGGGTGGAGGCCCATCTCGTCCGCCAGCGCGCGCCTAATCCCCAAGCGCTGCCTCCCCTTGAAGAGGCTCTTTGCAGCAAGGAGCAGAAGTGATGCGCCTCCTCATCCTCCTCGCCGTCTTGATGCTCCTGCCGGTGCCGCAACCTGTCGTGCTGGCTCAGGAAGGCTCTGAGCCGCTTTACAAAAATCCCCGGCAACCGGTAGATGTGCGGGTGGCCGACCTGCTCTCGCGCATGACGTTGGCTGAGAAGGCTGTCCAACTGCAGTGCTTGTGGGGGGAGAAAAACGCCCTTCTCGACGAGCAGGGACAATTTGCGAAAAAGAAGGCCGAGAGTGTCATTCCCCACGGCATCGGACATATCGCGCGTCCCTCCGACAACTGGCAGCGGGGAGTGGCCGGCGTGGACGCCAACCGCAGCCCCCGGCGGACGGTGGAGTTGGTCAACGCCGTCCAGCGCTACCACTTGGAGCAGACCCGCCTGGGCATCCCGGTGATGATGCACGAAGAGGGCCTGCACGGGTTTCAGGCGCGCGGCGCCACCCACTTTCCTCAAGCCATTGCCCTGGCCTCGACATGGGACGTTGACTTGGTGGAGCAGGTTTATCAAGTCGTGGGACGCGAAATTCGGGCTTGGGGCTCACGTCAAGCCCTGACCCCGGTGGTCGACGTGGCCCGCGATCCACGCTGGGGGCGCATCGAAGAGACCTATGGCGAAGATCCTCACCTGGTGAGTGAGATGGGACTGGCCTCCGTCCGCGGCTTTCAGGGGCGTTGGGATCCCCGTTCCGGCCAGCCGCTTCCTCCCGGACACGTCATCGCCACCCTCAAGCACATGACCGGCCACGGACAGCCCCAAGGCGGCACCAACATCGGTCCGGCCCAGATCTCGCGCCGGGTGCTGCGCGAGGTGTTTTTTCCGCCCTTCGAGCGGGCTGTCAAGGAAGGCGGCGCCTGGAGCGTGATGGCCTCCTACAACGAAATCGACGGGGTCCCTTCCCACGTCAACCGCTGGCTGCTGACCGACGTCCTGCGGGGCGAATGGGGATTTGAGGGCTACGTGGTGGCCGACTACTACGCCGTGGCCCAATTGCTGGAGCGTCATCGCGTGGTGGAGTCTCTGCCTCAAGCTGGCGCTCAGGCGCTGCTGGCGGGCGTGGATGTCGAGCTGCCTGACCGGCAGGCCTTTCCTCCGCTGCCCGAGTTGGTGCAGGCGGGAGAACTTTCGGAAAGCCAGATCGATGTCGCCGTGGCTCGGGTTTTGCGGGCCAAGTTGCTGGCAGGACTCTTCGAAGATCCCTACGCGGATGCCGATTTGGCTGAGGAACTGACCGCCAATGCCGAAGCACGGCAACTGGCTGAGCGGGCAGCCGAGAAAGCCGCCATCCTGCTGCGCAACGAAGGTGCCTTGCTGCCCCTCGACCTTGAAAAGCTGGACCGTATCGCGGTCATCGGACCCAATGCCGACGAAGCCATCCTGGGAGGCTACAGTGATGTCCCGGCCCACATGGTCCCGCTGCTGGACGGCATCCGCGCTCGTGTGGCAGGGGAAGCCGAGGTGGTTTTCGCGCCCGGCGTCCGCATCACCAAGCAGCGCAATTGGTTCGGAGACGTCGTCGAGCTTTGGGATGTTGAGGACAACCGCCGCATGATTGCCGAGGCCGTGGAATCGGCGCGCCGATCTGATGTGGCGATTGTCGCTGTGGGGGGCAACGAGCAGACCAGCCGCGAAGCCTGGGCTGAGCAGCACCTGGGGGACCGCACTTCCCTCCAACTGGTAGGAGAGCAGGGGGAACTGGTGCGGGCCGTGGTCGCGACGGGGACGCCCACAGTGGTAGTGCTCATCCATGGGCGTCCGCTGGCAGTCACCTGGATCGCTGAGAACGTCCCGGCCATCGTCGAAGCCTGGTATCCAGGGCAAGAGGGTGGTGCGGCCTTGGCCCGGGTCCTCTTCGGCGACGTTAATCCCGGCGGGAAGCTGCCGGTGACGATTCCCCGCTCAGTGGGACACCTGCCAGCCTTCTACAATTACAAGCCCACGGCCCGGCGGGGATACCTCTTCGACACCATCGAGCCCCTGTGGCCCTTCGGTTTCGGACTTTCCTACACCACCTTCGAGATCTCCGCGCCCCAGTTGGACCGATCGACCATCGGCGTATCGGAACGGGCTGCCGTTTCGGTGCAGGTCACCAACACCGGGGCTCGTGCCGGTGACGAGGTCGTGCAGCTCTACATCCGCGACCGCATCAGCTCAGTGACTCGTCCGGTGCTGGAATTGAAGGGCTTCAGGCGGATCACGCTGGAGCCCGGCGAGAGCCGCAGGGTCTCGTTTGAGGTAGGTCCTGCTCAATTGCGCTTTTACGACCGCAGCATGCGCCGTGTGGTGGAGCCGGGAGAGTTCGAGATCAGGGTGGGTTCCAGTTCCGTGAAGCATCAAGCGGTTACCCTCAGGGTGAATTAGGTTCTCTTGATGGACGCGTACATGAGGGGCCATTGAGCTACGGTGCATGCGGGTTGGGGCGGCTGATTGCATGACGGCCTGTCCCGAGTGGGAAGCGGCGCGTGGAGAGAGAGCGGAGTTCGGGGGCATTGGTCCGCCACGACTGGGCCGCGGTTTGATGATGAGGTTGCCATGAGTCTTGTTCTCGGCATCGACGTTTCGACAACGGCCACCAAAGCTCTGCTCTTGCGCCAGGATGGAGAAGTGGCTGCCATTGCCTCTTCTGCCTACGAGCTCTCAACGCCGCGTCCGCTGTGGGCCGAGCAGGATCCCGAGCTTTGGTGGGAGGCGGCTTGCCGGGCCATTCCCAAGGCGTTGGATGAGGCTGGCGCTACGCCCGATTCAGTGGCAGGGGTGGGCCTGACAGGGCAGATGCACGGCCTCGTTCTGCTCGATGGAAAAGGGGAAGTGCTGCGTCCCGCTATCCTGTGGAACGACCAGCGGGCTTCGCGCCAATGCGACCAGATTCGCGAAAAGCTGGGATTGGACAGATTGGTCGGGATTACCGGCAACGACGCCTTTCCCGGCTTCACGCTGCCTAAGCTGATGTGGGTGCGTGAGCATGAACCCGAAATCTACTCTCGCGTCCGCTGGGTGCTGCTTCCCAAAGACTACCTGCGATACAAATTGACCGGCGAGTTCGCCACCGACAAGGCCGGAGCGGGCGGGACGCTGATGCTCGACCTGCGCAGCCGGGACTGGTCGGAGGACCTGCTGGAGTCCTTCGAGATTCCGCCGCCATGGCTGCCGACGGTCCATGAAGGCACCGAGGTCACGGGCGAGATCAGCGCGGCGGGTTCGCGCTTTACCGGATTGGCTGCCGGAACGCCGGTGGTGGGCGGCGGGGGCGACCAAGCCGCCGGAGCCGTCGGGGCGGGCGCCTCCAGGCCGGGCGTCGTGTCCCTCACGCTGGGGACTTCGGGCGTGGTCTTCGCCTCCTCTGAGAGTCCGCTGGCGGACGAGAAAGGGGCGCTGCATGCCTTTCCCCACGCCTTGCCCGGCATGTGGCACGTCATGGGCGTCATGCTCTCGGCCGCCGGGAGCCTGCGCTGGCACCGCGACGTGGCCGCTCCGGGTACGGACTTCGCCGATCTGGTTGAAGAAGCTGCCAGCGTTCCGCCTGGCTGCGAAGGATTGCTCTTTCTCCCCTACCTCTCGGGCGAGCGCACGCCCCACGCCGATCCGCAAGCGCGGGGAGCCTTCCTGGGCCTCACTCTCTCCCACAAGCGCCCCCACTTGACCCGGGCCGTCCTGGAAGGTGTGGCCTTCGCCTTGGCCGACAACCTGGCGCTCATGCGGAGGGTCGGCATTTCCGGCGTCGCTCAAATACGCCTGGCCGGCGGCGGAGCCCGAAGCCCTCTGTGGAGGCAGATTCTGGCCGATGTCCTCAATGCCGATCTCGCGGCCGTCCGAGCCCCGGAAGGGGCGGCCCTCGGCGCTGCTATGCTGGCGGGACTCGGGGCCGGTCTCTGGCCCGACATCGGCCAGGCCAGCCAAGCCGCCGTCCAACTCGGCGAATCGACCCATCCCCATCCTGACACCGCCCACACCTACCGGTCCCATTACACCCGCTTCCGCCAAGCCTACCCGGCCCTGCGCTCACTGCTCATCTGACGAGGCCGCGCATTCTCAGGGGTGACCGTCGCGAGGGGCCGCCGGCGAGGTGATGGCAAGGCGTCGCGACGGAGGCGCAAACCTGCTGCAGGGCACGTTGAGCAGGCCGACCGAGCGCAACGCGGTCAGCGCGGATGGAAGCTGCACCACTTGTACACCACGTGTGAGAAAGGCCGCTTAGATTCAAGCGCCATTTCACCCTTGCAGGGTTTATGACTCGTCTTGGGGGTAACCCAGGGTCAGGCTAGGTCTCGCTTGTGCTCGCCGCAGTTCCTTTGGACTGGCGTAGGGCTCGCCTCCAGCCCTCAGACTTGACCGATTCTGCGACCGGTTCCGGGACGTCGTTTCCAAGCCGTGCCGATGTTCAGTTCAGCGGTCGAGGACGAAGATGAGGTAGCTGTTGAAAAGGTAGGCCAGGGCCAGGAACACGCTCACCCAGCCGACGATTCGGAAGGGGCGCTGGCGGGCGCCCATGTAGATTCCGACCACCGCCAAGCCGGTCATGATCACGGCCGAGAGCGCCGAAATCAGGTGCAGAGGGGAAGAGGCTGAGAGCAAAGGACCAGGCAGGTAAGCGGCGTCGTTGATGGCCAGCACAAGGATGTTGAAGAGGTTCGATCCGAACAGATTGCCGACGGCCATGTCAATGGCGC
Organism: Acidobacteriota bacterium; assembly: GCA_035471925.1. Lineage (GTDB taxonomy): Bacteria > Acidobacteriota > UBA6911 > RPQK01 > DATIPO01 > JANQFM01. Next base: position 7,651 of record DATIPO010000454.1, read on the forward strand.
CCAGACGGGCGGCTGTAACCGTAACCACCATCTCGGGAAGGGAAGTGGCGAAGGCGATGAAGAGGCTGCCGATGAAGGTGTTCTGCCAGCCCATGGCCGCTCCAAGGTCTTGCCCGACGAAGGGCAGCCAGATGCCCACGGCCACAACCACCAGCGACGCCACGGTGTAGCCGAAGACCGCCTTGGGAAGGCTCACGTGCAAATAGTCGAAGTCGGCATCGACGGTCATTTCGGCCTGCCGGGTGCGTTCGAAGGTGAAAATGTTGCGCATGGCCAGCAGGTAAATGAGCACGATCAGCGGAGTCGAGTAGCTGATGTGGAGGAAGTGCGGCTCTCCGTATCCTGCCAGCACCAGACTGAAGGCGCCGACTCCCATGATGACAATGCTGTATCCGGCCGAGACGATGAGTCCGTTGTTGGTCTTCTCGTAGATCGAGTCGGGGCGGTGGACGAAATCGATCAGCACGATGATGGCCAGATTGAACACGCAGCTTCCGAAGATGCCTCCTACGGCGATGTCGGGCGCCTCGGCCAGGGTGACGGCGCTGAGTCCGGTGACGAGTTCGGGAAGGGAAGTCACCGTGGCCAGCATCAGGATTCCGATCCAGGTCCCGCTCAGGCCCGTCTTTTCGGCGATGACGTCGCCGTAGAGCGAGAGACGGCTGCCGGCGATGCCGATCAGCACCAGGCACACCCCAAATTCGATCCACGCCGTCCACATCAGCTCGGCTCTCCCTTCAATATCGGAGCATACTACGCGAAGGCCTCGGGTGAGATCAAAGCCTCTTGCCCACATTTCTCTAGGGTTGTGGTCGCGGATGGATGCGGCAGCGCAGCAGACCAGCCGTGAGAAATACGGGCCCGATCATGCCTGCGAAACATCTGGCCCCCCAATCCCATCTTTAGAGAATGATGACGATAAAAAACAAGAGAATTTGAGAATTCAGCTTGACCTGGGGCCGATCGGATCTTAGGTCACTAGCAGACCAGCCGGGACGAAACATCCCGGCTTTCAAATAGATTTTCGAACTCGGCCCGCCTGACGGAATCACTCCGGGGCGGGCCGGGTTCTCTCTGAGGACGCGATGAACGAGCAAAACATGACGACGGAAAACAGATCAAGCCTTCCCCTGCTGCCGCTCAAGAACTCGGTGATTTTCCCTCACCTCTTGGCTCCCCTCTCGGCCGGCCGGGCCAAGTCGGTGGCCGCCATTGAGGCAGCGCTCAAGACCGAAGCCAAAGAGCTGCTGATCGTGGCTCAAAAGGACGCCTCGGTGGAGGCCCCTGATGGCGACGATCTTTATCAGGTGGGCGTGCGCGCCATTATCCGCAAAGTAGCCCGCCAGGAGAAGGGGGTCGAGGTGCTGGTACAGGGCGTCGAGCGCGTCAAGCTGGGCGCCGTGGGACCCGGTGACGACGGCTACCTGCAAGCCTATTTCTACGCTGCTCCCATGCGCGAGGACGACTCGGCCGAAACCGAGGCCCTGATGCGCTCGGTGCTGGAAACGGCTTCCCAGGTCTTCGCGCTGGCCCGCCATCACGACGGCAAGTTCGACATCAGCGCCCTGTTGGGCAATTCCTCCGACCGTCCCCGCATCACCTATCTGGTGGCCTCCATGGCGGGGCTGGAAGTGGAAAAGGAACAAAGGATACTCAACGCCGATTCGCTCAGCAGCGCCTTGCAGCAGTTGAACGACTTTCTCAGCTATGAGGCCCAAGTGCTGGAGCTGCGCGAGAAGATCTCGAGCCAAGCCCAAAGCGAAATCAACCAGGAGCAGCGGCAGTACATCCTGCGCCGCCAATTGCGCCAAATCCAGCAGGAGCTGGGTGAGGACGAATCGGAGGGCGCCGAGGCTGAAATGCTGCGCGAGCGCCTGGAGAAGGCCGATCTTCCCGACGAAGCGAAGAAGGAAGCGGAGCGCGAGCTGAACCGGCTTTCGCGCCTGCAGGCTGCTTCGCCTGAGTACCACACCATCCGCACCTACCTGGATTTGATTCTCGACCTGCCCTGGAACAAGTTTTCCCAGGGTGAAATCGACCTCAAGCGCTCCAAGCAGGTGCTGGACGAAGATCACTACGACCTGGAAGAAGTCAAGGAACGCATCCTCGACCAGTTGGCGGTGCACAAGCTCAATCCCGGCGCCAAGGCGCCCATCATTTGTTTCGTGGGCGCTCCCGGCGTGGGCAAGACGTCGCTGGGCAAGTCCATCGCCCGCTCTTTGGACCGTCCCTTCGAACGCCTGGCTTTGGGCGGACTGCATGACGAGTCCGAGTTGCGCGGCCATCGGCGCACCTACATCGGCGCCATGCCGGGACGCATCATCCAGGCCCTGCGGCGGGCCGGAACAAAAGATCCGGTGCTGATGCTGGACGAGATCGACAAGCTGGGACGCGACTTCCGCGGCGATCCTGCGGCGGCCCTGCTGGAGATCCTCGACCCGGCTCAGAACCACACCTTCCGCGACAACTATGTCGATATGCCCTTCGACTTGTCCAAGGTATTCTTCATCGTGACCGCCAACACGCTCGGGACCATCCCGCGTCCTCTGCTGGACCGTCTGGAAGTGATTCAACTGGAGGGCTACACGGCTGAAGACAAGGTCCAGATCGCCAAGCGCTACCTGGTGCCCCGCCAGATTGAGGAAGTGGGACTTCAAGGGGAGCAATGCGTCATCCCCGACGAGACGCTGGAACACATCGTCGACCGCTATACGCGGGAGGCCGGCGTCCGCCAGCTGGAACGGGCCGTGGGCAAGATCGCCCGCAAAGTGGCACGCAAGTTCGCCGAGGGGCAAGAGGAACCCGTCAAGGTCGAGATCAAGGACCTCGACGAAATCCTGGGCGTGGAGCTCTTCTTCCCCGAAGAAGCCCGCCGCAAACTGTCTCCTGGAGTGGCCACCGGACTGGCTTGGACGGAGAGCGGAGGAGACGTCCTCTTCATCGAGGCCTCCTTGCTGCCCGACGGCCGCGGCCTGACCTTGACGGGACAGCTAGGCGACGTGATGCAGGAATCGGCCAAAGCGGCCCAGAGCTACATCTGGTCGCGGGCCAGCCAGTTCGGCATCGACACCAAGCAGTTCAAGAACTCGGGTGTGCACGTTCACATTCCGGCGGGAGCCATCCCCAAGGACGGCCCCTCCGCGGGAGTCACCATGGTGACCGCCCTGGCTTCTCTGTACTCCAAGACTCCCGCTCGGGCCGACACGGCCATGACCGGAGAGATCACCCTCTCGGGTCTGGTCCTGCCGGTGGGCGGCGTCAAGGAAAAGGTGCTGGCCGCCCAGCGGGCCGGCATCAAGCGCATCATCATGCCCCAGCAGAACCGCAAGGACCTCAAGAAGCTACCGGAGCACGTGCGAAAGCAGATGGAGTTCGTGTTCGTTGAGAATATCGACCAGCTCCTGAGCTCCGCCATCCCTGACCTGCCCAACTGGCAGCCCTCGATGGGCGAGTCCGATCCGGCTCACGTGGTTTGAGGACGGCAGCGCAGAGATGCAAAAGGGCGGCGAAAAGTTCGCCGCCCTTTTGCATGCTTGGGAAGAATTCGAAACCCAGGGTTACGCCGCGCCCAGCTTCGCTCAGCCCGGCTCACCCTGGGCTAGCCTATGGTTCGCCTTCAGCGAACCCAGACATGTCTTTCGAGCAAGCAGGCAAAGCCGCGGTTCCGTGAAAAAGACGCTTGCGCCAGAACAGCGGCGGCGCTGAACCTCAAGCAACAGTTCCGTAGACAGGAGCCATGCGCCGGTACGCTGGCGGTGCTGAACCTCAAGCCGCGGTTCCGTGGACAGGAGCCATGCCGCAGTACAGCGGCGGTATTGAACCTCAAGGCGCAGTTCCATGGACAGGAGCCATGCGCCAGCACAGCGGCGGTATTGAACCTCAAGGCGCAGTTCCATGGACAGGAGCCATGCTCCAGTACGCTGGCGGTGCTGAACCTCAAGCCGCGGTTCCGTGGACAGGAGCCATGCGCCAGCACAGCGGCGGCGTTGAACCTTAAGCCGAGGCTCCGTGAAGAGGAGCCGGCGTCAGTACAGCGGCGGTGTGAAGCTTGAGTCGGGGCTCCCTGGAGGGGAGCCATAGGCCAGCCCAGGGTCAGCCGGCGTCGAGCGGAGCGAGACGAAGGCGCCACCCTGGGTACAAGCGCTGCAAGTTCCTAACGCTGAAAGCGTGCAATAGCGTCGCGGGTCGGCTCAAGAGGTCAGGGTGCCGCACGAAGGGGTGTCTGGTACCGATTACTGCTTGGGGGCGAAGTAGCCTTCGCGGTGGCGCAGGCGGACGCCCTTGCGGGTGCAGCGGACTTCCAGCTTGCGGAACTCGCCGTCCCGTTCGGGATTGGAGGAGACGAAAGAGATGGTGTAGAGCGAGCGCAGCTCCTCGGCCACCGCTTCGAAGACCGTCCGCAGGTCGGAAACGTCTCCCCGGGCCTTGAAGTAGCCGCCTCCCGTGACTTCGGCCAGCTTCTCCAGATAGGAGCGGGCACGGCGGTAATCCATCTCGGCCCGTTCAATGTCTTGGCGTTCGTTTTCCACGTCGCGCGGGGTGCGCCGGGCGGGTGGAGTAGGAACCGGCAGAGGATTGACGTCGGGCCGGGGCAGGGGAGTCTGACCTGGAATCGTGGGAGGCGAACCTGCTGGCGGACCGCCCAGAGGACCGCCGATTCGGCGGTGGCTCTCGCGGATCTGCCGGATGGAGTCGCGCTCGGTGTCGAAATAGACGGTATAGACCAAGGTGCTCGATTCCTTGGCCTTGTCGATGGTGTCCTTCAGACTCGTGGCATGGCTGGTGGTGTCGACTCCGTCGGTGAAGATCACCAGCACTCGCCGCAGTCGGCTCTGGCCCATCTGCTCCAGTGCCAGCCACACGGCCTCATAGACCTGGGTGCTCTGGCCGGTTCGGGTCGACTTGATGGCCCGTTCGGCTACCTCGCGGTTTTCCGTGAAGTCAGTGTCCAGGTAGACCTCGTCGTCGAAGGAGATCACCATCACTTCGTCCTGGGGATGCAGTGCATTGATGAACTGGATGGCTGCGTTCTGAATCTGGGCCAACTTGCCCACAGTGCTGTAGCTGGTGTCGAGTACCAGTCCCACGCTGAAGGGGGCGTCCACGGCGAAGAAGTTGGTGATCTCTTGCTCGACCTCGTCTTCGTAGATGCGGAACTCGTCTTTCTTGAGCCCCCTGATGGGCTGCCCGGTGGGTTTGGTGACTAGCACGTCTACGCTGACGGCCTCGACTTTGGCGTCAAAAGTGGGCTGGCCTTGCCTTTCCTGTCCCTGGGCCGACAGCCCGGCCAAGGTCAAAAAGACGATGAACAGACAAATCGCGGCTGATCTTATCGACATGGAAATCTCTCCCTGCTCTCATACCGATGCGGGCCGGGGCCCAAAGTGTCACGCCAGCCGGAGCAAAATCGTTCTCCCGGTTGAATAAGCACCCGCAGGGGACGTAGGAGCTATTGTTATGACTAGACCACATCGCGGCATTCTCATCAACAAGATTCCCGTTGCATTCGTTCCAGGGCTGATTTTCGCCGTGGGCGTGACCGTGATCTTCCTGATCGGGTTTCCCGGACTGATTCTCCCTTACGCGGTCTGCATCATCTTGGGAACCGCCCTGGCTTTCCTGCGCCGCTGGTGGCTCGACCGCACTTAGCCGGCAAGGTACAATGGCGTCGCTATGAGAATAAGAATGATAAGCGGCGCGCTGGTGTTGCTGGTGCTGAGCGCCTGCAGCTCTCCGGCTGAGGAAGAGCCCGATCCGGCCGCCGCCGAGATCGAGGCCAAATTGAACAAATACACCGCGGTGCGGCTCACTACCGACCTCTCGGCACTGAGCGAAGAGCAGAAAACCATCATCCCCATGCTCATCGAAGCCGCCAAGGCGATGGACGGAGCCTTCTGGCAACAAGCCTACGGCGACAAGAACGAGCTCATGCAGTCCATCGAAGATCCCCAGGTGCGGCGCTACGCCGAGATCAACTACGGACCCTGGGACCGCTTGGAAGACAATGAGCCCTTTGTTGAGGGCGTGGGTCCCAAGCCTCCGGGAGCCAATCTCTATCCCCAGGACATGACCAAAGAAGAGTACTCGGAGGCCCTGCAAGACGACCCCGGGTTGGGAAGCCTCTACACCATGGTGCGGCGCAGCGAGGACGGCAGTTTGACCGCCATTCCATACTCGGAGTTCTTTCAGGACTCCTACGCCGTCGCCTCCCATTGGCTGGCCCGGGCCCAGCGCCAGACCAGCAATCAGGGGCTGGCCAAGTATCTGGAGCTGCGCGTCCAAGCCCTTCAGACCGATCTCTACCGTCCCTCCGACATGGCTTGGATGGACATGAAAGACAATACCTTGGACATCGTCATCGGTCCCATTGAGACCTACGAAGACCAACTCAACGGCGCCAAGGCTGCCAACGAAGCCTATGTGCTGGTCAAGGACCAGCAGTGGAGCAAACGGTTGGCCCGCTACACAACCTTGCTGCCCGAACTGCAAAAGCAGCTTCCCGTGGAGGAGGCCTACAAGAGCGAGACGCCGGGCTTGGAGTCCGACCTGAACGCCTACGATGTGGTCTATTACGCGGGTGACTGCAACGCCGGATCCAAGACCATCGCCATCAACTTGCCCAATGATGAGGCCGTACAGTTGGAGAAAGGCACGCGGCGGCTGCAACTGAAAAACGCCATGCGGGCCAAGTTCGACGAGATTCTCGTGCCCCTTTCAGCCGAGATGATTGCCTCCGATCAGCGCCAGCACATTGAATTCGACGCCTTCTTTTCCAACGTCATGTTTCACGAGGTGGCCCACGGACTGGGCATCAAGAACACCATATCGGGAGAGGGAACCGTGCGAAAGGCGCTCAAGGAGATGGCTACTACGCTGGAAGAAGGCAAGGCTGACATTCTGGGTCTCTTCATGGTCACCAAGCTGATCGAGAGCGGCGAACTGGAATCCGACATCCGCAACAATTACGTGACGTTTCTGGCCAGCATCTTTCGGTCCGTCCGCTTCGGTTCGGCCAGCGCCCACGGACGCGCCAACCAAGCCGAATTCAACTTCCTCAAAGAGTCCGGGGCTTTTCAATACGATCCCCAGACCCACACCTACTCGGTGGACTTCGAGAAGATGCAGGAGGGCGTTGAGAAGATGGCAGCCCGCATCCTCACCCTGCAAGGGGACGGGGACTATGAGGGCGTCGTTGACTTCATGGAGCAGTACAGCAAGACGGGAGACGACCTGCAAGCCGATCTGGACCGCCTGGCCCAAAAGGGCATTCCAGTCGACATCGTCTTCGAACAGGGCGTGGAAGTCCTGGGACTGTCTCCTGTAGCAGCCGGCGAGGACCAGTAAGTCATTCGAAGGTCGCGCGGGCGAAGTTCTTCCAGGTGATGAGGACGCGCTTGCCCTCGTCGGTCTCCACGAAGATGCCGTGGTTCTCGTCGTTGACGTCGGTGCTGTCCTCCAGCTCCATGCTGGGTCCTCCGCGCATCTGGACGAGGCAGCCCGCGCGCGTCTTCTCGATCGACTGAATGGCCGAGAAGAGGAGCGAATAGCCTATATCGTCGTTCTCTCCCTCCAGCGTCTCCCAGGTAAAGCTCTCGTCGTTGTCCCAGCGGATGTTGCCGGTGTGGCGGGTGCCGTCTTCGTCCTCCACCGTTCCCCGCAGGCCCTTGGCCGCAGCAAAGGCATCGTACCCTGCCGGCTTGTCGGGACGGGTCAGGACCAACTTTTGAAATCGTTCCCACGGCACCAGAACTTCGCCCCACTCGGGGACTTCGACGTAGATGCCGCGGTTGTCGTCGTCAACGTCGTTGGTCCCGGTCAAGATCAGCTCCTCGCCGCTCTTGAGGGTGACTTTGGAGGACCAGGAGTTGTGCTTTCCGATGGAGGCGATGTCGCCGAATTTCAAGGAGTAGTCGCGGCCGTCCTGCTCGCCGTCCAATTCCTCGCTGGTCAGCGCTTCGTCCCGGTCCCACAGAATGTAGCCGGTGAATTCCTGTCCCCGGTCGGTCGTGAGCGTGCCATAGAGACGGCTCCCGGCCTTGGAAAGGGCGCCTTGGGGTGGGGCTTGAAAATCAACGCGTTCGATCTGGTGCCACCTCAGCTTGACGTCGCCTTTTTGCGAGTCCTCGATGACCGTGCTTGAGAGCGAACGGCCGATGTCGTTGGATCCGCCCCGGTAAACGATCTGGCGTCCCGAGCGCAGGGTCAGGCGGGCGTCGTTGCGGTTGAGCGCTTCGATGCTGCGGATCTGCCCGAAGCGGACCTGGGAGGCGCGGCGGTTGGAGTCGTTATCGTCGTCATCGAGCCGGAATCCCAGGAAGTAAACCGGCCGGTCTTCCTTCCGTTCGGCCTCGGGCACCAGCTCTTCGTACTGGCGCAGATGCTCTTCGGGGATCTCCTTGTTGCCGTTGAAGAGGTCGACCCAGGCGGTTTCTGTCCCGCCCCAGCGCATGAAGCCTTCCAGGACAGCGCCCTCGCGCAGCGTGACCTTGGCGTAAATCCGGTCTTCGTCGCCGGCACTGAGCGGCCTCAAAGCCGAGGCCGCCAGCAGGGGCGCCAACACGAGCATGGCAATAAGACGACTTGTTCCTTGTCTGAACCGCGGTGTGGACATTGTTCCTTCCTCTCGTTGCTACACCTATAGCATACGGGCGACGGCCCCTGTAAAGTTCAACGGGGGGGCCGGAGAATTCGTTAACAGCAAGGTGACCCCGCCAGCCGGATTCGGTAAGCTGGCCCCAATCGATGGTTTCTTAGGGAGGAGATGAGCATGTTGAGACTTGGGCGAATGAAGCGGGGAAGAAAGCTGGCCGCAGCGCTGCTGGGACTCGCGATGGTGCTGGCCTTGAGTAGCAGTCCGGCGGACGCGGCCCTTGAACCAGTCAAGGTTGAGGCTCCTGAGGCCCAGCAGGAAGAATGGCATCCCGATTGGGAGGCCTTGGCTGAAACCATCGCCAGACGGCTGGAACTTCAGCCGGACGAAAAGATCCTGCTGCTGACCTATCCCGGACGCTTTCAGCCTCTCTCCGAGCAACTGCGTACAAAGGTGCGCGAGGCCGGCGCGGTGGACATGGGACAGATGGAGGTCTATTCCCTGGCTCCTCCTGCCGACGCCAGCTTCCAGCCCGATGAGGCTTGGCGGCGGGCCCGTCAAGCGGCCCGCGAGATGCTCTCCGAAGTGGACGCGACGCTCAAGCTGCCAGGAGCGCTGCCCGTGCATGCGCCCTATCAGGCGGTTCAGGACCTGCTGCGTGAAGGAAAGGGCCGCACCGTCCACTTCCACTGGGAGGGTGCCTATGATGTCGACGGCAACCCTCTGCCCATCACCGAAGCCGTAAGCCGCATCTATGAAAGGGCGGTGCTGGAAACCGACTACGATGCCGTGGCTGAAGCCCAGCGGCTGTTCGAGCAGGCCATGCGCGAAGAAGAGGTCCGAGTCACGACGCCGGCGGGCAGCGACATCCGCTTCCGCATCGGCGACCGTCCCGTCACGCGGCAGGATGGCGACGCCTCGGCCACTCGGGCCTCCCAAGCCCGCAACCTGATCGACCGCGAAATCGAACTGCCTTGCGGAGCCGTCCGGGTGGCGCCCTTGGAAGAGAGCGTATCGGGCACCATCGTCTTCCCCAACTCCACCTGGGCCGGCAAGCCGGTGCGCAACCTGCGCATGCGGTTCGAGCAGGGCCGGGTGACCGAGTGGCAGGCCGAGGAAGGCGCGCAGGCCGTGCAGGAAGAAATGGCTCAAGCTGGCGATGGATCGCGGGCCTTCCGCGAGTTCGCCCTGGGATTCAACCCGCTGCTGGCGGTTCCCCGAGAGAATCCCTGGATCCCCTATTACGGATACGGCGCAGGGGTGGTGCGGCTGTCCTTGGGGGACAACACCGAATTGGGCGGCAATGTGGGGGGCGGATACGTGCGCTGGAATTTTTTCGTTGACGCCGACGTCTACGTGGGTGGGCAAGCCTGGGTCAAAAACGGAACCCTGACCGTTCCCCGATAGTGCCCTGGGTGGCCGGCAAACCTATCCAAGTGTCCAGTCCTGTGAAGATGCTCAGGAGGCTCTCGGCTGAATCCGGCTGCCAAATTTGACCCGGTGGCCAACACATCCACTGAAGTGTCCAGCCTCAGCGGAGATCTGAGGCCGTCCGCAACAAGCCGTGCCTACTGAATGAAGACCTTGACCTGGGCCTGACGCCGCAGCCAGGACTCGTCTTCGGGCACTCCGTCTTTCAGTTCCACGAAGGTCTGCTCCATGGTTGTGATTTGGCCCTTTTCGTCGAGCGTCAGAAGCAGCCGGGGAAGCTGGCGTCCCCGTTCCACCCCGCCCACCACGGTTGCACCAGCAGCCCCCTCGGGCGGGAAGAGGACATAGCGCTTTTCGGTGTGAATGATCAGGGCCACTTCAGGATGGGCCTGGGCCAAGCGGTGGAAAATGCTCTCTTGGCTGATCTCCTTGGCCTGGCGCTTGAAGTCAGCCAGAACCACCAGCCAGTCGGCCTTTTTCAGGACCTCATCCTTAACCTCGGCGATGGCCTC
>DATIPO010000455.1:0-2963 GCA_035471925.1 Acidobacteriota bacterium
GGTCACCACTCATCTCAAGGGCCGCGAGACGCGCTTTCTGCCCTTCAACCAGGGTTACGACTTCGGAGCGGGCAACCCCCCGGCGCGGACCAAGTACGCCACTGCCTACCTGTGGGAGCGGATCTGGGCCAAGGACTCGGTGCTCAATCTCATCCAGCACTTCATCCACCTGGTGACCGAAGAAAAGGCCGATTCGCGGGGCCGCAGGAAGACCACCCAATTGCTGCTCTTCCCCCGCTACCATCAACTCGACGCGGTGCGGAAACTGGTGTCCGACGCCCGCAGCAAGGGGCCGGGCCAGCAGTATCTGATCGAGCACTCAGCCGGAAGCGGAAAGAGTTTCACCATCTCCTGGCTCTCCCACTGGCTCTCGGTCCTGCACGACGCCCAAGACGAAAAGGTCTTCGATTCGGTCATCGTGATCACCGACCGCAGGGTCTTGGACGCCCAGTTGCAGGAGTCGGTCTGGCAGTTCGAGCAGACGCCGGGCGTGGTCGAACGCATCGAAGGCACTTCGCAGCAGCTCAAAGCCGCCCTGGAGCAGGGCAAGCAGATCATCATCACGACGCTTCAGAAGTTTCCGGTGATCGTGGACGACATCACGGAACTGCCCGGCAACAGTTTCGCCATCATCGTCGACGAGGCCCACTCCTCGCAGACCGGCGAGAGCACCAAGGCCCTCAAAAAGGTGCTTTCCGCCAGCACCCTGGAGGAGGCCGAGCAAGAGGAAGGCGGAGAGCAAGAAGACCTGGAAGACCGCATCGTGGCCGAGATGAAGACCCGCGGACGGCTGCCCAACGCCTCCTTTTTCGCCTTCACCGCCACGCCCAAGCCCAAGACCCTGGAACTGTTCGGAAGGCGGCGCGAAGACGGCGAGTTCGAAGCCTTCAGCCTCTACTCCATGCGCCAGGCCATTGAGGAGAACTTCATCCTGGACGTCTTGGAGAACTACACGACCTACAACACCTACTGGAGGCTGCTCAAGAAGATCGAGGACGACCCGCACTACGACCGCTCCAAGGCCCAGTCGCTTCTCAAGCGCTTCGTGGATCTGGCCGCGCACACCATCCGCCAGAAGGTGGAGATCATGGTCGAGCACTTCCGCGAGCATGTGCAAAACCGCATCGAAGGCAAGGCCAAGGCCATGATCGTGACCCGCTCGCGCCTTCACGCCGTGCGCTTCAAGCAGGCTCTGGACGCCTACCTGCGCGAGCAGCGCTATCCCTTCAAGAGCCTGGTGGCCTTCTCGGGCACGGTGCATGATCAGGAGAAAGGCGGAAGCTTCACCGAAACGGGCATGAACGGCGGCATCCCCGAGAGCCGCACCGCCAAGACCTTCGATCAGCCCGGATACCGCTTTCTGGTGGTGGCCGCCAAGTTTCAAACCGGATTCGACCAGCCCCTTCTGCACACCATGTATGTGGACAAGAAGCTGGGCGGGGTCAACGCCGTGCAGACGCTCTCGCGGCTCAACCGCACCCATCCGGGCAAACACGAAACCATGGTGCTCGACTTCGCCAACGAGGCCGACCAGATCCAGAAGGCCTTCGAGCCCTACTACCGGGCCACCCGGCTTTCCGGGGAAACCGATCCCAACCTGCTTTACGACCGCCAGGACGACTTGGAGGATTACGGGCTCTTCTCTCAAGAGGAAGTGGACGCCTTTGCCGGGCTTTTCTTCAACGCCGAGCCCCAGGAAAAGCTCTATGCCGCCCTGCGCCCCGTCAAGGAGCGGACCGAAGAGCGGCTGGACGATGATGAACTGAAGGCCTTCCGCAGTTGTCTGAAGGACTACGCCCGGCTTTATTCCTTCCTCTCCCAGATCCTCAGCTTCGCCGACGCCGATTTGGAGAAGCTGTATGTCTTCGCCAAGCTGCTGCACCGCTTCCTCAAGGCCCCCAAGCAGGAGCTCCCCCGCGACATCCAGGAAAAGATCGACATGGACGCCTTGCGCATCCAGCCGGCCTTTCGCGGCAAGATCGGCCTGGAAGGCGGGGAGGAGCACGTGCAGCCCATCTCCGGGGGTCTGGAGAGCCTGCGGGGAGCGGGGTTGGAGCAGATCGAGCCGCTCTCGCAGATCATCGAGGAGTTGAATCAGCGCTTCGGGGCCGATCTGACCGACGAGGACCGCATCACCGTCAACCGGGTCATGGACCGGGCCTTGGAAGACGAGGCCTTGCGCAAGAGCGTCGAGGTCAACGCCGAAGACAATGCAAGGCTGGCTTTCGCCAACAAGCTCACCGATCTGCTGGGGGAGTTGATCGACACCAACTTCAAGCTCTACAAGCGCATCAACGACGACCAGCTCTTTCAATCCCAGCTCGTGAGCTCGCTCTTCGAGGAGTACCGCAAACGGATCAAGAACGGCGGGCTGACCGAGGCCGACGTCGTCAAGGAGATCCGGGCGGGCGAGAACAAGCACGTCGAGTTCAAGTCGTCGCTGCGCTTCAACGTCCACACCGAGCAGAACGACAAGCGCCTGACCCATTCGGCCCTGAAGACCATCGCGGCCTTTCAGAACAGCGAAGGCGGCACGCTTTACATCGGCGTGGCCGACGACGGGGAGATCGCGGGCATCGAACAAGACGGCTTCCCCAACGAGGACAAGTTTCTGCTTCACCTCAACAACGTGGTCAAGGACTGGATGGGCCAGTCAGCCGCGGCCCGCATCGATCCGAGGATCTGGATTCTCGACGGCAAAGCCGTCTGCCGGGTGCAGTGTCCTCCCAGCCCCAAGCCGGTCTACCTGAAGTTTCAGGGCAAGGAATCTTTTTACGTGCGCACGGGGCCGAGCACCGAGGAGATGACGCTCAGCGAGATGCAAAGCTATGTCGGCGAGCGGTTCGGCTTGACCTAAAGAATAGCTGAGAGAATAGATTATGCGAACTGGAGGAAGGCGTGTGATCGGCGAAAGGCAACCACATGACGAAGGATCAACGGGCCTTGGACCTTATTTTTGAGCA
>DATIPO010000456.1:0-2368 GCA_035471925.1 Acidobacteriota bacterium
TGGGTGGTAACGCTGGACGCCCTGGAGCCCTATCGGATGGAAGCCCTCAAACGTCCCGCCGGGGATCCTCAGCCGCTGCCCCACCTCGACTCCCCCTTCGAGCGCAACAAGGGCGGAATCGGACTCACCGTGGAAGCCTACTTGCTGAGCGAGCAAATGCGCGAGCGGGGAGATCGGGCTCAGCGGCTGAGCCGGGGAAGCTTCGCCCACATGTACTGGACGATCGGGCAAATGCTGACCCATCACAGCAGCAACGGGTGCAACCTGCGTCCCGGCGATCTGATGGCCAGCGGCACCGTTTCAGGACCCCAGGAGGAGGCCCGCGGATGCCTGCTTGAATTGACCTGGAGGGGAAGCAACCCGATTCAACTGCCGGAGGGCGAAACGCGCCGCTTTCTGGAGGACGGCGACGAGGTGATTTTCAAAGGCTACTGCCAGGCCGAGGGCCGGCCCAGAATCGGCTTTGGAGAGTGCCGGGGGCGCGTCCTGGCTGCCGGTACCGATTGAACCTTGGGAAGTGCGAGGTTCGATATGCGAAGTTCGAATGCAAGGGCAGAGAAGGCTCGGGGCCGGTTTCAATGAACCGGGCCCCGAGCCTTCTTCTTGATGCCTGGTTGCTTGACAGCAGAAGGCCCCTTTTAGTTGCGGGAACCCGTTGCCGTCGGTCCGAGCTCCGACGCATCCGAACGGCCCGGCAGCACTGGGAAGGCCGTCAGGATGGGCACGTCGCCCGGGAAAGCCACGCTGCCGTCATCGTTCTGCTGCAGCGTCACCACGCCGATGGGCAATTCGGAAGCGATGGTCACCGCCCCAAAAGCATCATCGGGAACATCGTCGAAGATCTCGGACAGGAAAAAGGCGCGATGCTCTCCCGCCGCCAGCGTGATGCGCTCAACGGCAAGCAGCACGAAATCGGCGTCGTAGAGGCGCAGCGAGACTTGGTTGTCAGGTTCCACGTCGGCTTCGGTGGGGTAGGCCAGAGCGATGCCGGTCTCATTGACTCCGGTGCTGTCGAAGACCAGGCTGAAGTCGGTTCCCAGGGCCGCCGAAGGCACTCCCGCCTGAGTCACCGTGATGCCGTCGTCGCGGCGCGTGAAGACAGCCGTGCCGTCCACCGCCGATGAGGAGATGAAGCGGGCATAGCCAACTTGGAGGGGAGTGAGGCCGCGGGTTTCGCGCACCAATGACTGTCCCGGCTGGAGTTCGAAGTCGTAGGCCGCGCTGGCCGGACCGTCATCAAGGTCGAGGATCATGTCTTCGCCCTCACCTTTGAAAAAGTCAAGGCGCAGGTTGGCGACCGATTCACCCGTGTTGTGAAAGACGAAACGGGTCGTAAAGGTAATCGTGGAGCCCATGTTCGCGGCCATGCCGTCGCCCACTTGGGCGAAGATCCGAGTGCTTTCGTCGGGCCCTTCCAGGCCTTCTCCGTAGAGGAAGGAGGCGGCCGCCATGTCATCTTCGTTGAGCAGCGCGCCTCGTCCGTCGAGGTGAATCTGAGCCCGCATGATCGCTTGATCCAGAGTTCCGCCTTCGGTGCAGAGCGGCACGGAGGTGTCTTCAGGGTTGGTGGTGCAGGAATGCCCCAAGCCCAGGGAATGACCCAACTCGTGAGCCACGATTTCGGTGTAGTTAGCCTGGGCGGTCTCGGGCAGGAGTTCGAAGACGCATTCGATGCCCGCGTTCATATTCACAAAGCCACGCGTGATGCGCCTGACTTGCACGCCTTTGTGGGGAAAGAGAGGCATGAGGGCGAAGAAAGGTCCGCCGTTGGCCAAGACTCCGCCGTCGTCGCAACTGAAGTCGTTTGAAATCGTTCCCCGCTCGTCGTTGAAGAGCAGGATGCTGTTGCTGAAGCCCGAGCCCACGCCGATGTTGGTCACCCCGGATTCGCCGCCGAAAGCATAGCTGATGGTGCTGCCGGGATCGTCCACCCAAGCAGCAATGGCATCCTGCAGGCCTTGCGTTCCGGCAGGATTCTCGCCTTCCGCCGGGAGTCCGTCCTGGCCCTGGTCGTTGATGAACCAGATGGCCTGTGTTGTTTCGAAGTTCATCCAGCGAAGGGCAGAGGACTGGGCGCAATCAGGGGCATCGCAGGTGAGCAGGGTGAAGCGGGGACGCAGGCTCCGCTGGCGAGTCACTTCCTCTCGGTCGGCCGCAGTCAGTTGGGTGAAGTAGTCGGCCTCGGAGGTCCCGCGGGCCTTGAGCCAGCGGGCGAAGGCCTGCAAGTCGCGGGGACGGTGATAGCGTCCGCGCTCGCCCAACTGGGGCATAGCGACTTCACGGGCGCCGTCCAAGTGGCGCAGCGCCACTTCACGGTCCCCAAGCTTGTAAACCGAAAAAGCGCCCAGCATCTGGTGGGTCAACTGGC
>DATIPO010000457.1:0-2517 GCA_035471925.1 Acidobacteriota bacterium
CTATTCCTCTCTGAGAGCTGAGATGGGATCGATGCGGGCGGCCCGCTTGGCGGGCAGGTAAGCGGCCAGCGAGGCCGCCGCCAGCATCACCACGGCCGCCGCCGCCAGGGGCAGAGGATGCCCCGGCTGAATGCCGTAGAGGAAGCTGGAAAGCATCCGGGCCGCCGCCAGCGAGGCCGGAATGCCTGCCAGAAGCCCGACACCCACCACGCCGACCTCGCGCATGACAAGCCGCAGGATGCGCCGGGCGTCGGCTCCCAACGCCATGCGGATGCCGAACTCGCGGCGTCGTGTGGCCACTGAGTGGGAGAGCGTTCCGTAGAGTCCTACGGCCACCAGAAGCAACGCCGTCAGGCTGAAGAATGAGGAGATCCGGGCCAGTTGATATTCTTGCTCGACGTTGTTTCGGAATTGCTCGCGGTAAGTCATCAGATTGGTCACAGGCAAGTTGGGATCGAGCTGGCGCACAGCTTCTTCTATGCGCCGTCCCAGGACTTCGCTTGCGCCGCTGAAGCGCACATAGAAGGTGGGGCGCACGAAGGAGGTCCCCATCTGTTGTGCGGGCAGGAAGACGTTGGGCCGGATATCGTCGCGCAGGCTGGCGTAGCGCAGGTCTCCCACCACGCCCACCACCTCGAAGGACTGGTTCACTTCCGGAATGAGGGCGGCGAAGTTGGCGCTGATGTTGGGTTCGAGGATTCGTCCCAAGGCGTTGCCCTCGATGAGGTCCTGGGCGAAGTGGCGGCTAATCACGGCCACCGGTCGTCCAGGGCGGTCGCCGCGTTCGATAGCGCGTCCTTGAATAACGGGAATCCCGGTTGTTTCGAAGAAATCCTGTCCCACATAGCTGATGATCATGGACCCTTCGATAGGCGTGCCGTCCACCTTCCAGGGGAACGAGTCCACGGTGCCAGAGAGCATGCGCTGTCCAGCGTAGCTGGCACGGAGGACTCCCGGAAGCCGCTTGAGCTGATCGACGAGCCGCTCCGTCAGCCGCAGGGTCTCTTCGGACGAGTAGCCGACCGGGCGGGGATTGACGTTGAAGGCCATGAGGTTTTCGGTTTCGAATCCGGGATCTGTGCTCATCAAGCTGAGGACGGTAGAAAGCAGCAGCCCTGTGGCGGCCAGAATGACCACTGCCAGACAAACCTGGACGGCGATCAGGCCTCTTCCCCAATAACGCGAGGAGCGTCTTTGGCTGGCGCGTCCCAAGGACAACTTGAGCACTGGCGCGGGATTGACCGAAGAGGCCCGGAGGGCGGGTAGCATTCCGAAGGCCAATCCTGCCGTCATTGAAAGACCCAGCGCAAACAACAGAATGGTGCCGTTCATTTCAGCTCGGAAATTGAGGGAGCGGCCGCTACCCACCAAGTGAGCGATCCACTCCGAGCCCCAAATGGCCAAGATCACGCCTAGACTCCCTGCGGTGACCGAGAGCACCATCGACTCCACCGCTAGTTGGCGGATGAGGCGTCCCCGGGAGGCTCCCAGCGACGAGCGGACAGCCATCTCGTGCTGCCGCCGCGTGGCCCGGGCCAGCAACAGCGCCGAGACGTTCACCACTGTCAGCAGCAGAATCAGCCCGACCAGCATGCCGGTCATCAATATGCTCTGGGAGAGGCTTTGGCGTCGCTCCGGTTGGCCTTGTCCGCCGTCCCTGAGAGCCAGCCGAGGCAGGGGATGCTGCCTGAAGTCGAGGTCGGGATTGGTTTCCTGCAGGCTGTCGCGGATGGTATTCCGGAAGATGGGCGTCAGAGCCGCTTCGGCCTGGGTCCTGGAGACGGAAGGGTCGAGACGCCCCATGACCAGCAGCCACCAGCGGTCGGCATCGCGGGTGGCTTCGCCCCAGTGGTGAAGTTCTTCCATCATCGAGAGAGCTACGAAGATGTCGGGCGTGGTCCCTAGTTGCAAGGTGCCGCGGAAAGCCGGCGGCGCCACCCCTACAACAGTGGCCGGGATGCCCTGGAGGTGGATCTGGCGCCCGATGACGCCCTGGTCGCCGCCCATTTGGTTGACCCAGTAGCCGTGCCGCAGCACCACCACGGGAGGCGCCTGAGGATCCATGTCGCGGGGATCGATGAGGCGTCCTAGTGCGGGCCGCAATCCCAAGCCAGAAAAAAACTGGCCCGACACCAACTGACCAGTCACCAATTTGCTGCTGTCCCCAACGCGCAGGGGAGCTCGGAAGCCCACGAAGGCGAAGACCGATTCGAGGACTTCGTTCTCTTCCTGAAGACGCTCGAAAAAGGGGTAGGTTAGCGAGTTAGTGCTACTCATTCCCTCTGCTGTACGGGTGTTCCACCCCGAAGTGATACCCAGCGAAATCTCGGGATCGTAGATGTTGTGCAGCAGCACCAGTTCGTCAGGATCGGCAACCGGAAGCTGTTCCAGCAGTACCGCATGGGTGACGGAAAAAAGCGAGGTGGCTCCTCCGATCCCAAGGGCCAGGGTGAGCACGCAAACCAAGGCGAATCCGGGACTCTTGATGAGCCGCCGCAGGCTGTAACTGAGGTCTTG
>DATIPO010000458.1:0-2475 GCA_035471925.1 Acidobacteriota bacterium
CAAGGCGCAAAAAAGTCGCTGCCCAGCGAGCCGTGACCGCTGCGATAATGAGATCTGATCTGTCTCACGGATTCGATGCCAGGTTCAACTACACTCATTAGTGTCACGACTTGATAAGTTCGGCCATCAGCTCGAGGCGTCGAGCCCGGGCCTTGCTATCGCGTAGAGCATCAAGGAGCCGATCGAGAGGCGAGTCTTTCTCTCTCGGCACTTCTGACCCAACCCGAGCAGAAGGCGTGCGAAGGACAAGCTCTAGTACTTCATCGACGATTCGCCTGGTGGGCTCTGTTGAATCACTCGCTAAATCACGGAGCTGACGGACTCTCTCACCAATCGCCTTGTCCATCTCATGGAATGCGTTCATCAAACGAAGTAGTTTTGCTCCGAGGAGCAATGCTTTGGCCTCCTCAAATCTGACCTCTTCATCAGCAAGGACAACGTCTACTAATGATAGGAAAACTTTGGACTTTAGATTTCTAGGAAGCTCTCTTAATTCAAGCAGATGAGAGCGCAAGGTGACCGGATGTTGGCGGAATCGAGCAAACTCCATCTGGACACGCTCTGCAATGCCACTCTCGGAAAGCGCCAGATTCAGGATGTACTGCATTTCCTTGGGGTGCATCTCGCGGTCGATCGCCGACATCGCCAACAGCGACAAAAAGCACGCCACCTGTGTTCTTTGATCAAGATCTTGAAACGAAGGGTCTGTGGTCATCGTGGTTACTACAGGATGCTTTGTGAGGCTCCTTCGAGGAACGTGGAGCCCTGGAACGTTTGAACCTATCTTAGGAAACGTCAGCTAATATTTCAATAGGATACAGCGATTTTCTCTCTTCGCCCCAGTGTGTGCAGTGACGGAGAATCACAAGAACCGGTTCCTACTCAGCGAATTTCGTCAGGCTGATCTCGGCAGCGGCTCCGCAGAGACGATCCTCAACCTTTTGCCTTCTACGCCACACGTGTTGGATTCCTGAATGCGGCAGGACTCCCGATCGTCGAGGGCACTACAACGCAACAGCCTAGCCCGTGCGCAGGGAGCGGATGGGGTTGGTGGAGGCGGCGTGGAGGGCCGGGGCCAGGGAGGCGGCCAAGGTGCAGAGGGAAAGGAGCAGGGCGATGGCACACAGGGTGAAGGGGTCGGCGGGACTGAGCCCGTAGAGAAGGTGGGAGAGCAGGGCGGCAAATCCTATCGCGGACGGGATGCCCAGGAGAAAACCCACCGCGGCCAATGAAAGCCCCTGACGCAGTACCAGCGACAGAATGCGGCGGCGGTCGGCCCCTAATGCCATGCGGATGCTCATCTCGCGCCGGCGCAGGCTGACCGAGTAGGAGATCACGCCGTAAAGGCCGGCTAAGGCCAAGATCAGGGCCAGGGCTCCCGTCCAGCCCAGAAAGCCGCTGACCAAGCGGTTGGGCAGCAAGCTGACTTCGATCATTTCGGAAGCCCAAGCCGGGGGCAAGAACTCGGGACGACCGGTAAAGGACTCCACCTCTTCCCGCAGCAGGTTGAGGAAGTCGCCCGAGGCATTCCCCTGCGGACGCACCACCGCCATCAACATCCCCTGGGAGGGGTTCTGATCCAACGGAACCCACACCGCGGGTTCGGATTCATGGAAGCCGAGTCCGATGGAATGATCGCGGACGACTCCTGCCACCTCGATCAGCCGCTGGTCGTCCCCATAAGTCAGCGTCGTGCCGAGTGCCGACTGGCGGGGCCAAAAGCGCTGCTGGAAGGCCTGGTTGACCAAGCACACCCGGGGCCTTCCAGAATTGTCGGTGGCTCTGAGCGGCCGTCCGGCGACCAGCGGGATCTCAAGCATCTCAAAGTATCCGGGCGAAACGGAGCTGAACTTCACTTGGCGTTCCGAAGCAGGCCCCTCATATCCTTCGACACCCACAGTGGTTTCGTGCTGGGCCAGACTCATGGGAAAGGAACTGGAATAGGCCAACTCCGCAACCTCGCCGCGCGCCAGAAGGCGGCGGCGGAAGTCGCGCGTCCGCTGCAGGGCGCTGTCGGGATTGGAGTGGGGCTCGAACTGGGTCATGTCGAGACGCACCACCGCCAATCCTTGGTGACGGAAGCCAGGATCGAGTCCGCGGGCAGCCCACTGGCTGCGCAGGAAGAGCAGCGACCCGGAGAGCAGGACGAAGCATCCGGCCACCTGGGCCACTACCAGGGCGTTGCGCAGGCTGAAACGGCGCAGTCCCATGCCGCTGGACTGCGACTCGTCCTTGAGCGCTGGAACCAAGTCAGGACGCGCCGAGCGCCAAGCCGGCAGCAGTCCAAAAAGCAACGAGGAGACCAGAGCCACCGCCAGGCTGAAGACGAAGACCCGCCAATCGGGGCTCAGATCAATCGCCAGAGGGATGCCCATCAGGTCGATTCCCTGCAGAGAGCCGGCAATCCAGGACGCGCCCAACAGTCCCAACAGTCCCGCCGCCGAAGCCAACAGGACGCTCTCCAGCAGCATCTGG
>DATIPO010000459.1:0-3720 GCA_035471925.1 Acidobacteriota bacterium
CTCGGGGGATCGCTCTCGACGAGTCCTTTCCGGAGTGGGGTGAGGGCTGCCACTACCATCTGCGGCTAAAAGCGGACGTCCGACTGGCCGACCTGCTCACCCATCTTTACGTGCTGATTCCCGTGCTCGACAATCAAAAGCACTATTGGGTTGGCGAAGAGGAGGTGGATAAGCTTCTCGAGAAGGGCGGGGACTGGCTCAAGGCCCATCCCATGCGCGAGCAGATCGCGCGCCGTTTTCTAAAGCACAGGTCCAGCCTCTTTCGCGATGCTCTGGAGCGCCTGATGGCGGAAGACGAGCCGGGACTGGAAGAGCGGGATGCTGAAAAAGAGCGCGAGGAAGACGCTATCGAGCGGCCCATCGGCCTCAATGATCAGCGCATCGGCGCCGTCCTGTCCGTACTCAAGAAGGCCGGCGCCTCCCGCATCCTCGACCTCGGTTGCGGCGAGGGGAAGCTGGTGGAAGCGCTTCTCAAGCAAACCGGAGTTACCCGTGTGGTCGGCATCGATGTGTCCATAAGGGCGCTGGAACGGGCCCGTGACCGGATCAAGCTTGACCGCATGCCGGAGAGGCAACGCTCGAGGGTGGAGTTGATACAGAGTTCTCTCACCTATCGTGACCGCCGCTATTCCGATTGCGATGCGGCCTGTGCCATCGAGGTCATCGAGCACGTCGATCCCTCGCGGCTGGGCGCTTTCGAGAGAGTCTTGTTCGAGTTCGCCAAGCCCCCCCTGGTGGTGATGACGACCCCCAACGTCGAATACAACGTGCGATTCGAGTCTCTGCCCGAGGGGCGGTATCGCCATCGGGATCACCGGTTCGAGTGGAATCGTCAGGAGTTCCAAGACTGGTGCGCGGGAATAGCAAAGAGGCATGGCTACGAAGTCCGTTTCCTGCCCATCGGCGGTGAGGACCCAGAACTCGGTCCCCCGACCCAAATGGCGGTGTTCGAGCGATGAAGATAGAGGTGCCAGAGCTGTCGCTGGTGGCGTTGGTGGGGATATCCGGCAGCGGCAAGTCGACCTTCGCTAAAGCCCATTTCAAGCCCACCGAGGTCATTTCGTCCGACTATTGCCGCGGACTGATTTCGGATGATGAAAGCGACCAAAGTGCCACCAAGGACGCCTTCGAACTGCTCCACTACATCGCGGCCAAGCGCCTGGCCGCCGGACGGCTCACCGTAGTCGACGCGACCAACGTCCAGCAGGATGCGCGCAAGCCCCTCGTCCGTCTGGCACGCGAGCACGATGTGCTGCCTGTGGCGATCGTCTTGGATCTTCCCGCGAAGCTGTGCCACCAGCGTAACAAAGACAGGCCAGACAGGCAGTTCGGTTCTCACGTCACCCGCCAGCAGGCGCAACAGTTGCGCAAATCGCTGCGTTCGCTGAAGCGTGAGGGCTTTCGCCACGTCACCGTCCTCAAGTCGCCGCAGGAGGTGGAGCAGGCGCAGGTCGTCCGCAACAAGCTGTGGGTGGACAAGCGTAACGAGACGGGGCCTTTCGACATTATCGGCGACGTCCACGGCTGCTTCGACGAAACAGTGACTCTGCTCGACAAGCTGGGCTATGAGGTAAGTGACGGTGACAGCGCACCTATGGCAAGTCATCCCAGCGGACGGCGCGCCATCTTCCTGGGGGACCTGGTGGATCGTGGCCCGAATTCGCCCGGCGTTCTCCGCCTGGTGATGGCGATGGTCCGAGAAGGAGCGGCCTTCTGTATTCCCGGTAATCACGACGTCAAGCTGCTGCGAAAACTCGACGGCCGGGACGTGCGCCTCACTCACGGCCTGGGCGAGACCATGGAGCAGTTGGAGAGTGAGCCAGCCGAGTTCATCGATGAGGTCAGAAGCTTTCTCAGGGGCTTGGTCAGCCACTATGTGCTCGACGGCGGCAAGCTGGTGGTGGCTCACGCGGGCATGAAGGAAGCTTTTCAGGGGCGGGCATCGGGCCGGGTGCGCGATTTCGCGCTCTATGGCGAGACCACGGGTGAGACCGACGAGTACGGCCTTCCGGTCCGCTATAACTGGGCCGCCGACTATCGCGGCCCGGCGCTTGTCGTTTACGGCCACACGCCGGTCCCCCACGCCGAGTGGCTCAACAAGACGATCTGCATCGACACCGGGTGTGTGTTTGGCGGGGCCTTGACCGCCCTGCGCTATCCCGAAACCCATCTCGAGTCGGTTCCCGCCGCAAAGACCTACTACGAGCCGGTCAAGCCCTTTAAGATGGCTTCGGCCGAGATTGCCGAGCGGCCCTACAACGACGTCCTCGACATCGGCGATGTTCAGGGCAAGCGCATCGTCTCCACCCGAATCCGCGGGACGGTGACAGTGCGGGAGAAGAATGCGGCGGCCGCGCTGGAGGTCATGAGCCGCTTCGCCGCCGATCCCCGCTGGCTCATCTATCTACCCCCCACCATGTCTCCTTCGGACACCAGGAAGGAGGGGCCGTTGCTGGAACACCC
This sequence comes from Acidobacteriota bacterium, assembly GCA_035471925.1. Classification (GTDB taxonomy): domain Bacteria; phylum Acidobacteriota; class UBA6911; order RPQK01; family DATIPO01; genus JANQFM01. The sequence goes on from DATIPO010000459.1 coordinate 2,464, forward strand.
CGAGGAGAGCTTTCGCTACTTTTTGGCCAACGGCGTCCCAAAGGTGGTGTGCCAGGAGAAGCACATGGGCTCGCGGGCCATCGCCGTCGTCTGCCGCGATGAGGAGGCGGCCGCCAAGCGCTTCGGCATCCGAGGGCACGGGATCGGGGCGCTCTACACTCGGACTGGACGGCCTTTTTTTAACGATGCGGCCCTCGAAACCGACTTCATGGGCCGGCTCCGTGACGCGCTCAGCGAGGCCGGTTTCTGGGCCAAGTTCGAGTCCGAGTGGTTCTGCCTCGATGCTGAACTGATGCCTTGGTCCGCCAAAGCTCAGGAGTTGCTTCGGTCCCAGTATGCTCCAGTGGGCGCGGCGTCCCGGGCCAGCATGTCGGCGGCCCTGGAGGCCCTGCGTCTGGCGGCGTCCCGCACCCAGGGCATGGATGGCTTGGTCGACCGATATCTGGCACGGCAAGAGTGCGTCGTAAAGTACACCGAAGCCTATCGGCGATACTGCTGGCCGGTCTCCGGCATCAACGACCTCAGGCTTGCGCCTTTCCACCTGTTGGCATCTGAAGGAAGCGTTCATTCCGATCGCACTCATCTCTGGCACATGGAGACACTGGCCCGACTCTGCCGATCGGATACTGGCTTGTTTCACGAGACAGATTTCAAGGTGGTCGACTTGACCAGCAGCGAGAGCCAGGCCGAGGGTATCGCCTGGTGGGAAGGGCTTACCGAACAGGGCGGCGAGGGCATCGTGGTCAAGCCCGTCGAGTGGCTCATGCGCGGGAAGAGCGGGCTTGTCCAACCGGCGCTGAAGTGCCGCGGCAAGGAGTATCTGCGGATCATCTACGGTCCGGAGTACACTCTTGACGAGCACATCGAGCGGCTGCGCGGGCGGGCGCTCGGACCCAAACGGTCCCTGGCGCTTCGCGAATTCGCCCTGGGGCTAGAAGCTTTACACCGCTTCGTCGAGAAGGAGCCCCTCTACAGGGTGCATGAATGCGTTTTCGGAGTGCTGGCACTGGAGAGCGAGCCTGTGGATCCGCGGCTATGAGGGTAACGAGCAGCCTCATACCGCCGAGAGCAATGTTCGACAACGGCCTCGTCCAGAGCGAGTACGAGATCGTTCCTCGGGAAGCCGGTAAGTGCGGGTGGCCCTGTTATGAACCCAGGCACATGGCGAACTGTCTGAAACAACTCGACGAGGCCGCTGGGAGGTGGCGGAAACGCCCGAAAAGATCACTTGTGGGCCTCTGGAGAGGGCGGTTTGAA
>DATIPO010000460.1:0-2531 GCA_035471925.1 Acidobacteriota bacterium
ACCTGACACTAAACGAACCTACCTTGTATTGTATTCGACATCAGACGACCGGCGAGGTGGACTTTGTCCGAGTCGCACCTGCCTATGAACAAAAGTAAGCGTCCGGTGGGCGGCCTCCTTGACAGTGACGCTATGGGACCCTGCTTGTGACGTGCAGTGAAGGGTAATGGGATATAAATGGTGACGTTGTCTACACGTCAATGGTGACGTATTGGGTACCCTGCTTGTGACCATTGATGACGTTATGGGTCACAGGAGGCTTCCAGTTCTGGGGAAGCAGATGAGTAAAGTCATCCTGGTTGGACATATGGGGAAGCTTCTGGAGCAGATCCTGAAGATAGGCCTGTGGATCGACACCGCAGCGCTGGCAGGAAAGCAGGATCGTGTAGATGATGGCGGAGCGTTTTCCGGCATGGGGTGCCCCGATAAAGAGCCAGTTCTTGGCGCCGAGTTTGGTCGGTCGCACGGCGTTCTCGATCAAGTTGTTGTCGAGTTTAACCTGGCCGTAATCACAGAGGCGGATGAGGGCGTCCCATTGCCCCAGCAGATAGGAGCAGGCCTTGCCGATGGCCGTGGTGGGGCGGTGGGACTTGAGCAGGCGGATGGCCGCCTTTTCCAGGAGCCGGAGGGTCATTGCAAAGTCGCGCTGGCGCAGGTGGGCCCGCTGGGCGGGATCGGTGATGCCGTTGCGCTCCCACTGGTTGTCGAGATGGTAGAGGTTTCCAATGAGGCGCAGCATGAAGGCAGCCTGGACCGGAGCGGCTTTGAGGGCCTCGGCAAACTTGCGCCGGCAGTGGGCCAGGCAGGCCACCCGGGTGACCGGGGTATCCTCCCCGTGGACGGGATTGTAGCCGGCATAGCCGTCGGTTTGCAGGATGCCCCGGAAGCCGGCCAGCAGTTCCCCGGCATGGGCCTGGCCGCGCCCCTGGCTCCACTGGATGAAGACGGGGCCGTCGGGGACGCCCATGAGCCAAAAGTAGCCGGTCTGCGCTTTTCCTTTTTTGATGTCGGGATCGATAAACTTGATCGGGGTCTCGTCGGCCTGCAGGTAGCCGACCCCGAGCAGGCCCTCGCGGATTTTCCAATAGATGACTTCCAGCAGGAAAGAGGCCGTGGCCACCCAGTCGCTCATGGTCTGCTTCGGCACCGGGCCGCCCCAGCGCTTGAGCATCCCTTCCTGGCGATGGAGCGGAAGATGGTCGCGGTACTTGCTCAGGATGACCCAGGTGATCAGCCCGGCCGAGGCGTAGCTGCCCTCGATGACCCGCTTGGGTGCGGGGGCCACCACCGGAGGACGGGACCGCTCCAGCCGGTGCCGGTACTTGGGCCGGATGATGGCGCGCTTGTAGAGCTTTGGCGGGGTGATATCCACCTCGAAGGTCTCCTCCTCGCCGATGCGCTCGTAGAGGTCCGGATCGTTTTGCACCTCCGCCGGCTCGACCACCACGGTCTCTTTTACCGGCAGTCCCTCAAAGCGTTCCGCCGGGACCGTGCGCACCTTCGGCTTTTCCCGCTCGTAGCTGATTCTTTCCCGGTTCACCAGCTCGTCCCGGGCCGCTTCCAGCTCCTTGAGCTTCAACTGCAGCTGGAGCATGTCCGCCCGCTCGCTTTTGCCCGCACCGAACATCTGCTTCTTAAACCACTCGATGAGCAACTCCAGCTGCGCCACCTGCTCTTCCAGGGCGGCGATCCGCGCGTGCGCTGCCTGCAGTTCAGACATGCTTACGTAGCCAATAAATGGATACTCGGTTGGCAAGCCTTTTATCGCTCGTACCACGCCTTTTTGCAGCCGTCCTTCAGGTCGATCCCGCCCAAGAGCAGCGTCACCGATTCCGGCGCCAGCGAGAGCTTGCGTTTGTCGCTGCCACGGGGCCAGCTGAAGCGCCCCTTTTCCAGCCGCTTGGCAAAGACCCACACTCCGGTTCCGTCCCAGTACAGCATCTTCACCAGGTTGCGCCGCTTGTTGGTGAAGACAAACAGCGCCCCGCCAAAGGGATCCTCGCCCAGGTGGCCCTCGGCCTGCGCCCAGAGTCCGTTAAACTGCTTGCGCATGTCCACCGGCTCCACCGCCAGGAAGATCCGCAACGAGGCAGGGAAGGCCAGCATCCTCTATCCCCGCAGTAGACCCACCAGCTTGGCCAGCGTTTCCGGATCCGCTCCCCGCACGATCTCTCCACCGGGCAACTGCACTTCCATCACTCCCGCCTTCCGGGCCACCGCCGGCAGCTGCACCTCCCGGAAGGTGGTTCTGGTTCCCCGGCCTTGCTTCCCGTTTTTTCCACGGTGCTTGCTCAACCAAGTCACAAAGGTGTGCAGGTTGATCGCTTCCCGTCGGCAGAATGCCTTCTGGGTCAGTCCACTGGACTTGTATTCCTCGATTAATCGCTCCCGCTCCTGCGTTTTCACAATCCGCCGCCCGCGCGTGTCCCGCTTGCTCGGATCCTCCATCACCTCCGTCTCGATCGACTCCATCCGGGAACATTATCACACTCCCGGACCTCCGGGTAGGGGGTCGTTCACCGGACGTTTAC
>DATIPO010000461.1:0-2192 GCA_035471925.1 Acidobacteriota bacterium
AGGAGTTCTTGATCACAGCGGCATAACGGCCCGCCAGTCAGCGGCAAAGGGCCCATGATCGTTTCAGTGAAGCTACGGAGACACCGGCGCTTAGGCAAGCACAAACTCTCGCGCCTGCTGTCGCCTGCAACGAGGGGTTAGCACGCGTGGCACAGCATGCTGAAATACGTATTATCCCAGATAGAAGTCCAGGCATCCACGGATAACCATTGCAGTGTAGAGAGTAATTGCTTATGGGTGCATTTCAAATGGGTTGGTAGTCTTGCGTCAGGCAGCCCATCGTAAGGTCTGTTCTTCCGGAGTCTCGACCTGCTCCAGGGAGCACCCATAAAGGCGCAGGTGACGCTGCGCGCGCCGGTAGGTGTGGTACGCTTCCCAATCTCCGTTGAGGTCGATAGCACGCAAGGCCAACACCTGCTCGGCACCCGCACGATGCCAGCGCATTCCGGAGGCTTCGCAGCGGTCCTTAACCAGATGACGACACGCTCCCTCGATCACCCCGCTGGCAATAGGCCAGCCCCGCGCCAGATACCGCCGATAGTCCATCCCGGCCGCGTTGTGCTCGAAGTAGCGCGCTACCTTGGCCAGCGCGTCATCAGGGCGTTGACTCACCTGATAGAGCTGCGAAACGACCCAGGCGTGCTGCCCGCTGAGCAGCTCCCGCGTCCGCGCGATCACCCAGGCTTCTCGCTGTGGATCTGCCTCGTGGAAGAGCGCATTGGCTGCCTTCCACAGGTACTCGCTTACATGCACGAAGTCGAGAATCAACTCGAAACGCGGAAACTGCTCCCGCAGACGAGCTTGCAGCGCCGGACATCCGTCGGCGAGCGCCACAGGGCAGGTGAGGTGGTCTCCGTCGCGGCCTCGCACCTGCTGGGCCAGCCGCGCCAGGGCTACGTCTTTGCCCTCGAGCGTGGCCCAAAGTTTCTTCTGCTGTGGACGATGATCCGGATCATCCGTGGCAGGGTCTGCCGGGCCGGACTCATCCCGTGCTGCTGGTTGCTTGAAGAAGGAGGCCACGACCTCCTCAGCCGATCGCACGCGTGGGGTGAGCCAGTAGAGGCTCGTCACGACGGCCTCCTTCTTCTTCGTGCGGCTCTGCCCTCTGCGCAAGCGCACCGGCTGCTTGGCCGTGGCTTCTTCCCGGGTCAGAGGTCGCATCGGCACGCCCTTGCCGTCAGCCTGGATGACGAGGATTTCCCCGTCGGCAGCCTCGGCGGCGGCCTCGGCGGTGGCCTCGGACGCAGCCTGCTGCGCATAGAAAGCCACGGCGTCCTGTGCATCGTCCTCTACCATCTGCGAGAGGCTGCGCGTCGAGAGGCGAAAGCCCAAGAGGCGTTCGAGCACCGTGGCCGTCTGCCCGTAGGCGAGGTGGGCACAGAGCAACTCCGCATGCTCGCGCAAGAAATCCGAGTAGACACCAGGCGGCAGGCTCAGTTGCTCGTCCAGGGGGAGGCGGCCCGGCCCCCCCGGTGCCCAGAAGTAGGGGCGCTCGATGAGAACCTCGCCGAAGAACGAGACGTAGCGACGCCGTTTGTAGCTGTGCCGAGGCAGAGGCCGATCGGTCGCATCAGCCCGCTCGGGAGCGTGCTTGCTGCTGTGCTGGGCTACCAGCGTGAAAAAGAGGGCCAGCAGCGAGCGGCCCAGCGCCAAGAGCTGTTTGAAGAGGTCCCGCTCGACCTCAAAGGCGGTGGCTCCCGTATGCACCTGCTGATGCAACGAGTCGAGAAGCTGGTCGAATTCTTGGCGTGCGCTGCGTATCATAGCAGTGGAGTTGTGAGGCATGGTGCTGCTGCGGTATGTGAATGTTGACAACACCACAGTATCGATAGCAGCCCTGCCTCGCAACTTCGTTCTCAACCCATTTGAAATGCACCCAATGCCAATCCGGTGGGTCAGTCCATCCCGATGGAGAAGAGCCGTTCGAGGTCGTGGCGCGAGTAGACCTTGAAGCCGATGAGCGTCTCGGAGCGCTCGATGCCGTCGAGCTGGCGGATGTGGTCGGTGACGAGCTCGGCCAGGTGTTCGTTGGTGTGAACGCGCAGGATGGCCACGAGGTCGTAGCGCCCCGCGACGGAGTGCACCTCGCTGACGCCGCTCATGTTGACGAGCAGTTCGGCCACGTCGTGGACCTTGCCGCGGGCGACGTTCAGAAGGACGAAGGCGGTGATCATAACAGCGCATTCAGGCTT
>DATIPO010000462.1:0-3022 GCA_035471925.1 Acidobacteriota bacterium
CGTCCACGAATGGCAACGAGGGCTGACGTCTCGACAGATTCGAGCGGATGTATTGGTTGAGGCCGCTGACGTTGCGTTGGTCGCCCAGGGGGTTTGTCAACGTGACCTGCTGAGCGTAGTCCTCCCATCCCTGACGCTGAGCTGCTGTCAACGTGCTAATCCAGCGGCTCGTGAGCTGCCCCATCACGCCTCGGATCGACTGTTGGAAGGAAGTATTGGGATTGACCGGGATCACGCGTGAGCGGAAGTAGTATCCGCCGGCGTTGTGCGAGCCGGTCATCCCGCCGACCGATCCGCTCACCTGCGTGACCATGGCTGATTTGAATAGCATCTCGTCTACCTCTGGGTCTGAGACCCTGTTAGGACGGACCACACGGGCACCACTAGGAGGCTACCACCTATGTAGTAGGTGGTCCAGGAGCCATCACCAGGTGTAGTCCTGCGTCTCACGCCGGTGGCCTGGTGCAGTTGCTCCCCTGAGCTCAGTAGTCGGCTGCCAGCCCGCTGCGACGCCGCTAATTGGGTCTGGGGTGTCGTAGCGGGCTGGCCGTACTGGAGGGGGGTTCATGCCGGTGGGGCTGTAGGCCCCGCCGGCAGGGCCTCGCGGCGAAGGGGGTGGCTCTCAGGAGGAGAGGGCGTTCAGAGCCCCCCCCAGCGAGTCTGGCGGCGTCTAGCAGGGCGAATGCCGGGTCGTGCAAGCCGAAGTCCCGAGACCGGAAAGCCGAGCGTGCGGTACTCCGCAAAGCCGGCTTATCCGGCGAGGCCGCGAGGCCACGCCCTGTCTGGCCGAAGCGGCTCGAGCCGAGAGGCCGAGGGCGAGGAGCCCGAGGCCGGCCGGAGCGGAGCGGAGGCGAGGCGAGAGGACGAGGCTTGCCCCGGCATGAGCCCCTGCCAGCCGGCAGGCCGCTGGGGGGGGCGTCCCGATGGACGTGCCGTGACAGGGAGATTGAGCCACCCGCGAGCCGCGAGGCGGGCGACCCAGCGAGCGAGCTTCGTTCGGCCGGAACGGCCGAAGGAAGCGAGCCGCTGGGGAGCCCAGAGCGGCCGGCCCTTACCAAATGAGCACGGAGCCGGCCAGAGGCCGCGTCAAGAAAGAGAACTGCCCGGCCGGCGAAGTGCGAATGTCTGCCGTCTGCAAGTGCTTCGAAACTAGCGACAGCGGGAAAGCGGTGGTTGTCCCGGTCGCTGGGCGGTGGCAGGGGATGCGTCGATCACGGAGGATGGTCATATGGCCAGACGGCTCTACCGTTTGTTGCGAATTGAGGCCAGCAGGCGATTGCGTCTTCGTCGCCGCGGTCGAGTCGGGCGAAGAACTCGCTTAGGCTCTCGACGCGTTCCCATTCGCCATCTGGTTCGGTACGTCGTAGTGGTACCCCTCTCCAGCTGCCGAAAGTCAGTGCAGCACGCCGGCCTTTCATGGCTACTATGGCTTCTTCGAGTGCTCTTGGCGTTCGGAAGACTGTTGCTGAGACGTTTTTGGTGACGTACTTGGTGACGTACCTTGCGGCGTGCGTTGGCGTTCGAATCCATCTCACGTCGACGACGTTGCTATCGCCTGTGATGCTTAGCCATTTCTTGCTGAGGGCTTGTTGGGGTATGTAGGATCCGACGGCTAGTACGTGGAGATGGGGATGCCACGTTTCGGTTGCTGGGTTCCAGGTGCACTCTAGGAAGGCAGCCCCGCCACGTTGGGTTGTTTTCCAGAGCTTGGACCTTCGAAGCCGAGCGAAGCAGCGGTAGAGCCAGTCAAGCTGTGTTTTGAGCCCGTTATCCCTGTGCCGGAGGGTCAGAGTGATCATTCGGGTGGCCCGGGGTTCAATGAGTTCCAACAACACGGCGGCTATGTGTCTAGATCGTTCGCTCTGGCATGGTTTGCACCATCTATCCCGGCAGTAGGTCGCTCTGATGCGGAAATGATCCGGGGCGTCTACCCGCCGCTCTACCCAGGCATCTCCTCCGCAGCTGATGAAGCTGATCATTCTTCGTTCCGAGACCATCAGGTTACTGAATGCACGTGCAACCCGCCGGCGGTCGTGCTCCCATCCATCATGTCGGAAGCGGTTTGGGGTCAGATTCTGCCATGATTCTGGGTTGGTCAGGGACCAGGAGGGTGGTAGGTCGTTTGTTCCTTGGGGGTCAAGTAAAGTGGGTTGCGGCGAGTCAACACCAGGAATCGCAACTGCCCAGCTTGGGAGCGATTCGTTCTCGGGAGGATCGGAGGGGGACGGTACGCCTGGATCGGTGGAGTCGGTAGGCATGTGTGGCGGCCTTGCAGTCGTTCCGGCTTTTATCCGGCCGTCCGGAGGCTAGAGGGGAGGGCCCGTCGGCGGTTTGCAATCGCCCGCCGACGGGTCCGCTCCGGCTCGGCCGCCACGCCGAGGAGCCGTCAACCTGACGTGGCAAGAGGGGTTGTACTAGAAGCCGGAGCGTGACGTCAAGGGTCTTTTTCGGAGTGTCCCACAACTGAGACAGTCGGGCCCTGTTCGGGGTACCGCGTCACGCTCCGGCATACGCGAGGCAGTCTACGCTCCAATCGTGACAATCCCTGACTGTTTCGAACTCATCCGTCCGTCCGCCTGCGTCAACCTTGCGTAGAAGCCGAGTTTGTTGCCTTGGCTGAGAGAGAAGGGACTCGAGATGGTCGCAGGGCTAGTCGGTGGCGTGACTGAGTCTCCTTCGATTGCTCCCGCGAAGCGGTAGGGCCCGGAGAAGTAGTTGATAGTCGGATTGAACGGTGCCGACGTGTAGAGGAGTAGAGCGGAGTCGTCGGTTGAGACCCATCCCTCCGTGTCGTCGTATGTCACCAGGAAGTTGCCGCCGCCGGCGCTTGGTGCGACCTGGATTGCGACGAACGTTCCGAGGTCGAATATGACGGGAGCATCGTCCACGAATGGCAACGAGGGCTGACGTCTCGACAGATTCGAGCGGATGTATTGGTTGAGGCCGCTGACGTTGCGTTGGTCGCCCAGGGGGTTTGTCAACGTGACCTGCTGAGCGTAGTCCTCCCATCCCTGACGCTGAG
>DATIPO010000463.1:0-7442 GCA_035471925.1 Acidobacteriota bacterium
GCAAGTCGCCATCGTCCAGCGGGTCTGACTTTTCGGGGCCTTCGGCGAAACGCAGCGACTTGGTGAGCAGGTCGCGGGCGATGTTCATGAAGTCGCGTTCGGTCACCACGCCCACCAGACGCTCGTTCTTGACCACCGGCAGGCAGCCGATGCCGTTCTCGTGCATGATGCGCATGGCTTCAACGGTGGAGGTTTCGGGCGGCACGACGATGGGCTCGTCCTTCATGATGCGGCGGACGGAGACCGCTTTGTCGTCACGAGCGGCGCTGGTGTGCTCTCCGAAATACTTGAGCAGCGAACGGTAGGAAATCAGTCCCACCAGCTTGTGGTGGTGATCCTCAACAGGAATGTGGCGGATGCGTTGCCAGTTCATCAGATGGACCACCAAGTCGAGCGTGTCCTCTTCGGTGACGGTGAAGAGGTCGGTGGTCATGAACTGCTCCACCCGCATGTAGCTGGGACGCCAGTCTCCCGCTTCCTCCAGGCGGGCCAGTTTCCACTTGTGGACGGGCTCTGCTGAGCTTTGACGGTCCACGGTGGCCGCGACCAGCGCAGCCAGACGTTGCCCTTGGCTGCCTCCGTTGTCGAGTTCATGGAGCGAGTCGAGCAGCCACTGAGAGCCCGTCATGCAGCTCTTGACCCGCTCTTCCAGGACGCCCAGGTAGCGGTCGACATCGCTGGCATCGATGCCGCGGCGGGTCAGTCCTTCGCGGGCCAGCGGAATGAGTTCCCTGCAAATCAGCTCCTGGGCCGGCAGGGTCTGGCGCTTGAGCCAGGTGAATTGGGCGGCCAGTCCCGAGCGGGCGGCGTTGAGGAAATTGTTGGAGACCTCGGCGAAGGGGATCAGCTTGGAGACGTCCCCGTAGTGCTCGCTGGCGCCCGACATCATTCCGAAGTAGAAGGCGGCGTTGGCCACCGCGTCCACCACCGAGGGTCCGGCCGGTATGACGCGGTTTTCGATGCGCAAGTGAGCCTTGCCCGTGTCGCTGATGCCGTAGCAGGGACGGTTCCAGCGGTAGACCGTGCCATTGTGCAAGCACAGGGCCTTCAACTTGGGGACTTTCCCCTCCTGCAGCATCTCGACTGGATTCTCCTCGAAGTGCTCACCCATGAGGACGCGGAAGCGGGAGATGTCTTCCTTGAAGATCTCCAGCACCGAGCCCTCCAGCCAGTGTGTCCCGAAGCTGACCCGCGAGCGGGCTTCGCGCACGTGCGAGGTCGGTTTGCGGGTGTCGATCGACTGCTGGAAGAGGGCGATGCGGGTTTCCCTCCACAGCCGCTTGCCAAAGAGCAGAGGTGAATTGACCGAGGCCGCCATCAGCGGAGCGGTCACCAACTGAGCCACGTTGTAGAGCTTGGCGAACTCCTGCGAACCCACCTGAAAGTGGCATTGGAAGCTGGTGTTGCAGGCTTCCAGCATGACGTTGTCGTGACGGATGAGGAGATCGTCGATGCCTTCGATGTAGAACTCGTAGTCGGCTCCCCGCAGCCGCTTGAGCGATTCGTTGAGGGCTGCGTAGCGGGGCATGGGAGCCATGTTGCGCAAGTCCAGGTCAGACTTGGAAAGGGTGGGGAGGATGCCCGTCAGGCAGACCTCCAGTCCCAGGCGGGCGGACGCTTCGCGCAGCCGGGCCAAGTGTCCGGTCAACTGCTCCTCCAGGCGCTTCAGGCAGTTGCCCCCAAACTCCAGAGGGGAAAGATTGAACTCCAGATTGAAGCGGGCCAGCTCGGTGGTAAAGTCGGGATGGCCCAGTTCCCGCAGCAGCTCCATGGCCAGGGGCGCGGGGTGCCAACTGCGGTTGACCAGAAAGACCTCCTGCTCCGCGCCGATACGCCGGATGCCGCTCTCGATCAGGTCGTTCTCGAGCATATACTCCAGAGCGCGCACGTCGTTGAGCAGGCTCTTCATGAAACGCCGCCGGTCGTCGACGCCGGCGTCCTCGCGGATATTATGTTCGCCCATGAGAAGGATGCCCTCCTTGCCGTGCAGATAAGATAGCAAATGGGCTATGGAATGCAAAGGCTCCCAGGCCCTTTTAGCGCGGGAAGAGGTCTGGATTGTCGGTAAAGACCGCGTCCACGTTCAACTCGGTCAGATAGTGGCGCATCTCATCTCCGACGCTGGAAAACCCATGTCCCACGTCGGAGGCGCGGAAAGTGTAGGGGGTGACGCTGAGTCCGAGGTCGTGGGCCCATTCCACCAATCCTGGCTGCCACTGCAGGAGCGCTTTGCCGGGACCGATCCCGGCGGCGAAAGCCGAGGCCTCCTGGAGGCCTTCGGGCGAAGACCAGCGGACGAAGTTGTCGCGTCCCAACAGCAGCACCAGGGGAAGGCGCGTCCCCATGTCCAAGGTCAGGCGGCGGGCGCAAGCGGCGTCGAAGGTCTGCAGGATGACGGGCGTATCGGAATCGGGCTGATCGAGGCCGTGCTTCTTCAGCAAATCCAGCACTCCCCCTTCCAGGTCGAGTCCCAAATCACGGTAGACTTGAGGGTCTTTCAGTTCGGGGAAGAGTCCAGCCTTGCCGCGCACCAGCTCAATCGCCTCCGTGAACGTAGGGATGCGGGCACCGGCGAACTTGGGATCGAACCAGGACCCGGCGTCAAGACGCTTGACTTCCTCCAGCGTGAAGTCGTGGACGAACCACTGGCGCTCTCCCTCCACTTCCTGATAGCGCTCGGGGAAAACCTGCTCGACGTCGGTGGTGCGCTGCAGGGTCCGGTCATGGAGACACACCAAGACGCCGTCGCGGGTCATTTGAAAGTCCTGCTCGACGAAGTCGGCGCCCTGATCCAGAGCCAGACGGTAGGCCTCCAGCGTGTGTTCGGGGGCATAGGCGGAAGCGCCCCGATGGGCAATCAGCACCTTCGAGCCGCCTTGATAATGGGGATAGGGGTTGTAGGCCATACTCGAATCTCCAGGGCTTTCTTGGGTCTGACGTCCGCTGCCGCAGGCTGCCGCCGCCAGCCCCAAAAGCAGAACGACCCATAGTCTCATTGCAGACCCTTGGCGATGGCCTGGCAGTAGGCGGCCGTGCTGAGGGGCATGCCTTGCAGGAGTGCCTCGGTCACCAGGGCTTGGCCGATGGAGACCTCGTCGGGACGGACGCGCGAAATCAGCTTGGGCAGGTTCTCCAGGTTCAGGTCATGTCCGGCGTGCACCCGCAGTCCGCGTTGGCGGGCCAATGCCGCCGCTTCTTCAATGCCTCGCAGGACCTCCTCGTTCTTGACCGTACCGAAGGTTTCGGCGTAGAAGAAGGTGTGGAATTCGACCGCCGCCAATCGTCTCTCGGCAGCCAGCTCAACGGCGTCTAATTGCGCGTCCACGAAGAGGCTGATGCGTGTCTCCGGGGTGAGCGCCTCAGTGACCCTGCGCATGTCCTCGTCGCTGTCCTGACCGCGCCTCCAGCCCCGTTCGGTGGTCAATTCTTCGGCCTTGGCCGGCACCAGGGTGAACTGGGTGGCCTGGACTTCCCGAACCACCTTGAGCAGGACGTCCCGGGCGTCGCCCTCGATGTTGAGCTCGATCTCGCCCGAAGACACTTCCTCCATGCGGGCGATACGATAGACGTCGTCCAGGGTGGCGTGGCGTTCGTCCACCCGGGGATGCAGGGTCAGACCCTTGCATCCGGCTCCGATGCACAGCCGTGCCACGTCCTCGATCTTGGGGTGGTCGGCTCCCCGGGCATTGCGCACCAGGCAGACCTTGTTCAGGTTGACGCTTAACTGAGTCACGGCTCACCTCCCTTCCTTCTCCCCAAAAGCCTGCGCCACAAGTGCGCTTCAAGTCAAGGACGCTCGGCTGGGGCGAAGAGCATTCCCTTTGACGGGCCATTCCATCACACCGCTCGTGAATCCGTCGCAGGGTTGCCGGATTTGGGAACGGAAGAGCGCCGCCTGCGTCTTCACCGTAGCACCGTAAGGTCGTTCATGGTTGAGCTTCACAGCACAAGGTGCGCCCTATTATGTCCGCTTTCCTTACCTGGATGACACTTGCCGCCCTGGCCAATCTCCTTTCTGCGCAAGTCGTGGCGCAGGGTCCGGACACGGCTCCGCCCCCGCTTTCCTCTCACGTAATGGTGTGGCACGGCGGACTTGAAATGGTGGTCCTGTTCGGCGGGACTGGACCCGACCGCCAGCCCCGCAACGATCTCTGGGGGTGGGACGGCCAAGGCTGGCGTTTACTCAGTACCGATGGCCCCCCGCCCCGCCTGCATTGCGGACTGGCCTATGACTCAGGCCGGGACCGGCTGGTCGTTCACGGAGGCATCAAGAATCGCGAGGAGAGTTTTGGCGATACTTGGGAGTGGGACGGCGACTCCTGGAAGCGCCAAAGCATCGATGGGCCTTCTCCGGGGGTCCGCGACCACCACGCGCTGGTATATGACCAGCGAAGGGAAGCGGTGGTTCTCTTCGGCGGCCAAGACTCCGACGACGCCTTTAAGGGAGACACCTGGACTTGGGACGGCCAACGCTGGCAGTTGCAGGCTGAAAGCGGACCGCCACCCCGCAGCACTCATCGCTTGGCCTTCGACTCGGACCGCAAGACAGTCGTCCTCTTCGGCGGCTGGGGTCCGCACTACCAATTCGGCGACACCTGGGAATGGGACGGGAGCTCTTGGACGCAAGTCGAGGGCGCGGGCCCTTCACCGCGGGGGGCCTCGCGCGCAGCCTATGCCCCGGATCTGAGCGGGCTCGTGCTCTTCGGCGGGGTCGCAGGACGCACGGCTCTCGCCGACACTTGGATCCGCCGCGGAGCGGCTTGGACCCGCCTGGACGTTCAAGGTCCTGCTGCCCGCAACGTCCACGCCATGGCCTACGATCCCCTGCGCCGCCGAGTCGTCCTCTACGGAGGCATCGGCGAAAACGGCAAGCTGGGCGATCTCTGGGAATGGGATGGTCAAGAGTGGCTCCAACTGACTGACTGAGCGCCAGACGGCCCGCTGAACGCCTTCCTCCTGGCCGCCTCCTCCTTTTCACTCGACCTCCCCCGCCTGCGAAACTGACTGAAGTCCCGCGCGACTGGTTTCTCATCGGAACACTTCCAACAATTCAAGTGGAAAAGTGTCTACAAGCTAAATGGGCTCTCGATTGCACTACCGAGATTTCGATTTGTGGATTGATGAGGTTGGAGGCGGCTTCCTGGCTCGGGCCAAGTGGGGGAATCTGGGGGGCCGATCAGAGATCGATCTCTCGGCTTGGTTGGGACCTTTCCCCGAGTCCGGGCCGCAGGATGCCGTCCAGCCTTGGCAAGACGGCTCAGACAAGGTCGCGGCCCAAGCAAAGTTCGTGGGTGACAAACTCTTCCGCCACGTTTTCCGACCGAGATTGCGGGAATGCTGGCACCTGGCCCGCGGATCGGTGAAAGAGGATGAGGGACTTCGAATTCGACTCCATCTCGGTAGCGCCCGCCTGGCCTGTGTCCCCTGGGAACTGATGCGCGACTTGGAGGGGCGGGACTCATTGGGCGTCTCCTCCCAGTTTCCCATCTCGCGCTATCTCGATCAACGCAAGCCGGTTGGGTCTCCCGCCCCGTTTCCAGTCGGGATTCTGGTCTGCGACAGTGTTCCCGATCCTCGTCCCGACCTCCACGTCCAAGAGGAAGTCAAGGCGATAACCTCATCTTGGAACCCGCTTCGAAAGAAAGGGCAGGTCGTCGTGGATCGGTTACGGGACGCGACCTTTGAGCAGATTCTAGACAAGCTGCGCGAGGGCAAATGGCATATTCTCCACTTCATCGGACACGGCTCGTCGAAGGGGCTGAGATTCAGGACTTCGGACGGCGGCGAACGCCTGGTGGGCCGTCGAGATTGGAGTGTGGTGGGACAGAACGCCAAGCCGCTGCGCTTGGTCGTGCTCAACTGCTGCGACAGTGCCGCCTCTTCGCCGGGTGAACTCTTTTCTTCGGTTGCCGAGGAACTCAGTCGAGCCGGGGTTCCGGCGGTTGTGGGCATGCGCAGTCTCATCGAAGACCGTTCGGCCGTCATCTTTGCCCAATGGTTCTACAAGGACTTAGCCGAAGGCCGGCCCGTTGACACGGCTGCGGCCAGCGCTCGGAGGGCGCTCTTCCACCAGGCGGGACACCGCTGTTTCAAGCCCGACC
The DNA here is from genome assembly GCA_035471925.1 of Acidobacteriota bacterium. Classification (GTDB taxonomy): domain Bacteria; phylum Acidobacteriota; class UBA6911; order RPQK01; family DATIPO01; genus JANQFM01. The sequence continues at coordinate 6,102 of DATIPO010000463.1, forward strand.
CGCCTGATTCGATCTGGTCGACGCCAGTGGTCTACTTATCTGTCCAAGACGGTCATGTCATCGACTGGGCCTCCCGCGAGAATCGAGCTCTTGAGGACGTTGCCCCGCCGGGGAGCGCTCAAGAGCCGGATATCCTAGAAGGTGGACTAGGTCATTTGGGATACAGCCCCGCCCTCGGGACCCTGACGCTGATCGCCTTCCTGGCATTTTCGGCTTACCTGGCCTGGGACGGCTTCGGATGGATCGGCGATGGGGGCATCATCGACCCGGGCAACCTTCTGGAGGCGACGACAACAAGGGGTGCACCCAATTCGGGCCTGCCTGCGCCTCATCCTTTCACAACAACCTCTTCCAAGTCTGGCTACCTAGCCCTTCCTCTCTTTCAGGACACCTCCCTGGCGCCTCCTCTGTTCGCCTACTGCATGAAGGACGTCGACCCGGACTTCGGCCAGCGCTTGGCGGAAGAACATCGGCAAGGCGAGGTGATCGTCTATCAGGAGTGCCTCAAGTACGCCCGCACCGAGCCCGCACTCGTCTATCGATACGGAAAGCTGGAGACCCGTCGACCGTCCCTAAAGCGGACGGCGGGCCGCGATGCAATTCAAGAGTGGTTGGATGCCCACAACGGCGATCGAACGGCCGCATTCTGCTGGGATGGCAGCACGAGTAACGCCACCGGGCGGGGGGCGTGCAGCCATCACGGAGGAGTGATGATCTGGCAGTATAAGCAACGGAATGCTGCGCTTACCATGGCCGAGATCTGCATCGACCGGACGCTGGTCTCCACCGCCTCCGGTGGATGTGGTCCCGGCGGGAACTGGATCAAGATTCCCAACCACGGCTATCATCAGCGGCCGTGACGGCGTCGCATCGGGAACGGAGCCGCCCAAGGGCTTGCGAGGCTGATGCTCTCCTGCTGAATCCCGGGCCGCACGAGGCCAACCGGTTCTCACACCTAGCCCGACCGCGCTGACTGGGTTGCGCTGGGTCGGCCTTCCCAACGTACCCTAAAGTACCTCTACGCGGGCCTCGGTCGCGACGCCTTGTCATCATGGCGCCTGCGGCCCCTCGCCACGACAACCCGTGAGAAATGCGGGCTGGTCCAGTCTTCGCCAGCCTTGGTCAGGGGTCCCCTCAATGTCCTTGGTTGCCAGAGGCTGTTGCTGTGCTTCAGTCGGGGAAATGGCTGGAATCCGCTGAGGGGACTGGGGGTCAGGCTTGTGCTAGGCTGACGGGGATGTCCCCGCAATCCGCGGTCTTGGAAGCCATTCAGGTGGTCAAGGTCTATCCCGGTGGCGTGCGGGCGCTGGACGCCGTTTCCCTTGAGGTAAGGGCTGGCGA
>DATIPO010000464.1:0-1848 GCA_035471925.1 Acidobacteriota bacterium
ATCAGCGGCGAACGCCCGCAGCTGATAAACACCTTGTGCCCGTAGACCGCCTCGCGGCCGCCTTTTTTGATGATGTCGGCGTGGGTTTCGAAGATCGAGAACAGCTTTTCCGAAGCCGGCACCTTTTCGCCATGCAGCACCCGCCGCTCGGTCTGGCTGATGACCCGCCGCAGGCGTTCGGCGAAAACCTGCAGCTGCCCCAGCAAAACGGCCGTCTTGCGGTTGCTCGCAGTGCTCTCAAGCGCCCTCTCGGCGTAGCCCAGCGTCCAGCGCGAGACCTTGAGCAGGTCCTCGTAGCGTTTGCGCTTTTTCTCCTTGCCCCGCACCTTGCTGATCTCCAGGTGGCGCTTTTTGGCCCGCCGCAGATGGTTGCTGAAGCGCACCGGCCGTCCGCATTCGCGCAGTTTTCTCAAGAGCCTGGCAATCACCCGGACCGAGTCCCTGAGCAGAGAGGAGTCGGTGGGATGGTGCAGCGGGGCGGCCACCGCCGTGGAATCGCCCCGCATCTGCGAGCCGTCCTCCAAGCCCTCTTCCACGGCCCAGCCCACCAGCACCGCGTTGATCTTCTCAAGGGTCCGCTCGCTCAGCCGGCTGATGTTCTCCTGCAAACAGGAGGGCGAAGGCGTCCAGCCCGACGGCAAACGCGCAAAGGCCCGCAGCGAGTAGGAATCGGCCAAGTGAAAGGCCAGCTCGCGGTAGCTGAAACCCTGCCAGTTCTTGAGCACGGCGCAGCGCAGCACCTGCTCGGCCCCCATGCCTTTGGCGCCCCTGGGGTCGTCGCTGTCAGAGAGATCGGCCATAATGAGCCTGCCGATTCTGGGGTTTTGCTCCAGGATACGGGAAACGGTTCGCAGTTCGTCGCCGAGAGGGTGATCGGGCCAGATCGGGGTGAGCGGCAACTGTTTTTCTTCGGTCTTTCGCATTTTCCGAGCCTCCGGTTTTTGGGTCAACTCTTTTGTTTTCAAAGAGTTAACGCTGATCTGACAACCCCGACCCTATCACCGAAGTGTGACAAAACCGGGGCTCGAAAATGCGGAAATCCCCTTTCTTTTCAAAGACTTGCGCCAATCTGGACAGAAACTAGTCTAGTTTCTGTCCGGTAATTGGGATTTTCACTCAAGAGTGATCTGGGTTCCGGCTGCCTCCCCGATGTATAAAAGGTGAATCTGGGTGCCGTTGCTCGAAGCCTTCGAGTTGAACCGGCGGGAAGGGGCGGAAAAGGGCTTTTCAGGGCACACCTTTCCCGCGGGGTTTTATTTTCCGGTTGTGGCCGCCCTTTGAGGGGTTCAGCCTGCGGCTTGCCGCTTGAGTTTGAGCCGCGCCAGGACCACCAGGTTCAGGCCCAGCACGGAAAGCTGCACGTAGCGGTTGAAGCGCCGCCTTCCCTTCCAGGTGCAGCGCCCGCCTCCGAAGACCCGCTTGAAGAACGAGATGCAGCCCTCGACCCCGGCCCGGAACCTCTTCAACTGGCGGTAGATCCAGGCCGAGCTGACCAGTTCCTCGATCTGAACCCAGCTCTGCCGGGGCAGCCCCAGTTGCTTGATCTCGGCCTCGCCCTTGGCCCACTCCACATTTTTCTTGCTGGCGAAGCCGGAATCGAAGGCCGCCTTCTCGGGCATGCTTCCGAAGCGCCGCTGGTGACGCTCGAGCATGGGCCGGAACTTGGATTCGTCGCTGGGGTTGCCCTGGGCCACGAAGCAGTCCGTAATCAGCGGCGAACGCCCGCAGCTGATAAACACCTTGTGCCCGTAGACCGCCTCGCGGCCGCCTTTTTTGATGATGTCGGCGTGGGTTTCGAAGATCGAGAACAGCTTTTCCGAAGCCGGCACCTTTTCGCCATGCAGCACC
>DATIPO010000465.1:0-28843 GCA_035471925.1 Acidobacteriota bacterium
GCCGGGACAACGGGTGGGTCACCCCTCCCCTCGAGTGTGGCCTGTTGGCCGGGACCATGCGCCATCGCCTGCTCAGCCGCGGAACAATCTGCGAAGCTCCCGTGAAGGTTGAGGAGCTCTGCTGTGATCCCAGCCGGCTGCGGGTAGTGAACTCGGTCCGCGGCATCCTCCGCGTCAGCCGGATCCGCGACGCGGTTCACGGCTCCGCTGACGACAAGAGTGACCTTGTCGAAGGCATCCGGGCTGGCTGAGGACGAGCCATATTCCAGCCCAGGGCGGAACGGAGGCGCGTGGCGCCGAGAGCGGTACCCTGGGTCGAGAGAGTACCTGCAGTAAAACCTGTAAGGGTGTAACAGCGGGCCTTCGAAGGTGTCATGTTCCTGGCTTTTGTGATGCTTTCTGAACGCATGCGATAACCTGAAGGGTTAGCTCAAAACCTAGGTGTGCTCGAGTGTTCGGCAGTCAGCCTGAGCCTCAGAAACTAGCCGGGTTGGCGCAGGAGCAGTTGGCGGGCCAGAGGGAAGGGAAGAGAACCCTGGCTGAGGAGGCGGTCGTGGAACTGGCGCAGGGAGAAACCGTCCCCGGTCATTTGGCGGTATTCCCGGCGCAGTTTCAGGATCTCCTGAAATCCCACCAGGTAGGAAACGACGTAGGTGGGACGGCGCAGGTAGATGTTGACCTCGCCGGCGGTAGCCTGTTCTTCAAAGAGCACGTGGTCGGCCAGAAAGCGGCGGGCTTCTTGGTAACTGATTTGTCCCGTATGCAGCTTGACATCGAGGATGATGCGGGCGGCCCTCCACAGGCGCAGACGCAGTTGGGTCAGGCGGGTGGGCAGAGGATCGCGGAAGTAGCCCGTCTCAAACGCCAGCTCCTCGCAGTACAGTCCCCAGCCCTCGGAGAACACCGGCGATGAAAAGATCTTGCGCAGCAGGCGCGGATTCTGCTGGGCCTTGAGAGCCTGAACGTGGTGTCCCGGGTAGGTCTCGTGGGGCGCTATGACGCTGATCCAGGTGAAGTCGTGATGGCGCAGAAGGGCTTCGGCTTGCTCGGTGTCCAAGTCGGGATCGATGGGATGCAAGAGCAGATAGCCGGTCTTGGTGTCGGAAAAAGGAGGCGGCCTCTGAAAGGTGCCGAAGGGCGAGAAAGCCCGCTGCGATTCCGGCGTGTAGAGACAGCGCACCTGCTCGCGCAACGGCAGCGTCACCAGGAAGTGCTCGCGCACGTGGCGGCGGCTGCGCCGGATCTCCTGGCAATAGGCGTCCAGCAACTGATGGCGCGGAGGGTGGAGTTGGCGCAAGTCTTCGGTGATTTGCTGCCAGGTCTTGGCGGGATCGATCTGGCGGGCCACCTCCTCCAATTCCGTCAGGGTATCTTGGAAGGCCTGCTCTCCTAAGGCCAGCAACTGGTCGGCGTCCATCTCGAGCAGGTGATGGCGCTTGAGGAGGAATTCATAGAGTTCGCGTCCGATGGCGATCTCGCCATGCGATCGGGGCAGAAGATCCTCTTGCAGAAAGTCGGCGTAGCCGCTGAGGGCTTGCTCGGCTTGGGCTGCGGCCTCCAGCAGTTGATCCTGGAAGTTGGGGGCGCGTTGAGCGAAGGCGGCAACGGTGTCTCGATAGAAGGGGAGCACCGAGCGGGCCGTGCGGATGGCGGTTTCGGTCAAAAGGCGAGGCGGGTTGTGGAGGTTCTTCTTGCCGTCCTCCACCACGCGCTCAACCTGGTGGAGCCTTGCGATCAGGTGAGGAGCCCGGCTTAACGGCGGAGCATAGCGGGAGACGATGATCGAGTTGAGTCCCTGGAAGGGAATGTAGCGCAACGGATCACGCTTCCAGCTTTCCAGCCGTTCGATCTCCATCAACTGCTTGCTGATCTGGGCCAGCACCCAAGTCCGGTCTACGCGCTGCTCCAGACTGAGCGAAGCCGGTTGGATGCCGCTGAACCTTTCTTGGAACTCGTGCAGTTTCTCAGCCTGAGCCAGCAGGTCCTGGCGGGAGGAGGGGGCCAGTTCGGTGTTGAAAAGATGGATGTTCTGAGCGGTAGCTTCTTCGGGGTGGGTGGCCCAGTAGTGTTCGACGTAGCGGCGGATGAGCTGGTCGAGCCTCTCGTCCGCCGAGGGCCCTAAACACCCCTGAGCCCCCGCCAACAAGCAAATCAAGGCCAACCGAGCGAGAAGCGAAGTCCTCATTCCGCCCAGTATGCCAGAAGCAACGAAAGCAGGAAGTGAAGTTGGCTCCAACGCTTTTCGAAAGAACAGCCAAGCGCTGTTCAACCGGCCACGACTTCGCCGGCGGCGCCCACCGGTTTGGGCTGGCTGCGGCGCAAAGCGAACCGTTCCATGCCCAGGAAGAGGGTGGGGATCAGAAAGAGGGTGATGAAGGTGGAGGAAAGCATGCCTCCGATCATGACCCGGGCCATGGGAGCTTGCAGCTCGGCCCCTTCGCCCACGCCCAGCGCCATGGGGGTCAGCCCCAGAACGGTGGTCAGCGTGGTCATCAGAATGGGCCGCAGGCGGCGGCGTCCGCCGGTGATCAGCGAGTCCACCAAGTCGCGACCGTGATCACGGCGCAGTTGCAGGACATAATCCACCAGCACGATGGCGTTGTTGACCACGATGCCCACCAGCATGATGGCTCCGATGAAGGCCTGCATGGTGAAGGTGGTGTCGGTCAGGAACATCATCAGGATCACGCCGATGGAGGCCAGAGGCAGCGAGAACATGATGAGAAAGGGATAGCGAAACGACTCGAACTGGGCGGCCATGACCAGGTAAACCAGCACAACCGCCAGAATCAAGCTCAGTTGCAGGATGAAGAAGGCTTCCTGCTGTTCTTCCCATTCCCCGGAGAAGACGACCACCGTGTCGGGCGGCAGGGAGAAGCTGGTCAACTCGTCCTGCAGGTCGCCCACGATAGAACCCATGTCGCGTGTTCCGTCCAGATTGGCCGAAACGTTGACGATGCGCTGCTGATCGCGACGCTCGATGGCGATGGGACCTTCACTGCGCTGGAATTTGACCAGCGACTGCAGGGGAACGACCAGTCCTGAGGGGGTTTGGATGGGGATGGAGGCCACGTCGCCTCCGGTGATGCGGTCTTCCTCCTGATAGCGTACCAGGATGTCGTATTCCTCACCGCCCACCCTGAAGTATCCGGCCGTGTTGCCGCCGATGCTGGTGCGCACGGTCTGGGCGATCTCGGACACCGAGAGTCCCATCGAGGCAGCCCGGTCGCGGTCCACCCGGATACGGCTTTCGGGGCGTCCGTTGTTCTGGCCGATGCGGGCGTCGGAAACCCCCTCCAGGCCCTCCAAGAGGCGCCGCAGGCGGACGGCTGTCTGGTAGGAGTCCTCCAAATCGTAACCCCTCACGTCGAGCGAGAGGCGGTCGCCGTCGCCTTGAGCGATGCGCAGGATGAAGTTGCCGCCGCTGGCTCGGATGCGGGGGATCACGCCGGGGAACTTGGCGAAATGAGGACGCAGGGCGTCGGCGATCTCCTGGCTGGAGCGCGTCCGCTGGTCCTGCGGCACCAAGCTGAGCCTGAGTTGCGTCGTATTGGTGTTGGCCACTCGCCATCCGCCCTGGTTGCCCACCTGGGTGAGGATATTCTCCACCTCAGGCACCTCGCGGGCGATGATGGCCTCGGCTTCGCGGGCCATGGCATCGGTGACATCCAAGCGCGTCCCCTGAGGAAGCTCCAGGGAAACCCTGACTTCGCCTTCGTCGGCCTCGGGCTGCAGCTCAAAGCCCAAATAAGGCACCAGCAGCAGGCAGGCGGCCGTCACGACGGCGGTGGCCGAAACGATGAGCCAGCGCCGGCGCAGGGACCAGCGCAGGGCATCTGCGTAGTGTCCGTCCAAGGAATCGAGCAGCTTGGACATGCCGTGGATGACGCGGTAAGTCCAGGAGTCCTGGCGCGGCTCGCGCACCCTGATCATGCGGCTCGACATCAGGGGCACCAGCGTCAGAGCCACCAGCAGCGAACTGAAAAGTGCCAGCGACACCACCCAGGCCAGTTGCTGGAACATGACTCCCGTGATGCCCTCCATAAAGACCACGGGGATGAAGACCACGATGGTGGTCAGGGTGGAGGCGGTAATGGCCAATGCCACCTCGGAAGTGCCCTTGCGGGCGGCTTCTTGTTTGGCCTCGCCGCCCTGGCGGTGGCGGAAGATGTTCTCCAGCACCACGATGGCGTTGTCGACCAGGATGCCTACCCCCAGGGCCAAACCTCCGAAGGTGACGGTATTGAGGGTGAAGCCGTAAAAATGCATGAGGGCGAAGGTGGCCAGCACCGAGATGGGAATCGACACAGCCACGACCAAAGTACTGCGCACGTTGCGCAGGAAAAGCAATAGGACCACAATCGCCAGAATCGATCCGTAAAGGGCCGCGTCGCGAACGTTTTCGATGGAGCGTACGATGAACTTGGTGGTGTCGTAGGTAATCGCCACCTCGACATTGGGAAAATCGCGGCGGATCGACTCGATCTCGCGGGTCACCTGCTGGGAGACTTCCACCGAATTGGCGCCCGACTGCTTGCGGATGGCCATGCGCAGTCCGGGGATGCCGTTGACACGCACCAGGGCTCTCACCTCTTGGTGCGAGTCGTAGACCTCGGCGATGTCTTGAATATAGATGGGACGCCCTTCGCGGCGGGCCACCATGGTCTTGCGGATCTCGTCCAGCGAGGCATACTCGCCTTCGGTGCGCATCAGCACCTCGAAGCCGCCCTCCCAGACGTGTCCAGCCGGCTCGTTGCGGTTTTCACGCTGAAGGGCGGCGATGACTTGGGAAGGCGAGATGCGAAGGGCGTGAGTCTTCTTGCGGTCCAGACGGACGTGGATTTGACGCTCCAGTCCGCCCCAGATGTCGGCTTGGGCCACGCCGGGGATGCGCTCGAAGCGGTACTGCAGCTGCTTTTCGGCGAATTCGCGCAAATCACGCGGCGAGAGGTCGGCCGAAACGCCCAGAAAGATGATGGGAAAGGAACTGACGTCGAACTTGAAAATGCGGGGCGAATCGGCGTCGTCGGGAAGCTGGTTGCGCACCCGGTCGATGCGGGTCCGGATGTCGTCAGCCGCCGAGTCGAGGTTGGTGCCCCACTCGAATGAGACCCGCAACCGCGAACTGCCTTCCGACGAAGTCGAGGTGATCTCGCGAACGCCCGGCACCGAGCTCAGAGTCCTTTCCAGGGGGATGCTGACCAGCTCCTCCATTTCCTGGGGGCCGACCCCGTCGTAGGTGGTGGTGACGGTGATGGTGGGCAGGGAAATGTCGGGCATCAGGTCGATGGGCAGGCGGGCGAAGGAGATGGCCCCCAGCAGGCTGACGATGAGGAAACAGACGATGATGAAGACGGGTCGGCGGATGGCGATTTCAGGAAGCTTCATGGGTCTACTGGGTCCTTACGAGGTCGCCCTCATTGAGGCTCTGGGCTCCGGTGGTCACGATTTCGGCGCCTTCTTCGAGTCCGCCGGTGATTTCAACGATGTCGCCCTCGAGCACGCCGATATCGACGGGACGGAAAAGCACCCTTCGTTCTTGGTTGAGGACGTAGACGCCCTGCTGGTCGCCCCGGATGAGCAGGCCGGAACGAGGGATGCTGTTGGAGGTGCGGCGCACGCTGACGTCGATGGTCACGCGGGCGAACATTCCGGGCTTGAGCAGCATGCCGGGATTGTCGGTTTCGATCTCAATCTCGGCACTGCGGGTTTCGGGATCGAGATAAGGACTGATGCGGGTCACCTGGGCCTGGTAGACCCGGTCGGGATAGGCGTCCACCACGATGGACGCTTCCAACCCGATGCGCACCTGCTGCAGGACGTTCTCGGTCACCGGAACCACCGTCTTGACCCGGTCCAGTTCAAGGATGGAGACGATGGGGAGTCCGGCGTTGACCAAGGCTCCGGGATCGAGATGGCGCCGGCCCACGACCCCGTCCAGGGGTGAATAGATGTAGGTGTCCTCGGCCTGAACGCGCAGTTCGGAAAGGGAAGCTTCGGCCTGCTGGATCTGGGCCTTGGCCAGTTCCAAGTCGGCTTCGGCCACCCGCAGGCGGCTTTCCAGGTCTTCCAAGTCCTGGGACGAGACCAGTCCGGCCTCATGCAGTTCGCGGAAGCGGCGCACCTGGATGGTGAGGTTGGCGCGCGTGGCGTCCTCGCGCTTGACGCGGGCCCGGCTTACGGCCAGGGTAGCTTGGGCCCGTTGAAGCTGCTTCTGGATTTCTTCGTCTTCGACCCGGGCCAGGAGCTGACCCTTGGAAACTTCTTCGCCCCGATCCACCAGAACTTCGCGCAAATGTCCGCTGATGCGGGACATGATCTCGACTTCGGCCTCGGGCTTGAGTTCGCCCAACACCTGCAGATCGGACTCGAACACTGAAGCACGGGCGAAAGCCGTGTCGACCAGCATGGCGGCCGATTCCCGGCTGGGTCCCCCCGGTCCAGTGGCGTCATCCGCTCCCTGCGCTGTTTCCTGGTAGACACGCCACCCAACCAAGGCCGCCAGCACCGCGGCCACGATGATGACCAGTAACTTTTTCAATCGTCCCCTCCCCAGTCTGACGATCCAATACCCGAAGTGAGTGCGTCCGACAGGGTGAATCGGACTCCTCTAGCACTTGTTAAGACGAAGATTTTCCTTCCAAGTTTCGTTAACACGCCACCCGCGGCTTAACCAGCCGGGCGGCTTGACTCACCGGCCATTCGCTGAGTAGTCTCGATGAGGATAAAAGATGTCCCAAAACGAAATCCAGTCGCCCTGGGAAGAGCCCGAGTCGCTCAAGAAATTCAAGGACAGCCTGATGCTGGTGGCAGTCGTGCTGCTGGCGGGCACCGTGGGCTTCTGGATCGTGGGCGAAGGCCGCAGCTTATTCGAGTCCTTTTACTTGACGGTCATGATCGTGACCACGGTGGGGCTCAAGGAACAGTACTCGGAATTCAACGATGCCGAGACCACTTGGTCGCTGCTGGTCATGCTGGTGGGCATCATCACTGCTCTTTACGCCACCGGTAATTTGGTGGCTTTCCTCATCGACGGGGAACTCAAACGCGTATTGGGGAGGCGTCAATTGGAAAACAAAGTCGCCAAGCTGGAAGATCACTTCGTCGTCTGCGGCTTCGGACGCATGGGAAGGGCCCTGTGCAGCGCGCTGCACGAGAAGGGCATCCCCTTTGTGGTGATCGATTTCGATCCTGAGCGCACCGCCATGGCCGAAGCCCGCCACTACCTCTATCTGCTGGGCGACGCCACGCTGGAGAAGACGTTGGAACAGGCCCGCATCGAAACCGCCCGGGGACTGGCCAGTTGCCTGAAGGGCGATCCCGACAATGTCTTGGTGACCCTCTCGGCCCGCGGACTCAAGGAAGACCTGCTCATCACGGCTCGGGCTGAAATGGAGGAAACCGGCCCCAAGATGTTCCGGGCCGGCGCCAACCGCGTCATCTGCCCGCCCGTGCTGGGAGCCAAGCGCATCCTCCAGATGATGCTTCACCCCGCTGTCGAAGAACTGGTGGACGTAGCCGTTTCAGGAGCCGAACTGGAAATTTCCAAGATCGCTGCCGGCGAACTCCCAAGAGCTGTAGACAGGACCCTGGCTGAGCTTCAATTGCCGGCCAAGACCGGCCTCATGGTGATCATGGTGGTGCATCCCGACGGTAAGCGGAAGTTCAACCCTTCACCCCAATTCACGATCAAGGAAGGCGACGACCTGATCGTCGTGGGGCCGCCCTCCGGCCTCGACATCCTCATCACTGAATTCGGATCTCTGGAAAAGGAAGCCGCCGCCGGAGCTAGCGGCTGATGCCCAATTCGTCGAGAATCTGAGGATCCTGTTCCTCCCAGGCCAGAACTTCATGACAGGTGCTGCAATCGGCTCCGATCGATTGCTCTCCGTCGCGGGTGGTGTGGGCGCCGTCGTGGCAGCGGAAGCAGCCGTCGAAGTCGGTGTGGCCGATGAAGTTGGGATAGGTTCCCCAGGTGACCCGCATCTCGGGAAAGACATTGCGGTTGTAGATGTTGATGAGCTCTTCACCGGCCGACTGCAGCGCGCCGCGGTTGGCGGAGTAGTAGTCGGGGTGGTGTTCCTGGTAGTAGGCGGTCAGGCGCTTGGGCAGCTCTGAAGGCTGTCCGAAGGCGTCTCCTACCTCTTTGAGGATCTCTGTCCCCGCCTTCTTGATGAAGGGGATCGAGGTGTCGATGCGTCCCTCGGCCATTGCTTCGTCCATGGCCCGATTAGGCAGGTTGTAGCGGTGCGTGGGACGGTTGTGACAGTCAATGCAGTCCATGGTCCGCTTTTCGGCCGTCTCCAGTTCCTTGGGCGAGAGGTCGGTATTGTCGGCGAAGTACTCCACCACTTGGCCGTCGGGGTTCTTGACCTGAACATAGGCAATGGTTTCGCGCCGTTCGTCGAGGCTGATGTAGGTGGTCTCTCGGCGCGGATCGATGTGCCAGCTATGGATTCCGCCTTCAGACCGGCGTCCGCCGCCGATGTGCAGCAATAGAGCCGTGGTCATGGGCGTGTTCTCCTCGTCCTCGGCGAAGCTTTCGATGACCTTGATGCGGTCGCCCGTGAAATTCTGGGGCCAATGGCATTGCATGCAGGTGTCTTGAGCCGGTCGCAGGTTGTGAACGGGAGTGGGAATGGGACGGTCGTAGGTGCCCAGCGTCACTTGAACCACTTGGCCCAGTCCGGAGAGTTTGGAACGCACGAACCAAGGCGCCCCTGGTCCGATGTGGCATTCCACGCATTCGACTTGGGCATGGGGGGAGTCGAGGTAGGCGGTGTGCTCGGGCGTCATTACGGTGTGGCAGACCGTCCCGCAGAACTCGGTGCTCTCAGTGTAGTGGACGCCTTCGTAGCTGACCACGGCGATGAGCACGACGTTGAAAAAGGTCAAAGCGGCCACCGCGGCGGTGGTGTGGCGGACTGAGGGGAGGTTGAAGTCGATGCGGGGAAAGCGTCCGCCTTCGTCGTCCTGGGATTCCCGCTTGCGTTCCCACCAGGCGCCCACAGGAATGAGCAGCAGCCCGCCCACGAACACCATGGGCAGCACCATCAGGGCCAGCACGGCGATGTAGGGCGAATCGGCCAGTCCCATGGCTCCCAGGATGAAGAAGGTGAGAATGGCCAGAGCGCTGACGGTGGTCAGCGAGGCCCCGAAGAGTGTGATCCAATTGCGTCCGATCAGACGCATCAGTGCGATGACCCAGCGCTTCGCCATGTTCTTGTGCCTTTCGAGTCTCTTGGCTGAGGAGAATCCGGAGAGGGGTCGGAAAATCAAAAAGAGCGGCGGCGCGGGTATCTCGGCGCCGCCGCCCGGTTATTGAAGCCTCACTGAAAACGGACTGAAGAGCTTATTCCTCGGTCAGGCCGCACATCTTGCGGGTGTAGTAGGCCACCGCGGCGATTTCCTCGTCGGAAAGCTTGCCGTCGAAGCCTTTCATCTTGCCGGCACCCTCGCGCACGAGCTTCTCCACGTCTTCCTGAGAAGTCCCGTGATTCCACTCTCCGGTTGTCATATCGGGGGTCTTGGTCATCTGTCCGGCTTTGGTGTCGGCTTTGCCGTCGGGTCCGTGGCACATCTGGCAGCGTTTGGCGTAGACTTCCTTGCCCAGAGCCTCGTCCTGGGCGGTCCACATCAACATGGCCGAGAGCGGCATCATCAACAGCATTATTACGGCTACGCCCAGCGTCAGCAGGCGAATGGCGTTCAAGTTCTTCATGAGAGGATCCTCCTTCTAGGCGCCGCCTCTTTCGGGGCCGCGGCGCATCAGCCCTCAAATCACTATTCCTTATACCATTCCTTGATGAAGCGAGTCGAGTCGAGTTGCATTTTTTTGCTGACCCATATCTTATGGGTTATCTAGCACATGGGGCTCGGGTGAAATCCCCCAGGCCCGCCAGGACACGTTCGGCTAAGTCTTTGAATCAAGGGACGTTGGAGGGAGAATCCGCTCTCTCTTGCTCGACCCTGCCGCCCCCTGCGCCGCCTCCTCCAGGGGGAAATCGCCCATAAAGAGGACTGGTCAAGTTCTATTTAAATGTTTCTGGGGCGGAAATGTCCGTTAAGAGGGATTTTTTTTGGTTTTTCCTGCTTGCGGTGTCAGGGGGCGGCGTGTAGTATTCAGACTGTAGCCGGTAGTTCACCGGTCGAACATTGACATTCGAGCCTATTGTTCGAACGCAGTGTCACACTAACGTCGAACTTTGATCTCCGAAATCGTCTAGATTTCCGGTTTAGGAGAGGGACAATGAGAAGGAACCGAATTGCGACCATGTTGCTTTTTACGGCGGTCGCAGCCACACTGCTCTCAGCAGCCACGCTTGATCGCCTCCAGTACTCCAAGTTCGACTTGCGCCACTACCTGACATCCGAACAGGTGGCGTTCGTGCACCCTGGACTGAATCTTGAGGTGCAGGACGTCATTCTGGGCGAGGAAGGCATCGTTCAAGTCGAATTCACCGTTTCGGACGACCGAGGCCTGCCGCTGGATCTGGAGGGAGTTTTCACTCCGGGAGAAATCAGCGCCCGTTTCATCCTGGCCCGCATTCCGGCAGGATTGAACCGCTACGAGGCCTATACCACGCGCGTCCAGACCAGTCCCATCACCAATGTTTCGGCGGTCCAGCCGTCGGCTGACAGCGGCGGGACCTTTGAACGTCTGGAAGACGGCCGTTACCTCTATACCTACGGCACCCGCCTGCCGGCCGACTTCGATCCCGACGTCACTCACACGGTGGCCATCTACTCCGAGCGCGATCTGACCGACTTCGGCTTGGGAGAGCCGGTTGACAACGACCTGTTTCACTTCGTGCCTTCGGGCGCGCCGGTGGAAACGGTACGCGAAATCGCCCTGACCACCGACTGCAACGACTGCCACGATCCCCTGGCCCTTCACGGCGGAGTCCGCCGCGAAGTGGGGTTGTGCATCACCTGCCACTATGATGGCGTGATCGATCCGGACACTGGAAACAGCGTCGACATGAGGGTGATGATCCACAAGATCCACAGGGGCGAGGACCTGCCCAGCGTGCAGGCCGGCGAGCCCTACGAGATCATCGGTTTCGGCCAGCGGCCACACAACTACTCAGAAGTGGTCTTTCCTCAGGACGTCCGAAACTGCACCACCTGCCACGGCGCCGACGCCATGCAGTCCCAGGCTCACCTGCTGCGTCCCACCCGGGCCGCTTGCGGCGCCTGCCACGACGACGTCAACTTCATGACCGGCGAAGGCCACGCGGGCGGACCCGTCATGACCGACAATTTCTGCGCCAACTGCCACTTTCCCGAGGGCGAATTTGAATTCGACGCCTCCATCATCGGCGCTCACACCATTCCCAACAAGAGCAACCAGTTGGCGGGCATCAACATCACCATCGACGAAGTGATGGGAACGGGCCCGGGCGAGAATCCCACGGTGATCTTCCGCTCCACCGATGACGAGGGCAACATTCAGGCCCCCTCCGAGTTCGCCTTCTACAACCTGATTCTTACTGGACCCACCGAGGACTACACCTTCTTCGCCAGCGAGGGCGTAGCGGGTGCCGCCGAGCCTTTCGGAGACGCCTTCAGCTACACCTTCGAAGCCGCCATCCCCGACGATGCCGAAGGCACTTTCGCCGTCGGTGCCGAAGCCTTCCGCAACGTCGTCCTCAACGAAGGCCTGACCAACGAGATGAGTGTCCGCGAGACGGCCGAAAACCCGGTCTTCTTCTTCGGCGTCACCGACGTCGAGCCGGTCATGCGCCGCATGGCGGTCGACGACGCCAAGTGTGAGAGCTGCCATGAGGATCTGGCTCTGCACGGCACCATTCGCCACAACGCCACCGACTACTGTCAGATGTGCCACCGTCCTGACGCCGACGACTCGCCCTTCCGGGCCGAAGAGGACTTTCCGCCCCGGAGCATCGACTTCAAGTTCATGATTCACCGCATCCACATGGGTGAGGAACTGACCCGCGACTTCACGGTCATCGGCTTCGGCGGTTCGGCGCACAATTACAACAGCGTCCTCTACCCGGGCGATCTCAGGAATTGCACGACCTGTCACGTCAATGAGGCGTATCAGGTTCCTTCTCAAGGCATTGAGCCCACGATCGCGCCGCGAGAATTCTTCAGCCCCATGCCGCCCAACACAGCGGCCTGTGTCGGCTGTCATGATTCCCAAGTGACCGCGGCTCATGCCTTCGTCAACATCGCTCCCTTCGCCGAGTCTTGCGCTACGTGTCACCGCGAAGGCGCAGAGTTCGCCGTCAGCCGGGTGCACGCCCGCGCGGAGAACTAGGAGTTGACGAGCGACGTTGAAGCAATCGGTCCTCAATCAGCCGGCCCGGCGAATCGTTCGCCGGGCCGGCAATCGTGCAGTTTCGCATACCTGAGAATGTAAGGAACGCCGGCTCGCCTGCCCTGTGCATCGCGGGCCGTTTTTGGAGGCGGGATGAAATCGGCAACAGGCTCGCGACGGCGCACCACGGCACTCTTCATCTTGGCGGCTCTGGTCTGGCTTCCCCTGGCAGGATGGGAATGGGCTTCAACTGCGGTTCAGGCCGAATCTCCCGCGACCGCCGCCTCAGCCCCGGCCGCCGAAGCCGCGGCCGTTCAGGAAGAGGCCGAGTTGGTGGGGACCGACACCTGCATGATCTGTCATGACGAGTCCGTCTCGGTGCAGAGGACTCCTCACGCCACTAAAGAATGCGAGGACTGCCATGGTCCAGGCAGCCTGCATTTCGAATCGGGCGGGGAACGCCTCGACACCGTCAGCTTCAAGCACAGGGATCCCGGTTGGGGAGTGGGGCAGTGCCAGTCCTGCCATCGCCAGGACCCCCATCTTTCGGTGTTCCTCCAGTCCTCTCACGGACGCAACAATTTGGCCTGCGTCAACTGCCACCAAATGCATCCCCAACAGGCCCGCCGGGGACTGCTGTCGCAGGCTCACAACGATCTCTGCGCGTCCTGCCACGTGGCCGCCCAAGCCCAGTTCCGCAAGCCCTACAGCCACCCGGTTCTGGAAGACGCCATGCGCTGCGTGGACTGCCACACTCCCCACAGCGCCGATCTCAAACCCCAGCGGGGACTCGCCGAAGGGACCGAAACCGGCTGCGTCAGTTGCCATTCCGACAAGAGCGGTCCGTTCGTCTTTGAGCACGCGCCCAGCAAGGTCGGCGGATGCGCCAGTTGTCACCAGCCCCATGGCTCGGTCAACGCCAAGATGCTCAACCGGGCCCAGGTTCATCAGCTTTGCCTGGAATGCCACAGCATGACGGCCGGTGCGGCGGCTGCTCAGCCCTTCTCTTTTCACGATATCCGAAGCCCCCGCTTCCGCAACTGCACTACCTGCCACCGCCAGATTCACGGCTCCAACGCCGATCCCGACTTTCTGAGGTAAGCGACATGAAGAGGACAATAATCTCCCTGCTTTTGCTGCTGGTTGCGGCTTTTCCGCTGACGGCTCAGGACGATGAACTGCGCTATCGGTTCAATCTCGACTTCGGGGGACGCGCCCTCTTCAACGAGTCAGGTAATGAAGACCTCTACCGCAGCCAAGTCAACCTCGGACAAGGCCCCAAGCTCTTCGGCGCCGACGTCTTGATCGATTCTCCCCATGATGCCGGCAGATTCTTCGACCACATCGAGTTCCGGGCCGACAGTTGGGGTGGCGAGCCCTACAATTCCATCCGGGCTTCTATCTCCCGGGCGGGGGCCTACAAGGTCGACTTCGACTATTTCAACTATCAGTACTTCAACGCCGTTCCTCAGTTCGCCAATCCCTTCTTTGAGCAGGGCAACTTGACCTCTCAACACCGTTCCGATTTCTCTCACCGCATCTTCAACGCCCGGCTCACCTTGCGTCCGGGCAGCGGTTTCGAACCCTTTTTCGCCTTTGGACGCAACACCCGTCAGGGCCCCGTGGCCACGACCCTGTCGCTGGGCAACGACGAGTTTCAGGTGAGGGAAGATCTCAAGACTCAGAACAGCGAGGTGCGGGGGGGCTTCCACTGGCGGAGGGAACGTTTCTCGCTTTTTATGGAACAAGGATGGCGCATCTACGACGACAGTTCCGTCATCAGCGCATCGGGCTTTCAGGACGGCAACCGCACCCGTCAGATCTTCGGCGAGGACCTCTTCCTGGAAGACTATACGGCCCGCAACGACTACAACGTCAATACCCCCTTCACCAATGCCGTGGTCACGCTGCGTCCTTACGACCAATGGACGGTAAGAGGCAAGGTCGCCTACAGCCTGGCCGAACTCGACGGTCGTTTCATTGACCGGGCCACCGGCAACTTCTTCGAATTTCCCGGGCTGGCGCTTTTTTACCAGCGGGGCGGACGCGATGTTTTGGCCGACGCCAAGAAACCCAGTTGGTACGGTGATTTCAGCTCCGACTGGCGGCCCGTTCCATGGCTCCTCTTCCAACAGCGCATGACCTTCCGCCGTTTCCATGTGGCGGGGGGAGCGCTGACCAACTTCCTCTTTGAGGACATCGATCCGCTGCTGGGTCCCAGTGACGACCCGCGACTGGAAACCGAGCCCTTCAACACCTTCTTGGCCATGAACGAAGACACCGCCGAGTTTCTGGCCCACTTCTTCCTGACGCCGCGCTTTTCGGTGCGGGGCGGCTACCGCTACCAGAACAAGGAATACGAACAGGGAAGCGAGTTCTTTGAATGGGATCGCGACGTACTCCTGCTGGGCGCTTCCTACAACTTCTCCAGCCGCAACCGGGTGGGAGTCGATTTTGAATTGGGACGCACCGACAGCGCTGCCATCTTCCGCAATGAGACCCATGACTTCGAGCGTCTGCGCGTCAATGCCCAGGTATCCCCTCACGAGACGCTCACCGTCTCCGGTCACATCAACCTTTTCGACAACGAGAACGGCCAGCCCGACATCGACCTGATCTCGGAGAACCGGGACTATGCGGTCTCGGTGGCCTTCACTCCCGTCCGCCGCTTTTCCTTCAATGCTGATTATCAGCGCAGCGAAATCGACAGCGATCTCTTCTTCGTGCTGCCCCAGGTCTTGCAGCAGGACCGTTCTCTCTATCTGGAGCAGGGCGACTACGGGAACGCCTACGTCACCATCTTGCTGCCCCGCGATTCTCAATTGGACCTGGGTTATTCCTTCTGGGACGTGACCGGCACCTTCCCTCAGCAGTATCATCGTCCAATGGCCCGCCTGGAAGTGCCGCTCCATGAGCAGGTCAGCGTGTACGGGCAGTGGAACAGCTACGACTACCAGGAGCGCACCCGGCTCTTTCCCCAGCAGTATCAGGCTCAGATGGTGGTCTTCGGCGTCAAGCTGGCTTTCGGAAGCGAGATGTAGCCTCCCCCTTCTCGGGCTTCGTTCTGGTGCCGCGGCGACCTGATAAACTTGGGTCCATGAACTTTACAGGCAACCCCGGAAGGCGCCCACTCGCCGCCCTGTGGCTGCTCGGCCTGATGCTGCCTCTTTGGGGCTGCTCCCAGGAAGGGGCGGGACTGGCCTTGGTGGGGCCTGAGTGGCGGCTTGTGGAGTACGGCGGCCTGGACCATCCGGCGCAGGTCTTGGAAGGTACAGAGGCTCAAGTCCAGTTCGGCCCGGACGGCCGCATGGTGGGCAACGCCGGCTGCAACGATATCCAAGCCTCCTACCAGCTTCAGGGTGACCGCCTGGAAATCGGCGAGATCGCCTCCACCCGCAAGTTCTGCCACGATCCCGAGGACATTATGGACCAGGAGGCGCAAATCATCCGGGCCCTTATGTCGGCCGAGTCGGCCTCCATCGAAGACAACCGCCTCCGAATCTTCTACGACCAATCTCGCCGGGCCCTGTTCTTCCGCCAAGCGGCGCCATGATCGAAGTACGAAACCGATGAAAGAACTGCTTGAGATTCTAAAAGAGTACCGTGAGATGCTGAAGAGCGGCGAAGAGGCTGTTTTGGCCACCGTGGTGCGGGTGCAAGGCTCAGCCTACCGCGGTCCGGGAGCCCGCATGTTGTGGTCGCCAGAGCGGGGAGCCACCGGTTTCCTGAGCGGAGGCTGCCTGGAAGGCGACGTGCAGGAAAAGGCCCTGGAGGTGGTGGAAAGCGGACGTCCCACGCTGGTCCGCTACGACATGACCTCCCCCGACGACATCCTGTGGGGGCTGGGGATGGGCTGCGACGGCATTGTCGACGTGTTGATTGAGAGCCTGCCGCCCGGCGATGGACCCGACGTGGTCAAGTTTCTCGACGAGTCGATTGCCCAGCGGCATCGTTCGGTTGTGGCAGTGTCCTATGGAGAAGGTCTGGAGATTCCACTGGGCTCCCGGCTGTTGTTGCGCGACAACGGACGGGTGCTCAGCGATTGGCCGCGAGGCGAGCCGCGCCGGCGGGTTGAAGACCATGCCCGGGCGGTGCTTGAGGAAGGCAAAGGACGCCAAGTCGAAATCGAGGGGCATCCGGTCTTCTTGGAGCACGTGGCGCCGCCCTTGCGCTTGTTTGTGGTGGGTGCCGGACACGACGCTGTGCCCTTAGTGGAGACGGCCTCACGGTTGGGCTGGAGCGTCACGGTCATCGACCATCGTCCGGCCTTTGCCCAAGAGCGCCGCTTTCCCGGGGCCGAGCGGGTGGAATGCCTCCATCCCCGAGAAGCGGCCGAGAAGGTCCGCCTCCACGCGGGCAGCGCCGCAGTGGTGATGAGCCACAACTTCCCCAAAGACGTGGAGTGGCTGGGCTGGCTGCTTCCGTCAGCGGTGGACTACATCGGCGCCCTGGGCCCCAGCGACCGCACAGAGAAGCTCCTGCAGGACTTGCGGGAGCAGGGACAGGAGCTTGAGGAAGACCAACTGCGCCGCCTCTACGGACCGGTGGGACTCGATATCGGCGCCGATTCGCCTCAGGAAATCGCTTTGTCCATCCTGGCCGAGATCCGCACCGTCCTGAGCGGACGCAGCGGGGGATTTCTGCGCCAGCGGGAAGGCCCCATCAACGACCGCCCCTGAGGGCCGCTCCCAAGCGCCTGCCGGGATCGAGTGGGGCGACTTGCAGCGCTGCCCCTTTCCCGGCCTTGGATCAGTCGCCCAATCTCACTGCGCGACTGACGGCGTCGGTCTACAGACCGTCACAAATCCCGAAACACCCTCGTCGCCGAGCGATTGGCTCCTGCGGTACAATACGCAGCAATGGCAGAAGAAACCCGTGTACTGGTCGTCGATGACGAATCACTTTGGCGCGACAACCTTGAGGTGCTGCTGGAAGACTGGGACTGCGAGGTCACCCTGGCCTCAAGCGGGGCCGAGGCCGTCCAGAAGCTGGAGCGGCAAAGCCAGGATCTAGTACTGACCGATGTCCGCATGCCCGGAATGGACGGGTTGGAGCTGTTGGCTGAGTTGCGTAAGCGCCATCCCCACTTGCCCGTGGTTTTGGTGACCGCCGAGGATGATGTGCGCAAAGCTGTGGAGGCCATGCGCGGCGGCGCGGCCGACTATGTCAGCAAAGATGAACGGCTGGAGGAACTGCTCAAGGAAGTGTTGCAGAAGCTGGAGACCCGCCGCGTTGCCGCGTCCCAGGCCGCTTCGCACCGCGAGGGCGGCTTCGGAGAGTTCATCGGAACCAGTTCCGCCATGAAGGAAGTCTATCAGCAGATCCAGTCGGTGGCCCCCAGTGCCGTCTCGGTGCTGGTGACCGGTGAAAGCGGAACAGGCAAGGAACTGGTGGCGCGTACGCTGCACAGCCTGAGTCCCCGCGCCAAGGAATCCTTCATCGCCGTCAATTCTGCTGCCATCCCCCACGAACTGCTGGAAAGCGAAGTTTTCGGCCACGAGAAGGGCGCCTTCACAGGAGCTGTGTCCTCGCGGGCAGGCTGCTTCGAATTGGCCCATCAGGGAACGCTTTTCCTGGACGAGATCGGAGAAATGCCGATGGCGCTGCAGCCCAAGCTGCTCCGGGTCCTGGAGGACGGACGGGTGCGGCGGCTGGGAGGCAGCCGCGAGTTCGGAGTGGACGTCCGCGTGGTGGCCGCCACCAACCGTAGTCCCAAAAAGGCCATTGACGACGGCAACTTGCGTGAAGATCTCTTCTTCCGACTCAACGTCTTTCAGATCGACCTCCCTCCCCTGCGCGAGCGGGGTGACGACATGGAGCTGCTGGCCGATTACTTCGCGGAACGCTTCAGCGAACGCTACAAGGTGCCCAAATCGCGATTGGCGTCACAAGCTCTTGAACATATGCGCCGCTATACTTGGCCCGGCAATGTACGCGAATTGCGCAACGCCATGGAGCGAGCCGTGGTGCTGGCCAAAGGGGAAGACATCGAAGTCGAGAACCTCCCGCCTTCCGTCCGCAACTTGGACGAGCCGGTGTCGGTGGAGGTCGGTTTCCCCGTGGGCACCACCATCGCCGACGCCGAAAAAGCCCTCATCCTCAAGACGCTGGAAAGCACCGGCAACAACAAACAGCGCGCTTCTGAACTGCTGGGCGTCGACGTCAAGACGGTGCGCAACAAGCTGCACAAGTACGGCATGGCATGATCATTTCCCGCACGGCCGCGGGGCCCGTTGAAATGAACGCCCCATGAGAATCCGCTCGCGAATCTGGTTCGGCTATCTGGTGGTGATCTTTACCCTGGCGCTGGCCTTATTGCTGCAAAACTGGGCCCTGCGCGACTTCATGGAGGCCACCCAAGAGGTTCAGGGCGGCACCGTTTCACCGATCGCGCTGGTAGGAGACATCCAGAGCCGGCTCGATCTCCTCAACCGGCGCATGAAGTTCTACGTGGCCGGTGCCGAGTTTTTCCTGGCGCCCGCCTACCAGGAGCTGCGCAAACAGCCGCCCGACGACCCCGAGCTTGCTGAGAGGCTCAGGGAGCAAGAGGAAGGAGTCCTGCAACGAGGCCGGGAAGTCAAGCAAGTGGTCAACGAACTCGACCGGGCCCTGGAGCGATTCTCTCAGGAAGAGGTCGCCCAGGAGCGCCGTCAGGCGTTTGAGGACATTCAGGTATCCTGGGGCCTCCTCAAGACATCCACCACTAGGACCCTCGACGAGGTTGGAGGCGGAGATTTGCCCGATGCTGGGACGCTGCTGGAGATCTGGAATGAGCAACATGACTTCCTGGACGAGAAACTGCAGGACTTCAAGGCTGAGCTCCAGGACGCCCTGGAACGCAAAGTGGAAGATTTTCAGGAGTATTTCAGCTCTATCGGCTACTTGGTCTCTGGATTGACTTTGGCGGCCCTGGCGGCTGGTTTCCTGGTTTCGTTCTGGGTCGTCCGGCCCATTTCAATACGCCTTCGCCACCTCAACTACGCCCATCAGCGCTGGCAGGAAGAGGACTTCGACTATCGCGTGGAAGTCAAAGGCGACGACGAACTCCGGGCCCTGGCCGTTTCTGGCAACAAGATGGCCCGCCGCCTCAGCGAACTGGAGGACATGAAGCGCGACTTCATTTCCCATATCTCCCACGAACTCAAGTCGCCTCTCAATTCCATGCTCAGCGCCGTGCGCATGATGCAGACGGAACGCGCCGGAGAGATCAGCCGACGCCAGCAGAAACTCCTGCAGGGCATGCAGGAAGCGGGCGACCGGCTTTCCCGCAACATCGTCAATTTGCTTGACTTTTCCCGTATCGAAGCCGGAATCTTTGCCGTCCGCACGTCGGCCGAGGATTTGTCCTCGGTGGTAGGTTCCTACTTGGACGAAGTCGAACCCCGCATCCAGGAAGCAGGGTTGGAACTGCAACGTGTCATCTGTAATGATACCGTGCCGGTGATGTGCGACCGCAGCCGCATCCAGCAGGTGGTGGCCAACTTCCTCGACAACGCCATCAAGTTCTCTCCGCCCCAAGGGGCTGTCGAGGTGTCCGTGCAGCGTCACGCCCAACCGCCCCGGACTCCCTCCTGGGCCATGGGCCACCAGTTCGCAAAGCAGCCCGCGGCCGTGGTCTGTGTCTCTGACGCAGGTCCTGGCGTGCCCGCCAAGCGCCGGGCCGAGATTTTCACCAAGTTCCAACAGTTGGAATCAGAGCATTCGCGCCAAGGCGTGGGCCTGGGACTGGCCATCTGCCGAAGCATCGTGGAAGCCCACCGCGGTCAGATCTGGGTGGAAGAGAGCAGGCTGGGCGGCAGCCGCTTCTGCCTGATGCTGCCCCTCGATCTCCCCTCCTCCTCACAACAAGACTGAGGGCTTCGCCCACCGGGCCACGTTTGATAAACTGTAGCCTTATAGCTGTAAGTGGGAAGCTGGGCTCATCCTGACGATTCGCCTGTCATGATGGGAAGGGAGGAGTCGGGCAACCGATGTGGTCGTCCGCCCAATCTGCTTACTCTCCCAACAGCGGCAGCGGGCACAGAAGCAAGACCTCTCGATCTGCTTGAATTAAGAATGAAGCGACTGTTGGCATTCTTGTCTCTTTGCGGACTGATGGCCGCCTCCGGCTGCTGGAAGAGGAACGCCAACGTCGCGCCTCCTCCAGCTCCGCCCCAGCCGCCGGCCCTGGGAGACGAGCTGAGGACGCCGGTGACGATCGCATCGCCGCCTGGGAGCGCACGCTTTCATCTGCCTCCGCTGGACGTCGTCCGGCCCCTTGAAGACCAACCGCCTCGTCCTTGGGAGTGCGAATCCAACAAGGACGAAACCTTGATCGAAGCCGGCCACCGCCTGCGCAAGGCCGACAATCCGGGTGAAGCCGTCACCTGCTATGAGGAAGCCCTGGCCCGCAACCAAGCTGTGGACACCCAGGAGGTCCGCTACTTCCTGGCCCAGAGCTATGCTTTGGCTGGCCTAGTGGTCAACGCCCAGAGGGAATTCGAACGGGTGGCCTCCGGAGATGGAGAGCACGCGCGCGATGCCCGGGTCATCCTGGCCATGCTTAACCGCCTGAACCAACGCAACCGAGAAGAAATCCGGCGCTTGGAGAACGCGCTGAAGAAGCTCATCGACGCAACCGGACGCCCACCCCGCTAAAGTTGTTTTTGCCCCAGAAACCGGAAGATCTCCCGGTCGGGCGGGAAACTTTCCCCTGTCTTATTTGCCAAGCCAAGATAGTTGAGCTAGATGTCAGGCCTTAAGTTCCTGAGTATCAGGACTTTAGCGTTTCTGCGAAGTTTTTGGCACGCAAGGTGCTTCCTCTCTTTGCGTAACTCATTCAGTGCTTCCCCAATGAGTGCCACCCGGGCGGTTTCCCCAACCGTCCGGGTACCTTCCTTACAAAAATCTCCTTACCCTTTGGAGATTCGGCGAAACTGCGCCGTGCGGCCCGCTCCCCGCGTTCGCACGGCGCACTTTTCCCGTCCCGGACGCAATCGTCACTATCTTGACTCTCACCGTCAACAAAAATGACCAGAGATAATTACTTGTAATCTCCAGGGCGCCAAGGCCGGGCTTGAGAGTGGCGACGAAAAGAAGTCCCTGAAAAGCAAAACCCCCGTCGAGAACGCCTCGACGGGGGTTGCTGGTGCGAGCCAGGGTATCTGTATTTTGCCAAACGGTCATGTGCGACCGTCCAGGCTACTCATCGGGGAAGCGCTTTGATGAGTAACGTCCTTAATAGAAGCATATCCCATGCCAAAGCCGGCCATTGCTCACATAAGTGCTTTTTGATCAATAGTTTAGAGTCTGGAAAGCAGCTATCTCAAGAGTGCAGGGGGACTGTCTGGCGGAAAAAATTCCCTGCGATTGGGAAGAACTTTCCGCTGCTTTCTATCTCGCTTGCCCCGAGGCTCCGGATGCCTCCTCAAGGCTGCGAGGCGGCGCTGAGAACCGAATCAGGTCTAGGGAAGGAACGGACTTGCTCGAAGTCGTGGAATGGGGCGGGTTGGGGGGGGGAGACGAGTGCAGGGGCGAGAAAAAGAAAAACGGCATCCCGGGAGGGGCCCGAATTCCACTCGGGATGCCGATAGTGAGGACCGAAGTCCTCACCTTGCCTAACGATGCAAGGTCGGTGCCAATACCTGTTTCCTGCTCGGCGGCCCGTCTCACAGGGGATTTGGGCAGACCGGCAAAGTCAGTTTGCAAAAGACAGCGCGAGGTGCGGTGAGAATCTCCCGGCGGACGGGCGATTTTTCCGGTTGGATGGAAAAGGTGATCGCCGGGACGGCGTCTGCTAACATTTCGGCCATGCGGGAGAAGATCGTCGTGATCGGGGGCAATGCGGCGGGGATGACGGCCGCCAGCCGGGCCAAACGCCTCGAGCCTGATCTGTCTTTGCTGATCCTGGAAGCTGGGCGTTATATCTCCTACTCCATCTGCGGAGTGCCTCGTTATGTCACCGGGGGCTTGGGGCAAGCCTCGGAGCTGACTGCCTTCAATCCGCAATCCCTGAAGCAGGAGCGGGGCATCGAGGCTCGCACTCGTGTTCGCGTGGAGGAGATTTGGCCGGGACGCCGCATGCTCAGCGCCCGCGACCTTGACAGCGGAGAGGCTTTCCGCGAGTCCTACGACCGCCTGGTGCTGGCCGCCGGGTACGTCCCCCGCCGTCCCGACGTCGAGGGCTGCCAGTTGGACAATGTCTTCACCGTCAGCCGCCTGGAGCACGGCGAACACATCCGCCGGGCCGTCCAGACCGGGCGGACGCGGCGGGCGGCGGTGATCGGGGGCGGCTACATCGGACTCATGATGGCCGAAGCCTTGCGCCAGAGCGGATTGCAGGTCGTGCTTTTGGAACGTGAGGCGCACATTCAGCCCAATCTTGACGATGACCTGTGCCAGGTCCTTGAGGAAGAGCTGAGCCGCCAAGGCGTCGAATTGCGCCTGCGGACTCCCGTCCGCCGCCTGTGCGGAGAAGGGCGGGTGGAGGCAGTCGAGGCGTCAGGTGAGCGGCTGCCGGTGGACTTGGCTTTGATCGACGTCGGCGTGGCTCCCAACATCGAGCTGGCCAGCCGGGCCGGGATCACGCTGGGCGTCAGCGGCGCCATCCAAGTCGACCCGCGGGGGTGCACGGACGTCCACGGCATTTACGCCGCCGGCAACTGCGCTGAAACCCGGCACCTGGTTTCGCGCCGGCCCCTGTTTTCGACCTTGGGGACGACGGCCGCCAAGCAGGGCCGAGTGGTAGGCGAGAACCTGGCGGGACTCCGTTCCACCTTCAGGGGCACCCTGGAAACCTCAGTCGAGCGGATCTTCAATCTGGCTGCCGCCCGCACCGGACTCACCCTGCGCCAAGCCCTTCAATGCGGATTCGAGGGTGAGGCCCTGACCGTCAAGGCCCGTGATCGGGCAGCCTACATGCCGGAAAGCAAGACCCTGCGCGTCCGCCTGGTATGGGAAAAGCGCTCGGGTCGGCTGCTGGGCGGACAAATGGTGGGCCCTCATGCCTCGGCCAAGCGCATTGACACCTTGGTCGCGGCCCTCAGCGCCGAAATGAAGATCGACGATCTGGCCCAACTCGACTTGGCCTACGCGCCGCCTTTTGGGACGCTCTGGGACCCCATCCAAATCGCTGCCAACCAGGCCCTCAAGCGCCTCCGGCTCTAACCTCGCCAGATTGAGGCAGAACTCTGTACAGCTCCAAATCCGCTCAAGCCGCCACGCGTTACAATGCGTGAGCATGTCGAAAGATCAGGAAGTCACAGGACGCCTCACACGCCACCCCGACGGCTACGGATTCGTCGAAGTGCCGGACGGCGAGGACATCTTCATCCCGCCCAAGAACTTCGGGGGCGCCATGCATGGCGACACGGTGCGTGTCTACGTCCAGAGCAGCCGGCGCCGCGGGCGGCGCGGCAAGAAGGGCAAGAGGCGCGGCAAGGACGAGAGCCGCGAAGGACGCGTGGTCGAGGTAGTCGAGCGTCCCCGCCGCCCGCTGGTAGGACGCCTGGAGCGCTACCGCGGGCGCGCCTACGTCATCCCCCTCGACGACCGCTACGCCAACGATGTCCTGGTCCCCGACCTCTCCGAGGACATCGAGGAAGGCCTTTTGGTGGCCATTTCACTGCTCAGCGATCCCCAGCGGCGCGACCGTCCCTTGGGACGCCTGATCGAGGTGCTGGGTCACGAGAACGATCCCGACATCGAGTACAAGATCGTGTGTTTCGGACACGACATTCCCATGGTCTTTCCTCAGGCCGTCCTGGATGCAGCCGAGCAGTGCGCACCTCCCGCCTCCCAAGATCTTGAGGACCGCCGTGACCTGCGTGACACGGTAACCGTCACCATCGACGGCCAGGATGCCCGCGACTTTGACGATGCCGTCAGCCTCTCCTGGCGGCAGCCCGAGGAGTCCCCCGACGAGGTGCACGCCTTCCGTCTGGGCGTCCACATTGCCGACGTCAGTCATTATGTCGAACACGAGGGGCTGATTGACCACGAAGCCCGCCGCCGGGGAACTTCGGTTTATTTCCCCGACCGCGCCTATCCCATGCTTCCAGAGCGGCTCTCCAACATCCTGTGCAGCCTCCGGCCCCACGAAGACCGCCTGAGCGTCAGCGTTTTCATGGACTTCGATGAGAACGGCCGCCGCCAGGACATGGAGGTGTGCATTTCGGTGATCCGGTCCCAGGCCCGCCTCACCTACACTCAGGTGCAGGAGATCCTCGACCGGCGAGAGCGGGGAGAGGCGCCTCGTCCGGGACTGGAGAAGGAGCTGGGGCGGCTTTTGAGCAAGATGCACCACCTCAGCCGCCTGCTGCGCCGGCGCCGCATGCAGGAGGGAGCTCTCGACTTGGAGCTGCCCGAGGCCAAGGTGGTTTTCGACGACAATCAGGAGATCGCCGACATCGTCGAGGCCCCCCGGCTCGAAGCCCATCAGCTCATCGAGGAATTCATGCTGGCCGCCAACCACGCCGTGGCCGAGTTCGTGGAACGGCGCAACATCGGCATGATCTACCGTGTCCACGAAGATCCCGACCCCGAGAAGGTCGAGCAGTTCGCCGAACTGGCCGCTCCCTTCGGATACAATCTTCCAGGACGTCCGGGCCACCGCGAGCCCCAGCATTTCCAGAAGATGCTCGATCAGATGAAGGGAACGCCTCAGGGTCGATTCCTCACTTACCGCATGTTGCGCTCCTTCCAGCAGGCCCGCTACTCCACCGAGAATGAGGGGCACTTCGGACTGGCCTCGGAACTCTACACTCACTTCACCTCGCCCATCCGCCGCTATCCCGACCTGCTCATCCACCGTTTGCTCAAGTTCATCCTGGAAAAGCGCCACAAGACCGCTGCCTGCCGCCATTTCGCGGGAGATCTGCCCGAGATGGCCCGTCACGCATCGCAGCGCGAGCGCACGGCCGTGGAAGCGGAACGCGAAATCATCGACTGGATGCAGACCGTCTTCATGTCGGGCCACTTGGGAGATGAATACGAAGCGGTAGTCACCGGAGTGCGTTCGCGGGGCTTCTACGTGCAGCTCGATGAGCACTATGTGGAGGGCTTCATTCCCGTGGAATCGATGCACGACGACTACTACGTTTTCAAGGAGCAGTCCCACACCCTGGTGGGACGCGACAAGGGGCGCAAGATCAGGCTGGGCGACGGCGTGACCGTCCGCGTCGACCGCGTCGACAAACGCCGCCGCCACATCGACATGTCCCTGGCCTAAGCGAAGGGCCGCAGGCGCCGTGATGACAAGGGGTCGCGACGCAGGGCAACGCAGCCAGCGCGGATGGTGGCCGAGCCGCAGCGGACCGCCCGTGCGAGATGCGGGCTAGGCGGCGAAGGCCCATTGCAGTGCCCTTAGGAGATCGTCTTCGTCGCTTTCGAAGACCGTTCGCAGGTCGAGAAGGAGGCGCTCGCTTTCGATGCGGACGATGACGGGCGGATCATGGCGGCGCAATTTGCGCTCCACGGCGGCGGGACTGCGGCCGAGCGGTTGCAGCGAAAGCAGTCGGCTTTCCAGGCGCTGTCCGGGAGCCGAACCGCCTCCCACAAGCGACTCGCCCGGGACGACTTCCCACTGCGCGGCGTCCCCCAGCGCCTCGCCCAATCGCTGGCCCAGCCTGCGGACGCGCACCTCCAGCTCAGACGCGGTCATGAAGAGCATGCGGTAGATGGGAAGCGTCTGCTGCCAGCGTCCAGTCTCGTACTCGATGAGGATGCGTTCCAGGGCCGCGTAAGTGGTCTTGTCGATGCGGCAGGCCCGCATCAGCGGATTCTTGCGGATGCGCTCAACCAAGTCTTGGCGTCCCACGACGATGCCGGCTTGAGGCCCGCCCAAGAGCTTGTCGCCGGAAAAGCACAGCAGGTCCACGCCCAACTCGATGGCCATCTGCGCGCTGGGCTCATGGCGCAGAGCAGGATGCTGGGTTGGGAAAAGATAGCCGCTCCCAATATCTTCCACCAAGGGGACGCCCGTCTCGCGTGACAGGTCGACCATTTCCTCTAGTTGGGGGGCTTGAGTGAATCCCACCACGCGGTAGTTGCTGGGATGGACGCGCATCATCAGGGCGGTTTCGTCGTCGATGGCCTCTCGATAGTCTTGGATGCGGGTCTTGTTGGTGGTGCCCACTTCGTGAAGGCGGGCCCCGCTGGCCGCCATGATCGAAGGCAAACGGAAGGATCCGCCGATCTCGATCAGTTCGCCCCGCGATACCAGCACTTTTTTGTCTTGAGCCAGGGTGTTGAGGATGAGAAAGAGCGCCGCCGCATTGTTGTTGGCCACGGTGGCGGCTTGGCAACCCAGCAGGCGTTTGATGCGCGACTCGAAGTGCAGGTCGCGGTGGCCGCGGCATCCGGCCTCGAGGTCGTATTCGAGATTGGAATAGGATTCCGCCAGCCGGCCCATCCACTCGGCCAGAAAAGGTGCGATGGGGGCCCGTCCTACGTTGGTGTGGAGGATGACGCCGGCGGCGTTGATGACCCGCCTCAGCGAGGGACGCAGACGCTGCTCCAGCCTCTGGCCCAACTCCTGGCCGACGTGAGCCGTCCTGCGGGCCAGATCGCCCTCGCTGATTTCGCCCTTGAGGGCTTGATCCCGCAGTTCCTCCACCCATTCCCGCAGTTGCACGGTGACCAGTTGGCGCGAATATCGGTCAGCCAGTTCCTTGACCTCCCGGCCCTGCAAAAGCCGGTCGATGGAGGGCAACTGCTGGAGAAGGTTTTGCTTGCTCACACCGACGATTATGCCACAGCAGCCAGGGAATGCCGGTGCTCATTCGCTTTCGGAGCAACTGATTCAGCCTGATCGTTTTCTTAGGCAGCGTCATCAGTTAGACTAGAAGTTCAAGTATCCGGACGTCGGAAGATCTACGGGAGCCTCACAATGAACCGAACCATTCCGTTGTGCTTGGTGGCTGCTCTGGCCGCTTTCCTACTCATCGTCCCCGGTCTCTCCACTGCGAAGATGGAACCCGAGGAGGTGATCCAACAACACCTCAGCGCCGTCGGTCCCCTCAAGGAAGAGACCGCCCGCGTCGGAGGACAGGTCGACTTGCAGATCCTGTCGGGTGGACGAGCTTCCATGCGGGGGCCCTTCCAGATCCTCTCGCGGCCCGACAAATTCCTCTACGAAATGCGCTTCAACGCCGCCGAGTACGTCGGAGACCGCTTCGTGGGCGGATCAGACGGCGTTGAAGTCGATTTCAGCAAGCCCGGCGAGCGTTTGCCTTTGGCCGAGTTCATGCACGTCTATCCCGCTGTCTTGCGCGAAGGGCTGTGGGGCGGAGTGCTGAATGCGTCCTACCCCTTCTACAAGTCCGAATACGGCGCCAAACTGAAGTACGCCGGACTCAAGAAGGAAGAGGGACGCAAGCTCCACCGCATCGACTACCGTCCCGACAAGCCTTACGGCGGCTTGAGATATCAGCTCTACTTCGAGCCCGACACGATGCGCCATGTGCTGACTGTCTACGAACTGACCCAAGCGGCTCCCCTGGGAGAGGACGAGTTCAGTTCGGCCCGCCAGCGCAACACCCGCCACCGGCTGGAGGAACATTTCGCCGACTTCAAGGACGAGTCGGGACGCATGCTGCCCCACCTTTGGACAGTGCGCTACTACTACGAGTCGACCAACCTGACCCTGGCCTGGGAATGGAAGCATCAGCTCAACCTCTTCCAAACCGGACTTGAACTCGACGACTCCCTCTTCAAGGTCGAGAAGTGAGGGCCGCGCGGGGATTATGACTCCCCGCCCACGACGCCCTTGGGCGTCCCCGGAGTCCAATAAGCCGCTGTCGATCACACGGTGGAAGTTTGAACTGCGGGAGGGTCGGCCGTGGCTCCGCTGGCCCTGCCCTCGGGTGGACTGGCGGGCTTGGTCCTTGTCTCTGGGTTGCGTTCTGGGCCGCTCGCTGGCTCCTCTGTCGGCCTAGCTCTTGAGAATCAGATTCAGGAGTTGTCCGACCTAGCGGGGCTGCGGACTGCGTCGTACAGATTGAGGCCTCCAGCCAAGATCAAAGCCCAAAGGGCGCTCCCCGCCACTACGCTCAATCCTCCGGAGACGATCCAGATCTCATAGTCTCCCCGCAGCGAACTGACCAGGGTCAGTTCGGGGAGCGACAACATGGCCATGAAATATCCGATGGCTTGGCGGTAATCGGCGGTCGTCGTCAAGAAGTGGCTGCCCAACGCCAAGCAACAGGCCCTGATGATTCCCAGGACGATTCCGGTCGCTAGAATCACGCCATTCCTCGTTCCCCGCTTAAACCAAGCCCAGAAGCTCCAGGCCAAAAGCGCCGTGACCGGAATATGGATGACAAGCACAAAGAACGAAAACACGAACACATCACTCAACATAGACTTTTCCTGCACCTTTCAATCCTCGCTTCGGCCAGTGCGAGATGGCTTGGCAGCCGAGTATACGACCATTAGGCCCACACGAGAAGCTGGGCATGGGGAAGTCCTGCCTGACGCCATTGAGTCGAGCCGGGCAAGTAGTGAAACGCCAGAACAAAGATCCAAAAGACCGATGCTTCCACGATAAAGTCTCGCATGAACATTCATCCTCTCTAGCCTATT
>DATIPO010000466.1:0-1510 GCA_035471925.1 Acidobacteriota bacterium
TTCTCGGCCAACTCCAGCGGCGAGGCCGGATCGTACTCGCCGGCGATCAGCAGCACCGGCAGGTCGGACTGCACCGGCTCATGAAAGTCGGCTGGAATCTGGCCCTTTGGCCATCCCTTGCAGATGGCCAAAGTGGCATCCAACCGGGCCGCTCCCAGAATCGTGCCTTGGGACTGGCGGCGGGCCTTGGCGACGTCGATGAAGGGCACCTCTTCACTGCAGATCACCGAGGCCCAAAGGCCCTCGGAGATGGCGTTGACCAACTGCACGAGAATCTTGGAAAGATCCTGAACGAGGGGCCTGAAGTCACCCTGATGGGCCGCCTCGACCTGCATGGGAAGCCGGGCCGACAAGGAAGTGGAATAGAGCGCAAAGCGCAAGGCTGTGGCGAACTTTCCGTAGTTGATGGTGACCTTTTCCGCCTCTCCCGTGGCCGGATTCTCCAGTTCGACCGTTACCGGCTCGCGGCGCAGGCGTTCGAAAAGAGAGCGCAGGCGTTCTTTGAAGCGGGGAAATGTCTTGGAGCAGCCCCCTTCCGCCTGGCAGGCCGCAAAAAGCGCTTCCAGCGTCTCGTCGAAGTCCCGCGCCACCCGCTCCAAAAGGAATTCGAAGCTGGGCGCCACTCCCCGCAAGACGGCGCTGCGGACGCTGTGGGGATGGCGGCGCAGATACTCCAATCCCAAGCGGGTGCCGTAAGATCCGCCGTCCAGGTTCACCTTCCTGTAACCCAGCGCCTGCCGCAACTCTTCGATGTCGTCGGCGATGGCGCTCGTGGTGTATTGGGTAAGGTCGGCTCTCTTCCGAAGCTGCTTCAGACAGTCGGCGAATGCTCGTGGACTGAAGAAGTCGGCCTCGAAGAGGCCGGCGAAAGCCGCCGGATCGTCCTCCAAATCAATAAAGCGGCAATCGAGAGGCGCTGAGCGTCCCGTTCCCCGCTGATCGACGATGACGAGGTCGCGCTTAGCCAAAAGGTGGCGGTAGGCGCGGACCTTGCCGGAAATGTCGGTGGCGGCCTCTCCTCCCGGTCCTCCGGAGAGGAAGAAGATGGGGTCGGGCTGGGGATCGGAGCCGGTGGCGCGCAGGCGGACGAAATAGATGGGGATGCGCCGTCCTTGCCGGGTCCGGCGGTTCTCGTAGACCTCCAAGGTGCCGCACTGGGCCTCTCCACGGAAGTCTTCGAAGGAGCAGTTCTCGACCTTGAGCCGCTCTCCGGCGTCCTCGACGGCGAGACTCTGGGAGTGTATCTGGCCGCACAGCACGAAAACGGTCCCTGCCAGAAGCGCGGCGGACCTGAAAGCACATCGCATCGTCATCTTAGGCTCCTCGGCGGCCTTCAAGGTCATCATCCCGGCGCCGCCAACCGAACGTTGATCGCTCTCTCTGACGATCATTCGCGCGGATGGTGCCCAAAACACGGCTCAGTCCGACCGCCCAATCGCGTGGTCCAAAGCCCGCACTCACTCGGCCCTGAGGACTTCCGCCAGCGGGACTCGGGCGGCTCGCAAGGCGG
>DATIPO010000467.1:0-9337 GCA_035471925.1 Acidobacteriota bacterium
CCAATTCGAACGCGCACCTGATGGCGTCTACCGTCCCGTGGCTCCTGGTCGCAACCTCGATCCTCAAAAAGGCAGCCGCCTGGAGGGCGCCACTCTGCAGATCGGCCTCACCCAAGGCGAAATCGAAGACTTGAAGAAGCGCTTAGCCAAGCTATTGCGCAAGGTCGACGAGGGTCACCTGGAGGTGATGGCTTCTAGCCCCCGAGAAAGCGTCGCGAGCCGCTGACATAGGTGGAGTGGATGGCCGAATTTCCGCACCCCAGAAGCAGGGCGGGCAGGAGGGTGGAAGCGTTGGTCCCGGCCAGATCGGGATGGGACAGGTCGACGGCACAGAAGTCGGCCCAGCGTCCCGGAGCGATTTCACCCGCCGGGAGACTGAGCGAGCGCGCTCCCTCCAGCGTGGCGCAGCGCAGCAGGCAGGCGGCGTTGTCGCCGGCGATAGTTGCGCCGTCCTCGCCTGCCGGGCGGTCGTCGTCCAGGCTGCTGCGGCCTGAGTCGGACGGCGGCTCCGGTGTGGCCCGCAGAATCCCCCGGCTCTGACGCGCAAGGCGTTGGACGTATTCCAGCCAGCGGGCCTCTTCCAGCATGCAGATGCGGGCGTTGGAATCACTGCCCAGCGCGATGCGTCCGCCAAGGCCGCCGATCAGCGGCAGGTCGGCGATGCCGTCGCCCAGGTTGGCCTCGGTGAGGGGACAGATGAGCACCCCTCCTCCCGCCTCCAGATAGGGCTTCATGTCCTCAGCGGAACTGTGGGTGCAGTGGACGGCGGTCAGGCTTGGGTCGGGTTGCAGGCGGCGGTTGATCAGCGCCAGCGGACGCGCGCCGTAATGCTCCAGGCACTCCTCGATTTCGCGCGGCTGCTCCTCGACGTGGATGTGGAAGGGCAGCCCCTGCCGCCGCGCCTCCTCCCGCAGTTGAACGGCTTCTTCCAGATCGACGGCCCGCAGGCTGTGGGCCACCGTCCCCAGCGACTGTCCGGCGGTCAGCACCTGACGCAGCCGCTCCATCTGCCGCCAGTACTGGTCCATCGATGATGTGGCGAAGCGTTTCTGGGCTCCCTCCAGGGGACGCCCCGGACCACCCCAGCGGTAGAAGGCGTTGAGCAGCACGATGCGGATGCCGCTGCGGCGAGCCGCTTCCAAGACCACCTCGTCGAAGGCATAGCCCGCGCCTGAGGCATCGTGGTGCAGGTAGTGGAATTCGCCCACGCAGGTGATCCCCGCCGCCAGCATCTCGCCGTAGGCCTGCTGGCACAGGTCGAGCAGCCGCTCGCCGTCCATGGAGTCGACCAAGCGGTACATTTCCTCCCGCCAGGTCCAGAAGGAACCCTTGCCCCGGGGGAAGGTTTCGCCCCGTCCCCGCAGTCCCCGCTGAAAGGCATGGGAATGAGCGTTGACGAATCCCGGCAGCAGCGCCTTGCCTTGCAGGCGGACGTCCGCCGTCCGCCCCAACCGCCCTACCTCACGGATCAGCCCGCCCCCATCCGCCACAACTTGCACCTCCTCCTCAAACCTGTCTCCCGTCCAGGTCAGGTCGGCCTGAAACACTCGTTCCTGAGAGAGCTCTCGGCTCTCAGCCAAGCGGCTTGAGGTACTCATCGAACCGCAATTGTAGCGTGGACCCCGCCGCGCCACCAGCCGATTTTAACGGTAGTCTGTCAGCGAAGGCCTTAGTAGACAAGACATTGAAATGCCATTACAATGTAGTTACAATCCTGCGATGGAGAAACTGCGCTTCTCTTGGAATGATCAGAAGGCAGCCGCCAACGAAGAGAAGCACGGCGTTCCTTTCGAAGAGGCTGTGACCGTGTTTTGGGATGAGAACGCTTTGTTGCTGGGTGACCCTGACCACTCCGACTTTGAGGAGCGGTTTCTTCTGCTCGGGCTCAGTTCCCGCCTTCGACTGTTAGTCGTTTGCCATGCCGTGTGGGTAGACCCTGAGACGATTCGGGTCATCAATGCACGCAAAGCGACCAAGCCGGAAAGAACTCAGTACTTGAAGAGGCTACGAGCATGAGAAAAGAATATGATTTTTCCAAGGCGAAGAGGAATCCTTACGCCAAGAGCTTGAAGCGGCAGATCACGATTCGACTGGACGAGCCCACCATCGACTACTTTAAGAAACTGTCGGAAGAGCTTGAGATTCCATATCAAACGCTGATTAATCTGTACCTCCGGGATTGTGCGGAGAAGAAGCGGCGGCTCGCCATGAAGTGGAGATCGGCTTAGGTCCGCTTACGCCGCTTCTCCCGGAGATTGCCGCTAGGCGCAGAATTCGCCGATGAGGGCTTGCAGGGTTTGGCGGGCTCGCTGGAGGTGGTCGATGGGGACGCGTTCGTTGGGCTTGTGGGCCACTTCGATGGTCCCCGGGCCGAAGAGGACGCAGTCGATGCCCATGGTCTGGAAGACTCCGGCGTCACTGGCGTAGGAGACGGCTTGCGTCCCCTCTTGGCCGGTCAGTTGGCACAGCTTCTGATGGACGGCGCTGTCGGCGGGAGAGAGCAGGGAAGCCGCTTCGTTGATGAATTCGACGCGGCAGTCGGGCAGTTGGAGTCCCTCGATCTTGCGGCGGACCCGCTCCACCACTTCTTGGGCCGGTTGTCCCGGCATGTTGCGCACCGAGATGTCGATCTGGCAGCGGTCGGGAATCACGTTGACGGCCTCGCCGCCCCGGATCATGCCCGCATTGAGGGCCACGAAGGGCGTCTCAGGATAGTATCCGCTGGTCTCGTGGCGTTCTTCGCGCATCTCTTCCCGCAGTTCCTTGAGGGCCAGGACGGCTTGGGCGGCGGGTTCGATGGCGCTGCGTCCCAGGTGGGGATAAGCGCTGTGGGCTGAGATGCCCCGAAGGGTCACGCGCACTTGCAGGTGTCCTTTGTGCATGCGCACCACCCGCAACTCGGTGGGCTCGCCGATGACGGCGTTTCTGGGAAGCGGAATCTCGTCGCGCCAGGTGCGGGCGAAATGCTGCGCCCCCAGCAGTCCCAGTTCTTCGTCGAAGGTGAGCAGCAAGACCAGCGGCTCCCTGAGGTCCTGGGAGGCCCACTCGCGCGCCTGATTGACGGCCAGCGCCAAAAAGCCCTTCATGTCGGCGGACCCTCGACCGTAAAGGTGGCCGTCGCGCTCCACCAACTCAAAGGGATCGCTCTCCCATTCCGGCTCGGTGGCCGGCACCACGTCCATGTGTCCCGAGAGGATCAGTCCCCCGCAATGGCCCTGGGCTGTGCGTCCCCTGCCGTCTTTGGGCTGTGAAGCGTTTTCCTGGGCGGCGCTCTGAGCCGACTGTCGCCCCCTGCCTCCCGGGACGCCGGCCCGCACGACTAGATTCACCTTCTCTCCGCTCTGGTCGGGATTACGTTCGATCTCGATATCGGGGGAGTCGAGGTAGTGGCAGATGAAGTCCGCGATGGGCAGATTGGAACGGCGGCTGGTGGAATCAAAAGCCACCAGTCGGCTGAGCAATTCGATGTCGGAAAGGGCCGCACTCATGCGCCGATACTAACACCGCAAAGGGCGGCTTGCGCCGTTAGCGGCCTGTTGAGAACATACTGAGGTCGATGCTTGTTGCATGCAGCAAGCATCGCTAGAATAGGGAAAGTGGTTTTTCAGAAAACGGCCTAAAAGTGGAGGTCGACATGGCAGGCATGCTCCAGGATTTCCGATTTGCTCTTCGTTCTTTTGCCAAACGCCCCACCTTCGTGCTGGTGGCCGTGCTGACGCTGGCCTTGGGCATCGGTGCCAACACCGCCATTTTCAGCGTGGTCAACGCGGTGGTGCTCAAGTCCTTGCCCTATCCCCAGCCGCAGCAGATGGTCAAAGTCGAAGCCAACCGTCCCTGGACACTGCAGGAGATGGAGGTCTTCCAGCAGGGCAGCCGGCTCTTGCAGGCCGTCACGGGCTACAGCGGCGACAACTTCACCCTGACGGGCGGCGCCGAACCTGAAATCGTCCCGGCGGCCTTCGTGTCGGCCTCCCACTTCAAGGTGATGGGACGCGGGCCTTCCTGGGGCCGGGGATTCCAAGCCCAGGATCAGCAACCTGGAGCCGCTCCCACCGTCATTCTCAGCCACGGACTGTGGCAGCGCCGCTTCGGAGGTCAGGAGAGCATCCTGGGTCAGCGGGTGGCCATGAGCGGGGGCGGGCAGGACATGCGCACCGTGATCGGCATCATGCCCCGCGACTACCGTCCGTTGGATCCCTCGTGGCAAGCCTGGGCCGTCCACGAAATCGATGCCGCCGCCAACAATTATTTCGCCCGCGCCTACCTGCTGATGGCAGCCCGTCTCAGCGAGGACGCGGCGCTTCCCGCGGCAGCCCAGGAAGTGGATTCCATCGTGGCTCACCTGCTGGAAGAGGAACCCAACCGCAATCTCGGCCAAGTCCAGGTATTCGGGCTGCGCGAAGCCGTCGTGGGTCAGGTGCGTTCGACGCTGCTGACCTTGTGGGCCGCCGCGGGACTGGTGCTTCTCATCGCCTGCGCCAACGTGGCCAATCTGCTGCTGGCGCGAGCTGATTCGCGCACCCGAGAGATGGCCATCCGCACGGCCCTGGGCGCACGCCGAGGACGGCTGGCGCGCCAGCTCATCACCGAGTCCGTCCTGCTGGGATTGCTGGGAGGCGGCGCCGGACTGGGAGCCGCCTACCTGACGCTGGCGGCCCTCTCCCAGCATCTACCGTCCAGTTTGCCTCGGGCCGGCGAAGTGGGTATCGACTGGCGCGTCATGGTCTTCGCCTTGGCCGCCTCCATGCTTTGCGGGCTGCTCTTCGGACTGGCTCCGGTACTGCGTCTCTCGCTGCGCGACTTGCAGTCCTCTCTGCGCGACGGCGGACGGGGACAGGCCCTTTCCAGCGCCCGGCTGCACTCGGCGCTGGTGGTGGGCGAGGTGGCGCTGACCATGGTCCTGGTGGCTTCGGCCGGGTTAATGCTGAAGAGCCTGTGGCTGCTCAATCAGGTCGAGCCCGGATATCACACCGAGCGCGTCCTGACCCTGCAATTGGTGCCTCCTTCTTCACGCTACTCGACCCCTCAGCAGCGGCGGGAGTATTTTGATTCGGTAACCCGCCAGATCGCTGCCCTGCCGGGGGTTGAGTCTGCCGAAGGCGTTTTCCCGCTGCCCATGACCAGCGGAATGATCACCATGCCCTACGAAGCCCAGGACCATCCCCTAGAAGAAGGCAAGCGGCCTCCCACGGGAGCCTACAACGTCGTGACCATCGGTTATTTCCGGGCCATGGGCGTCCCTATCGTGCAAGGCCGCGGATTCGAGTCCGCTGACCGCGACTCTGAAAAGGCCGTGGCCGTCATCAATGAAAGCATGGCCCGCCGCCTGTGGCCCGATAAGAGCCCGGTGGGCAAGCAGGTGCGCTGGAAGGGCAATCCCTGGTTCGAGGTGGTGGGCGTGGCCGCCGACGTCAAGCAATCGTCGCTGGACGGCGAGCAGGTCCGCGACATGGTCTATCGTCCCTACGAGCAGGACGGCTGGCTGCCCACCCTCTACCTGACCGTCCGCACCCAGGGCGATCCGCACGCCTTGATCGAGCCGGTGCGCCAGGCGGTCTGGCAGGTTGATCGCGATGTCCCGGTGCGTTCGCTGTCCACCATGCAGCAACTCATCGAAGGCACTCAAAGCGACGAACGCTTCCTGACCCGGTTGTTGGTGCTGGCCGGAGGGCTGGCGCTGATACTGGGAGTCGTGGGGGTGTACGGCGTGATGGCACTGGCCGTGAGCGGACGCAAGCAGGAGTTCGGTGTCCGCCTGGCGCTGGGAGCCTCTTGCCGCGCCGTGGTGGGCCAGGCTCTTTGGAGGGGTACCTTGCCGGCCCTGCTGGGAATCCTCATCGGCATCCCCGCGGCGCTCCTGGCCACGGGATTGTTGGCGGGGCGCCTCTACCAGGTAACCACCAACGATCCGCTGGTCCTCAGCCTGGTGGCTCTGGTGCTGCTGGGAGCGGCGGTGGCGGCGGCCTATCTCCCCGCCCGCCGTGCCGGAGGCGTCGATCCGCTCAACGTCCTCAAGGCGCAATAAGCTGCGCTCAACAAACAGACGATATTCTGTCCTGCAAGCAGGGTGCATCCTCCGGCTTCTGAGGACAACCGCTATTTCACACCGAAGTGGAGGCTTCGATTTCCTTTTTCTCTTCCTCTTCGTCCACCACCCAACCGTCGAGCAGGTTGATGATGCGGTTGCCGTAGTCGGCGTTCTTTTTGGAGTGGGTGACCTGGATGATGGTGGTGCCCTCATCGTTGAGGCGCTTGAAGAGGTCCATGATCTCTTCGCCCTGAGAAGAGTGCAGGTTGCCTGTGGGCTCGTCGGCCAGGATCAGCTTGGGGGTCGTGATGAGGGCGCGGGCTACCGCCACTAACTGCTGCTGTCCGCCCGAGAGCTGATTGGGAAAGAGGTCCTTCTTGCCCACGATGTTGAAGCGGTCGAGCATGTCGCAAACCATGCTGTCGCGCTCCTTCTTCTTGATGTTCTTGTAGGAGAGGGGGACGTCGAGGTTTTCGTAGACGGTCAGGTCATCGATCAGGTGGTAGCTTTGGAAGACGAAACCGATGTTCTGCTTGTGCAGCTCGGAGCGCTCCCGCTTCTTCATCTTGTGGATGGGGTGGCCCAGGAAGTAGTACTCGCCCTCCCAGATGCCGTCCAGCATGCCGATGATGCTCAGCAAGGTCGATTTGCCGGCACCCGAGGGGCCCATGATGGTTAAGAAGTCGCCTTGCTGCACGTCGACGTTGACGCGGCGCAGGACGAAGGTCTTGACGTAGCCGGTTTCGTAGTATTTTTCCAGGTTGCGGATTTTGATCAATGGTTCCATGGTGCTTTACTCGTCGACGGTCTCCCTTCGAGGTGAATGCATAGCTTACACCATAGCTGCCAGGCTAGGCGAGCGTTTCGGTCGCAATGCGCCGCAGGGCGGACACTCCAATGCATGTTGAGGAAAAAGGAGCGACCGCGAGCTGCGAAGTGCGGAGAGGGCAGGGCGAAGTGCGACGTTCGAGGTGCGAGGTTCGAGGTTCGAGGTTCGAGTTGCGAAGTGCGGGATGGCGCAGCGATGCTCAAGAAGGCGTCGTCCCTTTGATCAGCCGCAGGCCATGCCACGATCTTCAGCTTCTCGCCTTCCTTGCCAGGGCTTCGGAGGACGGCCTCGGCCTCAAGCCCCACTCTTGCACGGAGGGCAGGAGATTTCGAGGTGCAAGCGGAGGGCGCTTGCCTTACACTGGTTGTCAACCGAAAAACGGAGCGCTTGTGCCCAGACAGCCGCAACCACACGAGATCACATCATGACGCGAACGCTGCTCGTCTACCCGAAATTCCCGCCTTCCTACTGGGGCTACGACTTCGCCCTCGATTTCGTGGGCAAAAAATCAAGCATGCCGCCTCTCGGACTGCTGACCGTGGCCGGCATGCTCCCTCCTGAATATGAGCTTCGGGTTGCCGATCTGAACGTCCGGCCCCTCTCGCCCCAGGACCTGATGTGGGCCGACGTCATCTTCACCTCCACCATGCTGGTTCAGAAAGATTCGCTGGACGAGGTCATCCGGATGGCCAGGCAAGCCGGCGTGCCGGTCGTGTCGGGAGGGCCTCACCCCACGACTTTCCATGAAGAAATCGAGGGTGCCGACCACTTCATCCTGGGCGAGGTGGAAGATGTCCTGCCGCGCTTCCTGAAAGATTTCCAGGCCGGACGGGCGCGCAAGATCTACCGCGCCGAGGACAAGCCCGACGTGCGGCGGACGCCCCTGCCCCGCTACGACCTGATCGACTTGGACGATTACGGCTCCATGGCGCTGCAGTTCTCCCGCGGCTGCCCCTTTGACTGCGAATTCTGCGACATCACCAAGCTTTTCGGCCGCGTGGCCCGCACCAAGGACAACCGCCAGATCCTGGAGGAAATGGACCTGCTCTACGACCTGGGCTGGCGAGGCCCCATCTTTCTCGTTGACGACAATTTCATCGGCAACAAGCGCCGGGCCCTGCAACTGCTTCCCGAAATAGAGGCCTGGCAGCGCCGCCACGGCTATCCCTTCTCCTTCTTCACCGAGGCCAGCGTCAACCTGGCCCGCATGGACACCCTTATCGACCGCATGGTGAACTCGGGCTTCGACATGGTTTTCCTGGGAATTGAAACCCCGAGCCCCAAAGCCCTTCTCAAGACCAAGAAGAACCAGAACGTGGACCACAGGGACCCCGATTTCCTGGCCAAGGCTGTGAGCAAGCTGCAAGGCCGGGGACTGGAAGTGACCGGAGGCTTCATACTGGGTCTGGACGGCGACCGCGAAGATTCCTTCGACGTTCAAATCGACTTCATCCAGAGGGCCGGGATTCCCATGGCCATGGTAGGCCTGTTGACGGCGGTTAAGGGCACCGACCTCTATCACCGCCTGCAAAAAGAAGGACGCCTGCTGGGCGAGTCCACGGGCAACAACGTCAGCATTGCGCTCAACTTCGAAACCGAACTGCCGCGGGAAACGCTGGTCGAGGGTTACAAGCGGGTCCTGACGACGCTTTATGATTCCGCGCTGAGAAACTACTTCGAGCGCTGCCTGACCATGTTCGACAATCTGGCTCCCAACAAGACCGCTGTGCGCAAGGTCCGCCTGACCGAGGTGCGGGCCCTTTTGAGATCGATCCGAAGGCAGGTTTTTTCCAGACAGGGGCCAGCTTATCTGAAGTTTTTCGTCAAGGTCTTGCGCCGTCATCCCCGCATGTTCCCGGAGGCCGGAAGGCTGGCCATCATGGGCTATCACTTCCAGAAAGTCACCAGCCAGCAGATCGCCGTCCACGACTTCCGCCGCTCGATCGAGAAGGAGCTGGCTCTTTTCCGGGATCGGCTCCAGGCCTTCGAACGGACGTCCACCCAGAACCTCTCCGACCTGCGCCGCTACCTGCATGAACTCTTGCGCCGCATCTCAACCCAGTACGACCAGATCGACGAGGAATTCCGCGAGAACGTCGCCGACGCCCTAGAGGCCTTCCAGGACGCCCTGCGCTGCCACCTCAGCCACCTCGACCTCCCCGCTCCCGACTTCCCCCGTCCCCGTTCCTGATCTGGTTGGTGCCGGGAGGGCAAGGCCGCGACACTGCTGAGACGGGGGCGAAGTGCGAGAGAAGCGGGCTGCGATGCCCAAGGAGGGAAACTTCGACATTCGAACCTCGCAACTCGACCTTGTACCTGGCGGAGGAGGAGGAGAGTCGAAGTACGACGTTCGAAGTGCGAAATGCGGAGGGGGCGGGCTGCGATGCCCAAGGAGGGAAACTTCGACATTCGAACCTCGCAACTCGACCTTGTACCTGGCGGAGGGGGTGGGATTCGAACCCACGGTGACGTCGCCGCCA
>DATIPO010000468.1:0-1846 GCA_035471925.1 Acidobacteriota bacterium
GAAACGCCCTACCAGCTCATTGGTGAAGTCCACCCGGCTTTGCCCCTGCAACCCGGCCAGCCCGCTCGCTATGACTATGAATATTGTCGCCAGGGAACCTGCAACCTGTTTACTCGATGATCAAGTTTTTTGTACTTG
Organism: Acidobacteriota bacterium; assembly: GCA_035471925.1. Lineage (GTDB taxonomy): Bacteria > Acidobacteriota > UBA6911 > RPQK01 > DATIPO01 > JANQFM01. Next base: position 139 of record DATIPO010000468.1, read on the forward strand.
ACAAATGGTTGGCGAAGGGGGTAGCGGTGTCAGCCCGCCAGACTCAGGCTCGAGCGCCTGCAAGAGCCGTCGCGGTGTGACGAGCTGGCCCGCTACCGGAGGCTATTGTACGCTGGGGACCAGCGGTGGTGCCATGGCGAGTGACACTGAGGAGGTAGCCCTTGTTGATCAGCCAGCCCTTGCCCTTTGTGAAGGCCTTTGTTGAAGAACTCGATGCGACGCTTAAGGCGCATAGTCCGAACGGTCGGGGACTTTCGGTGCTCCAACGGCGCTGGCTGAGCTTTTGCCTGATGGCCATGATGGTCACCAATAGTCTGTGCTGGAGGCGCTTTGAGCGGGCGGGGTTGGGGCGCTACTCCCAGGCGGCGCTGTCGTGGATGTTTCGTCACGCCAAGCTGCCGTGGGAGGTGCTGTTGCAGCGCAGCGTGTGGCTGATTCTGCGCCGCCATGGCATCCGTTCAGGGAGCCTCCTTCTTGACGATACCGACAGGCGCCGTAGCAAGGTCACGCGACGCATCGCCAAGGTCCACAAGCTCAAGGACAAGGCCAGCGGGGGCTTTCTGAGGGGCCAGAGCCTGGTGTGTTTGCTGCTGGTCAGCGAGCGGATCACGCTGCCGGTGGGGGTGGCCTTCTATGAGCCGGACCCCGTGCGCCGGGCCTGGGTCAAGCAGGACAAAAAGCTCAGGCGACAGGGAGTTCCTAAGGGCCAGCGCCCGCCCGAGCCGGTGCGTGATCCGGCCTATCCGACCAAGGCCGAACTGGGGCTTGGATTATTGAGGCAGTTTCGCCAGGCGCATCCGAGCGTGACGGGCCAGTGTGTGCTGGCCGATGCCCTCTATGGCACGGCGGCGTTTCTGGACCAGGCCGGTGCTACGTTCGAGGGGGTGCAGGTCATCAGCCAGCTGCGCGGTAACCAGAAGGTGCGCTTTCGTAATCGTAGTCTCTCGTTGGAGCAGTACTTTACCCGCTATCCGGGCGTGGTCCAGACCTATCGTCGGCGGGGCGGCCAGCGCCTGCGGGTTTGGGTGAGCAGCGCGCGCCTGTTTGTCGAGGCGCATGGCAAAAAACGCTTTGTCATTGCCCTGAAGTATGAAGGCGAGTCCGAGTACCGCTATTTGGTGGCCTCGGATCTGAGCTGGCGCACCGAGGACATCGTCCAGGCGTTCACCTTGAGGTGGCTCGTCGAGGTGTTCATCCAGGACTGGAAGGGCTATGAAGGCTGGGGGGCGTTGACCAAACAGCCGGGCGAAGAGGGATCAAGCCGAGGCCTGATCCTGAGCCTGCTGGTCGATCATTGCCTGCTCCTGCATCCGGCCCAACTGGCCCAGTTGAACCACCGGCAACCGGCGTTTACCGTCGGCAGCCTGATTGACCGCATCAAAGTCGATAGCCTGCTGGAGGTGTTCCGTGAGATCCTCACCACCGCCGACCCCGCCCAGCAACTGCAGCAGCTCAGCGAGACGTTGGCCGAATGTTTTGACTTGAGACCCTCGGAAAAGCATATGGTCGGGCGCGACTTGGGGCGCCTGGCGCCCTCACCGTCTCTCAAGTACAAGGCCGCCACTTGAACGTGCAGCCCCTACAGCAAAAGGAATCCTATCGTCAAGCACTAAAAACTTGATCATCGAGTATTCATCAATCGAAAGAGGTGTAGTATGAAGCGTGTTAGTTGGTCATCAGCCAGTAGCCGTTGTGTTCGTAAGCGAGA
>DATIPO010000469.1:0-1525 GCA_035471925.1 Acidobacteriota bacterium
TTGCTCTGGGCGTCCCGGTTGGCGAAGGCCGAGTGCAGCGGACGGATCTCCATGGGATTGCTGGTGGGCCTGTCGACGTCGACGTCTTGATCGATCAGGTAGCGGGCGGCCTCCACTCTTCCGAAGAAGCAGGCCAGATGGAGGGGGCAAAAGCCGTCCGAAGAGGGCTCCACGGCTCTCTGGGGAAGTTCATTGACCAAGCCTTTAAGGCGGTCGACGTCCCCCAAGGCGGCCGCTTCGAAGACGTTCAAATCGTCTCGGGCCGCGGCAATGCGGTCGGCGATTTCAAACTGCTGATTGTAGAGCGCGAAGAGCGGTGCCGAGACACCCTGCTCATTGCTGGCTGATGCCAAGGACCCGTCTGCCCCCAGCATCTGGTCTACTCGCTCGCCCTCCCCCTTCTTGATCGCCTCAAAAAACTCCGTACTCATCTTCGCCTCCAAACAGCTTCAACTTCTGTCCCTGACGGATTTTGCATCCTTCAGGGAGGTCCTCAATAAGGCATCGGGTCGGTGCCGGAGCGGGAGACCCGGCGTCCCCAGCGGTCAGCGCCCTCGACGAGGCAGCAACCGTTGGAAACCTCCGTGATCCGGAGGTACCAACCAGCAAGACGGTCCGCTATGGGGTATTCGCGGAGCATCTCTGAGTCGGTTCTCCGCTTTACGGCACGCTTCATCACCTTCTCTGAGAAGGTTGTCACCTGCTAGCACTGACCACTCTAGCAGAGGGCTCATCACTGTGGCCAGGGCCAGGATCGCCTACAGACGCCCGCCGTTTTGGCGGAGGTAGACGAGGATGAGGCGGGTGGAAAGGGTGTAGGAGCGGATGCCTTCGTCCACGCCGTGCAGGCGCAGGTAAGAATCGTTGACGGCGTGGCTCACCTCGGCGGCGGGACCCTCGAACTGTCTCCAAAATTGGCTGCCTTGGCGGATGTCCATGCGGATGGCTGGCAGGACTTGAGAGGAGAGGCGGCGGGCCAAGGGGGGATTGCGGGGATAGATCTCGTTCAGAAGCTGGCGCTGGGCAAAAACCAGTCCCGAGTAGCGCACATAGGGGTGCTGGGCTTCCAGACAGGCTAGGAAGCCGAAGAAATTGGCCTCGTCTTCGCCGGCGATCCCACGCTGGTGGGCCTTTTCGTGGGCGATCGTATGGGGCAGTTGATAGTCGGGGACCATGTGGTTGAAGTTGGCCTCTCCCGTCCAGGGAAAGTAGACGCCCGAGACGCCCAGGTAGCTGGTCAGCAGCGATGCGGCCAGAGGCTTGGCCGGACCCTTGCTGCGTCCCCATATCGCTGGCAACTCGAGCTTTTGCGCCAGACGGGCGTAGGCATCTTCGAGATCCTGGTCGATTCGGCGGCGCTCGACCGGCGCCCGGCCCGAAGCCCATTCGTCGCTTCCGAAAGACTCACGATAAGCCCGATTGGAATGGCGGATCAGCTCGGCCGTGACCTGCTCGAATTCGTTCCAGGCCTGATCGGCCTCGGGAATCCGGTCCCACTGCTGCCAGCCCAAGCGCTCAATCAGCG
>DATIPO010000470.1:0-1949 GCA_035471925.1 Acidobacteriota bacterium
CCGCTGCTCAGGAGTCACCTGAAAGCGCGCATGGGCATCGATGTCTCTGAGGACACCGTGCGTCGCACGCTGCACCGCCTGGAGTTCGTCTGGCGGCGTCCCCGCTGGCAGATCAACTACCAAGATCCGTGCTACGCCGAGGAGTTACATTCGGAAGTTGTGTACGGGCACTAATGAAAAAGGCGGCGTATCCTGATGATTGCCGAGATCATCACCCTTAAAGCAAGGAGGGATACGCCACCCATGAGACACGATAACGTTCACCCGCTTCAAAGTCATCAGGCTTCTACGACCAGCCTGGTCGACGACCCGCTTACCGAGCTGCTGCGCCGAGGGGCACGCAAGCTGATCGAAGAGGCCATTCATGCCGAACTGGACCTGATGCTCGAGAGCGTCGCACACCTGAAGGACGAGCAGGGACGCCGCCGCGTCGTTCGCAACGGCTACCTGCCCGAGCGCCCGGTCCAGACCGGCATCGGCGAGGTCACGGTCAAGGTGCCTCGGGTTCGCGACCGCGACAAGGCGGCCAAGCAGAAGATCTCGTTCACCTCCTCGATCCTGCCGAAATACATGCGCAAGACGCGCAGTCTGGAGGCGCTCATTCCGTGGTTGTATCTCAAGGGCGTCTCCACCGGAGATTTCTCCGAGGCGCTGGCGGCGCTGCTGGGCCCGGATGCTCCGGGGCTGTCCCAAACGACAATCTCGCGCTTAAAGGCCGTCTGGAAGCAGGAGTACGACGCCTGGCGAGGCCGTGATCTCTCGAAGAAGCAGTACGTCTACGTCTGGGCCGACGGCGTGTATTTCAACGTGCGCCTGGACCAGGACGCCCAGTGCATCCTCGTGATCATCGGCGCCACGAAGGACGGCCGTAAGGAACTCCTCGCCATCGAGGACGGCTACCGCGAGTCGGCGCAGTCGTGGCGTGAGGTGTTGCTGGAGCTGAAACGCCGTGGGTTGCGGCGAGCCCCGAAGCTGGCTGTGGGCGACGGAGCCCTCGGTTTCTGGAGCGCTTTGCACGAGGTCTACAGCTCGACGCAGCATCAGCGTTGTTGGGTGCACAAGACCGCCAACGTGCTCAACAAGCTGCCGAAATCCCAGCAGCCCAAGGCGAAGCAGCGCTTGCACGAGATCTACCTGGCCGAGACCAAGGAGCAGGCGGAAGCGGCCTTTGACTTCTTCATCGCCGCCTATGAGGCCAAGTACCCGAAGGCGGCCGACTGCTTGGCCAAGGACCGGGACGAGCTGCTGGCCTTCTACGACTTCCCGGCCGAGCACTGGCGGCACCTGCGCACGACCAACCCGATTGAATCGACCTTCGCCACGGTGCGGCTGCGCACGGCGAAAGTGCGCGGCTGCTTCTCCCGGGAAACCGTCCTGACGATGGTCTTCCGCCTGGCCCAGTGTGCGGAGAAGACCTGGCGCCGACTCAACGGCTCACGCTTGCTGGTCGACGTGCTGGCCGGCATCAAATACATCGACGGAATTCACCCTGACAGGATCGCCGCCTGATTCTTCGTACACAAAACTTGCATGTATCTCCTCGTTTGCAGGAGATGCCCGGCAACAGGCGGACTACGACGCCTTCACCATCTTTGATGAAGCCGCTGCCTCGGATCTGATCGGCGATGTGGAGCGCTTCGTGAACGCTGTTAAAACCATGCTGCACGAACCTGACGGCGGACAGGATTTGTCCGGTTGACAGATAAGGGTTTGTACACTGGTTGGCGTACCGGCACCCACGTCAGCTCCGCAAACTCATGATCCGTACAGATTCCACCGATTCGTTCAAGCTCTCCCCCTCCATGCTGACGTTCCTCTGGGACGGCTGCAAACGCTGCTTCTGGCTCAAGGCCCGGCACGGCGTCCACCAACCCTGGATGCCCTTCCCCCGCGTCTTCGAGCGCTACCATGACCTCTTGCAGCGCTATTTCACCGGCCGTTGCCCCAGC